>NZ_JBVJKQ010000007.1:0-122008 GCF_055585205.1 Streptosporangium sp. NPDC053982
GCTACGACAAGCTCGCCGGCCGCTACCTCGCGGGCGTCACCATCGCTTCCCTGCTGCTCTGGCTCCGCCACGCCGAATTATCAGACACGCCTTAGGCCGTCCGGCTCCAGACGGCGGCGTGCGGGGTGAGGCGGTCGAGCTGTTCCAGGAAGTACTCGGCCGTCGTGGCGGCCATGGCGCGCAGGGCCGGGATGCGGGCCTTGATCCGCTCGGTGTGCGCGGGCCGCTCGTCCCACACCCGGTCGACCTCTGCCAGCAGCGGGCCGGCGGCCTCCCTGACCACGCCCCGCAGGGCCGGCGCGCCGATCCGCTGGGCGAAGTCGAAGACCTTCCCCGCGTACGGCAGTGGCAGCAGCGGGACGCCGCGCATCGCGGCGAAGATCAGGAAGTGCAGCCGCATGCCGACGGCGAGGTCCAGGTGCCGGGTCAGGCCGAGGATCTGCCGGGGTCGGTAGTCGCCGTGCAGCACCCGGCAGCGGCCGGCGGCGTTCATGTGGGACACCACGGCGTGGGAGTGCCGGATGTCGTCGCGTTCCATCGGCACGAAGACGACGTCGGCGTCGAGCCGGTTGACCAGGAAGTCCCCGAGGTGCGCGAGCAGTTCGTGGTATCCCTGCACGTCGAGGTGCTCGGCGGCGCAGCCGGGTTCGCGCACGTTCATGCCGACGAGCCGCGTGCCCTCCCTGATGCCCTCGGAGCGCAGCATGTCCCGGCCGAACGGCTCGGGTTCGAGCAGCAGGGCGGGGTCGGCGGTGACGATGATCGGGGACATCACACCGGCCTCCTCCAGTGCCAGCCGGGACTCCTCGTCGCGGACGGTGACGGCGACGGCGGAGGTCAGGGTCTCCCGCGTCATCGTGCAGTCGGTGCGGGTGGTGAGCGGTCCGGCTCCCAGGGCGTAGGTGAAGACGGGGACGTCCCGTTCCAGGGCTAGCTGGGCCACCCGCAGGTAGCGGCGGGCCTCGGTGTCGTAGAGGATGCCGCCGCCGCCGAGGACCAGCATGTCCAGGCGGGCGATGACCTGGGAGACGGGTTCGCGGCTCATCCCCTCCCATCCGGTCACCTCGACGCCGGGGTAGTGGGCGTGCGTGTAGCCGGGGCAGCGGGAGAAGACCAGGGGGGTCACGTCGGGACGTTCCCGGCGGATGCCGTCGAGGATGCTGGTCAGGATGGCCTCGTCCCCGAGGTTGCGGCCGCCGTACGAGCCGAGGATGCCCACGGTCGGCCCCCGAGCATCGTTCATATTTATCCCTTCTTTCATCATTTAGGGATTTATGTCCTTTTTCAACGTGAGTACCCCGTGCGGAGGACCGTTACGCCCTGCCGGGGGAGACTCCGTACGGCCCGGCGAGGGGACGAACAGTAGTAATTTCATCCCATGCGACTGGGCGTTCTCGACATCGGTTCCAACACGGTGCACCTGCTGGTGATGGACGCCCATCGGGGCGCCAGGCCGCTGCCCGCCTACTCCCACAAGGAGGAGCTGCGGCTCGCCGAGCACATGGAGGACGGCGAGCGGCTGTCGGAGGCCGGGGCCGAGCGGCTGCTCAAGTGCGTCGAGCACGCCGTGCGGATCGCCGAGGACAAGGGCGTCGAGGACCTCATGGCCTTCGCGACCTCCGCCGTCCGGGAGGCCGCCAACGGCGAGGAGGTCCTCGGGCGGGTCAGGGCCGCCACCGGGGTGGGTCTCGAGGTGCTGTCCGGCCAGGACGAGGCGAGGCTGACGTTCCTCGCGGTGCGGCGCTGGTTCGGCTGGTCCTCCGGCCGGCTGCTGGTGCTGGACATCGGCGGCGGGTCGCTGGAGATCGCCTCGGGGATCGACGAGCAGCCGGACGTCGCGGTCTCGCTGCCGCTGGGCGCCGGGCGGCTCACCCGCGGCCGGTTCACCGCCGACCCGCCCCCGCCCGCCGAGGCGCGGGAGCTGCGCCGGCACGTGCGGGCGGAGATCGCCCGGGTCGTGGCCGCTGCCACCCGGTACGGCCGGCCCGACCACGCGGTGGCCACCTCCAAGACCTTCCGCCAGCTCGCGAGGATCGCCGGGGCCGCGCCCTCCACCGAGGGGCTCGGCGTCCGCCGGGTGCTCAGGCACGCCGACCTGGTGGAATGGGTGGGACGGCTGGTCGCGATGAGCGCGCGCGAGCGGGCGGCGCTGCCCGGGGTGTCCGAGGGGCGGGCGCCCCAGCTCCCGGCCGGGGCGATCGTCGCCGACGCGGCGATGGACCTCCTGGGCGTCGGCGAACTTGAGGTATGCCCGTGGGCGCTGCGCGAGGGCGTCATCCTCCGGCGGCTGGACGCGATGCCGGAAAGCTGAGGGTGGAGTTTACTCTCCCTTTGACCGGTAAGAGCGAATGAGTATGAACAGCGCTCAGGCAGAGGTGGAAGGCGCCGCGCACAGGGCGGCGAACAGTCGGACGTTGGAGAGGCTGACCCGGCTCGGACTGGCCTGTCGTGGCGTCCTCTACGGACTGATCGGTTTCCTGGCCCTGCAGATCGCCTTCGAGGGCGGCAGCGGGGGCAAGGAGGCCGACAAGACCGGCGCGATCGAGACGGTGGCCGAGCAGCCCTTCGGCACGGTGCTGCTCTGGCTGATGGTCGCCGGCTTCGTCGCGCTGACCCTCTGGCAGCTGTCGGAGGCCGTCATCGGCCGCGGCGAGACCAAGGACCGCGTCGAGTCGGTCGCGCGCACGGTGGTCTACGGGCTCATCGTGGCGGCACTGGTCAGCACGCTGCTGAAGGGAGACCCGGGAAGCTCGACCGACAAGAGCTCCCACGACCTGACCGCCAAGGCGATGGACCTGCCCGGCGGGCAGTTCCTGGTCGGCCTGGCGGGGCTCGGGCTGATCGCCCTCGGCGCGTACTGGGCGTACCGGGGATGGAAGAAGAAGTTCCTCAAGAACATGCGCACCGGTGAGATGCCGCCGAAGGTGCGGAACCTGGCCGAGAAGCTCGGCATGGCCGGCTACATCGCCCGGGGTGTGATCGCCGCGGTCGCCGGCGTCTTCGTCATCCAGGCCGCGGTCACCTACGACCCGGACAAGGCCAAGGGGATGGACTCGACGCTGCGCGCCCTGGCCGACGCCCCCGCGGGCCCGTGGCTGCTCGCCCTCATCGCGATCGGCCTGCTCCTCTTCGCGGTCTACTGCTTCTTCGAGGCGCGCTGGCACCGGGTGTAGCGCGGCGGACGCCGGGCGGGGAGCGCGCCACCGGCGTTTTCCCCGGAAGGCCGCATCCGTCTGGGACGGATGCGGCCTTCTGGTGTCCGGGAGGCGGCCATGCAGGCGGCGGCCCTCCTGGCAAGCCCGACCTGACTGTCCGGTGGGCCATCGGATTCCTACTTTTGTGAGACATCTCCCTCTTGGAGCGTCGCGTCCTCTCAGTGCGCGGACCACCTCGGAGGGGGCCAGATGGACGTCTCATCGGAGTACGACGGCGGCGAATGGGTTCTCCGCCTGGCGGGTTCTCCCGACCAGGTGGTGCGGGCACGCCGCCTGGTGTCGGTCACGCTCGGGCGCGACCACCCGCTCCACGACGACTGCGTGCTGCTGACCAGCGAGCTCGCCACCAACGCGATCGTCCACTCCCGGTCGGGGAGCGGCGGGGCGTTCACCGTCACCGTCGTCTGCTCCGCCTCGGGAGTGCGGGTCTGCGTCCAGGACGAGGGGTCGGCGGCGGCGCCGTGCGTGTGCCGCGCCCCGGCCGACGCCACCGGCGGCCGCGGCCTGCCGCTGGTGGAGGCGCTGGCGCACCGCTGGGGCCTGGTCAGGGAGGCCGGGTCCAACCGGGTCTGGTTCGAGCTCGTGCTGGAGCCGGCCGCGGTGCCCGAGCCCCGGCTGGCCGGCGTCCGCTGACCTCGACGGCCGCCCGGCGAAGGCGCGGCCGGCGGCCCGGATCTCACACGGGCGCCCCGCCCCCGGCCCTCACGCGGACGGCCGTTCCGCACCCCGCGCGGCCACCCCGGCCGTCACACGGACAGCCGGCACAGCCCCTCGGCCAGGGCCCTGGTGGTCAGCCGGGTCCGGCTCTCGCAGCCCAGCTTGGCGAAGATGTGCTCCAGGTGGGTGGTGACGGTGCGGACGCTCAGCACCAGCGCCGCCGCGATCTGCGGGTTGGAGTCGCCGAGGGCGACCCGGGTGATCACCTCGACCTCCCGCGCGGTCAGCTCGTATGGCGGCGCGCACGGCCGCTCGGCGATCACCGCCCCCTGGAGGGCGCCGTGCGGCCCGACCCCGGCGCGCATCAGCCGTACCTCGTGCCAGCATCCGGTGGCGTCGAGCCAGAGGCCCCGCCGGTTGAGCTCACGCGAGTCGATGAACTCCCGGGCGAGCCCGGCCATGGCGGGCTCGGCGGCGACGGCCGCCGAGTGCGGGGCGCCGGCGACGTCCCGGCGGTCGCCGTTGCGGTCGAACGCCGCCGCGCGGAAGCCCGGCGGCACGCCGACCGGGTTGACCACGCAGCGGCTCAGGTCGGTGACGTGGGCCAGGACGGGGGAGACGGCGCCGATCAGCGTGCCGGTCCCGGAGGGGAAGGCGGCGGGGTCGCGGGCGTTCAGGTGGAGCAGGCCGGTGTACCGGCCGTCTCCGCCGCCCTCCGCCAGGAACAGGGGCGCGGTCAGCCCGGAGCGCCAGCCGTACGGTTCCAGGTGGCGGCGGAAGTAGCGCTCGGTGCCGGGGGCGCCCATCGGCAGCGGCGTCCGCAGGTCCATGGCCCGGCGGTAGGGGGCGAGACGGGCGTACTCCTCCGCGGCGTCGTCGTCCGTCCGGGGGTGGCCGCCTGCGACCAGGCTGCGGTGCCGGCCGGTCACGGGGTCGTAGGCGACGAACTCGTAGGCGTCCAGGGGGACGACCTCGCGCAGGGCGCGCATCGCGCCGGCCGCGCCACCGCGCCCGGCGATCTGGAAGCCCACTTCGGTGAACGCGTGGAGGTGGCGCGGGCTCAGGGTGATCTGATCCATGTCTCCTCCACGCACAGACTGCCGCAAACCAACCTAAATAGGAAGTACGTAAGTTATCTGATGCGTCTTCTGCGCCCTTCTGAGCTGTTCCGGCCGCGCACCGGGCCCCGGAGGCGCTCCCGGTGCGCGGCCGGACGGTCAGGCGGCCAGCAGGCGGTCCAGGACGCGGACGCCGAACTCCAGGCCCTCGACGGGGACGCGCTCGTCCACGCCGTGGAACATGCCGTAGTAGTCGAGGTCGGGGGAGAGCATCAGGGGCGCGAAGCCGTACCCCCTGATGCCGATGTCGGCGAAGGACTTGGCGTCCGTGCCGCCCGACATCACGTACGGCACCGGCCGCGCCGCCGGGTCCTCGGCGACGAGCGCCTCGCAGAGCCGGTCGAAGAACGGCGAGTCCACCGGCGCGGAGGGGGCGTCCTCGAAGCTGACGAACTCGCGGGTGACCTTCGGGCCGAGCAGCCGGTCGATCGTCTCCAGGAACTCCTCCCGGTATCCGGGCAGGAAGCGGCCGTCCACGTGCGCGCTCGCGGTGCCGGGGATCACGTTGACCTTGTAACCGGCCTCCAGCATGGTCGGGTTCGCCGAGTTGCGGATCTGCGCCGCGAACAGCGCGCCGACCGAGCCCAGCCGGTCGGCCTCCTCCTCCAGCCGGTCGAGGTCGATCGGCTCGCCCAGGATGTCGCCCAGCTCGGTGAGCAGCGCCGCCACCCCCGGGGTGAGCCGCACCGGCCAGCGGTGGGCGGCGATCCTGGACAGCGCGTGGCACAACTCGGCCACGGCGTTGTCCTTGGGCGGCTTGGAACCGTGGCCGGCGACGCCGGTCGCGGTGAGCCTCATCCACGCGGTGCCGCGCTCGCCCACCGCGACCGGGTAGATCCGCGCCCCGGAGGGGGCCTGGACGCTGTAGCCGCCGGACTCGCTGATCGCCTCGGTGCAGCCCTCGAACAGCTCCCGGTGCCGGGTGGCCGCGTAGCGCGCGCCGTACTCGCCGGTGGCCTCCTCGTCGGCCAGGAAGGCGAGCACGAGGTCCCGCTTCGGCCGCACGCCGCGCCGGGCCCAGTCGCGGACCAGGGCGAGCGTCATGGAGACCGTGCCCTTCATGTCCACCGCGCCCCGCCCCCAGACGCAGCCGTCGGCGACCTCTCCGGAGAAGGGGTGGACCCGCCAGTCGGCCGGTTCGGCCGGGACCACGTCCAGGTGGCCGTGGATCAGCAGGGCCTCGGGCGAGTCGCCCGGGATGCGGGCGACCACGCTGGTACGGCGCTCGGCCGACTCGAACACCACCGGCTCGACGCCGGCGTCGGTCAGCAGCTCGGCGACGTGCTCGGCCGCCGGGCGCTCGCCCGAGCCGGGGTTGGTGGTGTCGAACCTGATCAGGTCCGAGCAGATCTGGGCGACCTCGTTCATCGAAAAAACTCCCCCGAAAGTGGATTATTGGTGCATACCCTTAAGTGCCAGGGGCGGCACCTCGGGTGTCGGGAAGCCGAAGATCAGGCCGTAGAAGGCCAGCTCCGCCTCCAGGGCGGCGACGATCGTCTCCTCGCGGCGCCAGCCGTGCTGCTCGCCGGGGAAGGTGATGTACGCCCACGGCGTGCCCGCGCGGTCCAGCGCCGCGACGAACCGCTCGGCCTGGACCGGGTCGACGATCGCGTCCTCCAGGCCGTGCATGAGCAGCGCCGGGCCGGAGGCGCGGTCCGCGTGCAGCGTGGGGGAGCGGTCCAGGTAGCGCTGCCGGGTCTCGGGCAGCGGGCCGATCAGCCCGTCCAGGTAGCGCGACTCGAAGTCGTGGGTCTCGGCCGCCCAGCCCTCCGGGTCGGTGATCGCGTAGTGGGCCACCGCGCCCCGGAACACCGTGCTGTGCACCAGCGCGGCCGTCGACGTCCAGCCGCCCGCGCTGCCGCCCCGGATCGCGACCCTGTCCGGGTCGGCCTTCCCCGCGGCGACCAGGCCGCGCGCCACGGTCTCGCAGTCGCGCACGTCCACCACGCCCCACCCGCCGCGCAGCCGCTCGCGGTAGGCGCGGCCGTACCCGGTGGAGCCGCCGTAGTTCACGTCGGCCACGCCGATGCCCCGGCTGGTGAAGTAGGCGATCTCCAGGTCCAGGACCATGGTGCTCGCGCTGGTCGGGCCGCCGTGCACGAAGACCACGTAGGGGGCGGGCCCGGTGACGCCGCGCGGCGGGTACACGTGCGCGTGCACGCCGTCGAACGTCACCGCCTCCGGCTCCGGCAGCACCTCGCGCGGCGGCAGCTCCTTGCGCGCCGACAGCACCTCGTGCCCGCCGGTCCGCAGGTCCACCCGGAAGATCTCGAACGGCGTGTACGGCGAGGCCGCCACGCCCGCCACCACGTCGCCCGAGGCCGAGACGGTGGGGTTCCAGTAGGTCGGCGGCGCCTCGACGTCCTCGATCCGCCCCGTCTCCGGGTCCAGCACGCCGAGGCGGCGGCGGGCCGGGGTGCCGTGCAGCAGGACGATCCGGTCGCCCGCGAGCGCGAAGCAGGTGTTGCCCAGCCGCCACGGCGCGTCGCCGCACTCCTCTTCGAGCGGGGCGAGGTTGCGCGGCTCTCTGCCGTCCAGCGGCACCAGGTGCAGGTTCCACCAGCCGTCGCGGTCGGTCAGCGCGTACAGGGCGCCGTCGTCGCGCCACTCGGCCTGGACCACCGACTCCTCGGGCCCGCCCGTCACGACCCGGTACGGCCCGGCCGTACCGGCGGCGCCCAGCGGGGCCACGCACAGCTCGGTGCCGTCCCACGGCATGTTCGGGTGGTCCCAGCCGATCCAGGCGACGTGCGTGCCGCCGGGGGACAGGCGCGGGTTCGCCAGGAAGTGCTGGGCGGAGGCGATCACCCGCACCGGGTCGCCGTCCAGCGGGACCGCCACCAGGTCGCGGCGGGGCCCGGCCGCGGCCCCCTCCGCGGGACCGGGCACGGGGTCCGCACCGGAATCGGTGCCGGTGCCGGTGCCGGTGCCGGTGCTCGTGCCTTTGTCGGTCCCGGGTCCGGCGGACGGCCCGGCGGGGTGCGTCTCGCGCACGGCCCACACCTCGGCGCGCCCCGGCGGCAGGTACAGGTCGCCGTAGCGGGCGCCGTCGCCGGGGGTCAGCGGCACCGGGGCGGCGGCGTCCGGCGCGGTTCGCCCGCCGTACCGGTAGATCCGCTGGTCGGACCAATCGGTGAACACCACGCCGCCGTCCGGCAGCGGCCGCCAGGAGCGCCCGCCGTACTCGATGAGACGGTTGCGGGAGTTCCAGCCCTGGGGGATCGCGTCGCGCGGCACGCCGTCCGGGCCGCGCCGGACCACGCACCTGCGCCCGCCCTCGTGCGGACGCGGCTCGTCCCACCACACCTCCTCCCCGGAGATCTCGACCCAGAGGGGACGGTCGTCCACCCGGGCCACGTCGACGGGGCGGATGGGAGAGTCGTTCAGCATGATCACCAATTGCCGTCGGAAGGGGGCAGGGAGAAGCCGGGCGGGTGGATCACGTGCGCGATCCCCCCGCTGCCGGACGAGCGGAGCCAGACGTCGCCGAACGCGGCCCGCGGGTAGACCC
Organism: Streptosporangium sp. NPDC053982; assembly: GCF_055585205.1. Lineage (NCBI taxonomy): Bacteria > Bacillati > Actinomycetota > Actinomycetes > Streptosporangiales > Streptosporangiaceae > Streptosporangium > Streptosporangium sp. NPDC053982. The sequence goes on from NZ_JBVJKQ010000007.1 coordinate 8,502, forward strand.
GGCGCACCTCGTGGTCGCCGGGGGCGGCGGGGTCGTTGACGATCACGTCGCCGTCCGCGGTGAATCCGGCGACGACCATGATGTGGCCGCCGGTGGAGTAGCCGGAGCCGGGCAGCTCGTGCTCCCGGAACGACTGCGAGGTGATGACCGGGATCCCCGCGCGGACCAGGCGTTCCAGCTCGGCGAGTGAGCGCAGCCGGGTGACGAACCCGGTGAGGCCGTAGCGGCCGGCGTAGGCGACGCCGAACGGCCAGTTGCCGGTGCCCTGGTAGCCGTGGTCGTACATGCCGCGGGCGGCGTGGTCCACGGCCGGGCACGGGTCGTCCGGCGGGACCCAGTCCAGATCGGCGGCGGCGGGCCCGCGGCCCCAGTAGGCGAGCACCATGCTCGTCGAGGCGGGGGCGCACCAGTTGGCCCCGCCGCCGTCCCACTGCGGGAAGTGCCCGGCGTGGACCTTCTGCGACCGGCACGGCACGTCCAGCTCGACGTGCCCGGCCGGCACGGTCCCGGCGTCCGCGGTCCGGGCGTCCGCGGTCCGGGCGTCCGCGGCTCCGGCCGCGGTGGGGGCCCGATGACCGGCGCCGGCGCGGGGGGCCGCGTGGACGGCACCCAAGGGAGCGGCGTGGACGGCGTCCGAGGAGTCAGTGTGGACGGCGTCCGGAGGAGCGGCGTCCGCCGGGGCCGAGGCCATCACCGCGGTCCCGTGGACCCGCGCGCCCGAGCCGTACAGGGTGAACCTGAGCCTGTAGGCCGTCACCGGGCGGGCCGCCACGTAGGTGTCCACGGCGACGTCGCCGTGCTCGTCGCCCTGTCCGGGCAGGGAGGTGCGGTGGATGTCGCCGTCCTCCTCGGCCCAGCGGCCCATCACGTACCAGCGGGTCAGGTCGCCCGACGCGGTGCGGGCCCGCAGCTCGACCTGGATCCACGACCCCGGCGGGGCGCTCGCCGTCCACGACGGCACCAGCTCGGCGGCGGGGAAGCCGATCGGCGTCTCCTCGCCGGTCCAGCGGGCGTACTTCCAGGTCGTGACGGCGTCGCCGAACGGGTCGCGGTGGTCGGCCAGGCCGATCTCCTGGGGCTCCACGTCCGCCCGCCGGTGCAGGGCGACGCGGCGCGCGCCGGCGGAGGAGGACATGGTCACGCCGCCCAGTGTTGCCGCTGGGGCGGGTGCGGCGCATCGGATGGTTTACGTATCGCGGGCGCGCTTCCGGTCCGCGCGTCACGGAGCCGTGTGACGCGGGCGCGCTCCCGATCCGCACGCCGGCGGCACGTCCCCCGGGTTCATGTGCCGCCGGCGTTCCCCCGTCCGGCGGGTGCGCTCCGGGTCCGCACGTCGCGGATCCGGGCTTGGGCCCGTCACCGGATCCCTCCTCACCGCTTTACAAGCTCTCCTGTGCTGTGTATTAAATACTATTTAATGTTCGCCACCCGCCGAGGACGGGTGGACATCGGTGGAAGGAACCGCGCCCCATGACCCATGTGCGGATGCGCCTGATCGGCATCACCTTCGGTCTCCTGGCCCTCGCCGCGGGCACCGTCTCCTGCTCCTCCGGGCAGGAGACGGCCTCCGGCGAGACCACGGTCAAGAAGGACGGGACCGTGAAGATCGCCTATATCCAGAAGCAGGGAGACCAGCAGTACTTCGTCGACCAGGCGAACGGCGCCAAGGAGGCCGCCAAGGGGCTCGGCGCCCAGGTCACCGTGTTCGACGTCGGCGAGGACGCCGACAAGGCGATCAGCGCGATCGACACCGCGATCGCCCAGAAGTTCGACGCCATCGCCGTCGTCGTCCCCGACCAGCAGATCGGCCCCCAGGTCATCGACCGGGCCCGCGCCGCCGGGATCCCGCTGCTGGCCTCCGACGACGTCATCAAGGACGGCTCCGGCAAGGAGGCCCCGTTCGTCGGATTCGACGGCACGATGATGGGCGAGCAGGTCGGCAAGAAGGCCGCCGAGCTGTTCAAGGAGTCCGGCTGGAAGCCGGAGGAGACCGCGGTGCTCAGCGTCACCAAGCTGGACCTGTCGGTCTGCCAGGACCGGGTCGGCGGCGCCTGGGACGCCTTCCAGAAGGAGGGCGTCACCGGCGTGAAGAAGATCGACCTCGGCGCCGACAACACCGTGACCGGGGCCCAGGACAAGGCCGCGGCCACCGTCACCGCCAACGCCTCCGTCAAGCACTGGGTGGTCTGGGGCTGCAACGACGAGAGCGAGACCGGAGCGGTGACCGCGCTGGCCAACGCCGGGTTCGGCGCGAAGGACGTCATCGGCGTCGGCCTGGGCGCCTATCTGACCTGCAAGGACTGGAAGGCCGGCAAGGAGAGCGGCAACCGCGCGGCGCTGTTCATCAGCGGCACCGAGGTCGGCAGGTCCGCCGCCGGGGCGCTGGTGAAGAAGGTCCGCGGCGAGGCCGAGCTTCCCCCCAGGACCATCGCCAAGACGGAGATGGTCGACGCGGGCACCTGGCAGCAGGCCGGCGTGGTCTGCACCTGACCGGCACGACGCGGTACGACGTGGGAAGACGGCCATGACATCGACCATGAAACCGGCCACGGGCGGCCCGGCCCTCCGCGTGGAGGGCCTGGGCAAGCGGTTCGGCGCCGTGCGGGCGCTGGAGGACGTGACGCTCGACGTCCGGCCCGGCGAGGTGCTCGCCCTGATGGGCGAGAACGGCGCGGGCAAGTCGACGCTACTGAAGATCATCACCGGTGACCACCGGCCGGACGACGGCCGGCTGCTCCTCGGCGGGAAGGAGGTCTCCTTCGGCTCCCCGGCCGACGCGCGCCGCGCCGGGGTGCGGGTCATCGCCCAGGAACCCGAGATCATCCCGCACGTCTCGGTCGCCGAGAACGTCCACGTCGGCGCCCTGACGGCCAAGGGCCGCCTGTTCAGCCACCGGGCGCTGGCCGAGCGGACCCGTGCCGACCTGGAGCGGCTCGGCTTCGCCGGGGCGATCGACCCCGGCTGCCCGGGGGAGCGGCTGTCGCCGGCCCAGCGTCAGCTCGTGGAGATCCTGCGCGCCCTCACCGGCGAGGTGCGGGTCCTGGCCTTCGACGAGCCGACCTCCTCGCTCTCCGACCACGAGGTGTCGGCGCTGTTCGCGCTGATCCGCAGGCTGCGGGACCAGGGCGTCGCGATCGTCTACGTCTCGCACCGCATGCAGGAGATCCTCAGGCTGGCCGACCGCGTCGCCGTGCTGCGGGACGGCCGCCTGGCCGGCGTGCGCCCCGCGGCGGAGACCGGCGAGGACGAGCTCGTCCGGATGATGGTCGGCCGCGATCTGTCCGCCATGTTCCAGCGGGAGCGCAACCGGCCCGGCGAGCCCGTGCTCACCCTGAACGGCGTCACGACCGACGACGTCACCGACGTCTCCTTCGAGGTGCGCGCCGGGGAGGTCGTCGGGCTCGCCGGCCTGGTCGGCGCCGGGCGCAGCGAGCTGGCCCGCGCCGTCGTCGGCGACCTGCCGATCCGCTCCGGCGAGGTGCTGCTGGAGGGCCGCCGGCTGCGGCCGCGCTCCCCGTCCGACACGGTGCGCGCCGGGATCGGGCTGGCCCCCGAGGAACGCAAGGCCCAGGCGCTGCTGCTGCACCGCTCCGTCCGCGACAACGTCTCACTGGCCGTGCTGGACCGGCTGAGCCGGTTCCGCCTGGTACGGCGGGCCGCCGAGCGGGCGTTGGTGCGCGAGTACGCCGACCGGCTGCGCGTCAAGGCGCCGTCCGTGGAGACGGAGGTGCGCCGCCTGTCCGGCGGCAACCAGCAGAAGGTCGTCCTGGCGCGCTGGCTGGCGAGGAGGCCCAAGGTGCTCATCCTCGACGAGCCGACCCGCGGCGTCGACGTCGGCGCCAAGGCGGAGATCTACTCCATCATCGACCGGCTGGCGGCGGACGGCGTCGCCGTGCTCGTCATCAGTTCGGAACTACCCGAGGTGCTCGGCCTGGCCGACCGGATCGTCGTCATGCAGAACGGCCGCGTCACCGGAGAGCTGGACCGGCGCCAGGCCGGCGAGGAGCAGGTGCTCGCCCTCGCCATGGCCGACCAGATCACCAGTGAGGGAGCGGGGCAGTGAGTCAGACCCGGGTGGAGGCGCCCATCGCGGCGCCGGAACGGCGTTCGGCGGTGCGCCGGGTGCTCGACGGCGCGGGCGTGCAGAACATCAGCCTTCTCATCGCGCTCGTGCTGCTCGTCGCGCTGATCGGCGCCCGCGAGCCGGTGTTCTTCGGCACCGCCAACCTCAAGACGATCGGCACCGCCGTGGCGATCTCCGGTCTGCTGGCCATCGGCCAGACCATGGTGATCATCCTCGGCGCCCTGGACATCTCCGTCGGTTCCGTCGCGGGCCTGGCGTCCGTCGCCTCAGCGATGATCTTCACAGCGACCACCGGGAGCGCCCCGCTCGGCATCCTGGGCGCCCTCGTGATCGGCGCGCTGTGCGGGCTGGTCAACGGGTGCGTCATCGTCTACGGCCGGGTCAACCCGGTGATCGCCACGCTGGCCACCCTGGCCGCGTTCAAGGGCGTGGCGCAGCTCGTCTCCAACGGCCGCGCGCAGGGCTACACCGGGAGCGACCCGGTCTTCGTCTTCCTCGCCCGGGGAGCCGTCGCCGGGATCCCGACGCTCATCTGGGTGCTGATCATCGTGGCGCTGGCCGTACACGTGCTGCTGAAGTACACCGACATCGGCCGCAACATCTACGCGATCGGCGGCAACGACATCGCGGCCCGGCTGGCCGGGATCAACATCAACCGCTACATCCTGGGCGTCTACCTGGCGACCGGCGTCATCGCCGCCCTGGGCGGCGTGCTGATCACCGCCAGGACCGGCTCGGGCCAGCCGATCTCCGGCTCCGAGGGACTGGAGCTGGAGGCGATCACCGCCGCGGCGCTCGGCGGCTGCGCCATGCGCGGCGGCAAGGGCGCGGTCAGCGGCACCCTGCTGGCCGTGGTGCTGCTCGGCGTGCTCACCAACGGCATGACGCTGCTGGGCATCAACCCCTTCTGGCAGAACGTCGCCAAGGGCCTCCTGCTGGTCGTGGCCGTGGTCATCCAGCAGGTCCGCAGCGGCGAGCGCCGCGTGGGACTCCCGGCGTGAGCGGCCCGGCCCCCGGGGCGGGCGGCCCGGTCCCCGGGACGAACGGCCCGGCCTCCGGCGTGGACGGTCCTGCCTCCGGGACGGACGGGACCTCCGGCGCGGGCGGGCGTTTCGAGGGCAAGGCCGCCGTCGTCACCGGCGGCGCCCGCGGCATCGGCGCCGCCGTCGTGCGGCGCCTGGCCGCCGAGGGCGCCTCGGTGGTCGTCGCCGACGTCGACGACGAGGCCGGCGGGCGGCTCGCCGCCGCGACGCCGCGGACCCGCCACGCCCGCTGCGACGTCTCCTCACCCGAGGACTGGCGGGCGCTGCGCGAACTGGTCCTGGACCTCCACGGCCGCCTGGACGTGCTGGTCGGCAACGCCTACACGCTGCGCGCGGGAGCCGCCCACGAGGTGGGCCTGGCGGACTGGAACGCCCAGCTCGCCGTCAACCTCACCGGCCTCTACCTCGGCGTCGCCGCCTTCGCCGGGGAGCTGCGCCGCTCGCGCGGCGCGGTCGTCGCCGTCTCCAGCGTGCACGCCAACTTCGGCCTGCCCGGCCGTCCCGCCTACGCCGCCTCCAAGGGCGGCCTGCTGTCCCTGTCCCGCCAGCTCGCGGTGGAGTACGGGCCCGAGGTCCGGGTCAACGCCGTACTGCCGGGCCCCGTCCTCACCGCCGCCTGGGACGGCGTCGACGAGGCCGGCCGGGAGCGCAGCGCCCGCGCCACGGCCGCCGGACGGCTCGGCGCGCCCGAGGAGGTGGCGGCCGCGGTGGCGTTCCTCGCCAGTGACGAGGCCTCCTACGTCACCGGCGCCTCGCTGACCGTCGACGGCGGCTGGAGCGTCGTCAAGGACTCGGACTGATCGAAGGACCCATGCGCATCACCTCACTCAAGACCTACCCGGTCGCCCCCCGCTGGCTGTTCCTGCGGATCGACACCGACGAGGGGATCACCGGCTGGGGGGAGCCGGTGGTCGAGGGCCGGGCCGCCACGGTGGCGGCGGCCGTGGAGGAGCTGTCCGACTACCTCGTGGGCGCCGACCCGCTGCGCATCGAGGACCACTGGCAGGTCCTGACCAGGGGCGGCTTCTACCGGGGCGGCCCGGTGCTGTCCAGCGCCGTCGCCGGGATCGACCAGGCACTGTGGGACATCGCGGGCAAGGCGTACGGGGTCCCGGTGCACCGCCTGCTGGGCGGCCCGGTCCGTGACCGGATCCGCGTCTACAGCTGGATCGGCGGCGACACCCCCTCCGACGTCGCCGAGGCGGCGCTCGCCCAGGTCGAGGCGGGCTTCACCGCGGTCAAGATGAACGCCTCCGGGGCGCTGCGGCTCCTGGACACGCCCGCCGAGACCAAGGAGATCGCCGCCCGGCTCGCCGCGGTGCGCGAGGCGGTGGGCGACGGGGTCGACGTCGCGCTCGACTTCCACGGCCGCATGACGCTGCCCATGGCGCGCCGGGTCCTGCCGCTGCTGGAGCCGTACCTGCCCTTCTTCGTCGAGGAGCCGGTGGTGCCCGAGCTGACCCGCGAGCTGGCGGCGGTGACCGCCTCGACGAGCATCCCCATCGCCACCGGAGAGCGGCTGTACTCCCGCTGGGACTTCCGCCCCGCCCTGGAGGCGGGCATCGCGGTGGCGCAGCCCGACATCTCCCACGCCGGGGGGATCTCCGAGACCCGGCGGATCGCCGCGCTGGCCGAGGTGCACGACGTGTCCCTCGCGCCGCACTGCCCGCTCGGGCCGATCGCCCTGGCGGCCAGCCTCCAGGTCGGCTTCGCCACCCCCAACCTGCTCATCCAGGAACAGAGCCTCGGCATCCACTACAACGAGCACGCCGACCTGCTGGACTACCTGGTGGACCCCACCGTCTTCGCCTACGCCGACGGCCACGTGCCGCTGATGGACGCCCCCGGGCTCGGCATCGAGGTGGACGCCGCCGAGGTGGAGCGCGCGGCGGCCCGCGGCCACCGCTGGCGCTCACCCGTCTGGCGGCGCGACGACGGGAGCCTGACCGAATGGTGAGCGTGCTCGGGGACCCCGGCGGGTTCCGCGTCGCGGTCGACGTCCGGCGCGGCGGCCGGTGGGACTCGCTCACCGGCCCCGGCGGGTGCGAGTGGCTGTGGTCCCGGCCCGACCCGCGGCGCGCCGGGGTGACGCCCGGTGCGGCCTTCGTCGACGTGGGCGGGGTCGAGGAGTGCTTCCCCACCGTCGTCGGCGAGCCCGACCACGGCGAGGTCTGGGCGCTGCCGTGGATCGGCGACGCCGCCGAGGCCGCCGTGGAGACCGGCGACTACCGCCTCTCGCGCCGGATCACCGCCGGGGAGCGGATCACGGTGGACTACGAGCTGCGCGCGGAGCCGGGATACCCGTTCGTCTGGGCCTTCCACGCGCTGCTGGTCCCCGAGCCGGGCCTCCGGGTCGAGGTCCCGCACGGTCACCCCGCCCGGGTGTGGCCGTACGGCGGGCCCGGCCCCCTGACCGGGCACTGGCCGCGCCCCGCCGGGACCGGCCGGTTCGACGTGCTCGGCCCCGACGACGGCGGCGCGGCGTTCTGCCTGCTGCCGGGGCTGGCGTCGCTGCGCGTCACCACGGGGGAGGCGGCGCTGCGGTTCGGCCTGGAGAGCGAGCACGGCCCCGTGGGGTTCGGCGTCTGGCGGAACCTCGGCGGATACGCCTGGGACGGCGGCCCGCCCTACCGCAGCTTCGGGGTGGAGCCTATGCTCGGCGCCGTGCATGATCGCTCACAGGCGGCGGACGGCGAGACGGCGGCCGTGCCCGCCTCCGGGAGGACGACCTGGCGGGTGGTCGTCGAACATGGCTGATCACCACCTGCGGACGACAGGAGAGCGGGAGGCATGAGGAGATATCCGGACCGGGGGATGCACGGCCGGGTCGTGGACGGCGTCGGGCTGCGCGTCGTCAGGGGCGAGCTCGTCCCCGGGGACACCCTCGACATGGACGCCCTCGCCGTCGAGTTCGACGTCAGCAGGACCGCGATCCGCGAGGCGCTCAAGGTGCTGGCGGGCAAGGGGCTGATCGACGCCCGGCCCAAGCGGGGAACGTTCGTGCGCGAGCGGCGGGCCTGGAACCTCATCGACCCGGACGTGCTCCGCTGGCAGTTCGAGGCGTTCACCGACCCGTCGATGCTGGAGAAGCTCGCCGAGATCAGGGCCATGGTCGAGCCGTCGGCGGCGGCCCTCGCCGCCCGCCGCCGCACCAGGGAGGATCTGGCGGAGATGGAGGCGGCGCTGGCCGACATGGAACGGGCCGACCCCGCCGACGAGTCCATCGTCGACGCCGACCTGCGGTTCCACCGGGCGCTCATCGCCGCGACCCACAACGAGCTGGTGGAGCAGCTCGCCGTGGTCATCGAGATCGGCCTGCAGGCCCGCGACCGCTACGTCCACGGCCACCGCGTGTCGATCAAGCGCGGCTACGAGTGGCACCGCGACGTCGCCGAGGCCGTACGCGACCAGGACGCCGAGGGCGCGCGGAACCGCATGCTGGCGCTGCTCGACGAGGCCACCCGCGACGTCCGGCGGCTGGGCGGCGGGCGGGCCGCCGCGGAGGCCGCCGAAGCCTCCGGCGGAGAGGCCGCCGACGTCTCCGCCGGGGGACCGGCCACGGGAAGCGCCGCCGGGGGAAGCGCCGCCGCGGGAGGCGTGAGATGACGGCCGAGCGGGTCGGCGCGGATCTGGCCTGGCCGGAGGGTCCGTCGGTACTGGACGGCGGCGCGGTCGCGTTCGTCGAGACCTACCGGGGCCTGGTCAGCCTGTACACGCCGGGCGAGGGCGTGCGGCCGTACGCCCGCGTCGGCGGCGGCCCCAACGCGACCGCGCGCGGCGCCGGCGGCAGGCTGTTCGTCACCCAGAACGGCGGCGTCGTCGGGCCGTGGCGATCCGAGGACCCCCGCGTCCCCGGCGTCCAGGTCGTCGACGCCGCGGGCCGCGTCGAGATGTTCGCCGCCGAGGCCGGCGGCCGGCCCATGCGCGCTCCCAACGACCTGGCCTTCGCCGCCGACGGCCTCCTCTACGTCACCGACCCCGGCCGCTTCGACCCGGTGGAGCGCCCCGACCCCGGATACGTGTACGCCGTCTCCGCCGGCGGCACGGCCGAGGTGGTCGCCGACCTCGGGCCGGTGTACCCCAACGGGATCATCGCCCACCCCGGCGGCGACGGGGTGATCTGGACCGAGTCGTACACCCGCCGGGTGGTCCACCGTACGGCCGGCGGCGCGATCCGGGTCCTGCACGTCTTCGACGACGAACGCGCGCTCGTGGACGGCCTGTGCGCCGCGGCGGACGGGCGGCTGTTCGTCACCGGGGTCGGCTCCGGGGCGGTGCACGTCCTCGACGCCGGAGGGCGCGAGGCGGCCCGGCTGACCGGTCCCGCGACGCCCACCAACTGCGCCTTCGACGGCGACGCGCTCTACGTGACCGACGGGGGCCGGCTCGGCGACAGCGTCACCGCGCACTCCGGCGGGGCGCTGTGGCGGCTGCGCGTCCCCGGGGCCGAGGGCGCCCCGCTGGAACACGGTTTCCGATGAAGGACGCCGCCGTACGGCCATCGTGGGTCTCCGGTGCGGGAGGAGCCGGGACGGCGGCGATCATCACGGCAACAGTGGTCGATTAAATAATATTTAATGAGGTGGGATTGTGGCCGAGGTCGTGACATACGGGGAGTGCATGCTCCTGATGGTGGCCGAGCCCGGAGTGCCGCTGGCCCGCGCCCGCAGCTTCCGCCGCTCGGTGGCCGGAGCCGAGGGCAACGTGGCGATCGGACTGGCACGGCTCGGCCACGCCGTACGGTGGCTGGGCCGGGTCGGCGCGGACCCGGCGGGCGAGGCGGTCCTCGCCGACCTGCGCGCTGAGGGCGTCGACCTGTCGCACGCGCAGACCGACGAGCGGCACCCGACCGGGGTGCTCATCCGCGACAGCCACCCCGCCCGGGCGATCGACGTGCAGTACCACCGGGCCGGATCGGCGGCCTGCCACGCCTCCGGCGACTGGCCCGGCCCCGCGGCGCTGGACGGCGCCCGGCTGCTCCACCTGACCGGCATCACGCCGATGCTGTCGGAGGAAACCCGCCGGGCGACCGGACGGCTGCTGGAGCTGGCCCGTGAGCGGGACGTCCCGGTGTCCTTCGACCCCAACGTCCGCCGCAAGCTCGGCGACGCCGGGCGGTGGCGGGAGGTCGTGGAGCCGCTGCTGTCCCGCGCGGACATCCTGCTGGCCGGCGCGGAAGAGCTGGAGCTCCTGACCGGCCGGCGCGCCGCCGACGCCGTCGCCCGACTCCGGGCGGACGGCGTCGGCACCGTGGTGGTCAAGAACCCCGACCGGTCGGCGACGGCCGTGACCGCCGAGGGCTCCTGGAACCGGCCCGCCTTCGAGGTGCCCGTGGTGGACCCGGTGGGGGCGGGGGACGCGTTCGCGGCCGGGTTCCTGTCCGCCACGCTGCGCGGGCTCGGCCCGGAGCGGGCGCTGGCGGAGGGCGCCACGGTCGCCGCCCTGACGATCCAGTCGGTCACCGACGTCGAGGGCCTGCCGTCGGCGTCCCAGCGCGACCGCGCGCTGGCCGCGTTCGTCGACGGCGGCGAGACCGTGCACCGCTGAACGGCCGGAACGGAACGAGACGAGGAGAAGACAAAGATGTACCGCTGGGAGATCACCCGCCGGGCCGTCGCGCAACGGGTGTTCGGCATCGTCAGGTCCGCGGGCGCGGCCGAGGCGACCGACGTGGCGCGCGGCATGCTGGACGCCGGCCTGCGCACCCTGGAGGTGGCGCTGACCACGCCGGACGCGCTGCGCGCGATCCGCGAGACGGTCGCGCAGGCCCCGCCGGACGCGCTGGTCGGCGCCGGCACGGTCCTCGACGAGGCCGCCGCGCGCGCCGCCGTCGAGGCCGGGGCCCGCTTCCTGGTCTCGCCGAGCCTGCACCCCGAGGTGATCCGCACCGGCCACCGGTACGGCGTGCCCGTCATCCCGGGCGCGGCGTCCCCGACCGAGATCGTCCGGGCCCTGGAGCTGGGCGCCGACGCGGTCAAGCTCTTCCCCGCCTCCGCGTTCGGACCGGGCTGGCTGCGCGACGTGCGGGCGGCCCTGCCCCAGGCGCCGCTGGTGCCCACCGGCGGCGTCACCGCGGACACCGCGCCGGAGTGGATCGCCGCCGGGGCCGTCGCCTGCGGGATGGGGTCCGCGCTGACCGCCGGCGGGCCCGGCGAGACCCGCGAGCGGGTACGGAACCTGCTCGCCGCGCTCCGTGAGGCCGCCGGCCCCGCCGCGGGGTGACGGCCGGACGCCGGAACCCGCCGGGCGGGTACGGCGAACCGGCCGCGTGGACCCGGCCGGTCGCGTGCATCCGGCGGGCGGGCCCGCCTGAGCCGCCACCCGGGTGGGACGGCCGGCGGCGGGCGGCCCACCGGCGACGGGACCGTCAGACGGGTGCGGCGGCCGAGAGCCGCCGCTCGGCCAGCCCGGCGTAGACCGCGGCCCCGTCCGCCAGCACGCCGTCGTCGTAGAACGCCTCGGGCGAGTGGTTGTAGGGCATCCCGCCCGGATCGGCGTCCCTGGGGCAGGCACCCAGGAAGACGAACGCCGACGGCACCCGCTGCCCGACGAAGGAGAAGTCCTCCGACCCGGTCAGCGGCCGCGGCATGGGACGGTGGCGGTGCTCGCCGAGGAGCTCACGGACCGTCTCCTCCACGTGCCGGGCCTCGGCCGGGTCGTTCACGGTGACCGGGTAGTTCACCACGTACTCGATGTCCGCCTCCAGGCCGTGGGCCGCCGCGATGCCGCGCACCAGCGCCGGCACCGCCTCCCGCACCCGCGCGTGCGCCTCGGCCGAGAACGACCGCAGTGTCACCTCGAACCGGGCCTCGTCGGGGATGACGTTGTCGACGGTGCCCGCGTGGAAGCTGCCCACCGTGACCACCACCGGGTCGAAGACGTCGAAGCCCCGCGTCACCATCGTCTGCAGCGCGGTCACCATCTCGCACGCCGCCGGGATCGGGTCCTTGGCCCGGTGCGGCGCCGAGCTGTGCCCGCCCCGGCCGCGCACCGTGACCCCCAGCTTGTCCGCCGCCGCCATGGCCGTCCCGGCCCTGGAGACGAACAGCCCGTGCGGGATCTCCGCACTGATCACGTGCATGCCGTACGCGGCGACGGGCGGCTCGCCCGTCAGCCCGAGCACCCCCTCGTCGAGCATGATCCTCGCCCCGCCGTGCCCCTCCTCGCCCGGCTGGAACATGAACACCACCGATCCGGCCAGCCGGTCCCGGCGCGCCGACAGCAGGTGCGCCGCCCCGGCCAGCATCGCGGTGTGCAGGTCGTGCCCGCAGGCGTGCATCGCCCCCTCGACGGCCGAGCCGTACGGCAGGCCGGTGCGCTCGGTCACCGGCAGGCCGTCCATGTCGCCCCGCAGCAGCACCGTCGGCCCCGGCAGCGCTCCGCGCAGCACGGCGGTCACCGAGCTCAGCGCCCGGCCCGTGCCGACCTCCAGCGGCAGTCCGTCGAGGAAGCGCAGCACCTTCTCCTGGGTACGCGGCAGGTCGAGGCCGATCTCCGGCTCGCGGTGCAGGTCATGACGGAGCCGTACGAGCTCCTCGTGCAGGTCGTGCAGGTCGGCGCGCTGGGACACGGGCGTTCTCCTTCGAATGGCCGGTCTGGGGCCGTCACGGGGCGGGATCTCGATGATGCACCGCCCACCGCCCCGTTCCAAGAGCGGTCCCCACGGCCCGCCGCGGTCGCCGGCACCTGGCTGTACAGGCTGAGGCGAACTTACCGGGCGCACTCGGCATCCGGAGCGCCGTCGGCTCCGCGGGTCAGCCGGCTCGCCACAGCCGTGCCGTACGGTCGCCGCCGCCGGAGGCCAGCAGCCGGCCGTCCGGGGCGAACGCCACCGCGTAGACGGCCTCGGTGTGACCGGTGAGGACGGCCCCTGCCTTCCGGCCGGCCACATCCCACAACCGCACCGTACGGTCGCCGCCGCCGGAGGCCAGCAGCCGGCCGTCCGGGCTGAACACCACCCGGGACACGTAGTTGCGGTGGCCGGTGAGCACGGCGACGGCCTTCCGGCTCGCCACGTCCCACAACCGCACCGTCTCGTCGTCGCCGCCTCCGGCCAGGAGGCTCCCGTCCGGGCCGAACGCCAGGGTGGAGACGCCCCGGGTGCGTTCGGCCAGGCCCGTGGCGGTCTTCCGGCTCTTCACATCCCACAGCCGGACCGTCTCCTCGCCGCCGATGGCGGCCAGGAGCCTCCCGTCGGGACTGAACGCCACCGCGCTCACGAAGTCGGCGTGCGGCAGCGTGGCGATGATCCGGCGGGTGGTCACGTCCCACAGCTGCACGGCACGGTCACCGCCTCCGGCCAGGATCCTCCCGCCGGGGGCGAACGCGAGCGCCGCGCCGGGGCCCATACCGCCGAGGGAGGCGACGGGCGCGCGGCTCTTCGCGTCCCAGAGCCGTACCGGCACGTCGTCGCCGCCCGCGGCCAGCAGCCTGCCGTCGGGACTGAACGCCACCGCGGAGACGGGGCCGACATGGGTGAGCGCCGACGTGCTCCTGAGACCCGCCACGTCCCACAGCCGTACCGTGCCGTCGCCGCCGCCGGTGGCCAGCGTCCGCCCGTCTGGGCTGAAGGCCACGGCGTAGACGTGGTCGGCGTGACCGGTCAGCACGGCGGCCGGGCGCCACGCCCCGGACCCCGGCGGGGCGGTGCCGCCGGGGTCCGGGGTGACCGCCGGGGTCGCGGCCGGGCCCGGGGTCCCGGAGCCGGACGGGCCGGGGGAGCTGCCGGTGCGGCCCGCCGGATCCGGGGTTCCGGCGCCGGACCGGTCCGCGGCGGCTCCGGTTCCGGGGGAGGCTCCGGTCTCCGGAACGGCTCCGGTCTCCGGGCCGAGGAGGAGCACCGCGCCCGGGACGGCGGCGGTCAGGACGCCGAGCCCGCCCAGCAGCAGGATCCGGCGCCGGGACGGGGAGGCCCCGGACGTCCGCGCCGGGTCCGGGGTCGTGGTCGTCTTCGGCCGCACCGGATCCGGCGTGGCGGCTCCCGCGTGGGTTTTCGCCCTGGCCGCCGCCTTCTCCAACGGCGCCGGAACCGGAGCCTCCTCCAATCGTGCGGGAGCCGCCGGCGGAGCCGTGTCCGCCGGAGCCGGAGCCGGAGCCGGAGTCGAGGCCGGGGTCGGGGCCGGAGGCGGTGTCGCGGCGACGGACGCGGCGTCCATGATCGAGGCCAGCGCCCGCGCCGCCTGCCGGGCGTCCGGGCGCCGCGCGGGGTCCCGGCACAGCAGACTCGTCAGGACCGGAGCCAGCAGCGGCCCGGCGTGCTCGGGTGGGGCGGGCTCGGCGGTGATCAGGGCCGCCAGCACCGCCAGCACGGTCGCCCCGGTGTACGGCGGGCGGCCCTCGGACGCGGCGTACAGCGTCGCCCCCAGCGACCACAGATCGGCCGCCGCGGTGACCGGCAGGTCACCGGCCTGCTCGGGGGCCATGAACGCCGGAGTGCCCAGCACCGCGCCGGAGGTGGTCAGGGCGGTCTCTTCGGCCAGGTGCGCGATGCCGAAGTCGGTGATCACCACCCGGTCCCCGGCGAGCAGCACGTTGGCGGGTTTCAGGTCGCGGTGCACGATCCCGGCCGCGTGAGCCTCCGCCAGCGCCTCGGCCATCGCCAGGCCGATCCGCGCCGTCCGGACGGGGTCCAGCCGGCCCAGCCGCCTGATCTCCGCCGACAGCGAGGGGCCGTCGAGGAACTCCATCACGATCATCGGGCCACCGTCGCCGGTGACGACGTCGTGCACGGTGACGATCCCGGGATGACTCAGCCGGGCCGCCGCCCGCGCCTCGCGCAGCGCCCGCCGTTCCAGCGTCCGCCGCCGGGCCGCGTCCTCGTGCGGCGGGAGGATCAGCTCCTTGACCGCGACCTCACGGTCCAGCAGCTCGTCGTGGCCCCGCCACACCCGGCCCATGCCCCCGGCGCCGACCGCCTCGACCAGCCGGTAACGCCCCCCGATCATCCGCCCGCCCGCCTCGGTCATGATCCAGCACGCTAGTCCGCCCGGCCCGCGAACGACACCCCCGATCCGGGCGCGGACGGAGCGGGACTCAGGTCACGCCCGGGGGCCATGCCGTATGCGGTGTCCGGTGGTCAGGCTTCGTCCGGTGGTCAGGCCGGGGAGGCGTCCCGCGTCCGGGGGCGGCGCGCGTCTACCTCGATCTCGATCCTCATCCGGGGATCGGCCAGGCCGCACACGAGCATCGTCGCGGCCGGGCGGACCTCACCGAAGTGACGCCGCAGCGTCGGCCAGCAGGGCTCGAAGTCCTCGCGGTCAGGCAGCAGGTACCGCACCCGCACGACGTCGGCGAACGAGCAGCCCGCCTCGGCCAGAGCCGCGCCGATGTTGCGCAGGCACTGCTCGGCCTGCTCGACCACGTCGTCGGAGATCGTCATGGTCGCGTAGTCGAACCCGGTGGTGCCCGACACGTGGACCAGATCCCCGTCCACCACCGCCCGGGCGTAACCGATCTCCTCCTCGAAGGTGGAGCCGCTGAGAATCGCACGTCGTTCCGTCACGGGGAGACCGTACCGCCCGGATCCGGGGCCGGAGGCACGCGGAGACCCCGTCTCACGAGGGGGCGCGTTCCGTGGCGAAGGCGGCGATGTCGGGCAGGGGCGGGTCGTAGTCGCCGGTGGTGTCCACGGTCAACGTCGGCAGCTCCATGCTGATCCAGCCGAAGGCGGCCAGGTCGTGCTCACCCGCCGCGATCGCCTTCAGCAGGTCGTGGTCGGCATGGGCGGCCCGGTGGGCGTCGTGGGCGGCGCGCCGGGCGATGCGCTCGCCCGCGAGCGCGGCGTCGACGACGCAGCGGATGACGCGGATCCGCGCGAGACCGGTGAGCGGCTGAAGGTTCGGCCGCCACACCCGGTCCTGGAACGCGGCCTCGGCGACCACGCTGACCCCGGCCCGTGTGAGCAGGCCGAGGACGTCGAAGAACACCCTCAGGACCGGCAGGTTGAGCGCCGCGCTCGCCCCGGGGTCGCGGCCGCCGGCGGCGTCGGTCATGCCCTGCTTGATCTCGTCACGGATGATCGCCGGATGGCCGAGCTCCCGGGCGAGCCGGTGGGCCAGGGTCGTCTTGCCTGAGCCCGGAGGCCCGCTCACCACGGTCAGCGTCGGCAGCGTCATGGTGCATTCTGGCACGCCGTACTGTTTTCCCGGCCGAGCGCGGAAACACCGCCGGTACGGTGACCGTACCGGCGGCGCGCGACGGCTCAGCCCATGAGCTTCCCGGCATCTCCGCCGGAGAGGAGTTCCGATGCCACCGGAGCCGGAGCCGGAGCCGGAGCCGCAGCCGGCGCGCCGGCCGATGGAAGCCGGCCCCTACTCGCGGGCGGGTTTTCGTCAGTGGTTCTCTTCGCTCGTCTCGTGGAACAGGTCGTGGGTGGTCCGGGCGGTCGCCGCGCGGGTCGCCCAGATCTCCAGGAGGTCGAGGTCGGTGCAGGAGGCGATCCGGGTGCGGACGTCGTCGGGGACGTCGAGGCCGCGGGCGTTCAGCACCAGCAGGACCAGCCTGGCGGCCTCCTCGGCCTTGCCTTCTGTTCTGCCTTCCGCTTTGCCTTTCGCTTCGCCGTCCGCCATGCCGCGGCCGTAGTGCTCGCGGGCGAAGGGGCTGTAGACGGGCCAGGTGGCAGACTTCATGATCTCCTCCAGGAGGCGCCGCACCTCGGGCGCGGACATGTCGTAAGCGTATTCATAGTAATCCGGAGCGTGTTCGGCGGGCAGCTCGGTGAGCGCCGTGGCGAAGGCCTCGACGACTTTGCGGTCGCGGCCGTGGGCCATGATCGAAAGGGCCGCCAGTTCCGGGTGGGCGGCGGCCTGCTGGGGGTCGGTGATGGCCGGGATGGTGCCGGGCCCGAGCACCCGGGGGTGCGGGCGGTAGCCGGTCAGTCCGGAGTCGATGGGCCGGGAGTAGTGGGCGGCGGTGCGGGTGTCGGGGCAGACGACCAGGACGGTGGCGTCGCATTTGAGCATCAGCCAGGCGTGGGCGGCGTAGCGGGCCAGCTGGCGGGGGTCTTTGGAGGTGTCCTTCTGGATCTCGACGATGATGACGTGCGCGGGGCTGGGCGGTGGTCCCAGGACGACGACGAGGTCGGGTTCGATGTCGTCGGAGGGGCGGGTGTTGAAGGTGAAGTTCTCCGTGCGGGTCAGCGGTGTGTCGGGCAGGTCCTGGCCGAGGAGGTCGCGCAGGACCTCCACGGCCAGTCGGGGGTGGTCACGGAAGAGCTCGATGAGAGCGTCGTGAGCAGGAGACGGCATGTCGCTTACCGTAACGTGAACACCACTTTACGTGACGGGTTTTCGCCGAACATCGCGGCGGATACGGCCCGCCGATTCCGGCCGTCGCATGGCCGGGTGGTCTCCCCGGGGACGTCGCGGCTTCACGTCCTCGGAGAGGAGGGGATGCCGGATTCTCGCGTCCCTGGGACGTCCCGGGCCGTACGGTGGCCGAGGCGTGGGCCGTCCTGGACGAGCGGAAGATCACCGGAGTCGAGTACCGCTACGAGTCCAACGGGTCCGACCGGCCGTACCCCGACGGTCTCCGCCGTGACCAGGTGAGGCCGGAGTGGTACGTCCACGACGCGGTGGCCGGATCGGACGGACAGGTCATCCTGTTCGTCGGACCGGAGAAGGAGTAAGCGCGTCAGGGTGAGCGCGGAGGCCGTCGGCGACGATGGCGAGGGTGCGGCGGCGCAGCCCGGGGTCCCATCCGGCGTGCATCGCGCCCTGGCACAGGCCGGTGATCAGGGCGATCACCTCGTCGGCGCACGCGTCCTCGCGTACGGTGCCGGCCCGCTGGGCCCGGGTGAGGAGCGCTTCGATGCCCTCTCGCAGGGGCAGCAGGGCATCGGAGACCTGGATCCCGGCGCCCGCCTCGGCCAGCAGGCCGGCGACGGTCCGCTTGTGCGCGGCCTGTTCCACCGTGCGCTCCATGAAGGCGAACAGCGCCGCGGCGGGGTCGTCGCGGGCCGCGAGGTCCGCGACGTCCCGCGTCAGTTCGGCGAGCAGGTCCTTCATGATGGCCCGCAGCAGGTCCCGCTTGGCGGGGAAGTGCTTGAAGACCGTGCCGACCGCGACCCCGGCCCTGGCCGCGACCTCCTCGGTCGAGGCGGCGGGGCCCTTCTCGGCGAAGACCTCCCCGGCGGCGGCGAGGATGCGGGCCCGGTTGCGGCGGGCGTCGGCGCGCATCTCCCGGCCGCCCGCCGGGTCCGCGGGCTCTCCCGTGGGCTTTCCCGCGGCGGTGCCGGGCTCGGCGGGATCTGTCGGCCGTGATGTCGGCGGGGCCATCGGAACCGTCCTCCTTCCGGGCGTTGACAAAGTGAGTCTCCGCTCACGATTATCAAAGTGAGTCAAAACTCATCTTATCCGTCCGCCAGGGAGGGGATCCATCATGCCCGAGAACGTGCTGGGAACGGCCGGTGCGCCCGGTCCCGTCGAGGTCTTCGAGGCCGCGCGGAAGCGGTGGCTGGAGGGCGGTGCCGGCTTCGGCGACCTGCTCGCCGAGGACGCCGTCGTCGAGACCCCGTTCGCCCCGCCCGGCCGTCCGCGCCGCATCGAGGGACGCCGGGAGTTCACCGCCTTCGCCGAGCGGGGCCGGGCCGCGCTGCCCGTGCGGTTCGAGGAGGTCCGCGACGTCGTGGTCCACCGTACGGACGACCCGGGGACCATCGTCGTGGAGTACGAGCTGGCCGGGACGGTGACCACCACCGGCCTCCGCGCCGCCGCGGGCTTCGTCGGGGTGCTCACCGTGTACGGCGGGAAGGTCGTGCGATGGCGCGAGTACCAGGACACCGCCGCCATCGCCGCGGCCACCGGAACGCTCCCCGCGCTCCTGGCCGCCTACGGCGACGCCCCGGCGGGCTGACGCGGGAGGCCGCCCGGCGGGAGGTCAGCCTCCGTGCCCGCCGGGATCGTCGAGCAGGCGGTCCTCCAGGTGGGCGCCGTAGAACTCGACCTGGCGGGCCATGATGCCGCGCATCGACGAGCCGCGCGGCACGCCGTAGACGGTGCCGGGGAAGTCGAGCTCGCGCTGGACCTCCCACAGCTCCTCGTGCCGGTCGGGGGAGAACAGCCGGGCCGGGTCGCCGGCCGCGATCCAGCCGATCGGCACGACGGTCTCGGGGGCCAGCCGGGAGTTCACGTGCAGCACGCTGTTGATCCGCAGCTCCGACCGGGTGCCCGCCACCGCCCCGGGGAACAGCGAGGCGCCGGTGGCGACGAACACCTCGTCCTCGACGACCGCCCCGTTGACGTGCGCGTGCGGACCGATCAGCACGGCGTCGCCCAGGACCGCCGGGTGCCCGGCCCGGCCGCGGACCAGGGCGTTCTCCATCACCACCACGTCCGCTCCGACGCGCACCTCGCCGCTCTCGGCGGTGAGCACGGCGCCGTGCAGGACGCGGGCCCGCTCGCCGAGGACGACCGCACCGCAGAGCACGGCGGAGGGGGCGACGTACGCGGACTCCGGAACCACCGGCCGCGCACCGCGATGCTCCAGCAACATCCCGCCAGCGTAACCGATCATGCTTCACGGCCCCCGGGGGCGCGGCCGGAGAGGGGGACGGGGTCAGAGGCGTGCGCCCGGGGCCGCCGGGGTCAGAGGCGTGCGCCCGGGGCCGCCGGGGTGAGGTCGATGCGCCCGTCGCCGCAGACCCGCGCGGTGAAGGGGATCGTCAGGTAGGCGGTCTCGTCCGGCGGGATGACCATCAGCCGCGCGGCCGCCGGGCAGGTGGTCTCCCGCCCGCTCGGCACCTCGGTCCAGTGCATCCTGAAGTGGGCGGAGGCGCCGGGCCGCAGGGTCACCCCCTGCGGGCGGACGTTCTCCCGCCGCGGCCTGGTGCGCAACGCGTCGCCGCCGCGGTCGATCATGACCAGGCCCGGGAAGCCGTACACCCGGCAGGACCCGGAGGACCTGTTGGTGAGCACCAGCGGCGCGTACCGCTGACCCGCGCCCGCGTCCACCCGCCCGACCCGGGCCGAGAGCGCGCCGGTCCGGCAGCGTCCGGGCGCCGCCGTGCCCGGGAGGGCGGCGGCGCCCGCCGCCGGGGCGGCGTCCGCGGGCCGCGCTTCCCCCGCCGCGGCCGGCGCGGCGTCCCCGGTCGTCGCCGTCACGGCGCCTCCGGCCGCGATCGGCGCGGTGTCCGCGGGCCGCGCTCCCCCTGCCGTGATCGGCGCGGCGTCCCCGGCTGCGATCGGTGCGGCGTCACCGGCGGTCCCCACGGGGGAGCCGTTCCGCTGGACGGGCGTCGCCGAGCCGCACGCGGCCGAGGCCATCAGCACGCCCGCCACCACCATCGAGAGGGCCGGGAGGCGCCCGGCGCCGTTGGATCGTCTCATGCCTCTCTGAGACGTACGGCGGCCCCGACTTGTTCGCCGGGCTGCGAGGACGGCGGGCGCGCTTCGGACGGGCGCCTCCGCCCGCGCCGCACAGGGAGAAGCAGCCAGAACCCGTCTGACCTGGGCGGCCGGTCATCGCCGGGGCACGGTGCGCGCCCGCCCGGCCTGCCCGGTCCTATCCGGGGAGTCAGGTTCTCCTGGCCTCGGCGACGCCCAGGTCTGTCCCCCGCGCCGTCGTGCGGTCGTGGCCGCCGGGCCGGAACAGGGGTGGCGGCCTCCCCGGGGAGCGGGCGTAGATTGCCAGGCATGCGGACGATCGACTGGGCCGGTGACGCCGTCGAGCTTGTGGACCAGACCCTGCTGCCCGGCGAGTGCGTCGTCGTCCGGGTCACGACGGTGGACGGCCTCATCGACGCCATCCGGCGGCTGGCCGTACGGGGAGCGCCCGCGCTCGGCGTCGCCGGGGCGCTCGGCGTCGCGCTCGCGGCGGCCACCGAACCGGACCCGGCCGCCGCCGCGGCCCGGCTGCGGGCCGCCCGGCCGACCGCGGTCAACCTCGCCTGGGGCGTGGACGAGGCGCTGAAGCACCTCGGCGGGGGGTTCGAGGCGGTGCTCGGCCGCGCGCTGGAGATCCGCGACGCCGACATCGCGGCCTGCCGCGCCATGGGGGAGCGGGGCGCGGACCTGGTGTGCGAGCTGACCGGCCGTGACCGGCCGCGGATCATGACCGTCTGCAACACCGGCGGCCTGGCCGCGGTGGAGCGCGGCACCGCGCTCGGCGTCGCGCAGACCCTGCACGAGCGGGGACGACTGGCCGGGGTGCTGGCCCTGGAGACCCGGCCGCTGCTGCAGGGCGCCCGGCTCACCGCCTGGGAGCTGGGCCGGATGGGAGCTCCGTACCGGCTGGTCGTCGACTCGGCGGGACCGTTCCTGCTGGCCAGGGGAGAGGCCGACGCCGTGCTGATCGGCGCCGACCGGATCGCCGCCAACGGCGACACCGCCAACAAGATCGGCTCCTACGCGCTGGCCCTGGGCGCCCGCCGCGCCGGGGTGCCGTTCGTCGTCGTCGCCCCGGAGTCCACCGTGGACCTCGCGACCCCCTCCGGGGACCACGTCGAGATCGAGGACCGCGACCCGGAGGAGGTGCTCGGCGTGCGAGGGGTACGGCTGGCGCCGGAGGGCGCGGCCGTGCTGAACCCGGCCTTCGACGTGACGCCGCGCGACCTGATCACCGCCATCGTCACCGAACGCCGGGTCATCCGCCCCGACCGGGGCGAGACGCTCTAGCGGGGCGGCCCGTCGAAGCCGGGGAAGAGACACCGCGGCCCGGTCCGTCCGCAGCCGGCCTCGGCGGGGCGTCATGGTCGTCCGCCCGGTTCCGGTGAGGCGACGTGGTCCGGGTCATTCGACGTGTCCCCGGCGGGCCGTCATGGCTCGCGCCCCTCGCTTCCGACCTGCGATCTTCCGCCGCAGGCGGGTCCACGCGGGAACGACCGGGCCCGGCGCCGCGGGACGCCGGTGGTTTCGACCTCTCCGGAGGTGGAAGTGATACGTCCATGTTCGGGGTGTAACCGTCATTGGCCCCGCATGTGACGAAGATGCGACTGGTGGTATTTGCGAAACCCGCCCCGCTTCGCGGGACGCTACGGATAACGTCGGTCGCGCGGTACATCGAGCAGTTCGCGTTCCCCCTGGAGACACCTGTGGCCGACATAGTGACCCGCCGCGCATGGGGCGCCCGCGCCCCCCGCGGCTCGTACTCGCGGATCTCCTCCACCAAGGGCGTGAAGGTCCACTACACCGGCGGGCGCGTCGACCCCGGCATCGTCGACGACCACGCCAAGTGCGTCGCCCTGGTCAGGTCCATCCAGAACCAGCACATGGACGGCAACGGCTGGCTGGACATCGGCTACAGCATGGTGGCGTGCCCGCACCGGAAGGTGTTCGAGGGCAGGGGGCTGCACCACCTGCCCGCGGCCAACGGCCCCGGCCTCAACAGCGGCCACTACGCGGTGCTGGCCCTGGTCGGCTCGACCGGGCTCACCAAGCCCACCGACGGCATCCTGCACGCCGTACTCGACGCGGTCGAGTACCTGCGCGCCGAGGGCGGCGCGGGCCGGGAGATCAAGGGTCACCGCGACGGGTACGCCACCGACTGCCCCGGCGAGCCGCTGTACGCGTGGGTGAAGCGGGGCGCGCCCCGTCCCGGCGGCACCCCCGCCCCGCCGGAGCCGCACCCGGTCTTCCCCGGGCGCGTCCTGAAGTACCCGCCGGTCATGGAGGGCGCGGACGTCCGCACCTGGCAGCGCCAGATGCGCGAGCGCGGCTGGGATCTCGACGCCGACGGCCTGTACGGCGAGGAGTCCCAGCGGGTCTGCCGCAAGTTCCAGGAGGAGAAGGGCCTGCCCGCCACCGGCGCCGTCGACCGCGCCACCTGGAACGCCGCCTGGGAGGAGCCCGTCACCTGACAGGCCCGGACCCCGGGCGGGACACACCCGGGCGGGGACCCCGGGACGCCGTCACCGGGCCGCGGGGCTTACGATCCCAGGCATGACGGTGCCGCCTGAGGAACTTCGATGGACCGCCGGCTTCCCTCCGGCCACGCGGGAGCGGTGGCGGGAACTGGCGCTCGGGGTCCTGCGCAGGTCGGGCGTGGAGGCGGCCTCGCCCGAGGAGGCGCTGGCCGTGACGACCCACGACGGTGTGACCATCGCCCCGCTCTACGACGCCTCCGACCTGCCCGGCGATCCCGGTCTGCCGGGAGCCGCCCCCTACGTCCGCGGCTCCCGGCCCGGGGGCGGCGGCTGGGAGACGCGGCAGCGGCACGAGACGGCCGACGCCGAGGCGGTGCTCGCCGACCTGGAGAACGGCGTCACCTCGCTGTGGCTCGCCGTCGGCCCCGAGGACCTGCCGCGCGTCCTGGAACGGGTCCACCTGGAGCTGATCTCGGTCGCGCTGGACGCCGGGGAGCGCACCCGCGAGGCGGCCGAGACCCTGTTCACACTGGCGGCCGGGCAGGCCGCCCGTGAGCGCCCCGCCGGGAGCGGCCCCGGCGGGCCCGCGGCCGGCGGCGGCGACGGCGGGTCCGTGGCGGGGTTCCTGACCGGCACCCTGGGCGCGGACCCGCTGCGCGACCCGGAGACCGCCGCGTACCTGGCCCGGCGCTGCGCCGCGGAGTTCCCCGGGCTGCGCGCGGCCGTCGTGGACGCCACGCCGTACCACGACGCCGGCGGCGGCGACGCCGACGAGCTGGGCTGCTCCCTCGCCGCGGGCGTCGCGGCGCTGCGGGTGCTGACCGGCGCCGGGCTGGGCGAGGAGGAGGCGTTCGGGCAGCTGGAGTTCCGCTACGCCGCCACCGCCGACCAGTTCCTCACCATCGCCAAGCTCCGCGCCGCGCGCCTGCTGTGGGCCCGGGTCGCCGAGGTGTGCGGGGTGACGCGGAACGCCGGGCAGCGCCAGCACGCGGTGACCTCCTCGGCCATGATGACCGCCCGCGACCCGTGGGTGAACATGCTGCGCACCACGCTCGCCTGCTTCGCGGCCGGCACCGGCGGGGCCGACGCGGTGACCGTGCAGCCGTTCGACGCCCGGCTGGGCCTGCCGGACGCCTTCGCCCGCCGCATCGCGCGCAACACCCACTCGCTGCTGCTGGAGGAGGCCCACGTGGCCCGGGTGGCCGACCCGGCCGGCGGCTCCTACTACGTCGAGCGCCTCACCCGCGACCTGGCCGAGCGGGCCTGGGGGTGGTTCCGGGAGATCGAGCGCGCCGGCGGCGCGGGGTCGGAGGGCGGGGACGACCTCGTCGCCCAGCGGCTGGCCGCCACCCGGGAGCGGCGTGCCGAGGCCGTCGCGCACCGCCGTGACCCGATCACCGGGGTGAGCGAGTTCCCCGACCCGGCCGAGCGCCCGCTGCGGCGCCCGCCGCACCCGCGTCCCGCCTCCGGCGTCCACTACGCCGGGGAGTTCGAGCGATTGCGCGACCTGGCCGACGCCCAGCCGGTCCGCCCCCGGGTGTTCCTGGCGACCATCGGGCCGGTGGCCGCGCACAAC
The DNA here is from genome assembly GCF_055585205.1 of Streptosporangium sp. NPDC053982. Taxonomy (NCBI): domain Bacteria; kingdom Bacillati; phylum Actinomycetota; class Actinomycetes; order Streptosporangiales; family Streptosporangiaceae; genus Streptosporangium; species Streptosporangium sp. NPDC053982. Next base: position 33,002 of record NZ_JBVJKQ010000007.1, read on the forward strand.
GCCAGGGCGTCGTTCGCCGCCAACCTGTTCCAGGCCGGCGGGATCGCCACCGTGCCGGGCGGCCCGCTGACCGACCCGGAGGAGATCGCCGCCGCGTTCACCGCCTCCGGCGCGCGGGTCGCCTGCCTGTGCTCCGGCGACCGCCTGTACGGCGAGCACGCCGCCCCGGTGGCCGCCGCGCTGCGCGCGGCCGGGGCCAGGAGGATCTGGCTGGCCGGGCGGGGGGAGTACCCGGGTGTGGACGACCACCTGTACGCCGGGTGCGACGCGCTCGGCGTGCTCCGCACGACCTTCGACGACCTGGGGGTGACCCGATGATTCCCGACTTCTCCTCGGTCCCGCTGGACGGCGGTGAGAGCGCCTCCTCGGTTCCACCGGACGGCGGTGGGAGCGCCGCCGGGCCGGCCGTACGGCGTGCCTCCGGAAACGGCCGGGGCGGGCCGGTGTGGGAGACCCCCGAGGGGATCGGGGTGAAGCCCCTCTACACCGCCGCCGACCTCGACGGGCTGGACTTCCCGGCGACCTACCCGGGCGTGGCGCCGTACCTGCGCGGGCCGTACCCGACGATGTACGCCACCCAGCCGTGGACGATCCGGCAGTACGCCGGCTTCTCCACCGCCGAGGAGTCCAACGCCTTCTACCGGCGCAACCTCGCCGCCGGGCAGAAGGGCCTGTCGGTCGCCTTCGACCTGGCGACCCATCGGGGCTACGACTCCGACCACCCCCGGGTGGCCGGCGACGTCGGCATGGCCGGGGTGGCGATCGACTCGATCTACGACATGCGGCAGCTCTTCGACGGCATCCCGCTGGACAGGATGAGCGTGTCGATGACCATGAACGGCGCGGTGCTGCCGGTGCTGGCGCTGTACATCGTGGCCGCCGAGGAGCAGGGGGTGGCGCCGGAGCAGCTCGCCGGCACCATCCAGAACGACATCCTCAAGGAGTTCATGGTCCGCAACACCTACATCTACCCTCCTGGGCCGTCGATGCGGATCATCTCCGACATCTTCGCCTACACCAGCGAGCGGATGCCGAAGTTCAACTCGATCTCGATCTCCGGCTACCACATCCAGGAGGCCGGGGCGACCTGCGACCTGGAGCTGGCCTACACCCTCGCCGACGGCCTGGAGTACCTGCGGGCCGGGGTCGGCGCGGGCCTGGGCGTCGACGCGTTCGCGCCGCGCCTGTCGTTCTTCTGGTGCATCGGCATGAACTTCTTCATGGAGGTCGCCAAGCTGCGGGCCGCCCGGCTGCTGTGGGCGAGGCTGGTGTCGGGGTTCGGGGCGGAGAACCCCAAGTCGCTGTCGCTGCGGACGCACTCGCAGACCTCCGGCTGGTCGCTGACCGCCCAGGACGTCTTCAACAACGTGGTGCGCACCTGCGTGGAGGCGATGGCCGCCACCCAGGGGCACACCCAGTCGCTGCACACCAACGCGCTGGACGAGGCGCTGGCGCTGCCGGGCGACTTCTCGGCGCGGATCGCCCGCAACACCCAGCTGCTGCTGCAGCAGGAGTCGGGCACCTGCCGGGTGATCGACCCGTGGGGCGGCTCCTACTACGTCGAGCGGCTCACCGCCGAGCTGGCGCGCAGGGCGTGGGGGCACATCGAGGAGGTGGAGGCGGCCGGGGGCATGGCCGCCGCGATCGACGCCGGGCTGCCCAAGCTCCGCATCGAGGAGGCCGCCGCCCGCACCCAGGCCCGCATCGACACCGGGGCGCAGCCGGTCATCGGCGTCAACAAGTACCGGCCCGACGCCGACGAGCCCATCGAGGTGCTGAAGGTCGACAACACCGCGGTGCGGGCCCGGCAGCTCGACAAGCTCCGCCGGCTGCGCGCCGAGCGCGACCCGCGCGCGGTGGAGGAGGCGCTGGCGGCGCTGACGAAGGGCGCGGAGGACGGCGCGAACCTGCTCGCGCTTTCGGTGGAGGCGGCCCGCGCCAAGGCCACCGTCGGGGAGATCTCCGAGGCGCTGGAGAAGGTCTTCGGCCGGCACGCCGGCCAGGTCCGCACGATCTCCGGGGTGTACCGGGAGGAGGTGGGTTCCGGCGTGGACGAGGTCCGCGACCTGTGCGCCGGGTTCGAGCGGCTGGAGGGGCGACGCCCCCGGATCCTGGTGGCCAAGATGGGCCAGGACGGCCACGACCGGGGCCAGAAGGTGATCGCCACGGCCTTCGCCGACCTCGGGTTCGACGTGGACGTCGGCCCACTGTTCCAGACGCCCGAGGAGGTCGCCCGCCAGGCGGTCGAGGCCGACGTGCACGTGGTCGGGGTCTCCTCGCTGGCGGCGGGGCACCTGACGCTGGTGCCCGCCCTGCGCGACGCGCTCGCCGCGCTCGGCGCCGGGGACGTCATGATCGTGGTCGGCGGGGTGATCCCGCCGGGCGACTTCGACGCGCTGCGCGCCGCCGGGGCCTCGGCGATCTTCCCGCCCGGCACCGTGATCGCCGACGCCGCCCGCGGGCTGCTCGCCGACCTGCTCACCCGGCTGGACCATGGCGCGGACGCTTGACGACTACGCCGCCGGGGTGAAGGAGGGCTCCCGGGCGTGGATCGCACGGGCGATCACCCTGGTGGAGTCCTCCCGCCCCGACCACCGGGAGCTGGCGCAGCGGCTGCTGGCCGAGCTGACCCCGTCGGCCGGCCGGGCGCGCCGGGTCGGCGTGACCGGCGTGCCGGGGGTGGGCAAGTCGACGTTCATCGACGCCCTCGGCGTGCGGCTGACCGGTCAGGGGCACCGGGTGGCGGTGCTCGCCGTCGATCCGTCGTCCACCAGGACCGGCGGCAGCATCCTCGGCGACAAGACGAGGATGGCGCGCCTGGCCGCCGACCCGGACGCCTTCATCCGGCCCTCGCCGACCTCCGGCACCCTGGGCGGCGTCGCGCGGGCGACGCGGGAGGCGATGGTCGTGGTGGAGGCCGCCGGCTACGACGTCGTGCTGGTGGAGACCGTCGGCGTGGGCCAGTCCGAGACCGCCGTCGCCGACATGGTCGACACCTTCCTGCTGCTGGCCCTGGCGCGGACGGGCGACCAGCTCCAGGGCATCAAGAAGGGCGTGCTGGAGCTCGCCGACGTGATCGCGGTCAACAAGGCCGACGGGCCGGGGGAGGCCGACGCCCGCAAGGCGGCCCGGGAGCTGGCCGGGGCGCTGCGGCTGCTGCGCTCGGAGCGTACGGTGCCGGTGCTGACCTGCAGCGGGATGTCGGGCGCCGGGCTGGACGAGCTGTGGGCGCACGTCGTCGCCCACCAGGACGCGCTGGCCGCCTCGGGTGAGCTGGAGGAGCGCCGCCGGCGCCAGCAGGTCCGCTGGACCTGGTCGCTGGTGACCGACCGGCTGCTGGCGGCGCTGCACGGGCATCCGCGGGTGGCCGGGATCACCGCCGAGATCGAGCGGGACGTGCGGGCCGGGACGCTGACGCCGTCCCTGGCCGCCGACCGGATCCTGGCGGCCTTCCGCGAGTGAGCGGACCCCGCGGACCGGGCCTGTGAGCCGATGGGCCGGGGCCCGGCGGGCTGGGAGCCGGGGGCCGGGGACCCGCCGCGACGGCCGGCCGGTCACGCCCGGCGGCGGCACCGTCCGGGCCGGACCTCAGATGACCACCCGATGTGGTGGAATGTCAAGGCGAAAGTTGACATACAGGGGTTTCCGTCTTGTTAATTCGGGTCCAATGCCCGGAGTTGTCGGTACTGATGCAGTTTATGGTTTTACCACCACTTGATCACAAGTGGTGGATCATGTAATGTTTCGCGCCAAGAGTTGCAAATGTCGTAATAGTGCGCTCAGTGAATACCGCAAGGACGGAAAGCGCATGACGGTGCGCGGGAAGGTCGCGCGAGGGCTGCCCTCCGGCAGGTCCTGACCTGTTCCTTCCGCGCGGGAACCGGCCGTGGCGAGGTGGCCGGACCCCGCTCCCGGATCCCGTACGGCCCGCACCGCCATGGGCGGTCTCGTGCTGCGCGGATTCGGGGCGCCGGTGGGGAGACCTTGGCGATGCCGACAGATGTGGCCGTTTCATCCGCTCGACGGGCGAGGTCCGTTCCGATGCACCGGGCCCTTCCGGCCCTGCTCCGCGACCCCGCGGTCGCCCTGGCGGACCTCGCCCGCCGGTCCGGCGGGGAGGTCGTCCGGCTGGGGCTGGGACCGTTCCGGCCCTACCTGGTCTCCCACCCCGATCACGTCCAGCAGGTGATGCGCCTGGAGTGGACGAACTACCAGCGGGTGGGGATGTTCTGGCGTCCCCTGGACCGGCTCTTCGGGCACAGCATCATGGGTGACGGCGAGCAGTGGCACGTCAGCCGGAAGATCCTGCAGCCGATGTTCACCACCCGGTACATCGCCACGATCACCGAGGAGGTCTCCCGGCGCGTCGCCGGCCGCATCGAGGAGTGGGACGACCTCGCCCGGTCCGGGCAGAGCTTCGACGCCGCCACCGAGATGTCCACCATCCTCACCTACATCGTCAACCGGGTGCTGTTCGGCGACAAGCTGGACCGCAAGGACGGGGAGGACATCATCCCCGCCTTCGACACGGTCGCCAACTCGCTCGTCTACCGGTTCCTCATGCCGTTCATGCCCTACACGATCCGGGTGCCCCGCGACCGGGCCCTGGAGAGGGCCGTCCAGCGAATCGACGACGTCGTGTACCCGATCGTGCGCCGTGCCATGGAGCACCCGGACGACAGCACCGACGTCATCTCGATGCTCTGCCGCGCCACCGACGACAACGGCGACCCGCTCACCGCCAAGCAGATCCGCGACGCCCTGGTCAGCGTCTACGCCGCCTCCTCGGAGACCACCGCGATGGTCATCACCTGGCTGTGGCTGCTGCTGAAGGAGCACCCGGAGGTCGAGGCCCGGCTCCAGGCCGAGATCGACGAGGTGGTCGGCGGCGGCCCGGCCCTGCCCGAGCACCTCCCGCGGCTCACCTACACCCGGATGGCGCTGCTGGAGACCCTGCGCATGTACCCGGCGGGCTGGCTGCTGCCGCGGCAGGTCATGGAGGACGCGGAGATCGGCGGCGTGCGGATCCGGCGCGGCTCGACGGTGTTCATCTCCCCCTACGCCACGCAGCGGCTGGACGCGTTCTGGGAGCGCCCGGACGAGTTCGACCCCGAGCGGTTCGCGCCCGCCGAGGGGGAGCGCAGGCACAGGTACTCCTACTTCCCCTTCGGCGGCGGGCCGCACAAGTGCCTGGGCGAGCACCTGTTCTACGTCGAGGCGCCGCTCGTGGTCGCCTCCATCCTCAGCCGGTACCGCGTGTCGGTGCCCACCCCGGGGCCGTACCCCATGGGCTGGGCGGCCTCGCTGCGCCCGAAGCAGAAGGTCATGCTGAAGGTGTCCTTCACCGGACGCGACCGGGTCGGGGCCGGGCGATGACGGCCGCGCCCGCCCGGGACGCCTGGCCGCCGGCCGCGGAGTGCGGGGCGATCTGCGCCGGGGCCGGCCACGCCCAGCGGGACATGCGCGGGTGGGCGGCGGCCTACCCGGAACTGTTCTCCGCCAAGCCGTTCGACGCCGCCCTGTACAGCACGCTCTCCCTGGCGATGGCCTTCAGCGGGCCGTGGCTCGACGCCGACCGGCTGCGGATGGCCAACAAGGTCACCCTGTGGGCCTTCGGCCTGGACTGGCTCGTCGACTACGTCGCCGACTCCCGGGAGGAGGTCGAGGGCATCGCCCGGCGCTGCGCGGACGTGGCCGCGGGCGCCCCGCCCGTCCCCGGCGACGACCTGACCCGCATGCTGGCGGACATCCGCGACGAGCTGTCCGCCTCGCCCGCGTACGGCGTGCTCGGGCCGGTCTGGCGCGACGAGCTGCGGCGGATGCTGGACGGCATGCTCACCGAGTGGCGCTGGAAGAGCGAGAAGGCCCGGCCCACGCTGGAGGAGTATCTCGCCAACGCCGACAACCTCGGCTTCTCCTTCGTCTTCGCCGCCCACTGGATCCACGTCGCGGACGGCGGGGCGGTGGCGGACGCCGAGCCGCTGCGCGAGGCGAGCCGGGCCGTGCAGCGGGTCATCCGCCTCCTCAACGACCTCGGCACCTACGAGCGGGACGTCGCCTGGGGCGACCTCAACGCGATCCCGCTCGGCGGCGGCCGCGCCGGGATCGAACGGCGGACCGCCGAACTCGCCGCCGACGCCAGGGAGCTCCTGGCCGCGCTGGACGCCCACCCGGAGCTGGCCCGCTACATGGAGCGCCAGATGGACTTCTGCGCTGGGTTCTACCGGGTCGGCGACTACTGGGGGACGCTGTGACCGGCGTCGTGAGCGCTGCGGGCGCCGTGAGCGCTGTGAATGCCGTGAGCGCCGTGAATGCTGTGAGTGTCGTGAGCGCCGCCGGCCGGCCCGCCCCGGAGACGCCCGGCCGGTCTCACGCCCCCGGCGACCTGCCCGCCGCGGCGCGGGAGCTGGTGGCCGGCCTGCTGGCCGAGCCCTGGGGCCAGGTGTCGCCCTCGCCGTACGAGACCGGCCGGGTGGTGAGCCTGGCGCCGTGGCTGTCCGGGCACGCCGGGCGGATCGACTTCCTGATCGCCACCCAGCGGGGGGACGGCGGCTGGGGCCCTCCGGGCCACCACGGCCTCGTCCCCACCCTCAGCGCGGTCGAGGCGCTGCTGGCCGAGCGCCGCCGGGAGTCCTCCGCCGACCGCGACCTGCTGGCCAAGGCCGCCGCCCGGGGCCTCGCGCTGGTGCGGTCCCAGGCGGCCCCGGGCCGGAAGGAACCGCTGCCGGACATGCCGGCGATCGAGCTCATCGTGCCCTGCCTGCTCTCCCTGATCGGCGGTCACCTCGACGCGGAGGACCCGGACACCGCCGGCCGCCTCGGCCCGGCGCCGGGGCCGTTCCCGGGTGCGGACGGCGCCAAGCTGGCCGCGGTCAGGCGGTGGATGGCCTCCGGCGCGGCCGTTCCGCAGAAGCTGGTCCACGCGCTGGAGGCGGCGGGCCCGGAAGGGGCGGCCGCGCAGGGGATCGCCCCGACGCCGATGACCGCGGGGATGGCGGCCGTGGGCGCGTCGCCCGCGGCGAGCGCCGCCTGGCTGGCCGCGGCCCCGCCGGGCGCCGGGCCGGAGGGGGACGCCCCGGCGGGCGGCCCCGGGAACGGCGCGCGCCCGCCCGGCGCGGCGGCCCCGGTGCGGCGGTACCTGGAGGAGGTGGTGTCGGTCTCCGGCGGGCCGGTGCCGTGTGCCCTCCCCATCACCGTGTTCGAGCGCGGCTGGACGCTGAGCTGGCTGCTGCGCGCCGGCCTCCCCGTGGAGGCGCCGCCAGAGCTGGCGGCGAGCCTGCGCGAGAGGCTGGGACCGGACGGGGTCGCCACCGGGCCGGGGCTGCCGGCCGACGCCGACACCACCTCCGTGGCGCTGCACGCGCTGGCGCTGCTCGGCGAGCCGTGCGAGCCCGAGGGGCTGTGGCCGTTCGAGCTGGACACCCACTTCTGCACCTGGCGCGGCGAGGAGGGGATGTCCCCGACGACCAACGCCCACGTGCTCGACGCCTTCGGTGAGTACGTGCGCCGCCGCGGCGGCGAGCCCCGGCACGCGGCCGTCGTCGCCAAGCTCGTCTCCTGGCTGCGCGACCGCCAGGACGGCGAGGGGAGGTGGACGGACCGCTGGCACGTCTCGCCGTACTACGCCACGGCCTGCTGCGCGATCGCCCTGGCCGAGTTCGGCGGCCCGGAGTCGCGGGAGGCGGTCGGCCGGGCCGCGGATTGGGTGCTCGCCACCCAGCGCCCGGACGGCTCCTGGGGCCGCTGGGAGGGCACCGCCGAGGAGACCGCCTACGCACTGCAGACCCTGCTGCTGACCGGCGCCGCCCGCGGGCGGGAGCCGGCCGCGGCACGGCGGGAGCGGGACGCGGTACGGCGCGGCCGCGAGGCGCTGCTGGCCGCCCGGGACCACCGGCCGCCGCCGCTCTGGGTCGACAAGGACCTCTACCTGCCGGTCGCCATCGTGCGGGCGGCCGTCCTGGGGGCGCTCCACCTCTCCGGAGGGGAGACGGGGGCCATGCCGGAGTGAGCACCGGAAAAACCACTGGTGAACCTCTCGAAAAGGACAGACGGGCATTTTTGCTCATGCCTCGCCTTGAGGGTATTTGGGGATATTGCTAGGGTTTGGCGGGTGCATTGGGGATGTACTACTTATCCCTGCAAAGCGGCGACGGCGACGTATATGTGCTGATCGGTCCGCGACGAAACAGCCATTTTTCTGCTTTTTTCCGGGGTTGATGCTATGCGCGTGCGTGATCCACGCCTGCGGACCAAGGTGACGGCGCTGCTGGTATCACTTGTCGCACTCTGGGCGTTCACCGCGTGGGTGACCGTCCGGGACGGCGTCAACATGCTGGGCGTCGCCACGCTCAGCACCGAGGTGGCCGACCCCGGCGAGCAGCTCATCGTCGCCCTCCAGGCCGAGCGCCGCCTCACCGCAGTCACCCTGGGCAGTGCCGTCGGGCCGCGCCAGCGGCAGCAGGCGCTGGCCGCCCAGCGCGGGCGCACCGACGACGCCGCCGCGAACTTCCGCACGCTCACCTCCGGCCGCGCCGTGGAGCTGCTGGGAAGCGACACGCTCGGCAGGCACATCGGCGAGGTCCGCCGGCTGCTCGACGACCTGACCGCCGCGCGCGGGGCGATCGACGGCGGGCAGATGGACCGCGCCCACGCGGTCGCCATGTTCACCGGCGCCGTCGACGCGGTCTTCCGCGTCTACGACTCCATGGCGACGCTGGACGACGAGGAGATCGCCGGAGACACCCGGGCACTGATCAGGATGAACCGGGCCCGCGACCTCCTGGCCCAGGAGGACGCCCTGGTGGCCGGCGCCCTGACGGCGGGCCGGCTCACCGGCGCCGAGCGCGTCCAGCTCACCCAGCTCGTCGGCAACCGGCAGCTTCTGGTGACCCAGTCGATGGACGAGCTGCCCGCCTCCGACCAGGACGCCTACCGGCGGCTGTCCGAAGGGCAGCAGTTCACCCGGCTGCGCTCCCTGGAGACCCTGCTGATCGGCAACGACCAGGCGGTGTCCTCCGGGCTGATCGACGCCCAGCAGTGGAGCGCGGTCGCCCAGCCGGCGCACTCCCGGCTGGCCGAGGTCGTGCTCGCCTCGGGCGCCGGCGTGGTCGAGCGGTCCGGGCCGGTCGCCACCGGCGTCATCGTCCGGCTGGTCCTGGCCGGAGGACTCGGACTGCTCGCCGTCATCGCCTCGATCGTGCTGTCCATCACCACCGCCCGCGCCCTGATCCGGCAGCTGGAGAAGCTGCGCGACGCGGCCCGGGAGCTCGCCGACGAACGGCTTCCCTCGGTCGTCGAGCGGATCGGCCACGGAGAGGAGGTCGACGTCGCGGCCGAGGCCCCCGAGCTGGAGTTCGGCAGCGACCAGATCGGCCAGGTGGGCCAGGCGTTCAACGCCGTGCAGCGCACCGCCATCAAGGTCGCCGCCGAGCAGGCCCAGCTCCGCCGCGACATCGCCGACATCCTGCGCAACCTCGCCCGCCGTACCCAGTCGCTGGTCCACCGCCAGCTCAGCGTGCTGGACGTCATGGAACGCCGGGAGAACGACCCGCAGGAGCTGCGGGACCTGTTCCGGCTCGACCACCTGGCGACCCGTATGCGGCGCTACGCCGAGAACCTCCTGGTGCTGGCGGGCGCCTCACCCGGTCGCGCCTGGCGCGACTCGGTCCCGATGATCGACGTGGTCCGCGGCGCGCTGGCCGAGATCGAGGACTACACCCGGGTGGACGTGCTGCCCCTGGGCGACGCCGAGCTGGAGGGGCGCGCGGTCGGCGACGTCATCCACCTGGTGGCCGAGCTCGTCGAGAACGCCGCGTCCTTCTCCCCGCCCTACACGACCGTGCAGGTCAGCGGGGGCGTCGTGGCCCACGGCTACGCCCTGGAGATCGAGGACCGGGGCCTGGGCATGAGCCCGGAGGACATCGCCGCCGCCAACGAGCGGATCGCCAACCCCCCCGAGCTCAAGCTCGCCGGCAACGCCCGCCTGGGCCTGTACGTGGTCAGCCGGCTGGCCGAGCGGCACGAGATCCGGGTGGCGTTCAAGACCTCGCCGTACGGCGGCACGACGGTCGTCGTCCTGATCCCCCAGGAGCTGGTGAGCGAGGGCGGAGACGGCGGGAACGGCGGGCGGGACAGGCCCGGGGACGCCGGGATCCCCGCCGACGTCACGATGGAGAACGCCGTACGGGTCCCCGAGGCGGTCTTCTCCGCCGCCCCGCGGGCGGGACTCCCCGCCGGGCCGTCCCTGGCGGATCCCTCCTCCGTGCCCGACCCCTCCTCCGCGCCGGGCTCCGCCTTCCGGGAGAGCCCGGCCCGGGAGGCCGTGCGCCGGGCCGTCGGGGCCGTCGGAGCAGCCCCGGCCGCCCCGGCCGCCCCGGCCGGCGTCGAGGATGACATGGACGGCGGAGCCGGCGGATCGGCGGCGCGCCGTACGGCCGCCGCCGCGCCCGCCACGCCTGCGGCGCCGCCGCTCCTGCCGCCGCCCGACACCAGCCACACGCCCGGCGGCCTGCCGCGCCGCGTCCCGCAGACCAACCTCGCGGCCCCCCTCCAGGAGGAGCGCCAGTGGTCCGCCGAGCCCGCGGAGCCGGCCGCGTCCGGCGAGGGCGAGCCCTCGCCGGACGCGATCCGCGCGGCCATGGCCTCCTTCCAGGCCGGCACGCGCCGGGGCCGGTCCGAGGCCGCCCAGCTGCTCTCCGAAGAGGACGATCCGGCCGGCGGCCCGTCGCGGGAACGAGACCGATGACGGTTCCGTGACGACTCCGATCCGCGTCGGCGTCGGGGGCCGCCGCGGCGGGTGATTTACCGCCCTTTCAGCAGAATTAAGCAGAAAGAGGACAACGAGTGGTGCAGGGAACAGGATCTTTCACCGACCTGGCCTGGTTGCTGGACGACCTGGTCGCGAGGGTGGAGGAGGCCGAGCACGGCATCGTCTTCTCCACCGACGGCCTGCTGCTGGCAGCCTCGCGGGGGTTCGACCGGGCCGACGCCGAGCATCTGGCCGCGGTGGGGTCGGCGATCCAGAGCCTGGGCCGGGGGGTCAGCGACCGCGTCGAGGGCGGCGCGGTGCGCCAGACCATCATCGAGATGCGGTCGGCGTACCTGATCGTGACCGCGGCCGGGCAGGGGGCCTGCCTGGCGGTGCTCTGCGCCCACCAGGCCGACGTCGGCCTGGTGGCCTACGAGATGGCCATGCTCGTCACCCGCGTCGGCCAGTACCTCACCTCACCCGCGCGCTCCGACCTCGCCGGGGACGACGGTTCGTGATGCCCGCCTCCGACGAGCATCCCGACACGCAGTGGGTGGGGGATGACGCCGGCGCGATCGTCCGGCCCTACGTCCTCACCCGCGGCAGGACCGAGCCCACCCGTGGCCGGTTCGACCTGATCACCCTGGCGGTGGCCGTGGGCCCCGCCCACGCGGGGGCGGGCGGTCTCGATCCGGAGTGCCAGGCCATCGTGCGCTTCTGCCACCGGCCCCAGTCGGTGGCGGAGATCGCCGCGCACATCAACCTCCCGGCGGGCACGGTCCGCGTCCTGCTCAGCGACCTGCTCGACCAGGGACTCATCGCCACGCAAGAACCTCACTCGGAGACGGACATGCACGACGAGAAGCTCTACAAGGCGGTGCTGGATGGCCTCCGTGCGCTCTGACCGCGAAGCGGGGCGCGTCACGCTGCCCAAGGCGATCAAGATCCTGGTCGCCGGAGGCTTCGGAGCCGGCAAGACGACCCTGGTCGGGTCGGTGTCGGAGATCGAACCGCTGCGTACCGAGGAGACCCTGACCCACCAGGGCATCGGAATCGACGACCTGTCGGGGGTGGAGGGCAAGAAGACGACCACGGTCGCGATGGACTTCGGCCGCATCACCATCGGCGACGACTACCGGCTGTACCTGTTCGGCACGCCCGGCCAGGAGCGCTTCTGGTTCCTGTGGGACGAGCTGGCCCTCGGCGCGCTGGGCGCGGTCGTGCTCGCCGACACCCGCAGGCTGGCCGACTGCTTCCCCTCCCTCGACTACTTCGAGCGGCGCGAGACGCCCTTCATCGTCGCGGTCAACTGCTTCGACGGCGCCCGCCGCTACGACCTCGACGAGGTACGGCTCGGCCTGACCCTCCACGAGGACATCCCCATCGTGATGTGCGACGCCCGCCGCCGGGAGTCCGGCAAGGAGGTCCTGATCACGCTGGTGGAGCACGCAATGCGGATGCGTCTGGGCCCGGCGCCGAGCAGCCGCTGAGCCGGGCTCCCGGCCGCGCGGCCCCCCCGGGACCGCGCGGCGCCGGCCACCCCTGACCGGGGCCGCCGGAACCGGAGGAGGATCGGCAGTTATGGGTTGGCTTCTTTCCCTCTAAGTAGTGATAAATCCTCCCAATGAGTGTGACGGGGCCGTGGCGGTCCGTGTCCGGGTGCCACGATGACGGCGATCGTCAGGCGCCTTCTCACGGGGAGAAACGATGTGTCACGACCCACTCCTGCCGCCCGCCGTCGCCCGGGCCACCGAGGAGTACCGCCGGCTGCTGGCCGAGCACGGCGTCACCTGGGGTGAGAACCCCATCTTCTACGTCAAGTCCATGGCGACCGACGCCTACCTCATGGGCACCGACACCTTCTGGGACGTCTGCCACGCCATGGTCGCCGCCCGCCACCCGGAGCTGTCCCCCCAGGAGCGGCGCACCCGCCTGGTCCGGCTCGACATGGACGAGATCGTGCGCGGCGTCCTGGACGGCCGGGTCCGCGACAACCTCGCCGCGCTCCGCCTCACCCCCGGCGGCCACACCCTGGAGGCGCTCCCGCAGGCCGTTCTGGACGACCGGCCGCTGCGCACGACCCTGCTGCTCGACTCCACCCGCGACGAGAGGACCACCGTCACGGTGGACGGCGAGACCTGCGAGGTCGGCCCGCGCGGGGCCCGGCTGGTCGGGATCACCAGTGCGAGCGAGGTCGTCGCCGACGGCCGCCGCGTGGACCTCTCCGCGCTGACCCGCCCGGCCGCCGCCGCCCGCCTGCGGCTGCGCGCCGGGTTCCCCTGCCGGTGGAGCGTCCACGGCGGGCACGAGCAGGGCTGGTACCCCGAGGGCGCCCCCGCCCGCCGCGACTACCACGTGCTGCCCTACTTCCACGGCGACGACGTCGTGCTGGACGTCCCCGCCGAACCCCTGACCGTGCGGGTGACCCGGGGCATGGAGTACGGCGCCGCCCAGGTGGAGATCACCCCGGCGGCCGGCGAGGAGACCCTGGTCGAGCTGACCCCCGAGCGGCTCTACGACGCCGCCGCGCGCGGCTGGTACGGCGGCGACATGCACGTCCACCTCAACTGGGCCGGGGACACGGTCGGCCTGCCCGAGCACGCCGCCGCCATCCAGCACGGCGAGGACCTGCACGTGCTCAACCTGGTCGCCGGGAACGTCTCCACCCCGCGCGTCTACGACTCCGAGGCGCTGGGGCACTGGGCGGGACAGGACCTGCCGTGGTCGGACGCCACCCACCTGGCCAGGATCGGCGTCGAGTACCGCAACGACCTGCTCGGCCACCTGTACGCCTTCGGCGTCTCGGCCCCGCCGGAACGGTTCCACACCGGATTCGCCGGCGACGCCGACTGGCCGCCCAACGCCGCCGGCTGCGAGGAACTGCGCCGGCTCGGCGCGCTGCTGGGCTACAGCCACCCCTTCCACGCCGCGGTCACCGACGCCGACGGCCCCGAGGCGGGCCTGGCCTCGGGCCGCAACTGCACCGCCCGGGAGATCGTCGCCGACGCCGCCCTCGGCCTGGTCGACAGCCTCGACGTGCTCAGCCAGACCACGATCACCGGACCCGCCGCGATCTACCGGCGGCTGATCGGCGCGGGCAACCGGCTCGCGGTCACCGCGGGCACCGACGCGATGATCTCCTTCACCCGGCGGGGCAACCAGTCCAACCCGCCCGGCTGGGCCCGCGTCTACGCACGGGTGGACGGGCCGCTCACCGCCGCCTCGTTCGCCGAGGCCGTACGGCGGGGCCGCACCTTCGGCACCACCGGCCCCTGGCTGGAGCTGTCGGCCGGCGGCCGGGGACCCGGGGACACCCTGGACCTCTCACCCGGCGACCGGATCCCGATCGTCGTGCGCTCGATCGGCCCCGAGGTGGAGCGGCTGGAGATCCGTACCGCCGACGGCGTCCTGGCCGAGGGACCGCCCGGCGAGCTGACCGCGGAGCTGGTCGCCGGCGACCCCACCTACGTCGTCGCGGTGGCCGTCGGAGGCCCGCACGAGCGCTCGCTGACCGGCGAGGGCGTGTACGCCCACACCAGCCCGGTCTACCTCGACGTGGCCGGCCGCCACGTGGCCAGGCCCGAGGACGTCCGCTGGTGCCTGGACTGGCTGGACGGCCTGGAGGCGATGGTCCGCGACCTCGGGGTCTTCGACCGCCCGGGGCAGCTCGACGACCACCTGGCCCTCTACGAGCGCGCCCGGCGCGTCTACCGCTCCCGCCTCGCCGGCGGCTGACCGCCCGGCCGGCGGCTCCCGGCCCCCGGCTCACCCCCGCCCCGGCTCGCCCTCGCCCCGGTGCTCACCCCCCGCCCCGTCCCGGCTCGCCTCCGTCCTGCCCCGCCCCGGCGCCGTCCGCCGGGGAGGGGACCCCTCCGGACGCCGGGCCGTACGGCGGCGCCCTCCGGGACGACACCCCCGCGGGCTCGCTACGCTGAGCCGGGTGATGTACCGAACGGGGCTGGCCGCCCTGCTGCTGGTGGTGCTGGCCGGGGGCTGCGGCTCCGGAAGCGCCGTCAAGGACGTCGGCACGGTCTTCCACGGGAGCGTCGGCAGGACCGTGGACGTCCGGGTCGCCCCGGGCGCGCGCTTCACGCTGGCGGTGGACGACGACCGGCCCGCCGGCGACGACTGGGAGATGGGCGACCTGCCCGACGTCGCGGTGGCCTCCTTCATCAGCGAGGAGTCCGGCCCCGCCTCCGGCGCCGCGGGTCCGGCCCGCTACTTCGTCTTCAACGCCAAACGGCCGGGCACGACCACCGTCACGATCTCCAACTGCCGCCGCTGCCCGGACGGCCGGACGCCCCCGGACGACGTGAGCAGGCGCGCCTCGGGCGACGCCCTCTTCCGGATCGCCGTCGGCTGACGGCCGGCCGTACGGGAAGCCGGAGGCCGGCCGTACGGGAAACGGTGCGGGAGGACGGTGATACGGCCGGCCAGGTGGGAAGGCGAGAGGCCGCGCGGGAAGGCGAGAGGCCGTACGGGAAGGTGGTGCGCATGCGGGGCATGAGGGTGAGGCCGTGGCTGAGCCGGCTGGACAGGAGGCTCTTCGCCGCGGTGGCGGGGGCGCACCTGCCCGGCCTGGAGCGTTTCGTGCCCGCGCTGTCCCGCGCCGCCGACAACTCGCTGCTGTGGGCCGGGCTCGCCGGGGTGCTGACGGCCACCGGGCGCCGGCCGCTGCGCCGCGCCGCGACGCGCGGCCTGCTCGCGATCAGCCTGGCCAGCCCGCTGGTGAACCTGGTGGGCAAACAGATCTTCGGCCGCACCCGCCCCTCGGCCGAGGGGCTGCCCCTGGAGCGGCTGATCCGCATGCCGGTGTCGACCTCGTTCCCCTCCGGCCACTCCGCCTCCGCCGCCGCGTTCGCCACCGCCGTGGCGCTGGAGGCGCCCGCGGCGGTCGCGGTCCCGATCTGCGCGCTGGCCGCGGGGGTCTGCTTCTCCCGCGTCTACACCGGCGTCCACTACCCGGGCGACGTGCTCGCCGGGGCGGCCACCGGCATGGCGGCGGGGCTGGCCGTCCGGCGGCTGTGGCCGGACGCGGCCGGGGACGCCGCCATTGACGTGCGATGATCTAGCAGGCGATAGTGGGACAGGTGACCACCCCCCGGCTGCTCTCCTGCGTCGTGATCACTGCCCTGGCCCTGTGCGCCTGCACCGCCGGCGAGCGCGAGCCCGCCGCCGGCCCGGCCGCGACCGGCGGGACGGCCTCCTCTCCCGGAACTCCCGGAACGCCGGCCCCCGTCGCGCTGACCGCCGACGCCTACCGGAGCGAACTGGACAAGGCGCGCGGCCCGGTGCGCGAAGCGCTGCGGAAGCTCGCCGCGGCCGACGGGCCGAAGAGCCTCGACGGGCGGCTGGAGCGGGCCTCGACCACGGTGAACGACGCGGTGACCCGGCTGGCGGAGCTGACGCCGCCCGCCGAGGTCAGGGCAGGGCACGACGCCTACCTGACGGCGCTGCGCCGGTTCGCCGCCGCCTTCGACACCGCACGTCAGGAGGCGCAGAACCAGGAGGTCTGCACCGGCCCGGCCGTGCTGACCAGGATGGAGCGCGAGGACGAGCTGCCGGCGGTGCGCGAGGCCGCGCGCTCGCTGAGCGGCTACCCCGCCGACGTCGTGCCGGTCAAGGCGGCCGCGCAGCGCACCCGCCGCCTGCCCAACGGCCGCTACATCCGGTCCGAGAGCCGCACCGGGCGCGGCTACCTGGAGCTGCGCAACGGCAACCGTCAGGACGCCGTCGTCGTCCTGGTGCGGGGGAAGAAGAAGGCCGTCACCGTCTACGTGCGCAAGAAGTCGAAGTTCAAGGTCCGCGGCGTGCGGGACGGCAGCTACAAGGTCTACTACACGCTCGGCGACGACTGGGACTCCCGGGCCCGGACCTTCACCAGGTCGTGCGCCTTCGAGCGGTTCGACAAGGCGCTGCGGTTCCGGACCACCTACAGCGCCACCCAGATCAGCTGGAAGAACTGGACCCTCACCCTGAACCCCGTCGTCGGGGGCAACGCCCGCTCCCGGAAGGTCAAGCCCGGCGAGTTCCCGGCCTGACCGGTCTGACCGGTCTGAGCGCCTCCGGGGCGACGGGGGACGCGCTCGTCCTTCCGGGGCGCGCCCGCCCTGGCCGGATCGGGGAGGGCGGGCGCGGCGGCCGGGGACGAGCGGGCCGGGGCCCGTGACGGGCCCCGGCCCGGTGCAGTCCGCGGCCGGTCAGGTCGAGAAGAGCATGCCCACCCAGCTGCGCTGGCGGTGGTGGCCGTAGTGACCGTGGTGCGGCGCGCCCCAGCCCGGGGCGCCGTGCGGCGGCGGCGGGGGAGGCGGCGGCGCGGAGTGGTGCTGCTGGGACCACTGGCTCTCGATGCGGGTGAGGGTCTCCAGCTCGCCGTAGTCAAGGAAGATCCCTCGACAGCTCTCGCACTGGTCGATGTGGACGCCGTTGCGCTCGTAGGTGCGCATCAGGCCCCGGCACTTCGGGCACTGCATCTGGCTGATCTCCTTGTTGTTCGCGTTTCCTTGGAGTATCCACAACCTACTGCGCGGATGCGCCGTGGCAGGCGTTTCTGGCCCTGGCAATCTTCTCGCACGTGTCGAGGAGGGCGTGCTCGACCTCGTCCAGCGGCCGGCCCGCCCGCTCGGCCTTGTCGACCGCGGCAGCCGCGAGCTGCACGGTCATCGCCTGGGCGGGCAGGTCGAGCCACGGCCACGGGTCGTCGCCCCCGGCTCCGGCGGCGCGTCCCCCGGCCGCCCGGTAGGCGGCCAGGAAGCCGTGCCAGACGGACGGCTCCAGCAGCCCGGCCGCGAACCACGCCGCCGGCCGCGCCAGGTCCCAGGCCGGGTCGCCGGTCCCCATGTCGTCGACGTCGATGAGGATCCACTCGCCTCCGGTGCGGACGAGCTGGCCCATGTGCCAGTCGCCGTGGGCGAGCGAGCCCGTGACACCGGCCGCACCGGCCGCACCGGCCGCACCGGACCGGCCCGGGAGGCCGGCGGCGCGGGGAGTGCCGGGGAGGCCGGGAGCGCCGGCGGAGTCGAGGGGGACGCGGGGGCCGGGCAGCTCCGCGGCGGGAGCGGGGAGGTCTCCGGGGGCGACACGGGGGGAGGCCGGGGAGACGCCGGGAGGGCCGGGCAGGGGCAGGGGCAGGCACGCCAGGGTGCGGCGCACCAGGTCCGCGGCGGGGGAGCGGCCCTCCAGCCGGGCGACCGTCGCCGCGACCCGGGCCGGTCCGCCCGCCGAGGGCAGCGGGGGCAGCGCCCGCGCCGGTACGGCGTGCAGCCGGGCCAGCAGCCGCGCCGCCGCCGTCCACGGGGCCGCGTCCGGGTCGCCCGGATCCACCGGGGTGCCCGCGGGCCACACGGTGACGAGCCTGCCGCGGACGGCGGTGACCTCCTCGGTCACCGGCCCGAGCACGATCCCGCGCAGCGCGGGGTGGGCCGCCGCCCGCACCCGCAGTTCCAGCGGCTCCCGCCGCGCGCCGGGACCGTGCGCCTTGACCACGATGGACCCGGCCCGGACGATCACCACGTCCGGCCGGGTCGGGACGACCTCGGCGGGGCCGTCGCCGTGCCGCTCGGCCAGCCGCCGGAGGTCGTCGATGAGATCGTCGCTGTCGTTCACCCGCCAAGTGAACCACCGGTCTCCGGTCCCGCCGCACCGGAGCCGGAGAGCCCGGTGCGCGGTCCGGACCCCGCCGCGCCGGAGCCGGGAGCGCGCCGTACCGGAGTCCGAGGGCGGGCCGTACCGGAGCCCGAGGCGCGTCGCGCCGGAGCCGGGAGGGCGTCGTGCCGGATGCCGGGCGCGCCGCGCCGGAGCCGCGCCGTGACGTGCCGCGCGGCATACAGTGCGGTGCATGAGGATCGGATTCGCGGTGCCGGTCTCGGGGTCCTGGGCGACGCCGGGCAACATGACGCGGGTCGCCCGCAGGGCCGAGGAGCTCGGCTACCACGAGGTGTGGACCTTCCAGCGGCTGCTGTATCCGCGGGGGCACCCGATGGGCCCGGTGTACCGCAGCGTGCACGACCCGGTGGTCACGCTGGCCTATCTCGCCGGGGTGACCTCCCGGATCCGGCTGGGGGCGGCGGTGCTGAACATGCCGTTCGCCTCGCCCGCGCTGATGGCCAAGCAGCTCGCCACCCTGCAGGCGGTGTCGGGCGGGCGGCTGGACGTGGGGCTCGGGCTGGGATGGCTGCGGGAGGAGTTCGTCGCCTCCGGCGTGCCGTTCGAGCTGCGCGGCCGCCGGGGGGAGGAGTTCCTGTATCTGCTGCGCCGGCTCTGGGCGGAGGACGTCGTCGAGCACCGGGGGGAGTTCTACGAGCTGCCGCCCGTGCACCAGGATCCGAAGCCGCTCACCCCGCCGCCGATCCTGCTGGGCGGGGGCGCGAAGCCGGCGCTGCGCCGCGCGGGGCGGCTGGCGGACGGCTGGATCAGCGCGAGCCGGGAGGACCTCGACGACATCGATCAAAAAATCTACATCGTAAAGGAGGCGGCGCGGGAGAACGGACGCGACCCCGAGGGGCTGCGGTTCGTCACACGATGCGTCACCCGGGTACGACCGTCCGGCGAGGCGGAGAGGGCTCCGATGACCGGCTCGTTCGAGGAGATCCGGCGGGACGTGGCCCGCCTGGAGGCCAAGGGCGTCACCGACGTCTTCCACGACCTCAACTTCGACCCGGAGATCGGCTCGCCGGACGCCGACCCGGTGGAGTCGATGCGCCGCGCAGAGGCGGCACTGGAGGCTCTCGCGCCCTGACCTGCCCGTCTCCCGGTCGCCGGGCCCCGGTCGGTGCCCCGTCCCGCCCGCACCCTGTGTTCCCTGGTTTCCTCGTCACTCCCGGCCCTCGGGACCCGGTCCCGGTGCGCCGGCCGCGTCGCGTCCCGACCTCCCGCGAGCCGCTCGCACCCCTCCTGCCATCCTTGTCCCATTGGACTGTTCGAAGCCCGATGTCATGGAAGATGAGGGAACGGTGGAGATGCGCAAGCCGATCGAGTGCTGGCTGTCGGACATGGACGGGGTGCTCGTCCACGAGGGGCAGCCGGTGCCCGGAGCCGACGAGTTCATCCGGCGCCTGCGCGATTCCGGCAAGCGGTTCATGGTCCTGACCAACAACTCCATCTACACGCAGCGGGACCTGGCCGTACGGCTGCGCGCGGCGGGGCTGGACATCCCGCCGGAGGCGATCTGGACGTCCGCGCTCGCCACGGCCCAGTTCCTCACCCTGCAGCGGCCCGGCGGCTCCGCCTACGTGATAGGGGAGGCGGGGCTGACCACCGCCCTGCACGAGGCGGGGTACGTCCTGACCGACATCAACCCCGACTACGTGGTGCTCGGTGAGACCCGCACCTACAGCTTCACGCAGATCACCCGGGCCATCCGGCTGATCGAGGGCGGCGCCCGGTTCATCGCCACCAACCCCGACCCGGTGGGTCCGTCCACCGAGGGGTCGCTGCCGGCCACCGGCGCGGTCGCCGCGATGATCACGAAGGCGACGGGGGTCTCGCCGTACTTCATCGGCAAGCCCAACCCGATGATGATGCGCAGCGCGCTGCGGGCCATCGACGGGCACAGCGAGAGCACCGCGATGATCGGTGACCGGATGGACACCGACATCGTCTCGGGCATGGAGGCGGGGCTGCACACGATCCTGGTGCTCACCGGCGTCATGGGCGGTGACCAGGTGGACCGCTACCCGTTCCGGCCGTCCCAGGTGGTCAACTCGGTGGCGGACCTGATCGACATGGTCGAGGCGGGGGCCTGACGGGCCGGCCGTACCTGACGGGGGCTGTCATGTTCCGGTGGCACGCTGGGGCGGTATGACGGACGTTTATCTGGAAGCCGGTCCCAAGAAGGTCTTCGCCTGCTCGGTGGAGTGGCCGGGGTGGTGCCGGATCGGCCGGTCGGAGGAGTCGGCGCTGGAGGCGCTGGCGGACTACGCGCCGCGCTACCGGCCGGTCGCCGAGCGCGCCGGGCTGGTGTTCGAGCCGGGCGACCCGGTGGTCGTGGAGCGGGTCCGGGGCACCGACATGACCGACTTCGGGACGATCTGGTTGGTCCCGGAGCTGGACGGCAAGCCGGTGGAGGCGGCGGAGGCGGCACGGGCCGCCGCGCTGGTCCGGGCGGGGTGGGAGCTGTTCGACGAGGCGGCGGCGGCCTCGCCTGAGGAGTTGCGCAAGGGGCCGCGGGGCGGCGGCCGGGACCGCGACAAGATGGTGGCCCACGTGATCGAGGCCGAGCGCTCGTACGCGCGGAAGATCGGGGTGCGGCACCGTCCGTTCCGCGACGCGGAGGGTCTGGCGGCGTTGCGGGCGGACATCTCCGCGGTGCTGGCCGAGCCGTCCGGCGGCGGGCCCGTGGTGCCGGGCGGCTGGCCGGCCCGCTACGCCGCCCGCCGGATCGCCTGGCACGTCCTGGACCATCTGTGGGAGATGGAGGACCGCCGGCCCGCCCTGTGAGCGGGCCGCGCGCCGGTGGCCGGGCGGGACGGACCCCGCCTTCGGGATCAGCCCTTGAGGACGTCGGTGGCGAGGTGGCCCTCGGGCACCCCGTCGATGAGGATGGTGTCGCCGTCGGCGTTGCGGGTGCGCAGCGGCAGGATCTCCCGGTAGGCGGGGGAGTCGTACCAGGCGCGGGCCTCGGCCATGCCGGGGAAGGAGATGGCGATCAGGGCGCCGGGCCAGGTGCCCTCCAGGACCTCGGCGGGCGGGCCGTGGATGACGAAGCGGCCGGAGAAGGGGTCCAGGGTGTCCTGGATCCTCTCGAGGTACTCGGTGATCTCGGGGCCGACCTCGGTCCGGTGCAGGTGGGCGATGGCGTAGGCGGTCATGGGGTCCTCCCTTGGTGGTGACGGCGGCGGGCGCTCGCGCTCCGCCCTCTTCGGTACGGGTCACCACGTTATGAGGGCGGCGGGTGTCCGGAATCTGTCATGCATAGGCAGTTCTCCGGTGCGTCCCGCGCTGGAATCGGTCGCCCTGCCGCGGGGTGCGGCCGCGCCTCGCGCGGGGGGCGGTCTGTCTCCGTCGGGCGACAAATCAGTATTTTTGGAAAATCGTATGCTTTTATCTCTCGTGGAGGGCGGTAAAAGACCTTCCATGTCGAAACAGAGCGAGAATGAGTTTTGACGTCATGCCGGATATCAAGAAGAGGGGCGGGTGAAGGACGATCCCTGCCCGGGTCATTCGGAAAGGGAAGTCATGCTTCATCGGAACATCCGCGATGCCGGGCTGACGCTGTCCGCGGCGGCACTGCTGGCCGGAGCCCTCGCCATTCCGGCGAGGGCCGACGACGCCAGGCGGTCCCCCGCCGGGGAGAGGTTCGCGGGGGCCCTGGATCCCGGCGGCACGACGCCGGGCGACCCGGCGACCGCCCTGAAGGAGTGGGGGGCGTCCCCGGACGGGCCGGTCGAGCCGGGTGGGACGGCCGGGACGGCACCGGGCGGCCCGGAGGCCGCTCTCGGCGACGCCGCCCCGGCCGATCCGGAGTCCGGGCGGAGCGATCCCGCGGCGTCGCCGGACGCCGTGGGAGCGCCCGGCAGGGTGTCGGAGAGCGCCCCGAAATGCGTGCGCTACTCGCATTCCTCGGGAATCATCACACAGACGGTGACAGTCGAGAACCGGTGCCCGTACACCGTTTCCTTCTCGATCAGGAAGGTGGGGCTGGACAGCCCTTGCTACATCGTCCGCCCGGGAAAGGGTAAATGGTTTAAATGGGCTAACGGGGTCGACTTCCAGGGCATCAGATGGGGCTGCGTCTGACCGCTCGTGAAACGGCGGGGACGACTCCCGGCGACCGTCCGCACGGCCGGCTTCGGCCGTGGCGGCGGCCCCATGTTCCCGCCGCGGACCCGTGTCCCGGCCGGAAGCGCGTCCCCGGTGGAGGGGAGCCCGGCTCAGGAGCCGTCGCGGCGCAGGCGCTTGAGCTCCGAGCGCCGCTTCTTGTCGGCGATGCGGCGCTCGACGGCGCCCCGGCTGGGCTTGGTGGGTCGGCGCTTCTTGGCCGGCGGGGCGATCGCCTCGCGCAGGAGCTGGGCCAGGCGCATCCCGGCGGCCTCCCGGTTGCGCAGCTGGGAGCGGAACTCCGAGGCGGTGACGGTGATGACGCCGTTCACCAGGCGGGGGCCCAGGCGGGAGAGGGCGCGGGTCTTGAGGGCCGGGGGGAAGGCGTCGGTGGCGGCGAGGTCGAAGCCGAGCTCGACCCGGCTGTCGGTGGTGTTGACCCCCTGGCCGCCCGGTCCCGAGGAGCGGGAGAAGCGCCAGTGGAGCTCGGCCTCGGGCACGATGACCGAGCCGCTGATCTGAAGCGGACCGGGCATGGCGCTGGCTCCTCATGGCGGGTGCGGGTGGCGGTGGGTTCTCCCCGGGGGAAGGGTTCCAGGATAACCAGCGGCCAAACCCGTCGATCAAGCGATTTATGTCCCATACGGTGTCGACCGGCGGAAGATGCTCTTGTGGCGCGCCGCCGCTTCCGTCACAGTTGCTTGCGGCCCGGTGACCGCCGGTCGCCGGCGGTACGGACTCCCCCGGCGGGACGCGGACGGACTCCGGCGCCGGAGCCCCGGCCGGCCGGGGGCGGACGCGGATCGGTCGAGCGAGGGACGGGGCACGTGGACAAGATCGTCGGTGTGCACGGGATAGGCAAGTACCACTACTACCGCGACGCCGGGAACTCCGTCGCGGGGGCCGCCGCCGCGATGCGCGGCAAGTGGGACCGTTACCTGCACGCCGGGCTGACCGGCGGCCGGCCGTACGGCGGGGAGCGCTACCTCGCCGAGATCGCCTACTACGCCCACCTGCTGGGCGGGCACGGCGACGAGGCGCAGCGGTCCGTGGAGCGCATGGACGCCGGGACGCAGGCCGTCTTCGTCGCCTGGGCCAAGCAGCTCGACGCGGTGGGGGAGGGGCTGACCGGGGCGCTGAACCGGATGACCCGCTGGCTGCTGGGCCGCATGCACTCCGACGCGGCCGGTTTCGCCGGGTTCTTCTGCCCGGACGTCGCCGCCTACCTCGCGGCGGACGGCGGGGTGCGGGCGAAGGTGCGTTCGGCGGTGGCCGAGACGATCAGGCGCAACAGGCCGAAGGCGGTGATCGCGCACTCGCTCGGCAGCGTGGTGGCCTACGAGACGCTGTGGTCCGATCCCGGCCTGGAGGTGGAGCTGCTGATCACCCTCGGCAGCCCGCTCGGCATGCGTGACGTGATCTTCGAGCGGCTGCTGCCCGCGCCGGTCAACGGCTGGGGCGCCCGGCCACCGGGGGTGCGGCGCTGGGTCAACATCGCCGACAAGGACGACATCGCGGCGATCCCCCCGAGCCTGCGCGCCTGCTTCACCGGAGTGGATCAGGAGGCACTGGTGAACCTCGACCGGTTCGACTTCCACACCGTGGAGAAGTACCTGGGGTGCGGCGCGCTCAACGCCCACCTCGCGCCGTACCTCGGCGTCCCGGCGCCCGCCTGAGACCGCGCCCGGCCGTACGGTCTCCTTCGCGGTCCGCGCCCCCCGGCGGCCCCGCCCCGGTCGCCGGGCCGGTGCCGCCCCGCCGTACGGCGGGCACCC
This sequence comes from Streptosporangium sp. NPDC053982, assembly GCF_055585205.1. Classification (NCBI taxonomy): domain Bacteria; kingdom Bacillati; phylum Actinomycetota; class Actinomycetes; order Streptosporangiales; family Streptosporangiaceae; genus Streptosporangium; species Streptosporangium sp. NPDC053982. Next base: position 57,281 of record NZ_JBVJKQ010000007.1, read on the forward strand.
GGTTCGCGGCGCGCCTGTGCAGCGGCTGTTCACCCGGCCGTGTCCCGCGGGCCACGGCCGGGAAAGCGCGGCGGGCTGCACTGGCGGTGTGGAGCAGAAGCCGACACGCAGAGCGTTTTTGACCATCGCCGCCGCCGGAGCGGGCGGCCTGACGCTCACCGGGGCCGGCCTGCCGGCCCGGACCCTCGCCCGCGACCCCTTCACCCTGGGCGTCGCCTCCGGCGACCCGTCGCGGGACGGGTTCGTGCTGTGGACCAGGCTGGCCGTCGATCCGCTGGCCCCGGACGGGCGGGGCGGGATGCCCTCCCGGGACGTGGACGTCGAGTGGCAGGTCGCCGTCGACGAGCGGTTCGCCAGGGTGGTCCGCCACGGCACCGCGACCGCCCGGCCGGGCGCGGCGCACAGCGTCCACGTCGAGCCGGAGGGGCTGGAGCCCGGCAGGGAGTACTTCTACCGCTTCCGCGCCGCCGGGCACGTCTCCCCGGCCGGCCGGACCCGCACCGCCCCGGCCGCCCTGTCGCCGCTGACGCTGGCGGTGGCCGCCTGCGCCCACTACGAGCACGGGTACTACACGGCCTACCGGCGGCTGGCCGAGCAGGAGCCGGACCTGGTGGTCCACCTGGGCGACTACATGTACGAGTACGCCCACCGGGGCTACACCGCCCTGGGCGGCGCCGTCAGGCGGCACGCGGGGGACAAGTGCGCCACGCTGGCCGACTACCGGCTGCGGCACGCGCAGTACAAGACCGACCCCGACCTGCGGGCCGCGCACGCCGCCGCGCCCTGGCTGGTGGCCTTCGACGACCACGAGGTGGAGAACAACTGGGCGGCCGGCGTCTCCAGCAACGGCACCCCCCACTTCGCCCGGCGGCGGGCCGACGCCTTCCGGGCCTACTACGAGAACATGCCGCTGCGCCGGGCGAGCGTGCCGCACGGGGCGTCGATGCGCGTGCACCGGCGGGTGGACTGGGGGCCGCTGGCCCGCTTCCACCTGCTCGACACCCGGCAGTTCCGCGACGACCAGGCGTGCGACGACGGCGCCAGGGCGGGCTGCGACGACCGGCTCGCCGCGGGGCGCTCCATGCTGGGGGAGGACCAGCGGCGCTGGCTCCTGGACGGCCTGGCGGCCTCCGGCGCCCGGTGGAACCTCGTGGGCCAGCAGGTCCTGATGGCCCGCAAGGACGCAAGGGTCGGCCCCGGGTCGGAGGTCAACCTGGACTCCTGGGACGGCTACGCCGCCGAGCGGGCCCGGCTGCTGGCCGGGTTCCGCGACTCCGGCGCGGCCAACCCGGTCGTGCTGACCGGGGACGCGCACATGCACCACGCGGCCGACCTGCGGCTCGACTTCGACGACCCCGAATCGCCGAGGGTGGCGGTGGAACTGGTCACCTCCTCGATCTCCAGTGACGGCGACGGCTACCGCGACGAGGGGAAGATCGCCGAGACGGTCGCGGAGAACCCGCACATCTCCTACCTCGACCAGCGGCGCGGCTACATCGTCTGCCGGGTCACCGCCGACGAGCTCAGCGCGGACTTCCGCACGCTCGACCACATCAGCAGGCGGGGCGCCCCGGCGCGGACCGGGGCACGGTTCACCGTCCCGGCGGGGCGGTCCGCCCTGGTCTGAGCGGGCTCCGGCGACGCCCGGCACCGCGCCCACCGGAACCCCGTCCGTCCGCCCGTACGGCGCGTGGCACAGGTCCCGGCCACGCACCGGGCCGCGGCCGCGTCGAATTCGTTCCGGACAACCCGGAGAATCCGGGTGTTTTTGATGGATGATGCGGCGTATGAGCTACCTCTCCACGAGGCTCGCCGCCGCGGCTCTCGCCGCGGCGACGGGCGGCACCCTCCTCATCCCCGCCTCACCGGCCGCCGCGGTGGCGCCCCCCGCGGCCGCAGCCCGGGCCGCCACCGCCGCGGCCGCCCAGGCCGCCGCCGCTCCCCCCAGGAAGTTCCGTTACGACGTGTACTTCCCCAAGTACACCCACCGGGGCGGCTATCTCACCTACACCATCAAGGTCCGCAACAAGAGCGCCAAGGGACAGCACTACATGGCGCTCACCGGCGACTTCTCCCGTGCCTTCCGCAAGGTCAAGGTGATCGCCAAGCCGCGCAGCGTCAAGTGCTCCGCCAAGGGACGCTCCGTACGGTGCCTGGTCACCTCGCTCGACAAGGGGGACTCGACGACCGTCAAGATCCGGGGCTGGGTGGTCCGCCGCCGCGGCACCGCCGTGGCGAAGTTCGGCGCGGCCGTCACCTCCGACCGCCACACCTCGCTCGGCGCGCTCGCCAAGACGATCCGCAGCCACGTCACCGCGAAGTCGAAGGTCCGGTGAGGGCGTAGCCGAAGAGTGCGTCCCCGGCGGCGGCGGCCAGGGTCGCCGCCGCCGGACGCCCGCCCTTCCCGCCGCCGGGGCGGACGCGCACCAGCGCGACCCTGCCCCCGAGCGGGGCCGCGACCGCCAGCCCCCGGCCTGGGAGGACGGCCAGCGCGGAGCCGAAGCCGCCGTCCCGGCCGGTGACCAGGGCGTTGCCGGCGCGGGTCAGGCCGCCCGAGCGGGTACCCGCGAGCACCTGGACGGCGTTCTCGCCCGGCACGCCCACCGCCAGCTCGTCGTCGCCGTCGCCGTCGAGGTCCCCGGCGGCCAGCGCGGCGCCGAACCTGTCGAAGTAGCGGGGCTCGCCCCGCAGCGACCGCTGCGACCACGCCTCGGTCCGCCCGGCCCCCGGCCCGCCCGGCGAGCCGTAGAGCACGTCCACGGTGCCGTCGCCGTAGTCCATCGCCCGCTGGTCCCTGGTCAGCCCCTCGCCCGGGACACCGACCGCCAGGTCGTCGCGGCCGTCGGCGTCGAAGTCGCCGGCGGCCAGGGCCGCGCCGAAGGAGTCCCAGTCCTCGGCCCGGCCGGCGATCCGGGGGCTGTCCTGGGTGAGCAGGCGCGCCGTGCGGCGGCGGACGTCCAGGACGGTCACCGAGCCCTGCCCCCTGGCGCGGACCGAGTCGCCGGGGGTGCCGGCGGCGATCTCGTCACGGCCGTCGCCGTCGAAGTCGCCGGTCGCCAGGGACGCGCCGAACTGGTCGGTCTGCGCCTCCCGCTGCCCGACCCAGCCGGTTCGCTGCGTGACGATCCGGGGGGCGCGCCCGGTGAGGCCGTACACCCCGACGCCTCCCCCGCCCAGACCCGGGATGCCGATCACCAGTTCGTCGTCGCCGTCGCCGTCGAGGTCCCCGGCGGCCAGCGCGGCGCCGAACCGGTCGGCGCCGCGTCTGCCGCCCAGATCGCGGGCGTCGATCACCCGGCCGGGGCGCAGGCCGTCCGGCGAGCCGTGGAACAGCTGCACCACGCCGGAGCCGTCGGCGTCCGGCCGCGAGCGGTCCTCCTCCGAGACGCCCACGGCCAGGTCCGCGCACCGGTCGCCGTCGAAGTCGCCGGCCGCCAGCGCCGACCCGAACGCGTCGCCGGTCTCGGCCTCGCCCGGGACGCCGGGGGAGTCCTGGGTGAGCAGGCTCTTCTCCCCGCGCCCGCCGGGAAGGACGGTGACCGCCCCGGCGCGGGCGCGGCCGCCCACCCGGGTGTACGGCGCGGCGACCGCGAGGTCGGCGCGGCCGTCTCCGTCGAAGTCGGACGGCACCCCGGAGCAGGACCGGGCCGCGGTGCCCGCGGTGCCCGCGGTGCCCGCGGTGCCCGCGGTGCCCGCGGGGTACGCGGGGTACGCGGGGGCGGCGGCCGCGCCGGAGACCACGGGGAGGGCTCCGGAGGCGGCGGGGGAGAGGCCGAGGGAGGCGACGACGGCGGAGGTGAGGAGCGCTGCTCTCATGAGATGAATGCTCCGGGAGGACCCGGACATCCGGCTCACGAGGAGATGAAATCCCCGTGGCGGACGCGGGTACGGGATGCGCTATATCACGACCGCGTAAGGTAAAGACCTGGTCAGGGGTGATCGGCTCAGGTAAAGGGCGTGTCAGGATTGAGGCCATGCACATCGACCTGGCTGATCTCGACTTCTGGCGTCGTCCGCCCAAGGAGCGTCACGAGGCGTTCGCCCGGTTACGCGCGCTGGATCGGCCGGTGTTCTTCGCGGAGAAGCGGGTGCCGCTGCTCCGCTCCGGCAAGGGCTTCTACGCGCTGGTCCGGCACGCCGACGTGGTGGAGGCCAGCCGCAACGCCAGGGTGTTCTCCAGCGAGCCGGGTGTGACCAGCCCCGAACCGCCGGGCTGGGTCAAGCACGTGTTCGGCGAGTCCATGGTCAACATGGACGACCCCCGGCACGCCCGGCTGCGCCGCATCGTCTCGCGCGCGTTCAGCCCCAAGATGCTCGCCGGGCTGCAGGGAGGCATCGAGGCCGCGTGCGCCCGGATCGTCGACGACGTGCTGGCCGAGGGGCCGCGCGACTTCGTCACCCAGGTCGCCGCCCGGCTGCCCATCCACGTCATCTGCGACATGATGGGCATCCCCGACGACGTGCGGGCCGCGGTGCACCGGCAGGTGGACATCTCCACCGCCTACAGCGGGATACGCCCCAGCCTGCCGCACACCGTGCGGATGGCCGCGCAGAACACCGTCGCGCTCCTCGCCCTGCAGCGCCTGGTGATCCGGCTCGGCCGGGAACGTGCCAGGGAGCCGCGCGGCGACCTGATCTCGGCGCTGGTCACCGCCAACGTGGACGGCGAGAGGCTCACCGACCGCGAGCTGGGATCGTTCTTCGCACTGCTGCTCGTCGCGGGCAACGAGACGGCCCGCAACACCATGGCGCACGGCATGAAGCTGCTCACCGACCACCCCGACCAGCGAAGCGCGCTGCTGGAGGACTTCGACGGGCGCGTCGGCGGGGCCGTCGAGGAGATGGTCCGCCACATCTCGCCCATCATGCAGTTCCGCCGCACCGTCACCCGGGACCACGACCTGCGCGGCCTGCGCCTCCGGCGCGGGGACAAGGTCGTGCTCTTCTACGGCTCGGCCAACCGCGACGAGGCGGTCTTCCCGGATCCCGACCGGTTCGACATCACCCGCGACACCAAGCCGCACGTCGGGTTCGGCGGGCCGGGCCCGCACTTCTGCCTGGGGGCCAACCTCGCCCGCCTGGAGATCCGGACGATGTTCCGCGAGCTGTTCACCCGGCTGCCGATGATCCGCACGGTCGGCGAGCCGGAGCTGCTGGTGTCCAACTTCGACAACAGCGTCCGCCGGCAGGCGTTCACCTTCTGACCCGGCGCCCCGGCGGCTCTGCGGGGGCGCGTCGGTGCCGTCGGCCGGTTCTCCCCGGGGGCGGGAGGCCGGACGGAGGGGGAGCGAGGGCCTCACCGCGGACCTGTCCTCCGACGCCGACGGGATCGTCACCGACCATCCCGGTCTGGCCCGGCCGGTGCGCCGCTGAGCGACGCACCGTCCTCTCCGGTCAGGACGTTGCGGCGGACGGTGCAGAAGGCGGTCACCGCGGCGACCGCCATCATCACCGCGGCGACCAGCATCGTCATGCGGAACCCGGCGGTGAAGGCCACGGGGTCCCGCAGGGCGTCGCCGGTCAGGCCCACCAGGGGCGGGACCGCGGCGACCGCCAGCAGCCCGCCGGTCCTGGCCAGGGCGTTGTTGACGCCGCTGGCCACGCCCGCGTAGCGGTCGGCGGCGCTGGCCAGCACGGTGGCGGTGAGCGGCGCCACCGCCGCCGACAGGCCCAGGCCGAACAGCGACACCGGCAGCAGCACGCCCGTGACGTAGGGGGAGCCGGGGCCGATCCACGACATCGGCACCAGGGCCGCGCCGCACAGCAGGATGCCGCCCGTCATGGGGACGCGCGGGCCGATCCGCCTGGCCAGCTCGCCCGCCCTCGACGACAGCAGCAGCATCAGCACGGTGATCGGGATCATCGCCGACCCGGCGGCCACCGGCGAGAAGCCGGCCGAGACCTGGAGCTGGACGACGAGCAGGAAGAACACCACGCCCATCGCGGCGTACATGACCAGCGTGACGGCGTTGACCGCGACGAAGACCGGTGAGGCGAACACCCCGACCGGCACGAGCGCGTCCGGCGAGCGCCTGATCTGCAGCCAGACGAACCCCGCGCCCAGCGCCGCGCCCGCCGCCACCCAGGGCGCCGACAGGCCGATCAGGCCGTAGGTGATCCCGGCCAGCGCCAGCGCGGCCAGTGCCGCGCCGAGCATGTCGAACCGCCCGGTGGCCCCGGCGTCCCGGCTCTCCGGCACGTGCCGTACGGTCACCGCCACCACGAGCGCGGCCAGCGGCAGGTTGATCAGGAACACCCAGCGCCAGCCGGCCGTCTCCACCAGCCAGCCGCCCAGCAGCGGCCCGACGGCCGCCGCGACCCCGCCCAGCCCCGACCAGGCGCCGATCGCGCGGGGCCGGTCCTCGGGCACGAGGGACGACTGGATGATCGCCAGCGCCCCGGGGGTCAGCAGGGCGCCGCCGACGCCCTGCAGGGCCCGGGCCGCGACCAGCGCCTCCACCCCGGGCGCCAGCCCGCACGCGGCCGAGGCGAGCGCGAACCACACCACGCCGACCAGGAACACCCGCCGCCTGCCGTACCGGTCGCCCAGTGAGCCGCCCAGGAGGATCAGGCCGGCCAGGGTGAGGGTGTAGGCGTTGACGGTCCACTGCAGGCCCGCCACGTCGGCGTCCAGAGCGCGGCCGAGCGTGGGGAGCGCCACGTTCACGACCGTGCTGTCCAGCAGCGCCATGCCGGAGCCGAGCACGGTGGCGAGGAGCACCCACCGGCCGGCGGCCGAACGGAGCCTGAGATGACCGTTGTCCATGGTTGTCACAATCACCGGGATCCCGCGGTTGTTCCGGCTCGCCGCCGGCCGTTCGCGGCCCGCGCGGCCGGAAACGGAGACCCGCCGGTCACCCGGCGGCCCCGGAGGGCCACCGTCGATCACCTCATGCCTCCCGGGCTCGCCATCGGTCACCGGATGCTTCCGGGAGGCCCCGCTTCCCCGGTGAGGCGCGACATCGGCGGGAGGCCGCGGTTGCCGGGGTGTCGGTGATCTCTGGTAGGACGTCTCCTGTCGCATACCACCTGACGGGAGCCCCCGAAATGGACCACACCGAGTTCACCGACCGCGTCGACGGTCTCTACGACGGCACCTACGCCGGTCTGCCGATCGCGCTCCCGGACGGCGAAGGCGACCGGACGCCCGCCGCCGACCGGGTGGCGTGGCGGATCGCCGAGGACGTCTACGACTCGGGGGATGGCTTCGAACAGCGGTTCGCGACGTTCCTGGAGAAGACGGACACCACCGCGGTCAGGGCGCTGATCGTCGGCGGCTGGGAGGACGCCTACGAGAAGGACAGCTCGGGGGTCGTCGACCTGCTCGTCAAGAACGCCGGCCGCCTCCCGGCCCTGCGTTCCCTGTTCCTCGGCGCGATGCCGTCGGAGGAGTGTGAGATCTCCTGGATCCAGCAGAGCGACGTCACCCCGCTGCTGGAGGCGTTCCCGCTGCTGGAGCGGCTGGAGGTGCGCGGGGGCACCGAGCTCATGCTGAGCCCGGTCCGTCACGCCAACCTCAGGGTGCTCCGGTTCGAGACGGGCGGTCTGCCCGCCCAGGTCGTTCGCGGCGTCGCGGCGTCCGACCTTCCCGCCCTGGAATACCTGGAGCTGTGGCTGGGCGTCCAGGAGTACGGCGGAGACGCCACCGTGGCGGACCTGGCACCGATCCTGTCCGGCGAGCGACTGCCGGCCCTGCGCCACCTGGGTCTGCAGGACAGTGAGATCCAGGACGAGATCGCCGCGGCGGTGGCGTCGGCGCCGGTGGTCGCACGGCTCACGTCGCTGTCCCTGTCGATGGGCGCACTGACCGACGCCGGGGCCGAGGCGCTGCTGTCCGGCCAGCCGCTGACCCACCTTGAGCGCCTCGACCTGCACCACCACTACCTGAGCGAGGAGATGGTCGAGCGGGTCCGGGCGGCCTTCGCCGGCGTCGAGGTCGACCTGTCGGAGCGGGAGGATCCCGACGACGACTGGCGTTACGTCGCGGTGGCCGAGTGACCCCCTCCGGCCGCCCTCTCCCGGCCTCGACCCGTTTCCGGCCCCGGCCCCGGCCTCGGCCCCGGTTCGATCCCGGCTCCGCCCTTGATCCGGCCCCGGCCCCGACCCGGCCCCGATTCGACCTCGATTCCGTAAGGACCCCAGGTGACCGAGCACGGTGATCACACACCGGTCAGGACGGCCGTCGTCGGGACACCCGGCGACCGCAGGGTGACCCTGTTCGCCGCCGCCTGCGCCCGGTACGGCCTGCCCGCGCCCGCGGTCGTCCCGTGGACCCGCGTGCTGCGGGGCGAGGAGATCCGGCTTGAACCGGGGACGCTCGTGCGGATCGAGTCGCCCGGCCAGGACGCCGAGGCCGACGCGTTGCTGCGCGGCCCCGGACGGCCGACCCGGGCCGGCGGAGGAGCCGCCTGGCACGCGGCCCTGACGGCCGGGCTGGAGCGGATCCGCCGGGCCGTCACCCGCACGCCGGGCGCGGTGCTGCTCGCCGACGTCGACGAGATCGCGGTGATGTTCGACAAACGCCGGTGCCACGCGAGGCTGGCGGCGGCCGGGGTGCCGGTGCCGCCCGCCCTGCCCGGACCGGTCGGCGGCTACGCCGAACTGCGCGAGCGGATGGACCGGGCCGGCTGGCGGAGGGTGTTCGTCAAACCCGCCCACGGCTCGTCGGCCTCCGGGGTCGTCGCCCTGCAGGTCGCCGGGCCCAGGATCAAGGCGGTGACCTCGGCCGAGCTGACCCGGGGCGAACCGGCCGGGGCCGTGCCGTACGGGGACGACCGGGCCGGGGACGACCGGGCCGGGGGCGAGCGGGACGCGGCGGAGCTGCACAACTCGCTCCGGGTGCGTTCCTACACGGCCGAGGCCGAGGTGGCGGCGATCGTCGACCTGCTGGCCGCCGACGGCCTCCACGTGGAGCGGTGGTTCCCCAAGGCGGGCCTCGGCGGCCGGGTGATCGACCTGCGGGTGGTCACCGTCGATGGCACGCCCACCCACGCGGTCGTCCGTGCCGCCCGTACCCCCATGACGAACCTGCACCTCGGCGGCGTGCGCGGCGACCTCGGCGCGGTCCGGGCGCGGCTCGGCCCGCGGGGCTGGGAACGGCTCCTGGACGCCTGCGCGCGGGCCGCGGCGTGCTTTCCCGGCAGCCTGTGCGCCGGGGTGGACGTGATGGTGGGCGCCGACTGGCGCGGCGTCGCCGTGGCGGAGGTCAACGCCTTCGGCGACCTGCTGCCCGGGCTGACGGGCCTGCCGGGAGGCGCGGCCGAGGGGCTCGACACGTACGCGGCCCAGGTCTGGGCGGTCCTCGCCCGCCACGCTCCCGCCCACACGCCCTCCGGCGCGCCCGCGGGCCGTCCGCCTACGGGCCGTCCATCCGTGAGCCATCCGTCCACGGGCCGTCCATCCGAGAGCGGCCCGCCCGAGAGCGGCCCACCCGAGAGCGGCCCACCCGCGGGCCACGCGGCCTTCTCCCACGTGGCGGTGACACGGTGAGCGGCGAGAGGGTGAGCGGCGGGGCGAGGGGCGGCCGGGGCGGCGCGCCGGGTGCGATCCGGGACATGAACGCGATCGTGGGCAGCCACGACCTGCTGCTGGTGACGCTCGACACGCTCCGCTACGACGTGGCCGACGAGCTGATCAGGGCGGGGAGGCTGCCCACCCTGGCCCGGGCGCTGCCCGGCGGGCGGTGGGAACGCCGGCACAGCCCCGGCGGCTTCACCTATGCCGCGCATGCCGCGATCCTGGCCGGTTTCCTGCCCACCCCGGCCGCGCCGGGACCGCATCCCCGGCTGTTCGCGGCGGAGTTCCCCGGCAGCGAGACGACGGCCGAGGGCACCTGGGTGTTCGACGCGGCGGACCTGCCCGGCGGGCTGGCCCGGGCCGGATACCACACGGTCTGCGTGGGAGGGGTGGGCTTCTTCAACAAGCTCACCCCGCTCGGCTCCGCGCTGCCGGGACTGTTCGCCGAGAGTCACTGGGAGCCGGCGTTCGGGGTGACCTCGCCGACCTCGTTCGAGGCGCAGATCGAGTGCGCCGGGCGGGCGGTGCGGGACGCCCGGGGACCGGTGTTCCTGTTCGTCAACGTCTCGGCGCTGCACCAGCCGAACTGGTTCCATCTGCCGGGCGCCACCCGCGAGCACGGGGACGGGCGGGACACTCACGCCGCCGCGCTGGAGTACGTCGACCGGCACATCGGCAGGCTGTTCGCGCTGATGTGCAGCAGGCGTCCGGGCTTCGCGATCGTCTGCTCCGATCATGGCACCGCCTACGGTGAAGACGGATATATCGGTCATCGGATCGGCCACGAGGTGGTCTGGACCGTGCCCTATGGAGAGTTCACGATGGAACAGGGGGAATGGCGATGATCGCCGACGGCTCGGCTGGGGGTGGGCCGTACCAAAGCTATGTCTACGCCTACCCGCACAAAACCGCCTACCGGCCGCTGGACCCGCGCCCACCGCTGCGGCGGGTGTGGGAGGGCGAGCCGATGGACAGCCTCTCCCTCTACCTGCACATCCCGTTCTGCGAGATGCGCTGCGGGTTCTGCAACCTGTTCACCCGGACCGGCGCGCCGGAGGAGCTCGTCGCCGCCTACCTGGACGCCCTGGAACGCCAGGCCGGCGCCGTACGGGAGGCCCTGGACGCGGCCCTGGACGGCGCCCCCGGTGCCTCCGGCGCTCCCGGCGGTGCTTCCGGCGCTCCCGGAGCCCCGGCAGGTCCGGTGTTCGCGGTCGCGGCCGTCGGCGGCGGCACCCCCACCTACCTGAGCGCGGCCGAGCTCACCCGGCTGTTCGACCTGGCCGAGCGGACCATGGGCGTCGACCTGCGGGCCGTGCCGCTGTCGGTGGAGACCTCACCGGCGACCGCGACCGCCGACCGCCTGGCGGTACTGGCCGAGCGGGGCACCACCCGGATCTCGATCGGCGTGCAGAGCTTCGTCGACGCCGAGGCCCGCGCGGCGGTCCGGCCGCAGCGGCGCGAGGAGGTCGAGGCGGCGCTCGGCCGGATCAGGGAGGCCGGCTTCGAGACGCTCAACCTCGACCTCATCTACGGCATCGACGGGCAGGACGCCCGGTCGTGGCGTCACTCGCTGGACGCGGCGCTCGCCTGGAAACCCGAGGAGATCTACCTCTACCCGCTGTACGTCCGGCCGCTCACCGGTCTCGGCCGCCGCGCCCGTGACTGGGACGACCACCGGCTGGGCCTCTACCGGCGGGGACGCGACCACCTGCTCGCCGCGGGGTACGAGCAGGTGTCCATGCGGATGTTCCGGCTGCCGGCCTCCGCCCGTACGGCGGGCCCCGCCCACACGACCGGCTACTGCTGCCAGAGCGACGGCATGGTCGGGCTCGGCTGCGGCGCCCGCTCCTACACCTCCGCCCTGCACTACTCCCACGAGTACGCGGTCGGCACCCGTCAGGTGCGCGCCATCATCGACGACTACGTACGGCTGGAGCCCGGCGACTTCACCGCCGCCAACGTGGGGTTCCGCCTGGGGGACGACGAGCGCCGCCGCCGTCATCTCATCCAGTCCCTGCTCCAGGCCGAAGGGCTCGACCCGGACGCCTACCGGGCGCGCTTCGGCACCGGGGCGACGGCCGACTTCGGCGCCGAGCTCGACCGCCTCGCCGACCGGGGGTGGTTGGATACGGACGCCTCCGGGTGGCTGCGCCTCACCGCGGAAGGGCTGGCGCACTCCGACGCGATCGGCCCGGGGCTGTTCTCCGGCGCGGTCCGGGAGCTGATGGCGGGATACGAGCCGCGGTGACCGGACGAGAACGCCCCCGCGAACTACCCGTCCTCACGGTGCACGACCGCGCCGCTCACGATCAGGCCGCTCACGACGCGTGCGACCAGGACACCGCGGCTCACGACCGTGCCGCTCACGGTCAGGCCGCTCACGGCGCGTGCGACCAGGACACCGCCGCGCGCGGCCACGACGCCGGCCACCTGACCGTCCTCTACCGGGGCCCCCTGTCCAGCTGCGACTACGACTGCCCCTACTGCCCGTTCGCCAAGCGCCGCGACGACCCCGCCCGGCTGCGCCGCGACCGGGCGGCGCTGGAGCGGTTCACCCGGTGGGCGGCGGAGCGCGACCACCCCATCTCGGTGCTGTTCACCCCCTGGGGTGAGGGGCTGGTCCGGTCGTGGTACCGGCGGGCGATGGTCGGGCTCAGCCACCTGCCGCACGTCCGGCGGGTCGCCATCCAGACCAACCTCAGCTGCCGCACCGCCTGGCTGGGCGAGGCGGACCTCGGCACCCTCGCCCTGTGGGTCACCTACCACCCCGGGCAGGTCGCCCACGAGCGGTTCCTCGGCCGGTGCCGCGAGCTGACCGGTATGGGCGTCCGTTTCAGCGTCGGCGTCGTGGGGCTGCCCGAGCACCTGGACCATGCCCGGCGGCTCCGTGACGACCTGCCCGCCGAGGTCTACCTGTGGGTCAACGCCGCCGAGGGGCACTCCTACACCGACGCAGAGGCGGCCGAGTGGACGCGGCTGGATCCGCTCTTCTCCTACAGCCGCACGCCGCACCGCAGCGCCGGGCGGCCGTGCCGTACGGGGGACACCGTCATCTCGGTGGACGGCGAGGGCACCGTACGGCGCTGCCACTTCGTCCCGGAGGTACTCGGCAACCTCTACGACGGGACGTTCCGGCCGCGCGCCCGGCCGTGCCCGGCGGCCCTGTGCGACTGTCACATCGGTTACGTGCACCTGGAGCCCACCGGCCTCTACGACGTCTTCGCCGGGGGGATCCTGGAGCGCATCCCCGCCTTCCACGGCCGGATCGGCTGATATCGGCTGAGACCGGAGACCGGATCGGGGCCCTCGCCGTCCCGCCGGCCGGTCCGGTCACCCGGAGGAGGCCGCCCGGCCACCGCGACGTGACGCCGGTCGTCGCCGGGATCCGCCCGCTCCCGCAGGAGCGGGCCGGCGCCCGTGCCGCCGGCCGGGGACACGGGCGGGCTCAGGTCTCCCTGTCCGGCCGGTAGTCGGCCTCGGCCATGCCGAAGGTCCAGGCCACGCCCTCGCGGGCGGTGCGGGTGGACGGCGGGACCCGCAACCAGTATCTGCGGAAGGTGCCGTCGGGTTCGGCGGTGGAGTTGACCACCTCGACCGTCGTCACCGGCTCGTCGTCCGGCAGGACGATCCGCCACAGCACGCCGGTCTCGTCGCGGTGCACGGGGACGGCGCCGGACTCGGCGAGGTAGCGGTCGTAGCCGAAGTGCTCCAGCATGACCCGGCGCAGCTCGGCGTTCTCCTCGGCGTCGATCCGCTGCACGGTCAGCGCCGCCATGGTGGCGGCGAAGCCGGCGGGGACCGGCATGCCGCCCCAGGCGTGCACGGCGAACCCGTCGGGGAACGACAGCGCCGGACCGTCGGCGCGGTGCAGGCGCGACAGCCCGTCGCGGTGCAGTCCGGCGGGGCGCTCGCACACGATGGCCACCCGCTCGAACGGCCACCACCAGCCCGCCGACCGCGCGACCCGGGCGAGCCCCTCCGTCTCCGGCCGCTCCAGGGCGTCGAACAGCGCCAGCCACGGCGCGTCGTGCTGGCCCAGCACGGCGTCCAGGGTCGAGGCGCGCAGCGCGGCGGCGGCGGTCTGCGACTCCTCCGCGGAGGCGACGCCCTGGCGGATCCGGGCCACCACCCCGTTCACCGGATCCCAGAGCCGCCCTCCGGTGAGGGCCCAGGCCAGCGCCCAGTCCGCCGGGCCCAGGGCGGCGTGCGCCTCCGCCCTGGCGCGCTGCCACGGGACGGTCCGCACCGCGTCGCGTACCGACCGGCCGGTGCCGGGCAGGGCGACGGCCCGGGCGCCGGCGAGGGGGGAGCCGACCCAGACGATCTCCTCCGGTTCGGCCAGCCCGGCGGCCCGGTAGGCCAGCCGTACGCCGGCCTCCGCCTCGGGACGGTCGGCGGGCCCGGCTCGGAAGGCGACCTCCTCCCAGCGGAGTGCGGAGGCGGTCAGGACGTCGGTGAGTTCGGTGGTGACGGTCATGCTCGGGGGCTCCTCAGTCGGCGACGACGCGGAAGGCGCCGGGGACGTACTCGCGCTGGCGTTGCACGCGGTACCAGCCCTTGGGCAGGGGGATCGCGGCGTGCTCCTCGTGGACGACGCGGCCGCCGCCGGGCAGGTGCAGGTGGTCGGGGTCCATCGGGCGCGGGCCGCGGACGAGAGTGCCGGGGCCCACCACCGCGTGGGCGTGTCCGGTGGCCTCGCCCAGCGCCAGGACCAGGCGGCCCCGGGCGTCGCGCGGCGCGGACGGCGCGGTCCTGGCTTCGGGCGGCACGGCGTCCTCGTCGACGGGAACGATCAGGATGTCACCCTGGCGGTACATCGGCGGTCTCCTCGCGGTCGGGATGATCGGAAACTAGCCGCCGTCACCGACATTTCCCGGCCGCGCGAAATCGGCCCCTGCCCTCACGAAAGCCGGTCCTGCCCTCACGGAAGCGACCCCGCTCTCACGGAAGCGGCCCCGCTCTCACGGAAGCGGCCCCGCTCTCACGGAAGCGGCCCGGCCCTCACGGAAGCGGCCCGGCCCTCACGGAAGCCGGTCCGGTGTTCTCCCCGGCCCGGTATTTCCTCCGGGACGGAACCGGAACCGGTGGATCCCGCGATAGACCGGAATGTGGATCTCTTCAGGACCAGGCGCCGCGAACCGCCACCGGCCGGCCCCGACAGCGACGACGCCGAGCTCATGGCGGCCGTCGCGGCAGGGCGGGTGGAGGCGCTGAGGCTGCTGCACCAGCGGCACGCGCCCTGGCTGCGGGCCCGGCTGGCCCGCCGTTGCGCCGACGCGGACCTGGTGGACGACGCGCTCCAGGACACGTTCGTGGCCGTCTGGCGGGACGCGCGCCGCTTCGACGCGGCGGGGGGTGAGGCGGCGGCGTGGATCTGGACGATCGCGATCCGCCGGCTGATCTCCGCCCTGCGCCGGGCCGGGGCCGCCGGTTCCGCCCGGACCGCGAGGCTCACAGAACTCGCGGACCTCGCGGGTCCGGCGGATTCCGTGAGGCCGGGCGAGGCGCGCCTGGTCACCGAATCCGCCGAGGACGCCGTGCTCGTCGGCGTGGAGCACGGCGACCTCGGCGCCGCGATCGCCCGGCTCTCGCCCGACCTGCGCGCCGCCCTGCAGGCCACCGTCCTGGACGGGCTGACCGTCAGGGAGGCGGCACGCCTCCTCGGCGTGCCCGAGGGCACCGTGAAGACCCGCGTCATGCGGGCCAAGGCACAGCTTCGGAGACATCTGGCGTGAAGGGGTATCTCGCATGAACGCGCAGTGGCACCTGCCGGCCGGGCTGACCGAGGGCTACGTGGCCGGCCGGCTGGACGCGGCACAGGTGATGTCGGTGGAGAGTCACCTCACCCGGTGCGGGCGGTGCCGCGCGGCGGTGCCGTACGAGCGGGAGTGGCTGGCGGAGAGCTGGGCGGCGATCGAGGACGTGGTGGGACGGCCCCGGCCGCGGCTCGCCGAGCGGGTCCTGCACCGGCTGGGCGTGCCCGGGCACCTGGCGAGGCTGGTGGCGGCCACCCCGGCGCTCGGCCGCGCCTGGCTGACCGCGGTGACACTGGTGCTCGCCTTCGCCGTCGTCTCCGCCCGCCTCGCCGTCCGCGACCCGGACGCGGTGCTGGCGTTCCTGGCGGCGGCTCCGGTCCTGCCGCTGCTGGGCATCGCGTTCGCCTACGGCCCGCGCGTCGACCCGGTCCACGAGGCGCAGGCCGCCACCCCGCTGTCGGGGCCGCGGCTGTTCCTGCTGCGGGCCGTGGCGGTGCTGGCCGTCGCGTTCGCCCTGACCGGCGTGGCCGCGCTGCTGCTGCCCCGCCCGTCCGTGCCGGGCGGCTCCGGCGCGGCCTGGCTGCTGCCCGCGCTGGCGCTGAGCCTGGCCGCGCTGGTGCTGTCCACCCGGGTCTCGCCGCTCGTCGCCGCCGCCGCGCTCGCCGCGGCGTGGTGGGGCGCGGTGCTGGTCTGCGGCGTGGCCGCCGGCGACCGGTTCCTGCCCTTCCAGCCGCCCGCCCAGACCCTGTACGGCGCGGCCGTCGCCCTGCTCCTTCCCCTGCTGTACGCGCGGCGCCGCCGCCTCGACCCCGGAGAACACCGTTGACCACGACCATCGACGTCCGGGCGCTGACCAAGCGCTACGGAGCCACCCCCGTCCTCGACGGGGTCGACCTGGGCGCCGGTCTCGGCGTGACCGGGCTGCTCGGCCCGAACGGCGCGGGCAAGACCACCCTGCTGCGCTGCCTGGCCACGACGCTGGCCCCCGACTCCGGTGAGATCCGCGTGTTCGGCCTGGACCCCGCCGACCGGGGACAGCGCACCGCGCTGCGCCGCCGCCTGGGGTACCTGCCGCAGAACCCGGGGGCCTACCCGCACTTCACCGTCTTCGAGCTGGTCGACTACGTGGCCATCCTGAAGGAGATCACCGATCGGCGGGAGCGTCACCGGGAGGTGCGCCGGGTGCTGGCCGAGGTGGACCTGTCCGATCGGGCCGCGACGAAGGTCCGCAGGCTCTCCGGGGGCATGCGGCAGCGCCTGGCTCTGGCCCAGGCGCTGCTCGGCGAGCCGGGCCTGCTCGTTCTGGACGAGCCGACGGTCGGGCTGGACCCCGAGCAGCGGATGCGCTTCCGGGCACTGGTCTCCCGGCTCGGCGAGGGCCGCACGGTGCTACTGTCGACCCACCAGACCGAGGACGTCGCCGCCCTGTGCGAGCAGGTCGTCGTGATGCGCGGGGGGCGTGTCGTGTTCGTGGGGACCCCGGCGGGTCTCGCCACGGCGGCGTCCGGGCAGGTGTGGCTCTCGGAGCGTCCCCCGGCGGCGTCGCGGCTGTTCTGGCGGACCGCCGACGGCCGCTACCGGACTCTGGGGGAGCGGCCGGCCGGCGCGGTCCCCGCCGAGCCGGCCATCGAGGACGGCTACCTGCTCCTCCTCGGTGACGCGGCGGGGGTGACGGTGTGAGGCTCTCCGCCGGACCGCGGGCGCTGACGGCCTCCGGCGGTCTGCGGGCGCCGACGCCCCCCGCCGGTATGTGGACGCTGGCGGCCTTCGAGACGCGCCGGCTGCTGCGCGGTCCGCTGCTGTGGGGGGCGGCGGCCCTGTGCCTGGGCCTGCGGCTGTACGCGGTCCGTGAGTGGCTGCCGGACCTGACCGTCGACCCGGTGAGCATGTCGGGCGCCATGCTGCTGCTCGCCGCCGCCGCCATGCTGGCCGCGCACCTTGCCGTCTCTCGGGACACCCGCGAGGGCATGCCCGAGTCCCTCGGCCCGCTGCCCGGTCGGGCAGCGGAGCGGACCGCGGCCGCGGTGGTCGCGGCCGTGGCAGTGAGCGCCGGGATCGCCGCGCTGACGATGGGCCTCTACCTCGCGGCGCGGCTGGCCATGGGGCCGGTGGCCGGGACGTTCGACCCGTACGAGGCGCTGGCGGGGGTGCTGGCGGTGCCGTTCGCCGCGGGGCTGGGCGCGGTGCTCGGCAGGTGGGCGCCCTGGCCGGTCGCGGTGCCCGCGGCGCTCTTCCTGCTGGGAGCGTTCACCTGGCTGAACGGCAACCAGGGTGGCTACGGCGGCTGGTTCCTGCCGGTGGTGCTGTTCCACGGCCCCGACTGGCCGGCCCGGCCGTCCGGTCTGCACGTGCCGTACCTGGTCGCGGCCGTCGTCCTCTTCGCCGCCGTGGCCCTGCTGCGGCACGGGGTCCGGCCGGCGCGGCTGGCGGCGGCGGTGACCGCCGTGGCGGTGGCGGTGCCCGCGGGGGCCGTCGCGACCGCCGCCGCCCCGGGACAGGCGGAGATGAACCCGCCTCTGACGCGGGGTACGGAGTTCACCGCGCGGCTCGTCCCGGCGCCGGTCCGCGACCGCTACTTCGGGCCGGACTCCCGCAGGTGCGAGAAGCGGGGCGTCGTCACCTACTGCGCGTTCCCCGAGTACGTCTCCTGGATCCCGCTGTGGGCCTCGGCCGTGGAGCCCGTCGTCGAGGCGCTGCCCCCGGCGGCGCGCGGCCGGCTGCCGGCCGTCCGGCAGTACTCCGACAGCTGGTGGATGGCCGAAGATCACGACGAGCGGTTCATCGGGACGTTCATGATGTGGGGGCGGGCCGGCGCGCGGGACGCTCACCGCACGGCGCTCGCCGCCCGGCTGGTCAACCGGTTCACCCGGCTGGAGGCCCGGACGAGTGCGGGCTGTGACGGGCGGGGGCAGGCCAGAACCGTCGTGGGTCTGTGGCTTCTCGGCCAGGTCGCGCCGCCGGCGCCTGCCGTGGAGAGCGAGCTGCAGATAGGGGGGTCGCTGTTCGAGACCCGGCTGTCGCCGCTGGGCGCGGCCCGCTACGGCGCGGCCGAGCTGGGCTACGCCCGCGAGCTCCTGGCCACGCCGGGAGCCCGGGAGCGGATCTGGGCGCACTGGGACACGCTGCTTGCGCCGGGCACGACGATCGAGCGGGCGCTGCCGCTGCTGGGACTGCACCCGGCTTTCGCCCCCGAGCCGGTCAGGGGGACGCCGTGCTCGTGATCCGCCTGGTGCGGCCGGTGCTCAGCGCGACCCACTGGACCCCCCTCGCGGTCGCCGCCGCCCTGTCCCTGCTGATCATCTCGATGGTGGACACCGGCGCGGGTCTGGGGTGGGGGACGGCGTTCACCCTGCTGCGGATGACGGCGGTGCTGCTGGGCGCGGCGGCCGCGTTCACCGTGCCCGACGCGATGGACGCCGACACCGCCGCCACCCCGGTGCCCCGCCGGGTGCGTCAGGGGCTGCGCTGCGCCCTGGGCGCATTGGGCGCCGGGGTGGTCTGGTCGGCCGCCTGCGTGGTCGCGGTGGCCAGGCTGCGCGCGGGAGACGAGCTGAGGGTGCCGGGGATGGCGCTGGAGGCGGCGGTGTGCGCCGCGGTAGGGCTGCTGTCGGCGTCGGTGGCCGCCCGGCTGCACTCGGGGAGGGTGGCCGGTCTCGCCGGGACGGGCGGCCTGCTCGCGGCCGTCTCGGTGAGCCTGGCGGCCCGGGGTCCGTACTGGCCGTGGCTGTATCCGCAGGAGGACAACTGGGAGGTGGTGCACCACGGCTGGCTTGCGACGCTGGTGGTCGTCACGGTGCTGCTCGGGCCGGCCTGCGGTGATCTGCGCTCGCGGTTCAGGCGGCCGGTTCGGCGAGGACCGCGCGGCCGAGGCCGGCCAGCACCTCGGTGGTGAGCCGGAAGGCGAGCCTGGCCTCCTGGACGATCCGCCGCCGCTCGTCCTCGTCCACGGGCAGGGCGTCCAGCCGGGCGCGGTACTCCTTCCTGAAGCGGGGGATGCTGCCGACGGCGTCGAAGCGGTAGGCGTCGGCCCCGCCGTCCGGCCCGTAGCCGTAGATCCGCCGCAGCTCCCGCCGGATGAACTGCCCGCCCGACAGGTCGCCCAGGTAGCGGGTGTAGTGGTGGGCGACGTAGCCGCCCGGCCAGGCGGCGGTCCGGTCGATGCGGGCGACCAGGGCCAGGGTCGGCGTCGATGGTTCGATCGCGGTCCGCCAGCCGGGGCCGAGGATCGTCTCCAGGTCGCGCGCCGACGCCTCCTCCCGGTACAGCTCCGGCAGGACGAACGGCGCGGCGACCGGATCGTCCGCCAGGGTCCGGGAGACGCGGTCGAGCGCGGCGTGGACGAAGTGGTTCTGGGCGACCATCGCGCCGTAGCCCTCCGGGCTGAGCCGGCCGGCCAGGAGCGCGACGAGATAGTCCTGGTTCTCGGCCGCGGCGTGGTCGTCCCGGGTGGCGTTCCTGAGCACTTCGGAGAACGGTGTCTCGATCGGTATCACTCCGTGGTGGAAGGGGGTTTACGCCGACATCGGCTACCCAGCCTCACAAAGCCCACCAAACCCGTCAAACTCGCGCCGATCATCCGGGTCCGGCGCGCCCGCCGCGGAACCACCCGACTTCCCGGTCCGCCCGTCACGGGCGTTCACCCCCCGGCCGTCCTCCCGCCGCGGAACCGTCCGCCCGCACGGGTGACGGACGCGACGAGGACCAGCAGTACGGCCAGCAGCGGCAGCCAGGCCAGCCGGTGCGCCAGCCAGGCCGGCCCGGTGGGCGCCTCCACCAGGCCGGGCAGACCCCCGAGACGCAGCGCGGCCAGCGCCGCCCCGGCGAGGACCGTCTGGTGCCACAGGAAGACGGTCATCGCCGACAGGTTCACCACCGCGATCGCCGCCCACACCCGGGGCCGCCGCGCCAGCCGGGCCAGCGGCTCGCGCACCAGCAGCGCCAGCCCTGTCTGCGCGATCCCGAAGCAGACCACGGCGAGCGTGGGCGGGCCGAGGTTGGACACCTTCGCCCCGGTGACGCCGACCATGCTCGCCGGATACCCGGCCCAGGCGACCAGCGCCGCCGTCCCGGCCGCGCCCGCCGCCAGCAGGCCCGCCGCCGCCCGGCGCGAGGCGAGCGCCCCGCGTGCCCAGGCGACGCCCAGCGCGTACGGCACCAGCCACCCGGCCACCACGTTCACCCATCCCGGCCAGGACGGCCCGTCGAGCCCGAACCGGATCACGTCCGTGGTGAGCACGGCGGCGGCGGCCGATCCGGCCACGGCGAGCGGCGCGGCCCGCAGCAGGGGTGTGGCCGCGGTGAGCGCGGCGAAGACCGCCAGGAACCACAGCGGCCCGGCCGTGGGCTGCACCAGCGACCTGACCGAGCCGGCCGGCATGCCGCCCAGTGCCAGCCCGGCGGCGGCGCCCGCCCAGACCAGGACGGGCGGGCCCACCGGCCGCAGCAGCCGCCGCATCCTGGCCCGTGTCCACGCCCCGTATCCGGCGGCCGACCGCAGGCTCCGCTCCGCCGCGTACCCGCCCACGAAGAAGAAGACCGCCAGCGTCTGCAGCACCCAGGAGGCCGGCGTCAGCCAGGGCATGCAGGCGAGCGGGCTGGAGACGCGGACCGTCCCGCCGGGGCCGGGCGTCCACGCCGTGACCAGCCAGTGGCCGGTGACCACCCCGGCGATGGCCAGCGCCCGCAGCGCGTCCGCCCCGCGGTCCCGGCCGGCCGGGGTGGCGGCCTCGATCCGGGCGGCGACGGCGCCGAGACTAGCCACGGGACACCTCGCCGGTCCGGCCCAGGGCGATCAGGGTGAGGTTGCGCAGCGACTCGGTGCCGGGGTGCAGGTAGCCGCTGTGTCCCACGCCGCCCGCGGCGAACACGCGGGCCCCGAAGCCCGCCCCCGCCGGATCGGGCCCGAACCCCAGCGGTCCCAGCCGTACCTTCGGCACCCGGCGCACCCAGTCGCCGCTCCCACTGCCCGCCCACAGCGGGACGCCCAGCTCCGCCGCGGACGAGACGCCGAGCCCCGGGCTGCCGAAGACGGCGACGCTCTCCACACCCGACCCCCGCGCGGCCAGGGCGCACACCACCGAGCCGTAACTGTGGCACAGCAGGCTGACCCGCTTGCCGCGGAACCCCGTTCCGGCGAGGAAGCGCCGCAGCTCCGCCGCCCCCCTCCGGGCGGCCCGGTCGGTCAGCGCGCCGACGCTCTCCGTGGCCGGGCTGTCGTAGCCGAGCCAGGCGACCACCGCCAGCCGGGCCCCGGGGTCCAGCGCCCGCGCCTCGGCCAGCACGGTCCGGGCCCCGACCGCCGGCGTGCTGTACGGGTCGGCCCGGCCGCCGTCGAAGTTGGCGGCCGTGGTGTCGGATCCGGGGACGACGACCGCGACGCGTTCGGCCGCGCTCAGGTCGCCGTAGACGCGGACGATCCGGTCACCGTGGGCGGCGGGGACGGCCGTGTAGGCCAGGGCGGCGGCGACGACCGCGGTGAGTGCGCGACGGGGCATGGGACCTCCGGTCCGACAGGGGGATCGGACAGGACGCTAGGGATCCGGGCCCGTCGCCCGCGTCACCCCGCCGCGCTCACCTGCCCGGTCACCCCGTGGGGGGAGGAGGTCACCCCGGGGCCGGTCACGCGGCGTCCCGGGGGCGCTCGCCGTACGAGGTTCCCGCCGGGGGCGTGTCCGGGCGCGCGGTGTCCCGGGGGCCGCTCGCCGTACGAGGTCCCTGCCGGGGCGGCGTCCGGCCGCGCGAAGGGCCCCGGGGTCAGCCGCCGGGACGGACCAGGCCCGACTCGTAGGCGTAGACGATCGCCTGGGCGCGGTCGCGCAGACCCAGTTTGGCCAGGATGCGGCCCACGTGGGTCTTGACGGTCTGCTCCGACAGCACGAGCTGTCCGGCGATCTCCTGGTTGGAGCGGCCCTGGGCGATCAGCGTGAGCACCTCGGTCTCGCGCTCGGTGATGTCGGCCGGCCTGGCACGCGGGCGGCGCGGCCCGACCCGGGCGAACTCCGAGATCAGCCGCCGGGTCACCGACGGCGCGAGCAGCGCGTCGCCGGAGGCGACGACCCGGACCGCCTCGGCGAGCTGCTGGGCGGAGGCGTCCTTGAGCAGGAACCCGCTCGCCCCGGCCCGCAGCGCCTCGTACACGTAGTCGTCGAGGTCGAAGGTGGTCAGGATCAGCACCTTCGGCTTCGGGCCGTCGGCCTCCAGGATGGCCCGGGTGGCGGCCAGGCCGTCCATGACCGGCATCCGCACGTCCATCAGCACGACGTCCGGCCGCAGCTCGGCCGTCCGGGCGACGGCCTCGCGCCCGTCGGCGGCCTCGCCGACGACCTCGATGTCCGGCTGCGAGCCGAGGAACACGGTGAAGCCGGTCCGCACCATGCCCTGGTCGTCGGCGATGAGCACCCGGATCGTCATGCGCCGTCCTCCGCGTCTTCCATGATCGGCAGTATGGCGGTGACCGCGAAGCCCTTGCCGACCGGCCCGGCCCACAGTCTGCCGCCGATCATGGAGACCCGTTCCCGCATGCCGAGCAGGCCGTGCCCGGCGTTGCCCGGCGGCCGCTCGCGACCGCCGCCGGCGCCGTTCGCCACGTGGACGCGCAGCTCGTCGCCGGAGCGGGTGATCCGTACCGAGACGGCCGCGCCGGGTGCGTGGCGCATGGCGTTGCTCAGCGCCTCCTGGACGATCCGGTAGGCCGACAGGCTCACCGTCGTGGGCAGCCCCAGCAGGTCGCCGCCGAGCCGGAGCGTCACGGTGAGCCCGGCGGAGCGCGCGGTGGCGATCAGCTCCTCCAGGCGGCCGAGGCCGGGTTGCGGCGCGGTGTCGGCGCGCTCGTCGCCGTCGCGCAGCACGCCCAGCACGCGGCGCATCTCGGTCATGGCCGCCAGCGACAGCGCGCGGATCTCCCGCAGCCCCTCCTCCAGCGTCCCGGGGTCTCCGGCGGCCTTCAGCGGCGTGGCCTCGGCCTGGATGGCGATCACCGACATGTGGTGGGCGACGACGTCGTGCAGTTCCCGGGCGATCCTGGTCCGTTCCTCCAGTACGGCCTGCGCCGCCAGGGCCCGTTCGCTGCGCCGTTCCTCCTCCGCCAGCCGACCGGCGGCCAGGCGCCTGGTCCGGACGTTGTAGCCGAGGAGCGCGGTCACGGTGAGCATGACGGCGCCCAGCGCGATCAGGGGGTCGCCGGGCTTGACCGCGACCAGGGCGAGCATCGAGACGAGCCAGGCCCCGAGGACGGTCTCCCGGTCGCAGCGCACCGCCACCGAGTAGACGACCAGCAGGTAGGTGATGACGCCCGAGGAGGAGTAGGGCTGGGTGAACAGCCGGTCCATGAAGTGGGCGGCCAGAAGCATGCCGCCGGTGGCCAGTCGCCAGGCCGCCAGCGGCCACCGGTTGCGCAGCGCCACCGGCAGCGAGGAGACGAGCGCGCAGAGGAAGAGGACGTTCTCGTTGATCCCCGGAGTGGGGACACCCGGCTGGGGCGGCATGCCGTTGAGGGTCAGCAGGAGCGAGTAGCCGCCGGCGAACAGGATCCAGGCGAGCCCCAGGTCGGCCACCAGGACCAGGTCGACGGTCCGGAACGGCAGCAGTCCCAGGAAGAGCGGAAGCCGGGGGCGGAGGCGCCGGGATCGGGGGAACGGCGGACCGGGTTCCCCTTTCACCAGGGCGCGGACCAGAGGCCGGGACAACCGGGGGAGGGCGTCGCGCAGGGGCACCGGCCCAGCCTAGGGAGATCGCGGACGGCTGTCGTCCCGCCCCGGGGTGATCCGTCGCGTACCTCCCGGGGGTGACCCTTCCCCGAAGCCCTTCGCGGCGATCCCCGGGGAGGTCCGCGCCGGGGGTGACCCCGGTGTGTCCCGCGAAACCGCCCGGGCGGTCCTCGGGCTTCCGAAGTCCTGCGGAGCCCCCGGCGACGGCCGCCCCGGGACTCCCGGGAGACTCGCCAGAGGCGTCGATTACAGAATTACGATCGCTCACGGCGAACACACTCAATCCCGGGAACATTTCCACGCTCCCATTAATTGAGTCGATGTAACTCAACCCTTGGAGTGCGCATGAGTGAGAGCTTGATCCTCCCGGTTCTCCCGCTCGACGACCAGGTCGTGCTGCCGGGAATGGTGGTCCCGCTGGACCTGTCCGAGGCCGAGGTCCGGGCCGCGATCGACGCGGCTCAGGCGCTCACCGAGAACAAGGGACAGGTCCTGCTCGTTCCCCGCATCGACGGCCGCTACGGCTCCGTCGGCGTCAAGGCCGTCATCGAGCAGGTCGGCAGGCTGCCCGGAGGTGAGCCCGCCGCCGTGGTGCGCGGCGTCGACCGCGTCCGCGTCGGCGCCGGCACGACCGGACCCGGCGCCGCGCTGTGGGTGCAGGCCACCGTCATCGAGGCCGTTCCGGCGGGCGAGCGCGCCGTCGAGCTGGCCAAGCAGTACAAGGCGCTGACCACCACCATCCTGCAGAAGCGGGGCGCCTGGCAGGTCGTCGACGCCGTCAACCAGATGGACGACCCGTCGGTCCTGGCCGACAGCTCCGGCTACGCCCCCTGGCTGGGCACCCAGCGCAAGGCCGAGATCCTCCAGATCGCCGACCCGGCCGACCGGCTGGCCAAGCTGGTCGAGTGGGCGCGCGAGCACCTCGCCGAGCTCGACGTCGCCGAGACGATCCGCAAGGACGTCCAGGAGGGCATGGAGAAGCAGCAGCGCGAGTTCCTGCTGCGCCAGCAGCTCGCCGCCGTCCGCAAGGAGCTGTCGGAGCTCAACGGCTCCTCCCCGGAGACCGAGGAGGAGGACTACCGCGCCCGCGTCGAGGCCGCCGACCTGCCCGAGAAGGTGCGCGAGGCCGCGCTGAAGGAGGTCGACAAACTGGAGCGGACCTCCGACCAGTCCCCGGAGACCGGCTGGATCCGCACCTGGCTCGACACCGTCCTCGACATCCCGTGGAACACCCGGACCGAGGATTCGTACGACATCGCCGCGGCCCGCGCCGTCCTCGACGCCGACCACACCGGCCTCGACGACGTCAAGGACCGCATCATCGAGTACCTCGCCGTCCGCGGCCGCCGCGCCGCCCAGGGGCTCGGGGTCGTCGGCGGGCGCCGCAGCGGCGCCGTACTGGCGCTGGCCGGTCCTCCCGGGGTCGGCAAGACCTCCCTCGGTGAGTCGGTGGCCCGCGCGATGGGCCGCAAGTTCGTCCGCGTCGCCCTCGGCGGCGTCCGCGACGAGGCCGAGATCCGCGGCCACCGCCGCACCTACGTCGGCGCGCTGCCCGGCCGGATCGTCCGCGCCGTCCGCGAGGCCGGCTCGATGAACCCGGTCGTGCTGCTCGACGAGGTGGACAAGGTCGGCTCCGACTACCGCGGCGACCCCACCGCCGCGCTGCTGGAGGTCCTCGACCCGGCGCAGAACCACACCTTCCGCGACCACTACCTGGAGGTCGAGCTCGACCTGTCCGACGTGCTGTTCCTGGCGACCGCCAACGTGCTGGAGGCCATCCCCGGCCCGCTGCTGGACCGCATGGAGATCGTCACCCTCGACGGCTACACCGAGGACGAGAAGGTCGCCATCGCCCGCGACCACCTGCTGCCCCGCCAGCTCGACAAGGCCGGCCTGACCGCCGAGGACGTCGTCATCGGCGAGGACGCGCTGCGCCGGCTGGCCGGCGAGTACACCAGGGAGGCCGGCGTGCGGTCCCTGGAACGCTCGATCGCCAGGGTCCTGCGCAAGGTGACCGCCAACGTCGCGCTCGGCGCCGGGGAGCTGCCGGTGACGGTGGAGGACCTCGTCCCCTACCTGGGCCGCCCGCGGCACGTGCCGGAGTCCTCGCTCCCGGAGTCCCGCCAGCGTACGGCGGTGCCCGGCGTGGCCACCGGCCTGGCGGTCACCGGAGCGGGCGGCGACGTCCTGTACGTCGAGGCGTCGCTGGCCGACCCGGAGACCGGGGACACCGGACTGACCCTGACCGGCCAGCTCGGCGACGTCATGAAGGAGTCGGCCAGGATCGCCCTGTCCTACCTGCGTTCGCGCGGCGCGGAGCTGGAGCTGCCGGTGTCCTCCCTCAAGGACCGCTCGGTGCACGTCCACTTCCCCGCCGGCGCCGTTCCCAAGGACGGCCCGTCGGCCGGCGTCACCCTGATCACGGCCCTGGCCTCGCTGCTGTCGGGCCGCCAGGTCAGGAGCGACGTGGCGATGACCGGCGAGGTCTCCCTCACCGGCCGGGTGCTGCCGATCGGCGGGGTCAAGCAGAAGCTGCTGGCCGCCCACCGGGCGGGCATCACCACCGTGCTGATCCCGGCCCGCAACGAGCCCGACCTGGACGACGTGCCCCAGGCGGTGCGCGACGAGCTGACCGTCCACACGGTCAGCGACGTGCGCGAGGTCCTGGAGATCGCGCTCACCCCGGCCAAGGTCGCCGACCGCGCCGCGGCCTGACCCGGCTCACGGGCCCGGCCCGGTTCACCCGGCCGGGCCCGCCTCCCGCGGCCCGACCGGCCGCCCGGGGTACGGCCGGCCGCGTGCGGCCCGGCCGTACCCGTGACGGCCCGCCCTTTTCGAGAGGGCGGGCCGTCCGCCGTTCCGGGCGGTCGCGGCGACCCGGCCGGTCCTCGAAGGGCATAAATGGACAAATCATTCATTCGCTTGAATGGATGATCCGTCCATGCTGTCATGGGGGGCATGCTGTACGGCACGCCTCGGCTGGAGGCCATCGACGACAAGGTCCTCGGCGAGATCGAGGAGATGCGGCGCGACCTGAAATACCGCCTCGCGGAGACCCACCGCTGGGACGGGAAACTCCGGCGCCACCTCCAGGCCCTGGCCATCCAGGGCTCGAACTCCATCGAGGGCTACCGCGCCAGCGTCGAGGACATCGAGTCGATCATGGCCGGTGAGGATCCGCTGGAGACCCCCGCCGCGGTGGCCAGGGAGATCTCCGGCTACCAGCAGGCACTCACCTACATCCGGATCCTCTCCCGCGCCAGGGCGTTCCGGTTCGACACCGGCCTGCTCCACGCGCTCAACTTCATGATGATCGGCCACCACGTGGACAAGACCCCGGGCGCCGTACGGCCCGGCGGCATCTACGTCCGCAACACGGCCACCGGCGAGGTCGTCTACGAGGGCCCGGACGCCGAGGAGGTGCCGGAGCTGCTGGAGGAGCTGACCGACTGGCTGAACTCCGGCGACCTCGACGCGCCGAGCTACGTGCGGGCGGCCATGGCCCACTTCAACCTGGTGAGCATCCACCCCTGGCGCGACGGCAACGGCCGGATGTCCCGGGCGCTGCAGACGCTGGTTCTCGGCCGCGACCAGATCACCACCCCGGAGTTCTCCTCCATCGAGGAGTGGCTGGGCACCCTGGAGAACACGGTCGACTACTACCGCGCCCTGTCCGGCACACGGCGGGACATCCGGTGGAACCCGCACGGCGACATGCTGCCCTGGGTGCGGTTCTGCCTGCGCGCCCACCACCTCCAGGCCCAGCAGGTCGGGCGGCGGCTGGCCGAGGCGGGGGAGGTGTGGACGATGCTGGAGGAGCGCGTCGACGCCGACGGCCTGAACCCGCGGACCGTCTCCGCGCTCTACGAGGTGTTCGTCAACCGGCGGCTGCGCCGCAGCCGGTACCAGGCCGACGAGGCGCTCAGCCAGGGGCAGGCGGCCCGGGACCTGCGCGACCTGGCGGCCGGGGGGTGGCTGCGGCCGTACGGGGAGACCAAGGGGCGCTTCTACGCGCCCGGTCCGCGGATGCGGGAGATCAAGGACGGCTTCGCCGCGCGGGCGGTCCCTCTGCGCGACCCCTACCGCCACGTCTGAGCCGGTGGCGCGTCTCGCGGTCTCGGGGGAGACCTGACGCCCGGCTCCACCGGCCCCGCCGGGTGGTCGCCGTACGGCTTCGGGGGAGGCCGTCGCGGTCCTCGGAACGCCCCCCGGGAGGCCGTATCCCCGGTTCTCCCTGGTCAACCCTACTTTGGTAAGGTGACCTGAATCACATGAAATATCAGGAATAGGGCTTCTAAAGCATGTGTTGACGCCCACGTGAAGACGACGCGCCGTGCCGCCCCGACCTCGACGGACCGAGGGTCGTGTCGTGGCATGTGCATGTGCGGAACGCGCCGGACCCGCTCCGCGCGCTGACCCCGCCCCCGCCCCGTCCTCTTCGCGAACCCATGAAGGCCTCCACCATGACCTGCCCCGCGGACCGTCTCGTCCTGCGCCGTCTGAGTCACCTGCCCTTCCACCCCGGCACCCGCTAGCCCGTCCCCCGCTCGACGTCCTTTCTTCGACATCCGTTTGGGGGATTCACAGCTGTGATCGACGTGTCAGGCCTGCGCAAGGTCTACCGGGATCGTGGACGCGAGGTGGTCGCCGTCGACGGCGTCGACCTCCGGGTCCGCGAGGGTGAGATCTTCGGTGTGCTGGGCCGCAGCGGCGCGGGCAAGAGCACCCTGCTGCGCTGCGTCAACCTGCTGGAACGGCCCACCGAGGGCACGGTGACCGTGGCCGGCCGGGAGCTGACCGCGCTGGGGGAGGGCGAGCTGCGCCTGGCCCGCCGGGGCATCGGGATGGTCCACCAGCACTTCGCGCTGATGTCCTCCCGCACGGTCGCCGGGAACGTCGCGTTCCCCCTGGAGGTCATGAAGACCGGCCGGGCGGAACGCGCCCGGCGCGTCGCCGAACTGCTGGAGCTGGTGGGCCTGGCCGACAAGGCGAAGGCGCACCCCGGGCAGCTGTCCGGCGGCCAGAAGCAGCGCGTCGGCATCGCCCGCGCGCTGGCGGGCAGGCCCGCGGTGCTGCTGTCGGACGAGGCCACCTCGGCGCTCGACCCGGCCACCACCCAGTCGATCCTCGCCCTGCTGAAGAGCCTCAACCGCGAGCTCGGCCTGACGATCCTGCTGATCACCCACGAGATGAACGTCGTCAAGTCGATCTGCGACTCGGCCGCCATCATGGCGGACGGCCGGATCCAGGAGTCCGGAGCCATCCCCGACCTGCTCGCCCGGCCGGGGTCCCGGCTGACGGAGGAGCTGTTCCCGCTTCCCCCGGCCGAGCCGGGCGCCGTCACGATCACCTTCGCCGGTCAGGCCGGCGAGCCGGTGATCTCGCAGCTGGTCCGCAAGTTCGACGTGGACGTCAACATCCTCGGCGGGGCGCTGGAGGAGGTCGCCGGGGTCTCCGCCGGACGGCTGCGCGTGCGCCTCACCGGCGGCGGCAGGGACGCCGCCCTCGCCCACCTGTCCGAGCGCGGCCTGCTGGTGGAGGAAGCCCGATGACCTGGGACGAGATGGCCCCCCTGCTGTGGGAGGCGACCTGGCAGACCGTCGAGATGGTCGCCTGGTCCACGCTGTTCACCGTGCTGATCGGGCTGCCGCTCGGCGTCGCGCTGATCGTCACCGACCGCGGCGGGCTGCTGCCCTCCGGGCCGCTGAACCGGGTGCTCGGGCTGGTGGTCAACATCGGCCGCTCGCTGCCGTTCATCATCCTGATGATCGCGGTGATCCCGCTGACCCGGATGATCGTCGGCACCACCATCGGCACGACCGCCTCGGTGGTCCCGCTGACCCTCGGCGCCGCGCCGTTCTTCGCCCGCCTGGTGGAGACCGCCCTGCGCGAGGTCGGCGACGACAAGGTGCAGGCCGCCCAGGCCATGGGCGCGAGCCGTACGACGATCGTCGGCAAGGTCCTGCTGCCGGAGGCCATGCCCGGCCTGGTCGCGGGCCTCACGGTGACCGTGGTCGCGCTGATCTCCTACTCGGCGATGGCCGGCGCCATCGGCGGCGGAGGGCTGGGGGACCTGGCCATCCGCTACGGCTACCAGCGCTTCGAGACCTCACTGATGATCGTCACCGTCGTCGTCCTGATCGTCATCGTGCAGCTCGGCCAGATGCTGGGCGACTTCGCCGCCCGCCGCCTGGCCCGCCGCTGACCTTCCGCGCCCCCGCGCCCCCCGCGCTCCTCCCGTCCCCCCGGGGTCCCGCCGAGACGGGTTCCCGGAGGGCCGGCCGTACCTTTCCCGTCCCCCGGAGGCCCCGCCGCGAGCGGGCCGCCGGACGCCGTATCCACAAGGAAGCACACCATGCGCAAGCTCATCGGAATCGTCTCCGCGATCATCGCGCTGACCCTGGCCCTGGCCGCCTGCGGCTCGGGCTCGTCCGGGTCCGGCGGTGAAGGCACGACCTCGGCCTCCGACGTCCTCAAGGTCGGCGCCAGCCCGGTCCCGCACGCCGAGATCCTGAAGTTCGTCAAGGACAAGCTCGCCGCCAAGGAGGGCCTGAACCTCGAGATCGTCGAGTTCACCGACTACGTCCAGCCGAACGTCCAGCTCGATGACGGCCAGCTCGGCGCCAACTACTTCCAGCACAAGCCCTACCTGGACGATTTCAACTCCTCCAAGGGCACCAAGCTGACCTTCGTGCAGCCGGTCCACCTGGAGCCGCTGGGCCTGTACTCCAAGAAGATCACCAGCCTGGACGCGCTGGGCTCGAACGCGACCGTCGCCGTGCCCAACGACGCCACCAACCTCGGCCGGGCGCTGAAGCTGCTCGCCGACAACGGCGTGATCACCCTGAAGGAGGGCGTCGGCACCGCCGCCACCGAGCGTGACGTGACCGGCAACCCCAAGAACCTGAAGTTCCAGCCGCTGGAGGCCGCGCAGCTGCCCCGCTCCCTCGACGACGTGGACGCCGCCGTCATCAACGGCAACTACGCCCTGGAGGCGGGCCTGAAGCCGGCCGAGAACGCGCTGGTGCTGGAGAAGTCCGAGAACAACCCCTACGCAAACGGCCTGGTCGTGGCGGCCGGCAAGGAGAAGGACCCGCGCGTGGTCAAGCTCGCCAAGCTGCTCGCCGGTCCCGAGGTGAAGCAGTTCATCGAGCAGCGGTACAAGGGCGCGGTCATCCCCGCCTCCTGACCCCGCGCCGTGCCGTACGGGCCCACGGCCGTTCCGTACGGTTCCGCGGCGTTCCCCGTGCGAGTCTCGCGCCCGTGCCGTTCCGCACACCCCGCGCCACGCGCGTGCCGCACGACCGGGCCGCGGCCTCCGGACACCCGGAGCCGCGGCCCGGTCGTCTCTTCTCACCGGGCAACCGGCAGAGTAATGTTCGGTTTCATGCACCCGGGAGCGATCGCCGCCACCTCGCCGGACAAGCCCGCCGTGATCATGGCCGACTCCGGGCAGGTCGTCACCTACCGTGAGCTGGACTCCGAGTCCAACCGGCTGGCCCACCTCCTCCGGGCCGCGGGACTGCGGCCGGGCGACCACATCGCCTTCATGCTGGAGAACCACCCGCTGTTCCTGACGATCGCCTGGGCCGCCCACCGGTCGGGCCTGTACTACACGGCGATCAGCTCCCGGCTGCGGACCGACGAACTGGCCTACATCGTCGACAACTG
This sequence comes from Streptosporangium sp. NPDC053982, assembly GCF_055585205.1. NCBI lineage: Bacteria > Bacillati > Actinomycetota > Actinomycetes > Streptosporangiales > Streptosporangiaceae > Streptosporangium > Streptosporangium sp. NPDC053982. Next base: position 88,929 of record NZ_JBVJKQ010000007.1, read on the forward strand.
CGGGGCGCGGGTCTTCATCTCCTCGGCCTCCCTGGCCGACGTGGCCGCCTCCGTCACCGCCCTGACCCCGAAGGTCGAGCTGCGGCTCATGCTCGACGGCGTCCCGGAGGGGGCGGAGGGGTTCGCCTCCTACGAGGAGGCGGTGGCGGCGCACCCGCCCACCCCCGTCGCCGACGAGTGCCAGGGCGCGGACATGCTCTACTCCTCGGGCACCACCGGCCGCCCCAAGGGCGTCAAGCCCACCCTGTCCAAGGCGCCGCTGGACGCGCCCGGCGGCCTGCTGCAGCTCGTGAGGCTGCTGTTCGCGCCGTCGGCCGACAGCGTCTACCTCTCCCCGGCCCCGCTGTACCACGCCGCCCCGCTGCGGTACTGCATGACCTTCCAGCGGCTCGGCGCGACGGTCGTGGTCATGGAACGGTTCGACCCCGAGCGGGCCCTCGCGCTCATCGAGAAGTACGGCGTGACCCACTCGCAGTGGGTGCCGACCATGTTCATCAAGATGCTCAAGCTGCCCGCCGAGGTCCGCGCCCGCCACGACCTGTCGTCGATGAGGTGTGCCATCCACGCCGCCGCCCCCTGCCCGATCCCGGTCAAGGAGCGGATGATCGGGTGGTGGGGGCCGATCATCCACGAGTACTACGCCGGCACCGAGGGCAACGGCTTCCTGCACGTCGGCTCCGAGGACTGGCTCAAGCATCCGGGCACGGTCGGCCGCGCCCTGCTCGGCGTCGTGCGCATCCTCGACGAGGAGGGGGAGGAGCTGCCGCCGGGCGAGCACGGCACGGTCTACTTCTCCGACGGGCCGCGGTTCGTCTACCACGGCGACGAGGCCAAGACGGAGGCGTCGCGCGACCCCCGCGGCCGGGGCTGGACCACCCTCGGCGACATCGGCTACCTCGACGAGGACGGCTTCCTCTACCTGACCGACCGCCGCTCCTACATGATCATCTCCGGCGGGGTGAACATCTACCCGCAGGAGGCGGAGAACGTCCTGTCGGTCCACCCGAAGGTCGCGGACGTCGCGGTCTTCGGCGTCCCCGACGAGGAGATGGGCGAGCAGGTCAAGGCCGTCGTCTCGCCGGTCTCGATGGACCTGGCCGGTCCCGCGCTGGAGGCGGAGCTGATCGCCTACTGCCGGGAGCGGCTCGCGCCGTACAAGTGCCCGAAGTCGGTGGACTTCCGCGAGGAGCTGCCCCGCCACCCCACCGGAAAGCTCTACAAGCGCCTGCTGCGCGACGAGTACTGGCCCACCGGACGCTGACGCGCGCCGTCGCGGCCCGTTCCCGGGCGGCTCACCCCGCGCGGTCCGCCCCCGGGCGGATCGTCCCGCGTGCGGCCCGCCCTGTAGGGTCCACCCTGTACGGCCCTTCCACGTGGCCCGGCGTGATTTCCGTCACCGATCTCCGGGGCCGGCAGGACCCGCTGACCACGGCGCATAAAGCCCGCGTCAGAAGAGCGCTTCTTTCCCGATCATCCTCTTAACCTGGTCTTACACCCTCTCCGGCATCTTTGGATGCACTGGAGTCACCGGTCGCCGCCCCGGCTCGGCACGGGCGGACGCGAGGAGTTGGGGAGCAGGACATGGAACCGAACAAGGATGGGCAGGACACCACCCCGGCCGATGTGACCGGCTGGAGCCAGTTCGGCAAGGTGCCGCCGCGAGCGGGAGGCTTCGCCGCCTCCAGGGCCGAAGGCCCGCAGCCGACGATGATCCACCCGATGCCGGAGACGCTCACCGCCCCGGCGCCCGGAGCCGTCCCCGCTCAGCGGACGCGGCTCACCGCCGCACAGAAGATCGGCGCGGGGCTGGCGCTGGCCGTGGCGGCCGTCGGGGGCGGCGTGGTCGGCTCCGTCGCCACGGCCTCGTTCGACGACGGTCCCACCGCGGTGCCGGCCGCGGTGTCGGCGCCGCTGGCCGCCCCGGCCGGCAACGTGACCACGGTCGCCGACGTCGCCGCGGCGGTCCAGCCGTCGGTGGTGTCCATCCAGGTCAAGACCTCCGGAGGCAGCGGCGAGGGGTCGGGCGTGGTGCTGACGGCGGACGGCATGATCCTGACCAACAACCACGTGGTCGAGGCCGGCGGGCAGGGCGGCGAGGTGACCGTCAAGTTCAGCGACGGCAAGACCGCCACCGCGCGGGTCGTCGGCACCGACCCGGCCACCGACCTGGCGGTGATCAAGGCGAACGACGTCTCCGGCCTCACCGCCGCGTCGCTCGGCGACAGCGACAAGCTCAAGGTGGGCGACTCCGTGCTCGCCGTCGGCAGCCCGCTGGGCCTGTCCGGCTCGGTCACCGCGGGCATCGTCAGCGCCCTGGACCGTACGGTGACCGTCGGCGGCCAGCAGCAGCAGCCGCAGCTCCCGCCCGGCTGGGGCGGCGGCTGGGGCGGCGGGCAGCAACAGCAGCAGTCCGCGAGCGGGCCCACCACGATCGGCCACGCGATCCAGACCGACGCGGCGATCAACCCCGGCAACTCCGGCGGCGCGCTGGTCGACACGCGCGGCCAGGTCGTCGGCGTCAACTCGGCCATCGCCACCAACGGCGGCGAAGGCAACATCGGCGTCGGCTTCGCCATCCCGATCAACACGGCCAAGCAGGTGGCCGACCAGCTCATCAAGAGCGGCAAGGTCTCCCACGCGTTCCTCGGCGTGAACCTCGCCCAGGCCACCGGTGACGCGGCCGGCGCCCTCGTCGCCCAGGTCACCGCGGACAGCCCCGCGGAGAAGGCCGGGATCAAGCAGGGCGACGTCATCACGAAGATCGGCAGCACCGCGGTCGACGGCCCCGACACGGTGGTCGGCGCGGTGCGCGGCCTCAAGCCGGGCCAGGAGGTGTCGCTCACCTACGTCCGCGACGGCCGTGAGCAGAACGTCCGGGTGACCCTGGAGGAGAAGACCACCACCTCCTGACGACCCGACACGCCCGGCCCGCCGTACGCCCGGCCGGACCGCCCGGTGGCACGCGCCGCCGTACGGCCCGGCGGACCGGCCGGGCCGTACGGAGAGAGCCCGGGGACGGATGCTGCTCACTCCCTGGAGAAGGACGTGCCGCCGGAAGGAGGGGATCCGGCGGCACGTCCTTGTGTTTCACGATGCGCTCCCGGTGCTCTCCCGGTGCGGGAAGGGCCCGCGACGCCGGAGTGGAGGGCGGTCCGGAACGGCTCCGGGCCGGATCCGGGCGGGGGAGCGATCCGGACCCGGCCCGTGGGCGCGGTCGCCTCAGGAGAAGCGGCGGCCCTCGTCGCGGCGGTAGGCCCAGACGGCCAGCGCCCCGGCCACCACGGTCCACACCGCGAGCATGACCAGCGGAAGCATCCGGGGCGCGGGCCCGCCGACCGCCGCCCAGACCAGCTCGGCCCCGCCCCGGGTGGGCAGGTAGGGGGCGACGGCGGCGATGAACGCGGGCGGGTCCGTCGGGCTCATCAGCAGGCCGCCGCCCACCGCCATCGGCAGCAGCACGAGCTGGACGACCGCGATCGCCGCCTTGGCCGGCAGCAGATAGCCGACGAACAGCCCGATCAGGGTGAACGGGACCGACGCGACGAGCAGCGCGCCCAGGCCGAGCAGCAGCTGCGACGGGGTCACGGTCGCCTCGGTGAGCGTGGCCGCGATGACGAGCACCGGCAGGATGCCGAGCAGGGTCATGATCAGCCCGTTGAGGATGTTGGACCCGAACCTCGGCCACGGGCCCGCCGGCAGGGTGCGCATGTACGGGTCCCACGGCTGGGCGCGGTCGTCGGCGACCCCGAGGCCGTGCGTGAACAGGGCGGTGGACATCACCGAGAACGTCATCATCGACCCGGTCGCGAGGGTGGCCAGGAGCGGGTCCTCCCCGGTGAACGGGACGACGAAGAACAGCATCGAGGCCGAGGGGAAGAAGGTGTTGCCGACCACCGCGATCGGTACCCGGATGGTCTCCAGGAACCGGTACTTGGTGTGGGTCAGGAGGAGCGACGACATGGGGGCGTCCCTTTCTCGGGAGCGTGGGAACCGGGGATTCCCGGAAGTATGAGAGCCGGGGAGAGGAAAAGCGGTGCGGGGCGCGGAGCCGCCGGACAGGGCGGCGCGGAACCGGGGCGACGCGGCGGGGAGCGGACGGCCGCGACGCGACCGGGGCCCGCGACCGGGGTTCAGGCCGCCTGGGGCTCGCGGGCGGTGATGGTCAGGAACGCCTCCTCCAGGGAGGTGGAGGCGATCTCCAGGCCGGAGAAGGGGACGTCGGCCCGGACCAGGGCCCGGACCAGCGCGTCGGCGTCGGCGGTGAGCAGCAGGACACGGGAGCCGTCCCGCTCGGCGCGCACGACGCCGGGCAGGTCGGGCAGCTCCCCGGCGGTGAGTGTGACGCGGCGCATCCCGGCGATGCCCCGGATCGCCGTCACGGTGTCGTCGGCCAGGACCCTGCCCCGGTCGACCACCACGACCCGCTCGGCCAGCGCCTCGACCTCCTCCAGGTAGTGGCTGGTGAGCACCACGGTGCCCCCTCCGGCGTGGAAGTCCCGGACGGCGTCCCACAGCGCCCGGCGGGCCTCGACGTCCAGGCCGGTGGTCGGCTCGTCGAGGAAGACCAGCCGAGGGTCCCCGGCGAAGGCCAGCGCCACCGCGAGCCGCCGCTTCTGCCCGCCCGACAGCCCGCCGATCTGCCGGCGCTCCATCCCGGTCAGCCCGAACCGCTCCAGCAGTTCCCCGCGGGCGGCGCCGCGGGGGTAGTGGGCGGTGACGAAGTCGACCACCTCGCGGACCCGCAGGGTCGACGGCAGGCCGGTCTCCTGCGGGGTGACGCCGATGTCGCGGCGCCGTACGGGGTCGGCGGGGGAGCCGCCGAACAGCTCGACCCGGCCCGAGTGGGGCCTGCGCAGCCCGGCGAAGAGGTTGATCAGGGTGGACTTGCCCGCTCCGTTGGGGCCGAGCAGGCCGACCAGCTCACCCCGGTGGATGTCGAGCGACACCCCGTCCAGGGCTGTCACGCTGCCGTAACGGCGGGTGACCTCGATGGCGCGTGCCAGCGTCTCCATCATGTGCCTTTCGTATCGTGCGGGGTCTGTGGGGGAGGCGGGGCGGCCTCCGGCCTTCGGCGTCGGCCGCCGGCGGTCGGCCGCCGACGCCGGTCGTCAGTCGTCGGCGGGCGGTGCCGCGGCGTCGAGCAGCGAGCGGATCTCGGCGGTGTAGTCCTCGAAGGCCAGCCGGCCCCGCCGGGTGAGGGCGACGTAGGTGACGGGGGTGCGCCCCCGGTGGGTCTTGGTGATCTCGACGTACCCGGCGTCCTCCAGCTTGCCGAGGTGCACCGAGAGGTTGCCGGCCGTCATGTCGAGGAGGTCACGCAGGCCGGGGAAGGTGACGGTGTCGCCCTCGCGGAGGGCGTTGAGCGTGGCGACCACCCGCAGCCGGGCCGGCGCGTGGATCACCGGGTCGAGGCCGGGGGTCACCGGTGTCTCGCCCTGCGCAGCAGCAGTCCGGCCACGATCGACCCGCCCCCGCCGCCCGCCGCCATCAGCAGCGAGTGCCAGCCGGGGCCGGCCATCACGCCGGCCGCGTTGAGCACGGCCAGGCCGGCCCCGAAGAGGTACATCGTCCGGTCGTCCCAGACGGCGCCGCCCGCCACGTAGAGCATGGCGACCGTCATCATCGACAGGCCCGCCCACAGCAGGCCGGTCTCGGCCGCGGGAAGCAGCTGGCCGAACCGGATGCCCACCGTCCACACGCCGAGGAAGCCCAGGCCCCAGGCCATGCCGTACCTGGTGCCGCGTTCCTGGGACGCCCCGCGCACCGGGCTGCGCAGCTGCCACATGGTCGCCGCGCTGATCACCAGAGCGGCGACCGTGAGCACCCAGAGGACCACCAGGGCCGTCCAGACCGGTACCGGCGCGTACGGCCTGCCGGACAGGCCGTAGCTCAGGAAGAGCGCGCCGAACCCGGCCAGCCAGGCCACTCCCCAGGCCAGGAAGTGCGGCACCGGGTTCGGGGTGAACCGCTCGGCGGCGGCCGTCTCCTGCTGCTCGATGAGCCGGAGCATCTCCTGCGGGCTCAGCACCCGCTCGTCGTCGTCCACGGTGTTCCTTCGGCGGTAAACAAGTTTGCGTTGCAAACCCTCTGGTTTGAACTGTAAACCTGCTTGCGCCGCCAACTCAACCCCTCAGTGCGATTCGGGGGAGAAACCTCGCGGAGAGGTCCGGCGGAGAGACCCGGCGGAGACGCCTGCGGAGGCAACCGGGGGAGGCCGGGCGGAGACGTTCACGGAAGCAACCGGGGGCGGGCGGAGACGGCCGCCGAACCGGCCCCCCGGACGGCCGGGCTTCCCGGGGACGGGGGAGCCGACCCGGCGGGGCGCCTCAGCGGCGGGAGACCATCTCCTCCGACCGCCACAGGTCGCCGTAGTAGCCGGGGACACCCACCAGCTCGTCGTGGGTGCCGCGCTGCGTCACCCTGCCGTTCTCCAGGACGATGATCTCGTCGACCTGCTCCAGACCGTGCAGGCGGTGCGTGACCAGCAGCGTCGTACGGCCCCGCGTGGCGTCCAGCAGGTCGGCCATGAGAGCCTCGGCCGTCTCGGTGTCCAGCGCCTCGGCGGGCTCGTCCAGCAGCAGCACCGGCGGGTCGTGCAGCAGGGCCCGCGCCAGTGCCAGCCGCTGGAGCTGCCCGCCGGACACCGTCCGGGCGTCCTCGCCGAGCACGGTGTCCCAGCCGGTCCGCTCCACCCACGTCTCCAGGCGGGCCCGCCGCACCGCCTCCGCCAGCTCCTCCGGGCCGGCCTCGGGGCCGGCCAGCAGCAGGTTGTCGCGCAGCGACGCCCGGAACACGTACGGGTCCTGGGTCAGGCCCGTCATCACCGCGCGGACGTCGTCGGAGGCCAGTTCGCGGATGTCGGCGCCGTTCAGCCGGATCGCTCCGGACTCCGGCTCCACCAGGCGCATCAGCGCCGAAAGCAGCGTGCTCTTGCCGGCCCCGCTGGGGCCGACCAGGGCGACGCGCCTGCCGGGGGTCAGGGTCAGGCTGACGCCGTCGAGCGCGGGGGCGCGGCCGTCGCCGTGCCGGACCACCAGGCGGGAGACCTCGACGGACGGCGGGCCCGCCGGTACGGGCAGGGGGCGGGCCGGCTCGGAGACGGCCGGCGGGGTCGCGCGGATCTCCCGCAGGCGGCGCAGGGCGGCCAGCACCCCGGTCAGCCGTTCCCCGGCCGCGGCCATCGGCAGCACCGGCTCGAACGCCACCAGCGCGGTCAGCGCGAGCACCGCCGTGGCGACCGGGCCCGTCCCGGCGCCCCGGGCGACCAGCACGACGGCCAGGACGGTGAGGCCCTGGGTGAGCACGCCGGCGCCGGTGGCCAGCGCGTTCCCCCGCGCCTGGCGGCGTTCCAGCCGGGCCAGGCGGGCGTCGGCCTCGGCGCAGGCCGCCAGTGCCCGGTCCCCGGCGCCGTAGGCCGCGAGGTCGGCCGAGCCGTGCACCAGGTCGGCGACCCGGGCCGCCAGGTCGGCGCGGGCCGGGGCGATCCGCGCCGCCCAGCGGCGGGCCGCGGCGGCGGTGCCGGCCGGGATCAGCGCCCCGGCCACCGCCAGCCCGGCCAGCAGCGCGAGGGCCGCCGCCGGGTGCAGGAACGCGGCGAGCACCACGGCGGCGACCGCGGTCACCAGTGCCGCCGCCGCCGGGAGCAGGACGCGCACCAGCAGGTCCTGGGCGGCGTCGGTGTCGTCCACCATCCGGCTGAGCAGGTCGGCACCGCGCCGCCCCGGCAACCCGGCGGGGATGAGCGCCTCGTACAGCCGCTCCCGGGTCGTGGCCTGGGCGCGCAGCGCCACGTCGTGCCCGGCCAGGCGCTCGCCGTAGCGCAGGACGCCCCTGGTAGTCGCGAACGCCCGCACCCCCACGATCGCCACGCTCAGCGCGGCCAGCGGGGGCTGCTCGGCCGCCCGGGTGATCAGCCACGCCGCCGAGCCGATCAGCCCGAGCCCGGCGAGCTCCGCCGCCGCGCCGGCCACCGCGGCCAGGGCCAGCCGCCTGCCGGGCCGTACCGGCGCATTCGTCCGGATGGGAGCATCCTCAGCCCTCACCGTGGTGGCCGTTTCCTCCCGTCTCGTACCGTCACGGCCTGAACCGTCCCGGTCCGCGTCGTTCCGGCCCGTGTCCTCCAGGCCCGTGCCGTCCCGGCCCACCGTGGTGTCCTCCCGCTCCTCGTCCCGCCGGCTCATCGAGCCTCCCCGGCCGGGACGGCGGCCACCACGCGCCCGTCGGCGATCCTGATCACCCGGTCGGCGATGTCGATCATCGCGGGCCGGTGCGCCACGATCACCGCGGTACGGCCCCCGGTCAGCTCCCGGGTCGCGGCCACCACGGCGGCCTCGCTACGGCCGTCGAGCCGGGCCGTCGGCTCGTCGAGCAGCAGGAGGCCGGCCGACGGGCGGCAGAACGCCCGGGCGAGCGCGACCCGCTGCCGCTGCCCGGCCGACAGGTTCGCCCCGCGCTCGCCCAGCACGGTGTCGTAGCCCTCGGGCAGCGCGGCGACGAACTCGTCGGCGTGCGCGGCGCGCGCCGCGTCCCGGACCTCGGCGTCCGTCGCGCCGGGGGCGCCGAGCCGGATGTTGTCGGCCACGGACGCGGCGAACAGGTGCGGCCGCTGCGGCACGAACGCCAGCCGGGCCCGCCAGGCGTCGAGCTCCGCGAGCTCCGCGGGCTCCGCGGGCTCCGCGTGGTTCCCGGGCTTCGCGTGGTTCCCGGGCTCCGTGGGCTCCGGAGGCTCCGCGACCTCGCCGGACCGGGGCTCGCGGGGCCCGCCGAGTTCCACGCCGTCCACGAGGACCCGGCCCGAGGCGGGGGCGACGAAACCGAGCAGCAGGTGCAGCAGCGTGCTCTTGCCCGCGCCGCTCTCGCCGACCAGCGCGACCCGCTCGCCGGGCGCGATCACCAGCGAGACGTCCTCCAGCGCCGCGTCCTCGCGGCCCGGGTAGCGCACGGTGACGTTCTCCAGCCGGATCTCCGGCGCCGCACCGCCATCGGCGCCGCCACGCGCGCCGTTCCCCCGGGCGGAGGCCGCGCCGGCCACCGGGGCCGCGCCGGCCACCGTACCGATGGCCGCGCCGGCCACCGTACCGATGGCCGCGCCGGCCACCGTACCGATGGCCGCGCCGGCCACCGTACCGATGGCCGCGCCGGCCACCGTACCCGCCGCGCCGTCCCCGGAGGTCGCGCCTGCCGCCGGGGGACCGGCCCGCTCGTCCAGTACGGCGAACGCCTCGTCGGCCGCGGCGACCCCCTCCATGGCCGCGTGGAACCTGTTGCCCATGACGCGCAGCGGCAGGTACGCCTCCGGCGCCAGCAGCAGCACCAGCAGCGCGGCCGAGAGGTCCAGCGACCCCGACAGCAGCCGCAGGCCCACCGGCACGGCGACCAGCGCCAGCGACAGCGACGCCGCCAGCTCCAGCACCAGCGACGACAGGAACGCCACCCGCAGGGTGCGCATCGTCGCGGCGCGGTGGGCGTCGGCCACCTTCGCGATGACCTCGGCCTGGTAGCGGGCACGGCCGAAGGCCCGCAGCGTGGGCAGGCCCCGGACCACGTCCAGGAAATGGCCGCCGAGCCGGGCGAGGGCCCGCCACTGCCGCTCGGTGACGGCCTTGGTGTGCATGCCGACCAGCGCGCCGAAGACCGGGATGAGCGGCAGCGTGACCAGCACGATCAGCGCGCTGGTCAGGTCGGCGGCGAACAGCCGGACCAGCACTGCGATCGGCACCACGCCGGCCACCGCGACCGCCGGGAGGTATCCCGTCAGGTAGGGGTCGAGGGCGTCCAGCCCCCGACCGGCGAGCGTGACCAGCTCGCCGGAGCGGTGCGCGGCCAGCCGTGCCGGGCCCATGTCCCGCAGCCTGCCCAGCAGCCGGAGGCGCAGCGTGGTCTTCACCCCCGCGACGGTGCGCCCGGCCGCCACGCCCTGCAGCAGGCCGAGCGCCGCGCGGACCGCGACGACCAGCGCCAGCAGCCCCAGCGCGGAGGTGGCGAACCGCCCGGACAGCACCCCGGCGAGCAGTTCCGCCTGGACGAGGACGAGCGATCCGGCGAGGACCGCCGCGGCCAGGCAGAGGGCCAGGTGCCCGCGGACGGCGCGCTCGCCGCGCGCCAGCCGTAGGAGATCCTTGTGCATGCGAACCTTAGAAGAGCGACGCTAGAAGAACGACGGCATCCGGTCGGCGGCGCTCCGGGGACCGAAGGCGCGCCACACCCATACTTGCGCACCGACCATCAGGGGCGTGAACGGCAGGATTATGACACTGAGCACACCCAGCGTCTCCGCCGACGCGACGCGCTCCAGCAGCCACGGGGCGCCGGCCGCGGCCACCGCCGCGGCCGGCGCGGCGGCCACGCACGCCGACACCAGCAGCGCCGTCCCGGTACGGCGCGCCCCGGTGGGGCCGTCCGGCAGGCGCCAGGAGGCGAACGTCCAGCCGTGGAAGGCGAACGCCGCGGCCACCAGCAGCCCGGCGCCGATGCCCGGCAGCCCGATCGCGGGCCCGGACAGGCCCCCGGCCATCGCCGCCAGCGCCATGCCCCAGCTCAGGGCCAGGCCCGCCGAGCCGGCGAAGACCGCCCAGTCCCAGGCCGCCCGCCAGGACGGGCCGTCGAGGCGGCGGCGGAACCACAGGCCGGCGTCGCGCACGATCCACGACAGGAGCAGGGAGACGACCAGTGGGTAGAGGCCGAACAGGGCCTCCCCCTCGGCCGCGGGGAAGGCGCCGAACAGCACGCCCGCCACCGCCACCAGCCACACCTCGTTCGCCAGCACGAACGGCGCCATGGCGGCGACGATCCGGTCGCGGTCCCGGGGGGTACGGCCCAGCACGGGCAGCAGCAGCCCCAGGCCGATGTCGAAGCCTTCCAGGGCGAAGTAGCCGATCAGCAGCAGAGCGAGCACGCCCAGCCAGAGGATGTCCATGTGCCTTCCCGGGGGTCGAAGGGGGTCAGAGGCTCAGCGCGGGCTCGCGCTCGGCCGGATCGGCCGGGCCGGGGGCGCCGAGGGCGACGGAGGAGGGGCCGCGCCGTACGGCGCGGGCGATCAGGAGGTAGTCGGCGACGGCCAGCAGGCCCAGCACGCCGGCGAACCCGATGAGCGAGGCGGTGACCATGCCGGAGGTGAGGCCCGGGGACATGGCGTCCGCGACGGTCAGCTTCTTGTTGATCAGCCAGGGCTGACGGCCGACCTCGCGGGCCAGCCAGCCGCAGATCGCGGCGACGAACGGCAGCGGGGTCATCATCATCAGCAGGGGCTGCGCCCACCGCCAGCGCGGCAGCCAGTACACGGCGGGCAGCAGCACGAACGCGAGCAGGAGCTGGAGCGTCTGGCCGATGAGGATCATCAGGCCGAGCCCGGCCCCGGCCAGCGGCTCGGCGCTGAACTTGCCCGGCTGGTACTGGCCGAGCATGCCGAACTGGGCGTAACCGAATCCGACCGTGATCAGCGAGCCGACGGACGCGACGATCACGCCGAGCCGGAGCGGACCGGTGAAGAACTCCCGGTCGCCGTCGCGCCGGTACAGGTGGTAGGCGCTGGCGCCCATCACCACGAAGCCGCCGGTCCACAGGGACGCGCCGATGACGTGGGGCAGGGACATGGCCAGCGCCGGGTTGGTCAGCAGCGCCCCGAAGTCGGTCAGCACCAGCCGGCCGCCCCGCTCCACGGCGCCGGCCGGGTTCTGCAGGAACGAGTTGGCCGCCATGATCCACAGCGCGGAGGCGTAGGCGGTCAGCGTCACCAGCCAGATGCAGGCCACGTGGAGCCACTTCGGCAGCCGGTGCCAGCCGAAGATCCACAGGCCCAGGAACGTGGACTCCAGGAAGAACGCGCCGAGCGTCTCGATGGCCAGCGGCGCGCCGAAGACGTCGCCCGCGTAGTGCGACAGGCCGCTCCAGCTCAGGCCGAACTGGAACTCCATCACCAGCCCGGTGAAGATCCCCAGGGCGTAGTTGATCACGTAGATCTGGCCCCAGAACCGGGTCCGGCGCTCGTGGAGCGGCCTGCCGGTCAGCGCGTACCGCGTGTGCGTGATCGCGACCAGGGGGGCCAGGCCGAGGGTCAGCACGACGAACAGGAAGTGCAGGCTTCCCGTCACGGCGAACTGGGTCCGGGCCAGGTCGAGCACGTCCACGATCTCACCTCCGTCACATCTCTTGTTGTGTCTGTCTACCTATAGGCACTCTACATGTAGCACGCCTACATGTAGGATGCCTATTCGAGAGGTAGGGTGACGAGGGTGAGCGAGCGAGCCGACAAGAGCGACGGCGCGAGGGCCGTGCCTCCCTCGCGTCCCGCGTCCTCCGCCCGTCCCGCGCGTCCTACCGCGGAGACGACCGGGGAGGCGGTGTGAACACCGACGCGCTCCGCGGGCACATGGACGCCCTGCTGCTGTCGGTGCTGGAGAACGAGCCCCTGCACGGTTACGCGATCATCGAGGCGCTCCAGGAGCGCAGCGGGGGCGCGCTCAGCGTGCCGACCGGCACCGTCTACCCGGCGCTGCGCCGCCTGGAGCAGGCGGGATACCTCGCCAGCGAATGGGCCGTGGTGGGCGGGCGCAAACGGCGCACCTACCGGCTGACCTCCTCCGGCCGCACCGCCCTGGCCGGGGAGCGCTCCGCCTGGCGCGAGTTCACCGGAGCCATCGGCAGCGTCCTGGAGCCTCGCACCACCCGCTGACCCGCCGTGCCTCCCCGGAGGACGTTCGGACTCGGCAGGCGTCTAACGACTCCTGGGGCCCGGGGTGAAGAGAGCGCGGTCGGGGTCCGGGAGCCATTGGCTGCGCGGGTCGAACGGCCGATAGCCGCCCGTGACGTGGCGGATGAGCAGCCGCAGCGCCGGGTGCCGGTTCCGGGGATGGTGGAGCAGCGACCACGGGTAGACGGGGACGGGGCCGACGAGGGGGATCCGGACGGTGTCCGGGTGCCAGGGGAGGCGTGACCTCTCTCCGACGAGGCTCATCCGCCGGCCGGCGCCGACCTCGGACACGAAGTGCTCATAGCCGAAGTCGGGGCCGGAGGTGTCGATGCCGATGTCGAAGGCGGCGCCGAGATGGCAGTGGTACTCGGCCCATTCGCTTCCGGCCGCGTTGCCCGGCATCCACACGGTGGATCCGGCCAGTCGCGCCGTCTCCACCCGCCGCCGGCCGGCGAGGGGGTGGTCGCGGCCGACCAGCAGGTGCGCCGGTTCCAGGTAGGCCGGTACGCAGGTGAGGCCCTCCACCGTTCCGCTGACGCGGCAGAAGGCCGCGTCGACGGTTCCGCGGGCAAGCGTGCCGCGTGCGGACCTGAGTCCTTCCGAGCCGACGATTTCGATGTCCGTTCCCCTCCCGGTGGCTTCGTAGAACCCCTGGACCAGGTCGATGGCCGCCGTCCGGGTGTCCAGCACATCGATCCGCAGCGCGCGTCGTCGGTCGCGCAGCATGGCGAGCGCCTGGTCGGCGGCGTTGACGAGGGCGCGCGCATGGGGGAGGAACGCCTTGCCGTCCTCGGTGAGCTCCGCTCCCGTACGCGAACGGGACAGCAGTCGCATGCCGAGGTCGGACTCGAGCCTGGCGATGCGCTTGGAGACGGCCTGCTGGCTGATTCCCAGCCTGGCCGCGGCCTCGCTGAAATACCGGTCCTCGGTGACGGCGAAGAAGGCGCGGACCGCGGCGATATCAAGATCCCCCTCACCTTCATGTACACCAGATGGTTGTGATTCCTCGGCGTGCCGGTTGTTGGACAACTCCATCAACTCTCAGGTCGAATGCTCAGGCTCGCGGATGAATCTACAACCAGGGGATGTGGATGTCGGTGCGTTCCTTCGTGCATCTCCACGTGCACACCGAGTACAGCATGCTCGACGGCGCGGCCAAGATCGACCTGTTGATGCGGGAGGTGTCCCGGCAGGGGATGCCGGCCGTGGCGATGAGCGACCACGGCAACGTGCACGGCGCGTACGAGTTCCACCGCTCGGCGAACAAGGCGGGCGTCAAGCCGGTCATCGGCATCGAGGCGTACGTCGCACCCGCCTCCCGGCTCCGCAAGGAGGCGGTGTACTGGAGCGACGATCTCGCGCTGCGCAGGTCCGACGACGCCACCGGCGAAGGCGGCGACGTCTCGGGCCGCGGTCTCTACACCCACATGACGATGTGGGCCGCCGACGCCGGAGGGCTGCGGAACCTGTTCCGCCTCCAGTCCCGGGCCTGGCTCGAAGGCCACGTGCAGAAGTACCCCCGGATGGACGACGAACTGCTCGCCGAGTACGGCGGGGGCATCATCGCCACGACCGGCTGCCCCTCCGGCGCGGTGCAGACGCGGCTGCGGCTGGGCCAGTACGACAAGGCCGTCGAGACCGCCGCCGGATACCGCGACCTCTTCGGCAGGGAGAACTACTTCCTGGAGCTGATGGACCACGGCATCGCCGTCGAACGCCGCGTCCGTGACGACCTGCTCCGGCTGGGCAGGGAACTGGGCCTGCCGCCCCTGGCCACCAACGACTCCCACTACGTGACCGAGGACCAGGCCGGGGCGCATGATGCGCTCCTGTGCATCGGCACCGGCAAGCGACTCGCCGACCACAACCGATTCCGGTTCTCCGGAAGCGGCTACTTCATCAAGACCGCCGAGCGGATGCGGGCGCTGTGGGACGCGGAGGTCCCGGGCGCGTGCGACAACACGCTCCTCGTCGCCGAACGCGTCGGTGACTACGGCGACGTGTTCGCCCATCGGGACCTGATGCCGAAGTTCCCCGTCCCCGACGGCGAGACCGAGTCCTCCTGGCTGCGCGAGGAGGCGCTGGAGGGTGCGCGGCGCCGCTACAGGGGGGAACCGCCGCGGGAGGCCCTGGACCGCCTGGACCATGAGCTGTCGGTGATCGACGACATGGGCTTCCCCGGTTACTTCCTCGTGGTCGCCGACATCTGCCGCCACGCCCGCGCGAACGGCATCGGCCTCGGCCCGGGCCGGGGTTCGGCGACCGGTTCGATGGTCGCCTACTGCACGGGCATCACCGAACTCGACCCGATCGAGCACAAGCTGATCTTCGAACGCTTCCTCAACCCCGAGCGCATCACGATGCCCGACGTCGACCTGGACTTCGACGACCGTCGCCGGGACGAAATGATCAACTACGTCACCGAGAAGTACGGAGACGATCGGGTGTGCCAGATCGTCACCTTCGGCACGATCAAGGCGAAAGCCGCCGTGAAGGACGCCTGCCGGGTCCTGGGCCACCCGTACGCGCTCGGCGAGCGTATCACCAAGGCATTCCCCGCCGCCGTCGGCGGCAGGGAGATCCCGCTGGCGGCCATCGGCGACGAGAGCCACCCCCGCCACGGCGAGGCCGCCGAACTGCGCAGGATGTACGCCGAGGAGCCCGACGTCAAGCAGATCATCGACACCGCCATGGGGGTGGAGGGCCTGACCCGCGGCACCGGTGTCCACGCCGCCGGTGTGATCCTGTCGTCCGAGCCGCTGATCGACGTGCTTCCCCTGGTGAAGCCGAAGCAGGACGGCCCGGTCATCACCGCCTTCCCCTTCACGCAGGCCGAGGAGATGGGCCTGCTCAAAATGGACTTCCTCGGGCTGCGCAACCTCACCGTCATCAACGACGCGATCGCGGGCGTCAAGGCCAACAAGGGCATCGAGATCGACATCCGCGAGGTCCCCTTCGACGACCGGAAGACCTACGAGTTGCTGGCGCGCGGTGACACGCTCGGGGTGTTCCAGCTCGACAGCGGCGGTATGCGGGTCCTGCTGCGGCTGATGCAGCCGACGGTGTTCACCGACATCGCCGCGGTCAACGCCCTGTACCGGCCGGGGCCGATGGAGATGAACGCCCACACCAACTACGCGCTGCGCAAGACCGGCAGGCAGAAGGTCGAGCCGATCCACCCGGAGCTCGAAGAGGCGCTGGAGCCGATCCTGGGCGACACCTACCACCTGGTGGTCTTCCAGGAGCAGGTCATGGCGATCGCCCAGCGGCTCGCCGGGTACTCTCTCGGCGGCGCCGACATGCTGCGCCGCGCGATGGGCAAGAAGAAGAAGGAGGTCCTGGACGCCGAGTGGGGCAAGTTCTCCGCCGGCATGGGGGAGCGTGGTTTCTCCGACGAGGCGGTCAAGGCCGTCTGGGACGTCCTCGTCCCCTTCTCCGGCTACGGTTTCAACAAGTCCCACACCGCCGGATACGGCGTCGTGTCCTACTGGACGGCCTACCTCAAGGCCAACCATCCCGCCGAATACCTCGCCGCGCTGCTCACCTCGGTCGGTGACGACAAGGACAGGATGGCGGTCTACCTCTCGGACTGCCGCCGCCTCGGCATCAAGGTGCTGCCCCCGGACGTCAACGACAGCGAGCTGGACTTCACCGCCGTCGGCCGGGACATCCGCTTCGGGCTCGGCGCGATCCGCAACGTCGGCGCGAACGTCGTCGAGGCGATCGTCGGAGCCCGCCGGGAGAAGGGCGCCTACGCCGACTTCAACGACTTCCTGGACAAGGTGCCGCCGGTCGTCTGCAACAAGCGCGTCATCGAGTCGCTGGCCAAGGCCGGCGCGTTCGACGGTCTCGGCCACCGGCGCAAGGCCCTCGTCATGGTCCACGAGCAGGCCGTCGACGCGGTCATCGACGTCAAACGCCGTCAGGCCCAGGGGCAGGACTCCCTCTTCGGTGTCTTCGACGCGCCCGGCGACGGCTCCGGCGGGGCGTTCTCGGCCGCGATACCCGCCGAGGAGTGGGACCGGGGCACACTGCTGACCTTCGAACGGGAGATGCTCGGCCTGTACGTCTCCTCCCACCCCCTGGACGGGACCGAACGGATCCTGGAGACCCATCGTGACACCACGATCGCCGGCCTCCTGGCCTCCGGCCGGGCGGACGGACCGGTGCGGGTGGCCGGGATCATCTCGGGTCTGCAGCGCAAGGTGACCAAACAGGGAAACCCCTGGGCGATCGTCACCCTCGAAGACCACGACGCCGCGGTGGAGTGCCTCGTCTTCCCCAAGACCTACACCCTGTACGGCGGAACCCTGGCAGAGGACCGCGTCGTCTCCGTACGGGGCCGTATCAACACCCGCGAAGAGACGACGAGCGTCTACGCCGAGGAGATCACCCTGATCGACCTCTCCCGGAACGACATCGGATCCCCGGTGGTGATCTCGATTCACGAGAGCCGGGTGGACCTGAGCCTCGTCCGGGAGCTCAGACACATCCTGACCGCCCACCCCGGCCGGACCCCGGTTCACATGCTCCTGCGTCGTTCCGGTACCAAGAGCGTCCTGATGAACCTCGAACCCTTCCAGATCACGCCCGGCCCGGCGTTCTACGGTGACCTCAAGGCGCTGCTCGGCCCCGAAGCGATCGGTGGAGCGTGAGCCGGGCCCGGCCGCGAGCCGCACCCCGGCCGAGCCCGGCCAACCGCTCCGCCGGCGGGGCCTTCCGTCCCGATGTCCCAGGCCCTGTCCCGGTGCCGGGACGGCGTCACTTGATGGACCCGGCCGTGAGACCGCCCACCACCTTCCGCTCGATCAGCGCGAACAGGATGATGACCGGGATCGTCGCGATCACCGATCCGGCGAACAGGTTCTGCCAGTCCACCTCGTACTGGCCGATGAACGAGTTGAGCGCCACGGTCAGCGGCTGCCGCTCCGGCGTGGTGGTCAGCGTCAGGGCGACCACGAACTCGTTCCAGGCGGCGATGAACGTGAAGATCAGCGCGGTGACCACGCCGGGCGCCGCGAGCGGCAGCGTGACCCGGAACAGCGCGCCGAACCGGCCGTTGCCGTCGATGAACGCCGCCTCCTCCAGCTCACGTGGGATCGACGAGAAGTAGGCGTTGAGGATCCACACCGCGAAGGCGAGGTTGAAGCCTCCGTTGACCAGGATCAGCGACCAGATCGAGTCGACCATGCCGAACTGGAAGAACTCCCGGTAGATGCCGACCAGCAGCGCGGTCGGCTGGAACATCTGGGTGATCAGCACCAGCACCAGGAACGCCGTACGGCCCCGGAAGGCGTGCCGGGCGGTGTAGTAGGCCGCGGGCAGCGCCACCAGCAGCACCAGGACCGTCGAGCCCGCGGCGACCTGCAGCGTGACCAGCAGGTTGCCCGCCAGCCCGCCGGACCAGAAGGCGGTGAAGTTCTCCCAGGCGAAGACGGTCGGCAGATAGGACGCCTTGAGCAGCTCCTCCTGCGGCCGCAGCGCCGTGAGCACCATCTCCAGGTAGGGGAAGAGGAATATGAACGCGACCAGGTACGCCGTCGCCGCGACGAGCACCGTCCTGATCCTCGGAAGCCGTCGTGCGGGGGCCGGGGACGCGGTACGGCGGGCGGTCGCGCCCGCCGCCGGGCGCGCGGTTTCGGTGGCGGTCATCGAATCTCCCTGGAACGCGGAGCCCCCGCCGCCGGACGTGCGGCCTCGATGGCGGACATGTCAGGACACCTCGGTCTTCCACTTGCTGACCCTGAGGAAGATCGCCACCAGGACGATCACCATGCCGAAGTTCACCACGGACATGGCGGCCGACTCGCCGATGTCGGTCCCCTTGAGGATGTACATGAAGATCGTGGACGTGGCCGTCGAGTAGCCCGGCTGGCCGTGGGTCATCGCCCAGATGATCGGGAAGCTGTTGAAGACGTTCATCACGTTGATGAGCGCCGCCACGGTCAGCGCCGGCCGCAGCAGCGGCAGCGTGATCGACCAGTAGGTCCGCAACCGCGACGCGCCGTCCATCCGCGCCGCCTCGTAGACGTCGCCCGGAATCGTGGCCAGCCCGGCCAGCAACGCGTAGGTGGTGAACGGCAGCGACACGAACACCGCCACGGCCACCAGCCACGGCATCGCCGTCGAGGCCCGCCCGAGCGGGTCGGCCTCCACGCCGCCCAGCGCGTCGAGCAGCCCGAGATCGCGCAGGATCATGTTGATCAGGCCGACCTCGGGGTCGAGCATCCACTTGAAGATGATCGCGGTCATCAGCACCGACGCGGCCCAGGGCGCGATCATCGCCCAGCGGGCGATGCGGCGGCCGGGGAAGCGCTGGTTGAACAACTGGGCCAGGGCGAGCGAGATCAGGACCGTGAGGGTGACCACCGCCACCACCCACACCAGGCTCCGGAACATCACTCCGCCGAAGTCGGGCTCGTCGAACAGCTTGGTGTAGTTGTCCAGCCCGTTGGAACCCTGGGTCACGCCGAACCGGCTGATCTTCAGGAACGATGACTGGATCATCGTGACCACCGGCCACACGACCACCACGCCGATCAGCACCACCGCCGGGCCGATCCAGGGCAGCGGACCGAGCGCACGGATCACCCGTTTCAGGGTGGACGTCTGCTGCATAATTTCGCTCTCTAACAGGGGGCGGGCTCGCTGTGTCGATGGCGGCGCTGCGCGCCGCGGCTTGGGGCGCTTGAGGGTCGGTGCCTTCCCTCCTCGCTCTGGTCGCTGCGCTCCCGGCGCTCGTCAGTCCAGGCACCGACGCGCCCCTCGCCGTGTCGATGGCGGCGCTGCGCGCCGCGGCTTGGGGCGCTTGAGGGTCGGTGCCTTCCCTCCTCG
Source organism: Streptosporangium sp. NPDC053982 (assembly GCF_055585205.1). Taxonomy (NCBI): domain Bacteria; kingdom Bacillati; phylum Actinomycetota; class Actinomycetes; order Streptosporangiales; family Streptosporangiaceae; genus Streptosporangium; species Streptosporangium sp. NPDC053982. The sequence continues at coordinate 108,451 of NZ_JBVJKQ010000007.1, forward strand.
CTCTGGTCGCTGCGCTCCCGGCGCTCGTCAGTCCAGGCACCGACGCGCCCCTCGCCGGCCCGTCTTTCACGAGGGGCGCGAGCATCATCAGCACAACTAGCCGGCGTCGGCGACCTTCTGGACCGCGCCGAGCACCTGGGCCGGGTCACCGGTGACGGCGTTGCCGACGGTCTGCTTCATCTGCGTGTTCACCTCGGACCACTTGGGGTCGGTGAACGGGTAGAAGGTGGCGTTGGGCAGCGCGTCGAGGAACGGCTTGAGCTTCTCGTCGGAGGAGAGCTTCTCAATGCCCGACGTGGTCACCGGCAGCAGCTTGTAGGTGTCGCTGATCTTCTGCACGGCCGAGGAGGAGTAGAAGAAGTCGAAGAACTTCTTGATCTCCTCCTTGTGGCCGTTCTTGTTGAAGGCCATGATCCAGTCCATGACGCCGAGGGTGGTGTCCAGCGGACCGGTCTTGCCGGCGATCGGGGCCACGCCGAAGTCGGTCAGGCCGCCCTTCTCGAAGATCGGGATGGACATGGGGCCGCCGTTGACCATGCCGACCTTGCCCGCGGCGAAGTCCTCCCAGACCTTCTTGCGGTCCTTGGTGCCGGGGTTGGGGGTGGTGAGACCGGCGTCGACCATGCCCTTGAGGAAGGTGAACGCCTCGACGTTCTGCGGCGAGTTCACCGTCCACTTGCCGGAGGCGTCCTTGTAGCCGCCGCCGTTGCCCATGAACCACAGGAACGACTCGGCCTGAGCCTCCTCCTGACCGAGCGGCAGGCCGAACGGCTGGGACACCCCGGCCTTCTTCAGCTTCTCGGCGTCGGCCTTGAGCTCGTCCCAGGTCTTGGGCGGCTCGGAGATCCCGGCCTTGGTGAAGAGGGCCTTGTTGTAGAACAGGGCGCGGGCGGAGGAGACGAACGGGATGCCGTAGGCGGTGCCGTCCACCTTGCCGTACTCGGCGAACTTCGCGAGCAGGTCGGATTGCGTCTGGGAGGAGAGGATCTCGTCGGTCTTGTACAGCAGGCCGTCCTTGACGAAGCCGGAGTAGTCACCGGTCTGCAGGATGTCGGGCACCTGCCCGTTCTGCACCATGGTCGCGACCTGCTTGTCGATGTCGTTCCAGTTGATGACCTGGACGTCGACCTTGATCTTGGGGTTGGCGGCCTGGAACTCGTCGACGACGCCCTTCCAGAACTTGTCGCCGCTGTCCGGCGCGCTGGGACCGCCGCCGTAGTCGGCGGCGACGAGCTTCAGCGTCACCGAGCCGTCGGCCGCCTTCTCCCCGCCGCCGCTCTCGCCGCCGCCCGAGCCGCAGGCCGACAGGGCCAGCACGGCGGCCACGCCGGCGCCGGCCACGCCGATGATCCTCTTGTTCATTCGGTTACCACCTTGGGATTGGGGGGCTGGTCCGTACCGGCAGTGAGGAACGGGCAGGCGCCCCTCGTGTACGGCTCCGCCAAGGTAAACCGGAACCGGGGGGCCGGTCTATACCAGCAAATATCAAATTCACAACGAGGCGGGACGGCCACGCCAACTGGTCTATACCGGGGGAGCGTTCGGAGCGGAGCGCGTTCAGGGCGGAGAGCGTTCGGCGCAGAGAACCGAGGACGGACACGACCGGCGCTCCAGGCGTGCGGTCAGCGCGGGACCGGGCACGCGGGCGGGCCGTGGCCGGCCGAGCGTGTATGCGGGCGGGCGGGTCGTGAACGGGTGCGCGGGGTCAGGCGATGGCGAGCCGGCGCCGGGTGACCCTCATGCATCGCACCGCACCGTACAGCTGTACGAGCGACAGCGCGTCGCTCACCAGCGCGGCGGCCGTTCCGTAGACGGGGAAGCCGCCCGCGTTGTGCGAGCCGTACGTCAGTGCCAGCGACAGGACGCCGACCGTCGGCAGCATGACCCAGACCAGCGCGGCGAGCGACCTGATGACGAACCGCGGCCGGCGGAGCCTGCGCAGCCCCCGGCCGAGCGCGAACAGCGCGACCCCGCCGAGCAGGCCGACGAACACCTGGATGAGGTCCACGGCGCGGGCGACCGGCCCGAACCATCCCGGTCTGGAGACGTAGCCGGCCGGGTCGCCCGGGAAGAACTTCCAGATCACGCCCCACATGAGGCAGGTGAGCGGCACGCTGACGAAGAGCAGGGCCGCCAGCCTGCGGCCCGCCGAGACCGCCAGCCGCTCCTGGTAGGCCGGGGCGATCTCGTCGATCCCGCCGAACTCCTCGACCGCGACCCGCTCGGCCTCGGCCCGGTCCAGACCACCGTCCTCCAGCGCCTCGGCGGTGTCGACCAGGCTGTCGCGAGCCTCGGTGATCATGTCCCGCTTGGGGCCGGGCGGACCCTTGAGGGTGCGGCCGAGCCGGGTCACGTAGTCGTCGATGACTCCGGCGTTCGCCATCCTCACTCCATCGTGGTCTTCGGAAAAAGCGGTCCCCGGGCGGGGACCGGCATAGCTGTACATGATCCATCCTGGCCCCATATCCGGGGATGCGCATCAGGGGTAACCCTGGAATGTCATGGAATGTCTTTCTGGGGGAGGTGCGGGGACGGGCCGGTGAGCGGTATGCGAGACCATGCCGGCCAGCAGGCTCGCGACCGTGACGGCGGTGACCAGCGCGAGCCATCCCATGATCCGGTTCGTCCGCGGGCCGTTCCCGCCGAGCGCCCACCGCGGCCCGAGCAGCCAGTGCGCGGACGCCGCGACGGCGACGTGGCGCATTCCCGCCATCCCGCGGGCGGGGCCGGAGATCGGCGCGCGCCGGCGCGGCCACCCGCGCGTCGCGAGGCGCGCGCCTCGCGGGGCCCCGGTGAAGGCGCACCCGGTGAGCCGGAGCCGTTCCGGGCGGCGGACCCCGGCGAGACCGCAGGCGCCGAGGTCCACCCGGACCAGCTCCAGGGCCTCGGCGTCCACCCCGCGCAGCGAGCTCACCCGGCCGGTCGTGGGAGTACCCGGCGGCCTCGTCCGGTCCGGCCCGCGGAGCGAGGTCATCCGGGCCGCGCCGTATCCCACGGACACCCGTCGCGCGGTCGCGTCCCGCCCGCCGCCCCCGGCGCCTCCCGCGTTCCCGTCACCGGGCCGGGCGCGCCCCTCGATCCTGGCCGGGCCGAGCAGTGTCGCGCCGGTTAGGTCGGCCTCGGCGCCGTCGAGCCGTACGGCCAGCCGCCCGGCCGCCCGCAGGCGCCGCAGGTCCACCCGGCAGCCGGCGGCCGCGACGTCCAGGCCGCCGCCCGTCCACGCCCCGGCGAGGCACAGGCCGCGACCGGCGGCGGTGGGAGTCAGGGAGCCGCCCTCCCGGAACCGTGCCCCCTCGAACCCGGCCAGCCCGCCGAACTCCGCCCTGCGGAACGACACCGCCCGGTCGAACCGGCACCCGCGGAAGACGGCGTCCCCGGCGAACCTGGCGCCGTCGAAGCTGGTGAAGCCGTGCAACTCGGCGCCCTCGAAGGAGACGGTGCGCCCGAAGGCGGCGGCGCCGAACAGCGCGTCCCGGCCCGCCGAGACCCGGTCGAACGCCGCGTGCCCGGCGACGGAGACGCCGTGCAGGGACAGTTCCCTGGCGAATCCGGCCCCGCGGAAGGAGACGTTCCCGGTGAAGCGCGCGTCCACGAAGGAGGCGAGGCGGTGGAAGCGCGCGTGGTCGAAGGAGGCGTCCCCGCTGAAGACGACGCCGCCGAACCGCGCGTCCCCGGTGAGGACCGCCCGGTCGAACCTGGCCCGCCCCGGGCGTCCGCGCGTGGCCTCCAGGACCCGTTCCAGGAGTTCCGGTTCGATCCGGGTGCCCCGGAGGTCGAGGGGGGAGCCGGGGGAGAGGCCGCCGAGGACCTCGGCCAGCTCGTCGGCGTCCAGGTGGGCCAGGCAGCGCCCGTAGGGCTGCCGCGCCGATCCGGTGCATCCGTGAAGGGCGGCGCAGGTGGCCCAGCCCACGTCCAGGCTTCTCATGACCGACTCATACCCATGAAGAGGGCCAAAGCGAGATCTATGGCAAAGTGCGCCATGATCGCCGCCGGTTAACCTCCGCAAAGTATCGAGATTATGTAATTTCACCTTCTATCTACTCATAAGTACGTGTGGAGCGATACATGTGGCTTTACGCTCCCGGTCATGCGTCCTTCAACCAAAGTGGCCGCGGCCCTCATGGCCGGCGGCCTCGCCGTGTCCGGTCTGGCGGTCCTGACCACCGCCCCGGCCCTGGCCGCGCCGGGCACCGTCGTCATCAGCCAGGTCTACGGCGGTGGCGGCAACAGCGGCGCGCCGTACGCCAACGACTTCGTCGAGCTGTTCAACCGCGGCTCCGCGCCCGTCCCGCTGGACGGCTGGTCCGTGCAGTACGGCAGCGCCACCGGAACCGGCACCTTCGGCGCCAACTCGCCCGTCCCGCTAGCCGGCACGCTGGCGCCCGGTCAGTACCACCTCATCCGGCTCGCCGGCGGTTCCACCGGCGCCGCGCTGCCCGACCCCGACGGCACCGGCGCCATCAATCTGAGCGCGAGCGCCGGCAAGGTCGTCCTGGTCCGCTCGGCCGAGGGCCTGGCCTGCAACGGCGGCTCCGCCCCCTGCACCGTCGAGCAGACGGCGCTGATCGCCGACCTCGTCGGGTACGGCACCGCCAACTACTTCGAGGGCTCCGCCCCGGCCCCCGCCCTCTCCGGCACGCTCGCCGGCCTGCGCGGCGACCACGGCTGCGCCGACACCGACGCCAACGCCGCCGACGTGGCCACCGGAGCCCCCGCGCCGCGCAACCGGGCGACCACCCCGGCGCCCTGCGGCGACCCCGGTCCCGACCCCACCGCCACCCCGACGGCGAGCCCCACGGTGAGCCCGACCCCGTCGCAGAGCCCGACCTCCTCGCCGACGCCGACACCGACAGGGGAGCCGTGCGAGACCCCGGCCACCCACCAGATCGCCGAGGTGCAGGGCAGCGGTGACGTCAGCCCGCTGGCCGGGCGGACCGTCCGCGTCGAGGGCATCGTGACCGGCGACTTCCAGCGAGCCGACCAGCTCGGCGGGTTCTTCCTCCAGGACCCGACCCCCGACGACGACCCCGCCACCTCCGACGGCCTCTACGCCTACGCCCGCGACTCCTTCAAGGACGTCAAGCCCGGCGACCGGGTGCTGGTCACCGGCAAGGTCGTGGAGTACAACGGCTGGACCGAGCTGTCACCGGTCACCGCCGTCGACGTCTGCGGCACCGGCAGCGTGCGGCCCGCCGGGCAGCACCTGCCGCTGCCCGAGGGGAAGACCTTCGAGCCGCTTGAGAGCGTGCTCGTCACCTTCCCGGACAAGCTGACCCTCACCGACCACTACAACCTGGGCCGATACGGCGAGGTCACCGTCTCCGCCGACGGCCGGGTGTTCCAGCCGACCGACCGGCGGGGCGTGGACGCCGCCCGCGACGCCCGCCGCAGCCTGCTCGTGGACGACGGCTCCACCAAGGAGAACCCCGCCGTCATCCCCTACACCGACCCCCGGGTCGTCCGCCTCGGCGACACCGCCACCGGCGTCACCGGAGTGCTGGGCTACGGCTTCGGCGTCTACCGCCTCCAGCCGACCGCGCCGATCGAGTTCGCCCCGGCCGCCCCGCGCCAGGCCAAGCCGTCCCCGGTCCACGGGAACGTCAAGGTGGCCAGCTTCAACACCCTCAACTGGTTCACCACCCTGAAGTCGCGCGGCGCCACCACCGCCGAGGAGCAGCGACGTCAGCTCGCCAAGCTGGTCGCCGCCCTCAAGGGGATGGACGCCGACGCGGTGGGCCTGATGGAGGTCCAGAACAACGGCCAGACCGCCGTCCAGGCGCTGGTCGACGCGCTCAACGCCGAGGTCGGCGCGGGCACCTACGCGGCGCTCGCCAATCCCACCCCCGGCACCGACCTGATCCACGCGACGGCGATCTACAAGCCCGCCAGGCTCAAGCCCGTCGGTCCCGCGCTCTCCTCCACCGACCCCGTCTACCGGCGGCCCCCGCTGATCCAGACGTTCCGCCGGGTCCAGGGCGGCCAGCCGTTCACGCTCATCGTCAACCACTTCAAGTCCAAGGGCTGCGACGAGGACGCCATCGGGCCCGACGCCGACACCGGTGACGGCCAGGGCTGCTACAACGGCGAGCGGATCCGCCAGGCGCAGGCGACGCTGGCCCTGATCGGCAGCCTCGACCTGCCCAACCCGCTGGTGCTCGGCGACCTCAACTCCTACGGCGAGGAGGACCCGATCCACACGCTGGAGGCCGGCGGTCTGACCAGCGTGACCAAGAAGCTCATCCCCGCGCCCGACCGCTACAGCTACCTCTACGGCGGCAAGCTCGGCGAACTGGACCACGCCCTGGCCGGAAAGAGCCTGCTCAAGCGCGTCACCGGCGCGACGATCTGGCACATCAACTCGGACGAGAGCCGCATGCTCGACTACAACACGGAGTACAACCCGCCGAGCCTCTACCGGCCGGACGCGTTCCGCTCCTCCGACCACGACCCGGTGATCATCGGGCTGGACCTGCCCGGCGGAAAGCCCTAGCAGCTGTCACTCATGGCGACGCTGTTACTCATGGCGACACTTCGTGTCGCGGCTCGGGGGCTCTTACCCGGTGTCTTCCCTCGTCGTTCTGTATTCATTGCGACGCTGCGTGTCGCGGCTCGGGGCTCTTGACCCGGTGTCTTCCCTCGTCACTTCGTCGCTTCGCTCCTGCGTTCCTCAGTCCAGACACCGGCGCCCCTCGCGGCGTCCCTCAGCCCAGGAAGCGGCGCCCCCGAGCGGGTTCATGGTGACGCTGCGCGTCGCGTGAAAATCCCCCGTCGCCTCCACGCGGAGGCGACGGGGGATTCGTGGTTCTGGGGTTCGGGATCGGCGCTATGGTTTGGGGCGGTCTATAACTCTTGGTGTCTATGGGGCGAATGTGACTACGGGGCCGGGCAACCAGCAGTATCCGCCACACCCGCAGTGGCAGGGGCCCGCGCAGTGGCAGCCTGGCGGGCAGTCGCCCGCACCCGACGCGCCGCCGGTCCCGCAGCAGCCGCAGCAGCCCTCGCCCGTCGTGTCGCCTTCCCCCGTCGCGTTGCCTTCTCCTGCCGCGCCGCAGCCCGCGCCGGTGCCGCAGGCTCCGCAGGGGCCCGCGCCGTCCCGGTGGGGCGAACGGCCCCCGCCCGTTCAGCCCGGCCCGCCGTACGGGCAACCCCCTCCGCCCGGTCCGCCGTACGGACAGCCCGGCCCGCAGTCGGATCCGCAGTGGCAGGGGCCCCTGGAATGGCAGCCGGGCGGGCAGCAGCCCTCCGCGCCGTATTCGGGCGGGCAGCAGCCGCCGGGCCTCCCGGCGCCGCGCCGCCGCAGGACCTGGCTGTGGATCGCTCTCGCCCTCCTCGCCGTCCTGGTGACGGTCGGGGCCGGGATCGTGGTGGGCACGGTGCTGGGAACGGGGAAGCGCTCCGGGCCCTCCGCCGAGGAGACGGCGCCCGCCGACCCGGCCTCCGTGGCGGTGACCAAGCAGGACGTCGAGGCACTGCTGAAGGGGCACACCGCGGCGCTGAACGACGGCGACCTCAAGGCGTACACCGGGATCTTCGACCAGGAGAACACGGCGCTGGTCCAGCAGCAGACCAGGCTTTTCAACAACCTGCGCAAGCTGCCGATCACCGAGATGTCCTACCGGACCCTGGCGCAGGAAGGACGTGCACAGGACAGCTTCGGCCGGGGCGTGACGTTCAACCTCGATGTCGCCTTCGTCCACCGGTTCAAGGGGATCGATCTGGAACCCGTCTCCGAGTGGTACCGCTGGACCGTCTCCCGGCGGGCCGCCGGCGCCCCGATCGTGGTCACCAAGGTGGGCGGCGCCCCGGCGCCGGTGGGCGGTGCTTCCAGGACCGTCTACTACCCCGGGCCGTGGGACGTCTGGTCCGACGTCTCGATGGTCAGGACCCCGCACGTCGTCATGCTGGCCCCGCCGTCGCTGGCCGCCAAGGCGAGGCGGATCGCCCCGATCGCCGAACGGGCCGCCGCGGACGACCTCGCGTTCCTGGCGAAGAACGGCCGGCGGGGACGGGATGTGCCCAAGGGCTTCGTGGCGGCGCTGGTCAAGGGCAGGGAACAGCTCGGCGGTCTGTTCCGCAAGGAGAAGGCCCACGAGGCCGGGGTCTCCATCCCCATGTTCACCTGGCAGAGCAGCGTCGACGCGCTGCCGATCGGAGGCAGCCGGGTCGTGGTGGACACCGCCTCGGCGTTCTTCGGGACCGTCGGCGGCATCCGGGAGATCTTCCGCCACGAGTTCACGCATTCGGCGCTGGCGAGCCTCGACGGCGGCAAGGCCGGTTTCCTCGGGCTCGACAACTGGATGGTCGAGGGCTTCGCCGAGTACGTGGCCAACCGCGGCAGCCCCATCACCGCCGACGTCCGCTACGACGAGGGCCGCGCCTACCTCGCCGGGCGGCTCTCCCAGCCGTTCACCGGTCGGATCCCGGACAACGTCTCCTGGGACGCCAAGGGGATGACCAGCGTGAACTACCTGATGGGCCACCTCGCGTCGCGGATGATCGCGGAGAGGTACGGCGAGCGCAGGCTCGTCGAGTTCGTCACGGCCTCCTACCGCGACGGCCGCTCCCAGGACGCGATGCGGAAGGTCCTGGGCGTCGAGGAGGACCGGTTCCAGCGGCAGTGGGCCGACTACGTCCGCGGCCGGCTCGGCTGACGGGGAGAGCAGGATGACCGACGACCGCAACCCCCCGCCACCGGGGTGGCCGCACCCGCCGCAACGGACGGGCGGGTACGGCGGGCAGCCGTACCCGTGGCCGGGCGGGCCGTACCCGCCGGGACCGGAGGGTCCCGGACCCTACCCGCCGCAGGGCGCGCCGCCGTACCCACCGCGGGGCCCCGGGCCGTACCAGGCCCCGCAGCCGCGGGGAGCGCACCCCGTTCCTCCTCCTGTCCCGCGGAGGACGGGCAGGACCGTGCTCCTGGCGGCGCTCGGCCTCGTCGTGCTGCTCGGCATCGGCGCGGGCACCGCCTGGCTCGTCTCCGGCGGGTTCGGATCGGGAAGCGGGGGCCTGGGGGACGGCGAATGGCGCGTCCCCTTCACCACGGAGGGCACCGAGGTCATCGGCACCGACGCCTCGATCGCCCTCGGCACCTGGGTGAGCGACAAGGCCGCCGTCCGCGTGCAGAAGGACGGCCTGCTCGCCTACGACCTGGGGACCGGCAAGCGGGCTTGGGGCATCCCGTCTCCCGGCGGGGAGATGTGCGCGGCGACCCACGGCCTCTCGGGCGGCAGGGGCGCCGCCGCCCACGGCACCGGGAAGGTCTGCGACAGGCTGGTGGGCATCGACGCCGGGACGGGCCGCATCGCCTGGAAGACAGCGATCCCGCCGATGCCCCCGGCGAAGAACGACAGGGGGATCTTCCCTCCCACCCTGCTGCTCTCGGGCGACCTGGTGGTCGTGCGGACCTGGGAGGAGGTGGCGGCCTACCGGCTCTCCGACGGCGGGCGGGCGTGGCGGCGGGCGATCTCGTCACCGTGTGCGGCCCGGGACGCCCTCGCCTCCGCCGCCCAGGTGGCCGTCAGCCTGAGCTGCACGGAGGGAGGCGACGCCATCGTGGTCCTCGACGCGAGAACCGGAGCCGTCACGGGGCGGCAGCGGGTCGCGGGCATCCACGAGGGGCCCGAGCACCTGCTCTCCGCCGACCCGGTGGTCGCCGCCTGGGACGGCGCGGACGAGGCGTCCATCCTCGTGCTGGAGGACCGGGGCAGAAAGGCGCGCAGGTTCGGCACCGGGGAGGAGGTCGACCTCCTGCGGCTCAACAGGACGATGTACCTGGAGCACGGCCGTGAGGAGCTCCGCGCGGCCGTGCGAGGCGGCACGCTCTATCTCGCCGCGGCCCCCGTGCGGGGGAAGAGCCTCGCCGAGAGCCGCAACGACGTCCTGGCCTTCGATCTGGCGACCGGCAGGCGGCTGTGGAAGTCCTCGGGCATCGGGCAGAACAGGATCACGTTCGTCGAGGGCGACGCGGGGGAGAAGGGCCTCCTGGTTCTGGAGGTGGGCGGCTACTCCGGGCCCGCGGCCAGGCTGACGAGGATCGACACGGCCACCGGCAGGGCGACGCCGGTCGCCGAGCTGCCGGACGGGGTCGAGAAGGAGGGCGAGGACGCCCACGTCCACCATCGGGACGGCACCCTGGTGGTCATGCCCTTCCAGCAGCCGGGCGTCAGGCACGCGGTCACCGCGCTGCGCGTCGGTGGCCGCCATGGAATGTCCGGTGGGGGGTAGGTGGTTATGGGAGCCGTACAGACGTGAACGACAAGAGGAGCCACCGGTGGCGACCATCGAGGTAACCGACCAGAACTTCAACGAGATCGCCGACGACGGGATCGTCCTGCTGGACTTCTGGGCGGCCTGGTGTGGGCCGTGCCGCACGTTCGGCCCCATCTTCGAGAAGTCGTCGGAGAAGCACACCGACATCAAGTTCGGCAAGATCGACACCGAGGCGCAGCAGGGGCTGGCCCAGGGCTTCGAGATCACCTCGATTCCGACGATCATGGCCATCCGCGACGGCATCGTCGTCTTCGCCCAGCCCGGGGCGCTGCCGGAGCCGGCCCTCGAAGACCTGATCGGTCAGGTCCGTGCCCTCGACATGGAGGCGATCCGGGCCGAGCTGGCCAAGGAGATGGGCGTCCAGGAGGGCTGAGACCCCCGCACCACGAGAACCCCGCGCCGTGAACGGCCGCGGGGCTCTCATCGTGTCCGCCTCCGGGCGCGGACCACATGTCTCGCCGGCGGCCTCCCGGCACGGGGTACGGCCCGCGCGTGCCGCCCGGGAAGGGCCGGGTGACCGGGGCGGCACGGCCGGGGGGAACCGCGGAGGGTCAGGCCGAGCGGTACAGCTCCGCCACCCGGAAGGCCAGGTCCAGCGACTGGCTACGGTTGAGGCGTGGGTCGCACGCCGTCTCGTAGCGCCGCGCGAGGTCGTCCTCGACGATCTCCAGCCCGCCGCCCACGCACTCGGTGACGTCGTCGCCGGTGAGCTCGATGTGGATGCCGCCGGGGTGGGTGCCGAGTGCGCCGTGCACCTCGAAGAAGCCCGCCACCTCGTTCAGCACGTCGTCCAGGCGGCGGGTCTTGTGGCCGCTGGGCGCCTCGAAGGTGTTGCCGTGCATCGGGTCGCAGATCCACGCCACCGTGGCGCCGCTCGCGGTCACCTTCTCCACCAGGGACGGAAGGTGGTCGCGGATCTTCCCGGCGCCCATCCGGGTGATGAACGTCAGGCGGCCCGGCTCGTTGTCCGGGTTCAGCCGCTCGATGAGCGCGAGGGCGTCCTCGGGGGTGGTCGTCGGACCGAGCTTCACGCCGATCGGGTTGCGGATCCGGGAGAAGAACTCCACGTGCGCGCCGTCGAGCTGGCGGGTGCGCTCGCCGATCCAGACCATGTGCGCCGACACGTCGTACGGCAGGCCGGTCCGGGAGTCGATCCGGGTGAGGGCGTGGTCGTAGTCGAGGATCAGCGCCTCGTGCGAGGAGTAGAACTCCACGGTGTGGAACTCGTCCGGGTCGGCCCCGCAGGCGCGCATGAACGCCAGGGCCTGGTCGATCCCCCGGGCGAGCTGCTCGTAGCGCTTCCCGGCGGGCGACTCGATCACGAAGTCCTGGTTCCAGGCGTGCACCTGGCGCAGGTCGGCGTAGCCGCCGCGGGTGAAGGCGCGGGCGAGGTTCAGCGTGACGGCGGAGGAGTGGTAGGCGCGCAGCAGCCGCCACGGGTCGGGGACGCGGGCTTCGGGGGTGAAGTCGAAGCCGTTGACCATGTCACCCCGGTAGGTGGGCAGCTCGATGCCGTCGCGGGCCTCGGTCGGCTTGGACCGCGGCTTGGCGAACTGGCCGGCCATCCGGCCGATCTTCACGACCGGCACCTTGGCCGCGTAGGTGAGCACGATCGCCATCTGCAGCAGAGTCTTGAGCTTGTTGCGCACGTCGTCGGCGGTCGCCCCGGCGAAGGTCTCGGCGCAGTCACCGCCCTGCAGCACGAACGCCTCACCCCGTGCCACCGCCGCCAGCTCGGCCTTGAGCTTGTCGCACTCGCCGGCGAACACCAGGGGCGGCAGCCCCTTGAGCTCGGCGACGACCTTCTCCAGCTCGTCGCGGTCGGGCCACTCGGGCTGCTGCGCCGCGGGCAGCCGCCGCCAGGAATCGAAGTTGATGCTCACGGCATACCAGGCTATTGCAACCGCGTCGTCTCCCGGACCCCCTTGTCCAAGATATGAGATGGCTTTCGTCATAAATGAGACGTCGGGGGTGGGAGAACCCCGCCCGGGAAGCCGGGGAGGCCGGATCAGTCCGGCCGGGGACGGGGCGCCTCCGGGCTCCTCACGTGCTCGGGGAGGACGCCGTAACCGATGAAGCGGCGGCCGAGGGCGCCGACCACCGGGAGGCGGGAGACGTCGCGCGGCAGGCCCGCCGGCCGGACGCGGCCGGAGAGGGCGGGGCCGATCAGCGCGGCCTGCACCGCGCGCTGGACCAGCTGGGTGACCGCCGTGGGCGGCACGCGGCGCCGCTGGACGCGGGCCAGCAGCGACTCGGGGATGTCGGCCCCGGCGGCGAGGGGCCCGGCCAGTAGGTTGGCCGCGGCCACGGCGTCCTGCACGGCCAGGTTGATGCCGACCCCGAAGATCGGTGACATGGCGTGCGCGGCGTCGCCGATGGCCAGCAGGCCGGGACGGTGCCAGCGGAGCAGCCGGTTCACCCGGACCGACAGCACGCTCACGTCGTCGAAGCCGTCCAGCAGCCCGACGCGGCCGGCGAGGAACGGCAGCAGACCGGCGACCTGCTCGCGCAGCGCCTTGATCCCATCGGCCCGCAGGGCGTCGAAACCGCCCTTGGGGATGACGTAGGCGAGCTGCCAGTAGGAGCCGCGGTCGATCGCCACCATGATGCGGCCGCTGGACAGCCGCAGGAAGGTCTGGTCGAGGTCGGACGTCTCGCGCGGCAGCCGGAACCACACCACGTCCATCGGCGCGCCGAACTCCTTCGGGACGAGTCCGGCGGCCCGGCGCACGGCGGAGGTGCGGCCGTCGGCGGCGACGGTGAGCGTCGCGCGCAGCTCGTGCTCGCCTCCGGCGTCGCGGTAGCGGATCCCGCGTACCGCGCCGCCCTCCTGGATCACGCCGGTCACCTCGGCGTTCATCACCAGCCGGAAGGACGGGTACCGCCCGGCGGCCTCGGTGACCAGGTTGAGGAAGTCCCACTGCGGGACGAAGGCGATGTAGCGATACCTGCCCGGCAGCCGGGTCAGGTCGGCGACCGGTGTCAGGCCGTCGTCGGTCATCACGACCAGCCGGTGCTCCTTGCGGTGCGGCAGCCGGTGGAACTCCTCGGCGAGCCCCAGCTCGTCGAGGATCCGCAGGGTGGAGGGGTGGATGGTGTCACCCCGGAAGTCCCGCAGGAAGTCGCCGTGCTTCTCCAGCAGTGTGACCTCGACGCCCGCGCGGGCCAGCAGCAGCGCGAGCGTCGCTCCCGCCGGGCCTGCCCCGGCGATCACGCACGTGTTCTCCGTCATAATTCATCACCCATTGAATTGTTTCACGACCGGGGCCGAAGGTAAACCTCCTCCCGC
>NZ_JBVJKQ010000007.1:122104-200034 GCF_055585205.1 Streptosporangium sp. NPDC053982
CCGCCGACCCGCCGACCCGCCGACCCGCCGACCCGCCGACCCGCCGACCCGCCGACCCGCCGACCCGCCGACCCGCCGACCCGCCGACCCGCCGACCCGCCGACCCGCCGACTCCGTGCGGCCGTGCGGCTGTGCGGTCGTCCTCCCGGGGGACGTACCCGGCGTCCCGGCCGCGATAGAAATCCGGAATGACTGTTTACGCGACCGAGCGGCTCATCGTCCGCGAGTGGACTCACGACCCGGCCGACCTCGACCGGATGACCGACATCTACACCCGGCCGGAGGTCCTCCGCTGGCTGCCGCCCTTCACCTTCGAGGCGGCCCCCGCGGTGGACGGCTGGCACGCCTTCCACGAGCGGGACCGCAGGTTCGGCTCCTGGGCGGTCGAGGTCCGTGACACCGGGGTGGCCGCCGGGACCGTGCTGTTCCGGCCGATCCCCGGCGGCGACGGGGAGGTCGAGGTGGGCTGGCACCTCCACCCCGACTCCTGGGGCAACGGCTACGCCACCGAGGCGGCCCGGGGCGCGGTCGAGCGCGGGTTCGCCTCCGGGCTGGAAGAGGTGTACGCGCTGGTCAAGCCGGACAACGACGCCTCCATGGCCGTCTGCCGGCGGCTCGGGATGACCCCGCAGGGCCGTACCACGCGCTTCTTCGGCATGGAGTCGGAGATGTTCCGCCTCGCCCGCGACCGCCGCTCCTAGGCGCTCAGGCGCTCAGGCGGTCAGGCGGTCACGGCGGACGGGGACCGGCCGGAGAGCGCGTCCAGGGCCCCGGTCAGCTCAGCGGCCGCCTGGGCGCGGAGCGGGGCGTACTCCTCCTCGGGATACTGCCGGGGCCCCTCCTCCACGAGCAGGATCAGGGCGAGGTAGAGGCGGTAGAGGGTGATCCGGGTGCGCGCGGCGTCGGTGAACGCGACCGTTCCGCCTGCATCCCGGTAACCCGCCACGATCTCGTCCGACTCCTCCAGCTCCCCGAAGATGGTCGGGGTGACGAACTCGGCCAGCGGATCGCCCCAGAACGCCCGCTCGTGGTCGATGAGCGCCTGGATGCGGGGACGGCCTCCGGCGGTCGTCAGGAAGACGTTGCCCGGCCAGACGTCGAAGTGGACCAGGCGGGGCTCGGTCACCTCGTCCAGCGCGCCGGCGTTCGCCGCGATCACCCCGGAGATCTCCCCGGCGGGCCTGGGCAGCGACGTCGCGTAGCGGTGCGCGTCCGCGAGGACGGCGCCGGTCATCGTCAGGAACGCCTCCCGCCAGGTGGCGCCGGTCAGGCCGGCGTACGGGTAGCCGTAGACGTCACCGGTGACCGCGTTCAGCCGGGCCAGCAGGCCGCCGAGCTCCCGGCGCACCGCCCGCTCGTCCGTCTCCCCGAGGCCGGCATGGTTCCACGGCACCCCGTCGAGGGCCGAGAGGAACAGGTGGTCGCCGCCCAGCACCGGATCGTCCAGGTCGGCCGCCAGCAGCTCGGCGCACGGCACCCCGGCCGGTCCGGCCAGACGGTAGACCATGGCCTCGGTGCGCAGCAGGCGGCGTTCGTAGCCGAGCTGCTCCATCTCGGGGGGAGGCGCCGTCTTCAGGATCACCTCGCGTCCGTCGCGCAGAGTCAGCCGCCACACGGCGTTGGCGTAGCCGTCGGTCAGCTCCGTGGAGGCGGTGACCCCGGAGCCCAGCGTCCGCCGGGCCAGCGCGTCGAGGTCGGCTCCGGTGAGCCGCCGCTTGGTTCTGCTTTCCATGACGCCGCCTCAGCAGGGGGAGATGGTCCAGGAGGTCTCGGCCTTCTCGCCGGGCCGCAGCACGATCAGGTCGGTGCCGGAGTTGAAGGCGTCGGGCGGGCAGGTCATCGGCTCGACCGCCAGCCCGCGGTGGCCGAGGCCGGTGCCGGTGCACACCTGCACCCAGGGCAGCACGGAGGCGTCCCAGCGCACCTCGACCCCGCCCTCGGGGCCGCGCAGCCGTACCGTGGCCTGACCGGAGTCATCGGCGGTGAGGCCGGTGAAGGCGTGGTCCACGGCGGTGTCGCCCACCACGCGCGGGACCGTGAAGTCGTACGGCGTGCCGGAGACGTCCTCCAGCGCGCGCGGCAGCAGCCGGTCGTCCACCAGCAGCACCCTGCCGGCGGGTACGTGCAGCTCGTACCGCTCGACGTCGTCGCCCGCCAGCAGCCACGGGTGCGGGCCGCAGCCGTAGGGGGCGGCGGCGTCGCCGGTGTTCTCGGCGGTCAGCGTGGTGGTCAGCCCGCCGGGGGCCAGCGAGTAACGCACCTCCAGGGCGACGGTGAACGGGTAGCCGGGGGTGGGGGTGATCGTGTGGGCGAGCCGGACGAACCCGTGCTCGTCCTCCACCGACAGCCACTCCACCGCCTTCCAGTCGGCCTCGGCGACCAGCCCGTGCAGGGCGTTGCCGCGGTCCTCCTCGTTCACCGGCAGCCGGTGCTCCTCGCCTTCGAAGGTGTAGCGGGCGCCTCCGACGCGGTTGGGCCAGGGGGCGAGGAGGGTGCCGCTGTAGTAGGGGATCGGCCCGTCCGCGGGCCAGGAGACCACGAGGTCGCGCTCGCCGTCGCGGAGGACGCGCAGGGCGGCGGACCGCTCGGTGATCTCGGCGTGCAGGGTGCCGCTGCGGAGGGTGAACTGCCGGGACAAGGGGAGATCCTTTCGGTCGGGCGGGCGGTGCGGACGCCCTGCCCCATTTTCGCAGCCCGGCCACCGCCGGGACCGTCGCAACATGGATGGGAGCGCTCCCATGACGGTCCAACGTTAGGGACAGCCGCGGCGGCGGTCAACGGCCGGTGATCACCGGACGGATACACGCCCGCGTGTATCCGATCGGTCCTGGCCGCCGGGGCGGCCGGAGTGGCGTATGTCAGCTTCTCGGCCCTGAAGGACCGAGCTTGCAGCTCCTCACCGTCGATGGGTTCGACGGTTCAGGCCGCGTGCGGCCGGCTGACGGCGGCCCAGCCCGCAACGCCGCGCGAGGCGATGTTGCGGGCCGCGTTGACGTCGGCGTGCTCAGCGAAGCCGCACGACGTGCAGGAGAAGGTTTCCTGGTCCGGCCGGTTGCGCCGGTCGGTGTGCCCGCAGACCGAACACCCTTGGGAGGTGTAAACGGGGTCGACGTGCATCACGGCGACCCCGCTCCGGGCGGCTTTGTAGGCGATGAAGCCTCCCAGCTGGTGGAAGCTCCAGGAGTGCAGCGTGACCCGCTGGGGCCTGCGGAGCCGTACCCGGTCGCGGATGCCCTGGAGGTCTTCCAGGGCGATCCCTTGCCCGGTGCGTTGCGCCTCGGTCACGATGGTCTTGGAGATGACGTGGTTGACGTCGCGGGCGAAGCGGGCCTCCTTGCGGCGGCGCCGCTTGAGCAGCCGCTTGGCGGACTTGGTCTGCCTGGCCTGCAGGCGGCGGCGCAGCTCCCGGTTGCGGTGTCGCACGGCGTTCAGGTGCTTTCCCGCAGTGGCGGGTGCCGTCGCTGGTGGTGGCGATGTTGGCGATGCCGAGGTCGACGCCGAGGAAGGCGTCGGGTTCGGTGACGTCGACGTCGGGGACGTCGCAGGTGGCCGTCAGCAGCCACAGGCCGTCGCGGTGGATGAGGTCGGATTCGCCTCTGCGGTAGGCGATCAGCGCGCGGGCCTGTTCGTCGGAGCAGCCGAACGCCACGCCCTTCATCCGGCCGCCGGTGGTCCAGATGCTCACGGTGCGATCTTCGGCCTGCCAGGACAGGCACCGGTCGTCGAACGGCTGCGCCGCGTCGGGGCGGAAGGCGACCGGCGTGGCCAGGGGCTTGCGCAGCTTCGCTTTCACCTGGGCCTTCACCGTCGCATAAGCGTCGGCGACCTTCTTGATGACGTGCTGGGCGGGCTGGGCCGACAGGCCCATGTCCTTGAGGCGGCCGTAGGTGTGCTTGCGCAGGTCGTAGTTGCCGAACACCTCGGTCTGCCATGCGGTGCGGGAGACGAGGTTGGCCGCTTCGTTGCACAGGCGCAGCGTGTCCGCCAGCGCCGCCTCCTGGGCGGGCGTGGGGAACAGCCGGACCTGCACGACGAACTTCACGCTGTGAAGCGTGCCCGCTCGGTCCGGCCCGTGCGGCGACGTATGCGATTCCTCCCGGCCCTGAAGGACCGGAGCTCCTCACAAATGGTTTGCTGAAGCGGGCCCAGCAGGTTGAATCGCAGAGTCATCAGACCTCCACGCGTTGACGCCGGGCCCGGGGGCCCGGCGGACGTGTCCGGTGGAAAACCTTCTGCGCGTGGGACGCCGCCCACGATGACGCGTCGTCGAAAGGAGACGAGAGGAGACGAGAGGAGGAAGGCCCGCCGGGACGCTCAGGCCGAGTCGCGCTCGACCAGGTGGGTGTCCAGTATCACGACGGGCTGTTCCAGGCGTTCGCCGTTGATGCGGGCGACGAGGAGGTGGGCCATCTGCCGGCCCATCGCCTCCGTCGGCTGGTGGACGCTGGTGAGCGTGGGGGAGGAGTGCGCGCCGGCGGCGGAGTCGTCGAATCCGATCACCGCCACGTCCGACGGGACCGCCCTGCCCTCCTCACGCAGCACCCGCATGGCCCCCAGGGCCATCGGGTCGGAGGCGGTGAACACGGCGTCCAGATCGGGGTGGTCGGCCAGCAGGCGGATCGTCGCCTCCATGCCGCTCTCCTCACTGAAGTCGCCGTAGGCCACGATCTCCGGCAGGCCGGTGGCCAGCAGGGCGTCGCGGTAGCCGGCGAGCCGGTCGACGCCCACACCCATGTCCTGCGGACCGGCGATGGTGGCGATCCTGGAACGGCCCTTGCCCAGCAGGTACTTGACCGCCTGCCGGGCTCCGGCCCGGTTGTCGACGTCGACGTAGCTGTACGGGGTCAGGCCGACGGGGCGGCCGCCGATGACGGTCGGCACGCCCATCGCCTCCAGGCGTTCGGGCAGCGGGTCGGCGCCGTGCAGCGAGATCAGCAACACCCCGTCGACGTGCTGGCCGGTGAGGTAGTGCTCCAGCCGCTCGTGCTCCTGCTTCGACTGCGCCATCGCGAGGATAAGTTGCAGACCGGTCTCGGATAGCGCCGAGCCGATGCCGCGGATGGTCCCGGCGAAGTAGGGTTCGTCGAAGACGCGGAACTCCGACTCCGAGACCACCAGCGCGACCGTGTCGGTGCGCCGGGTGACCAGTGCGCGAGCCGCCCGGTTGGGGACGTACCCCAGTTCCTCGATGGCCTGCTGCACCGCCTCACGAGCCTTCTCGCTCACCTTGGGTGAGCCGTTGATGACCCGTGACACGGTGCCGCGGCCGACACCGGCCAGTGCCGCGACCGCCTCAAGCGTCGGACGACGGTCGCCGTTCATGTTGCCTGCCCCCATGAATGATTCGCCGGCCCCTTATTCTGCCGGACCGTTCAGGCCTCCGCGCCTGATGGTCCCGGCATACCAGAGAGCACTCTCCTTGGGAATACGCTCCTGGGTCGCATAGTCGACGCGGACCAGGCCGAATCGCTTGTCGTATCCCCACGCCCACTCGAAGTTGTCCATCAGGGACCAGGCGAAGTAGCCCTTCAACGGCACCCCCGCCTCGATCGCCTCGTGGCAGGTGCGCAGGTGCGACTCGATGTAGTCCACCCGCTCGCGGTCGTGGACCACGCCGTCGTCGCCCACGACGTCCTCGAAGGCGGCGCCGTTCTCGGAGATGACCAGCGGCACGCTCGGGTACTCCCGGGCCAGCCGCAGCAGGATCTCCTGCAGACCGGTGTGGTCGATCTCCCAGCCCATGGCGGTGACCGGCCGGCCCGCCTGGACGAACGACACGGCCTCGCTGCCGACCCAGGGCGAGCCGCTGTCGGTCGGCGCCGCCGCCGCCGACGCCGCGCCGCCGGGGACGCCGGAGACGGTGAAGCGGCTGTAGTAGTTGACCAGCAGCATGTCGATCGGGGTGGAGACGATCTCCATGTCCCCGTCCTCGGTGAAGTCCGCCATCCCGTCGAGGTCGATCAGCACGTCCTCGGGGTAGGCGCCCTTGAGCAGCGCGTCCAGGAAGAAGCGGTTCTGCAGGCCGTCGATGCGGCGGGCGGCGTCCCGGTCGGCCTCGGACTCGGTCTGCGGGGAGATCGCGTAGAGGTTGACGCAGCCGCCGATCCTGCTGTCGGACCGCTGGGCCCGCATGGCCTGGGTGGCCAGGCCGTGCGCGAGCAGCAGGTGGTGGGCGGCCCGCACCGCCTGGGCCGGTTCGCGCCGTCCCGGGGCGTGCTCGCCGGAGGCGTAGCCGAGGAAGGCCGCGCACCAGGGCTCGTTGACCGTGCTCCAGTTGCGCACCCGGTCACCGAGGGCGTCGTGCACGGCCGCCGCGTAGTCGGCGAAGCGCTTCGACGTCTCCCGCGACGGCCAGCCGCCCGCGTCCTCCAGAGCCTGGGGCAGGTCCCAGTGGTAGAGCGTCACCCACGGGTCCACGCCCCGCTCCAGCAGCTCGTCGACCAGGCGGCTGTAGAAGTCGAGGCCCCTGGGGTTGATCGGGCCGGAGCCGTCGGGCTGGATCCGCGGCCAGGAGATGGAGAAGCGGTAGGCGCCGAGGCCGAGGTCGGCCATCAGCCGCACGTCGTCGCGGTAGCGGTGGTAGTGGTCGATCGCCACGTCGGCGTTCTCGCCGTTGACGATCCGGCCGGGCTGGCGGATGAAGGTGTCCCAGATGGACCGGCCGCGCCCGTCCTCTTCGAGGGCCCCCTCGATCTGGTAGGCGGAGGTGGCCGCCCCCCAGACGAAGTCCGTCGGGAACAGCAGTTCCGCGGCCTGTAGCCGTGTCTCTTGCGTGGTCACGCCTTGACCGCACCTTCCATGAGGCCGCCGACGATCTGACGACCGAACGCGACGAAGACGATGAACAGGGGGAGGACCGAGACCGCCGTGCCGGTGAAGAGCATGACGTAGTCGGTGCCGTGGGCCTGGTTGAGCGCGGCGATCGAGGTCTGCACCACCGGGTTGTCGGGGGTCAGCACGATCAGCGGCCACATGAACTCGTTCCAGGTCTGCATGAAGACCAGGAGGGCGAGCACCGCCATGCCGGGCCGCAGCGCGGGCAGGATGACGTTGGCGTAGATCCGCATGGTGGAGGCGCCGTCGACCCGGGCCGCCTCGACGAGCTCGTCGGGCACCGCCTGCTGGGTGTACTGGGTCATCATGAAGACGCCGAAGCCGTTGACGAGGAACGGCAGGATCACCGCCTTGATCTGGCCGGTCCAGCCGAGGTCGACCATGAGCTGGTACAGCGGCACCACACCCATCTGCTGGAGCGGCACCATCATCGTCACCAGGATCAGGCCGAGCAGGATCTTGCCGCCCTTGAAGCGGAGCTTGGCGAAGGCGAAACCGGCCAGGGTGGAGATGAGCACGACCGAGACGGTCACGGTGACCGCGATGATCGCCGAGTTGGTCAGACCGAGGAGGAAGTGGGCGTCCTCGGTGTTCAGCAGCCGCTCGACGTTCTCACCGAGGCGGCCGCTGGGCAGCAGCGGCGGGGGCACCTCGCTGGCGTCGTCGTTCGTCCGCGTCGCCATGATGAACATGTAGTAGATCGGGAAGGCCGACACCACGAGCGCGAGGGCCAGGACGACCTTCGTCAGCGGGGTCGCGTCCCAGATGCTGTTCGGCGCGGACCCGGTTCTCGCCGGGCGGCTCCGGGCGTGGATCGCCGTCATTTGTTACCCCCGATGCGGCGGGTGAAGGAGTAGTTGATGAGGGTGCCGATGAGGATCAGCGCGAACAGCAGCCACGCCGCGGCGGCCGCGTAGCCGAAGTCGAAGTCGCGGAACGCCTCCTTGACGATGAACATCGCCACCGTCTGGTACTGGCCGGTGGCGCCGCCCGCCATGGTGGGGTTGCCGTCGAACAGGACGGGCTCGGTGAAGAGCGTTAGTCCGCCGATGGTGGAGATGAAGACGATGAAGATGATCGTCGGGCGCAGCATCGGGATGGTGATCTGCCAGAACTGCCGGCGGGCCGACGCGCCGTCGAGGGCGGCGGCCTCGTAGAGGTCCTTGGGGATGGTCTGCATCGCGGCGAGCAGGATGATCGCGTTGTAGCCGGTCCAGCGCCAGTCGACCATCGTGGAGATCGCGATCCACGCCGTCCAGCTCTCGTTCTGCCAGTTGATCGCGTCGACCCCGAACAGGCCGAGGAACCAGTTGATCATTCCGTAGTCGCGCCCGTAGAGCTGGGTGAAGACGACGGCGACGGCGACGACGGAGGTGATCATCGGCAGCAGCACGCCGAGGCGGAAGAAGAGCCGGCCCCGGATGCGCTTGTTGAGCGCGTTGGCGAGGATGAGCGCGAGGACGAGCTGGGGAACCGTCGAGATGACGAACATCGCGAGGGTGTTGACCACCGCGTTCCAGAAGGCCGCGTCGGTGATCAGGGAGATGTAGTTCTCGAACCCGACGAACGACTTGTCACCGGCGAGTTCCCAGTCGTAGAGGGAGACCCAGAGGGTGTAGCCGAGCGGGAAGACGCCGAAGACGGCGAAGAGCAGGAAGTACGGGGAGACGAGGAAGTACGGGGTCGCCCGGAGGTCGAACCTGGCGAGCCCTCCGCCGCGTCCCGAGCCGCGGTGTCCGGGGGATCGGCGCGGGGACCGTGGCCGGGCCGGCGCCGGGGTGTCGACGTGCAGGGTCATCGGTAGCCTTTCAGCGGTGGGCAGGCGACCGGCCCGGCGGCGGGATCACCGCCGCCGGGCCGTGCCGATCGGGACGGGGGTCAGCCCGCGGCCTTGACGCCGGCCTCGACGAACTTCTGCCACGCCTGGTCGTAGGGCACCGAGCCCTGGTCCATGCCCTCCAGCACCTTCTCCACCGAGGTCTTCACCTGGGCGTGCTTCTCACCCAGGAAGACCGGCTGCAGGTCCTTGACCGAGTCGCCGAAGATCTGGCCGGTGGGAGCGTTGTTGAAGTAGTCGCTCTTCAGGTCCTTGACCGCCGGGTCCTCCTGGGCGGTGATGGAGCTGGGGAAGGCATTGGCCTCCTGGAAGGCCATGACGTGGCCCTCCTTGCCGGTGAGGTAGTTCACGACCTCGGCGGCCTCCTTGGGGTGCTTGCTCTGCTTGGTGATCGCCAGGTAGGAGCCGCCCCAGTTGCCGGCGCCGCCGGGAACACCGGCCACGTCCCACTTGCCCGAGTTGCCCTCGCCGGAGTTGTCCTTGATCACACCGACCATCCAGGCCGGGCAGCCCATGACGGCGAAGCCGCCCTTCTTCAGCGCGGCGTTCCACGGCGGGGTGAAGGAGGCGAGCTTGGCGGTCATGCCCGCCTGGCTGAAGCTCTTCACCGTCTCGAACGCGGTCTTGATGGCCGGGTTCGACTCCAGGATGAGCTGGTTGTTCTTGTCGAAGTAGGCGACGTTGCCGTTCTTCGGCGCCTCCTGCGACAGGACCACGTTGTAGAGGGTGTTGGGACCGTCGAGGAACTTCGGGTCGCCCTTGGCGGTGTTGGCGGCCTGGAACTTCTTGCCGACCTCCATGAAGGCGTTCCAGTCCGGCCAGAGCTTGCTGACCTCGTCGCGCTCACCGGGGAGGCCGGCCTTCTCGAACAGGTCCTTGCGGTAGCACATCGCCATGCCGCCGATGTCGGTGCCGAGGGCGAAGAGCTTGCCGTCCTTGTTGATGCCGTTCTCCCACTTGGCGGCGGGGAAGTCGCTCTTGCGCTTGTCCAGGCCGTATTCGGCGAGGTCGACGAAGAACTGCGGGCGGGCCTTCATGAGGCCCATCGCGCCCTCGTCGATGCCGACCACGTCGGCCGCGCCGCTGCCGGCCTGCAGACGCTGCAGGAGCTGGGGCAGGAAGACGTCCTCGAACCGGTCGGTCGGGTTCTCGTGCTTGATCTGGATGTTCGGGTGTGACGCGTTCCAGGTCTCGACGGCCTTCTTGTAGCCGAAGTTCGCGCCGCCGCCGAAGGTCTGCACGGTGATGGTCACCGGCTCGGAGGCCGAGCCGCCCGAGGCGGCCGTGTTCTTGGCGGGCTCACTCGAACTACAGGAGGTGACCGCCAGTGCTGCGGCGGTCATCACCACGACGGCGGCGAGCTTGCCGTGCCGCTTGGTGTTCAACATTCCGGACCCCTCTCAGGTGGTCGCCCGAATCGATTGGGAGGTGACATCGCGAACCGGCCCCCGACGAACGCGATCGGCGATGGGTTGCGCGCGGGCAGCTTTTGGGAGCGCTCCCACGAAGACTGGACGATGGGCAACCGGCGCGTCAATATGCCGAAACGTAACCGTTACATCGCGGGTGTTTCAGCTCGGCGAACAGTCGTTAAGGTGACAAACTGTGCGATCGGGCGCTTGGGAGCGCTCCCACCCCAACATGACACGACGCGGCGAACGCTCACCAACCGGGATCATCCAGTGCATCAGGGATCGTCCGGACCTTCCTCGCGGCGATAAGGTCCCGGCCGGAAAGCCGAAACGGCGACCCGGTCGTGCCGGGTCGCCGTCCGTCGGCCGTAGTCCGCCGCCGGTCCTCGCCGCTCCCGGAGGGACGGGAGCGGACGAGGGGAAGGGGAGAGGGGAACGGAAGACCGGAGTCGTCCGTCAGCCGTTGTAGACCGGGTATCCGTAGCCGTCGACCTGGGCGACCGGCCGGACACGCTCCTCGACCTTGCCGTTGCCGGTGTTGCCCTCGATCGTGGTGATCGTGCCGTCGCCGTTGTCCTTCTTGACGAGACCCACGTGGTCGATGGCGTCGATGTCCTTGCTGCCGCCCCAGTCGAAGAAGACCACGGCGCCGGGCTTCGGGGTCTGACCCCAGCGTCCGTTGTCGGCGAACCACTTGGCGTAGCTGACGGTGTAGGCGTCCCAGCCCATGGTGGGCCGGATGCCGGCCTGCTCGCCGACCCAGGAGACGAACATCGCGCACCAGGGGGCGTTGGCGTAGTCCTGGATCCTGCCGCCGTCGCGGGCGACGGTCTCCTTCGCGCGCTCGCTGGCGAGGTACCAGGCATGGAACTTGGTGCCGCCGCCGTAGGCGTTCTCCGAGACGCCGATCTGCTGGGCGGCGATGTCGAGGACCTGCTGGGCGCTGACCTTGGGCAGGTTCTGGGCCTGGGTCTCGGACGAGGCCGCGGCGTTCTCGGTGACCGACCCGGCCTGCGGGCCGGAGGCGTGGTTGTCGGCGAGGGCGGGAACGGTGGTCACGGCACCGCCGGCGAGGACGATGGACGCGCCCACGAGGGCGCGGACCAGGCTGTGCTTCCCGGGGGTGAGGCGGTTCTTGGCCATGGGAGAGTTCGGCTCCTTGCGTCGCTTCCATGCCGCCTACCGGGTTAGCTGACGGGTTCGGGCTGGGAAGTGCCCTACGGCGCGCGAACGCGCTGATTCACCCCATGAAGTGGTTCCCCGGTTCCGCGAGAGCCGCGGATTCGGCGGCCGCGCCCATCGACGGAGTGATCCGTCGTGATGATGCGCGGTCGGGCAATGTGTCGACGAGAGATGGGTCTGTGGACCTCGGTCCTCATCGCGAACGAGTAGAACGTACGTGCTGCTCCAGGCCGATTGCAAGCTCCCGCATTGCCTTGACTTGGGAAAACGCCGAATATCGGTGATCGTCGACTTCCCGGTCCGAAGATCGGCGACTTCGGGCCAAAGGCTTTCGCAAAAGCCGCAAACCCTTGCGGCACAGGGATTTCCGCACCGCGGGACCGGCGACGCCCCGGTGCGACGGACGATTCTTCCCGGCTGAAGCGCCCCCTAACGTAGATCTTTTTAAAGGGGGATCGTTTTACCTGTTCAGTGCCTTTCCGGGCGGCACGTCGCCGGGCGCGCGTGCTCGGATGTTCATCCGCGGTTCCCGGCCGCGTAAGGCGTCACGGTTACGGTGAGGCGATCGTGAACGGGTCATCGCCCGGCGTGGAGGAGGGGCGGGACCACGCGCGGGAACAGCCTTCGGCCATCGCCTGGGCGGAGTCCCCCCTGCAACTGCTCTGCGTGGTCGAGGCCTGCCACGCCGGGCTGCTCGGCGCCCCCGTCCGGGTGGTGCCCCGTGCCGGCTCGCGCCCGCTGACCGCCACCCGCCGGGAACTGTCCCGCCTCGTCCTTCCCCCGGGGCTGGAACAGGCCGGCCCGGCCCCCGGGCCGCCCAGGCCCCGGCGGGGCATGACCTGGGTGATCGGCGACGCCTTCTCCGGCCGGGTCCAGGCCCGCTGGCTCACCGCACTCCCCGGACGGATCGTGGTCGTCGACGACGGGCTGGCCACGATCAGGCTCCTGGAACTGCTCGCCGGGCCCCTTGGCAGGCCGCTGCTACGGGCCCGGGCCACCGCGGGCCCGTCGCGCTCCGTCCTCGGCGTGGCGGCCGGTCTGCGACTGCGCTCGGCCGCCCGGTCGGGCCGGCTGACGGTCTTCACCGCGATGCCCATCCCGGACGACCTGGCGCGCGCCGTACGCGGCAGGGGAGCCGAACTGGTCGTCCACGACTTCACCTGGCTGCGCGCGCAGCCACTGCGCCGGCCCCGGCCGCAGGAGCCCACGGTCGTCCTCGGCACCTCACTGGTGCGCAACGGCCTGATCCACCGCGACCGCTACCTCACCTGGCTCGCCGGGGTGGGCGCGGCCGGGCCGATGGCCTATTTCCCGCACCGCCGGGAGGACCCCGGCGACCTCGAACGGATCGGCGCGCAGCCCGGCGTCACCGTCTACGACGCCGGGGCCCCCGCCGAGATGACCCTGCGGGGACTGGACGCCGGGCAGCGGGTGCTCAGCCTGCCGTCCACCGCCGTCACCTCGCTACGTGTCCTGCTGGCACCCCGGGGCGTCACCGTGGAGGCGGTGGACGTCCCCGACGACTGGTGGACCGCCCTGGCGGCGCCCTCCCTCCGCTCACACCTGTCGATGTCCGCTCCTCACGACACCGGAGTCAAAAAGTGAAGGTCCTGGCCGTGGCCGACTCGGATTCCTATCTGAAGTGGGCCGCCCACCTGCTCGCGGGCCTTCCCGGCGGCTGTACGGCGGAGCTCGCGGTGATCCGTACCCCCATCGCACCCTCGCCGGCGCAGATCCGCGCGGCCGTCACCGGGGTGGCCGCCGACCCTCCCGTGCTGTCGGCGCGGGCGCTGCGCCGGGCGGCCGAACGGCTGCGGCCCGACGCGGTGCTGGCCGCCTGCACCGGCCCGGTGGTCGACGTGCTGGTCGGCGAGGTGCTCGCCGGCCTCTCGCCCAGGCCGGTGTTCGTCTCCGGGCTGCCCGGCATCTCCGTCCCCGCCACCGAGAAGGCATGGCTGTTCCGCAGCGGCTGCGACCTGTTCGTCCTGCACAGCGGCCGGGAGGTGGCGGAGTTCACCGAACTCGGCCGGAGACTGGGCGGCGGCGGCGCGGTCGGCCTGGCCCGGCTGCCGTTCCTGCCCGCGGGGCAGGCCCCGCCCCCCGCCGGGCCGCGCGACCGCGTGGTGTTCGCCGCCCAGGCCAAGGTGCCCAGGCGCAGAGAGGACCGGGAACGGATCCTGCTGTCCCTGGCGGAGCTGGCCGGGCGGCGGCCGGACCTGGACGTCGTGGTCAAGCTCCGCGCCCTCGACGACGAGCGGCAGACCCACGCCGAGCGGCACCCCTACCGGCGGCTGTGGGAGGAACTGGCCGGGCGGGACGCGGTCCCCGCCGGCGCGGTGCGGTTCGAGGCCGGCCCGATGCGCGACCACCTCGCCCGCGCGGCGGGGTTCGTCACGGTCAGCTCGACCGCCGCGCTGGAGGCGATCGCCTGCTCCGTCCCCCTGCTGGTGCTGTCGGACTTCGGGGTCGGCGCCGAGACGATCAACCTCGTCTTCGAGGGAAGCGGACTGCTCGGCACCCTCGAAGACCTGGCCGCGGGGCGCTTCCTCACCCCGGACGGGGAGTGGTGCCACGCCAACTACTTCCACCCCGGCGGGCTGGACGACTGGACCTCCCACCTGGTCACCCTGGTCGGCATGGCCCGCTCGGGACGCCTGGTCCCGGCCCGCTCCCTGCTCGACGGGCCGGCGTACGCCGCCGCCCGCCGCCGCGCCCGGTTGCGCGTCGAGGTCCCGCCCAGGGTGCTGCGCGCCGGGCGCCGTTTTATGGCGACGCTGCGCGTCGCGGCTCGGGGCTCTTGATCCGGTGTCTTGCGGTTCTCATGGCGACGCTGCGCGTCGCGGCTCGGGGGCTGGTAACCGGTGTCTTCCCTCGTCGTTCACTCGCTGCGCTCGCTCTCTCCTCAGTCCAGACACCGGCGCCCCCGAGCGGGTCCGGGCACCGGCGTTCCTAGGCGGGGGACATCAAGGTCTCTGGGCGGGCCCGGACACCGGCGTTCCCGAGCGGGCTTATTGCGACACTTCGTGTTGGGGCTTTGGGGACTCGGAGGAGTTGAGGGCGGGGTCTTCTCCCAGGGCCAGGAGGGGGAGGCGTAGGACGAAGCGGGCGCCGTGGTCGCAGTCGGCGACGCTCAGGGTGCCGCCGTGGCCCTCGGCGATCTCCCGGGCGATCGGCAGGCCCAGCCCGCTGCCGCTCACGTCGCGTTCGCGGCCCTCCTTCAGCCGGACGAACCGCTGGAACACCCGTTCCCGGTCGGCCTCCGGGATGCCGCCGCCGTCGTCGATGACCTCAAGCACCGCGTGTCCCGACCCGGAGTCGGGGCGGACCTTCACCTGCACCTCGTGTTCGGCGTGCCGTAGCGCGTTGTCCACCAGGTTGGTCAGCACCCTGGCCAGTTGCAGCGGATCGCCTTCGACCAGCGCGCCCGCCGTCAGGTCACGACTGATCTCGTCGGGGCGGCGGTCCAGCTCGGCGCGGACCAGCTCGCCCAGGTCGATCCGCTCACGGTTGTGCGGGGCGGCGGCGTCCAGCCGGATCACCGCCAGCAGGTCGTCCACCAGCAGCTGGAGCCGGTCGATCGAATGGTCCAGCCCCTCGAACGTCGCGTCGGTGTCCGGTTCGGGATCGGACAGCGCCAGGTCGAGCTGGGTCCGCAGGGCCGTGACCGGGCTGCGAAGCTCGTGGGAGGCGTCGGCGGCGAACCGCTGTTGCCGGCCGACGGCTTCCTCCAGCCGTGCCAGCGTGTCGTTGATGGCCCGCGCCAGCCTCCGGATCTCCTCCGGGCCCCGCGGTTCCGGCACCCGCCGGCTCAGGTCGGTGGCGGTGATGTCGCACAGCTCCGCGCAGATGCGCTGTACCGGGGTGAGCGCCTGGGACGTGGTCACCCAGGTGGCGAGGGCGACCAGACCCACGCAGGCCAGCCCGGCGACGCCGAGCAGCGCCACCCGCGGAGGGTCGAAGAACAGGCCGGGTTCCGGCTGCGCGACGTAGACCGCCCCGCCGGGGACCGAGGAACCCACGATGATCATCCGGTGCTTGTTCCAGGTGACGGTCCCGTCCCAGCGCGGATCACCCGGGTCCGGACGGGTCGTGGTGAGAGGCCGACCGGCGGCCGACTCCGGTGCGGAGGAGATCACCCGCCCGCCTCTCACCAGCTGGATGACCGTCCCGTCGTCGGCGATCGCCAGGCTGGGCGCCCTACCCTCCCGAATGGCCATCGCGTTCTGTCGGGCCAGCGACGCGGCGTGGCCGCGCACCTCAACGGTCTCCATCTGCCGGAGAACGATGAGCAGGCCGACCAAGCCCAGCACGACGATCACGGTGGTCAACAGCGCCGTGATCGCAGTGCTGCGTGCCCGCAGCGTCATGCTCTTACCTCTCGTCGCCCTTTCCGTCGCAGACCCTGCACCGCATTCAAGACGATTGGAGGGGATAATCCCAGCTCAGAAGGCATATATGTGCAAATTTTGGGGTTTTACAAGGGTGTTCGTGACAGGCGCCGCCGGAGCCGGGCGAGCGTCCCCGGCCCCGTACGATCCGGAGTGGTGAGCAGTTCCAGGGCGGCCAGCCGCTGACGCTTGAAGTAACGATCGGGGCCGTGGGCGTCCAGGTAGGCGGACGCGGCCTCACGCAGACCGGGATGGGCCTCGGCCCGCATGCAGTAGCCGACCGCGC
Organism: Streptosporangium sp. NPDC053982; assembly: GCF_055585205.1. Classification (NCBI taxonomy): domain Bacteria; kingdom Bacillati; phylum Actinomycetota; class Actinomycetes; order Streptosporangiales; family Streptosporangiaceae; genus Streptosporangium; species Streptosporangium sp. NPDC053982. Next base: position 138,044 of record NZ_JBVJKQ010000007.1, read on the forward strand.
GGACCAGGGCGGGCAGGTCCACCGGCGGCGGCTCGCTCACCGACCCGTCGGCCGCCAGCCGGGGCAGCAGGGCGTCGGTGATCGTCACCGGGATCCGGTTGCTGTTCTCATAGGGCGAGAGCCGTTCCAGGACCCGCTCGCCCCCCATCGCGGCCACCGGCAGCCCATGATGGTTCCTTGCCGTGATCAGCGCGGTGGAGAAGCAGCCGACGACCAGCCCGGGCCGCAGAGCCGCGAAGTACGACTCGGCGGGGACGCTCTCCGCGGCGATCTCCAGCCTGACGCCCAGCTCCGCCGCCGTCTCCCGCAGCCGGAGGGCGTGCCGCCGCCCGGCGGCCGGATGGGGCTTGAACAGGACGGTTTCGAACCCCCGGGCGGCCACGCCGCGCAGCATGTCCGCGTGCAGCTCCGCCTCCTCGGCGGCCGTGAGGATGTCGAGCGCCGACAGGTACTGTCCCAGGATCATCGCCCGGTCCTCGGGGGCCCCGGGTGTCTCCCGCGCCCCCATGGGCGCCGCCGGGTCCACCGCCGAGGTCACCGACTCCGCCACGTCCAGGAACGCCCGGTCCGGGAGGGCGTCGGCGGGCACGCCGTACTCCGACAGCAGCAGCGGGGTCAGGCCCGGCACCAGGTCGAGGTGGAGCAGCCGGGTGATCCGCCCGGAGATCTCCAGCGGCAGGGGGTCGCGGGTGGGGCCGTAGCTCATCAGGCCGTCGGAGTAGACGGTGATCGGGCAGTCCCTGACCAGCGCGGCGACGGTCCGGGCGGGCGGCACCGCGACGGACTCCAGGACCAGCTCGCGCAGGTCGTCGCCGAGGGAGAGCCGCGCGGCCAGCAGACGGCTCAGCATCGGCACCTCGATGACGCGCGCCTTCCAGTCCGACGGGTGCATCGGGGCCACGATCTCGTTCCACGAGTGGATCTCGTCGAAGTACGGGCGCAGCGGGGCGAACCCGGAAGCCTCGTCCAGCGGCGGGATGACCTCCGGGACGGCGGCGTTGCCGGAGACCAGCAGGATCCGCCGGTCCTCGCGCGGCCCGAAACGGCCGTCGTCGATCGCGGCCGCCAGCGTCATCGCCCCGAACAGCGTCGAAGCGTAGAACAGCCGCGTCATCGTTCCTCCAGCAGCTTCCGCAGTACCGCGTCGCGCTCGGGACCCAGGCTTCCCGCCTCGGCCAGCAGACCGGCGGGCAGCCGTCGCAGGGCCTGGACGCCGCGCGCCTCGAAGCGGGCGCGCAGCTCGGGGGAGAAGCGGTCACCCAGCTCCAGGTGGTGGACCAGCAGCGCGCAGAAGGTACGGGCGGCCTTGGCGGCGAACTCCTCCTCCGCGTCCCTCTCCAGATCGGCGAAGACCAGGTCGAAGGCGTCGAAGAAGTGCAGCTGCCGGGCGTCGCCGACCTGGGTCAGCGAGCCCGCCACCATCCGGCGGTAGAAGATCCCGGCCAGCGACACCACCGCGAAGGACGCCGCCCGCCGGTGCAACCGCCAGATCCACGGCCGGTCCTCGGCGGTGTGCAGACGGCCGGGGAAGGTCAGCAGCTCACCCAGGTCACGGCGGTAGATCCCCGCCCAGGCGTAGGGGTAGTCCACCATGGTCCGCGACGCCAGGGGCAGGATGTGCTCGCGCGGCTTCAGCACCACCCCGCGGACGGCCAGCGGGGCCCGGTGGACCACCCTCCTGCGCCCCTCGGCCTGGACGTGGTCCACCCGGACGAAGTCGCAGCCGAGCCCCTCGATCGCCGCCACCAGATCGGCCAGGTAGCCGGGGGCGAGCCAGTCGTCACCGTCCATGAACGTCAGGTAACGGCCGGAGGCCAGCGACACCCCCTGGTTGCGGGCGTCGGCCAGCCCCACGGGCGTCTCGTTGCGCAGCACGACCAGACCGGGCAGGTCATCGCGGAAGTCCTCGATGATCTGCCCGGTCCGGTCCGCCGAACCGTCGTCCACCACGATGAACTCGAAGTCCCGCCGCGCGTTCCGGGCGAGGGAGGCCAGCGCGTCGGCCACGTACGGCTCGACATCCCGCACCGGCACCACAACCGACAACCTGATCAAGGTTCTCTTTCCTGTTCACACACGGTGACGCGCCACAAGGAGCACCGGAATCCGGACCCGCCCAGGGCCCCGCCGTCCGGATCCGCCCACGGACCCCGGTCTCCGGACCCGCTCAGGGGCGCCGGTGTCGGGACCCGCGAGGGGGTGCCGGTGTCGGGACCCGCGAGGGGGCGCCGGTGTCTGGACTGAGGAGAGAGCGAGCGCAGCGAGTGAACGACGAGGGAAGACACCGGTTACCAGCCCCCGAGCCGCGACGCGCAGCGTCGCCATGAGAACTGCCGCCATCTAAACAGTGACACGCCGCAGGCGGGACTTCGGGGCTTCTTCGCCGGGGAAGACGCGCTTCACGCCGTCGCCCAGTGCGCTCTCGATGACGCGGATGTCGCGGACCAGGTGCTCCAGCCCGGCGGGTTCCAGTGAGGCGGCGTGGTCGGAGCCCCACATCGTGCGGTCGAGCGTGATGTGCCGCTCCACGGCCACCGCGCCCAGCGTCACCGCGGCGAGTGAGATCTGCAGGCCGCGCTCGTGGCCGGAGTAGCCGACCGGCACGCCGTACCGCTCCCGGAGGGTCTGGATCGTGCGGAGGTTGGCCTCCTCCGGGGGGAGGGGGTAGGTGGACGTGGCGTGCATCAGCACGAGCCTGGAGGTGCCGAGGACCTCCACCGCCCGGTCGATCTCCTCCAGCGTGGACATCCCCGTGGACAGGATGACCGGCTTGCCGGTGGCGGCGAGGGCGCGCAGCAGCTCCAGGTCGGTCAGGCTCGCCGAGGCGACCTTGTGCGTGACCACGTCCATGGACTCCAGGAACTCCACCGACGGCACGTCCCACGGCGAGGCGAACCAGTGGACGCCCCGCTCGCGGCAGTGCTCGGCGATCGCGGTGTACTCCTTCAGGCCGAACTCGGTCCTGATCTTGTACTCGAGGTAGGTCATCTCGCCCCACGGCGTCTGCCGGATCTGGTCCCGCTGCTCCGGCGGCACACAGATCTCCGGTGTGCGCTTCTGGAACTTGACGGCCTGGCAACCCGCGTCGGCCGCCACGTCGATGAGCCTGCGCGCGATGTCGAGGTCGCCGTTGTGGTTGATCCCGATCTCACCGATCACGTAGACCGGCAGGCCCGCGCCGACCAGCGTGTCGCCGATCCGCACCGGACCGGCGGCCGGCGCCGTCCTCGGCTCGGCGCGGGGGACGGGCACGGACGCGGAGGCCGGTGCGGAGGCGGGCATGGACGCGGGCGCGGGGGCGGGCGCGGGGGCGGGCGCCGTCCCGGTTCCGGGGCGCGCGGCGAGGATCCGGTCGCACAGTTCCCGTACGGCCCCCGCACCGCCGGGCCTGGTGAGCATCACCCGGGCGGCGGCGCGGACCCGGGGGTGGGCGTCGGGCACGGTGACGGGCCAGCCGACCTCGCTCATCGGGCCCAGGTCGTTGACGTCGTTGCCGACGTAGGCGACGCGGGCCGGGTCGAGCCCCTCGATGGCCAGCCAGTCGCGCAGCACGGTCCGCTTGTCGGTCAGCCCCTGGAGGACGGGCACGTCGAGCTTGCGGGCGCGGGCGGCGACCACCGGGTTCCGCTCGGTGGACATGATCAGCAGTTTGACGCCCGATCCGCGCAGCAGCGCCACCCCCATGCCGTCGGAGCGGCTGACCGCGACCATCTCACGGCCGTCCTGGTCGACGTAGGCGCGGTCGTCGGTGTGCACGCCGTCGAAGTCGGTGACCACGGCGTCCACGTCGATGGGCTCGGGCCGGTCCACGAACGGCGCCAGCGCCCGGACGATCTCCAGGTCCTCGGGGGAGTCGACCTCGACGGCGTGCCGCGGCGGTACGGGCTGCACGGCGACCCTGCCGAAGAAGCGGTGCCCGTGCTCGCGCAGGCCGTCGGCGCGCATCGCGTAGAACGCGCCGGTCTCGCGGAAGTGCGGTTCGCGGTCCTGGCGGCGCGGGCGGAAGGACGGGTCGTGGTTGACGCCCGCGCCGGCGGCGTCCCACAGGAACTCGTGCGTCTCCAGGCCGGAGAAGACCACGTCCGCGCCGCCGTCCAGGATCCTGGTGACGGCGGCGTCGAGGTCGGCCGGGTCGACGAACGCGCTGGTGCACTGGACCAGCACGACCACCTCCGGGTCCTCGCCGAGCCGGTCGAGCGCGTGCAGCACCGCCGACTCGCTGGAGGCGGTGGCCCCGCTCAGCTCCTGCGGCCGCTCGACCACCTGAGCTCCGGCCTCGCGGGCCACCCGGGCGATCTCGGCGTGGTCGGTGCTGACCACGACCTCGTCGACCAGCTCGGCCCGCACGCAGGCCCGCACCGCGCGGGCGACCAGCGGGGTGCCGCCCACCGCGGCCAGGTTCTTCAGCGGCACGCCCACGGAACCGCCACGGGCGGGCACAACGGCCAAGACTCGCAAGGTGACTCCTCGTGACACGGACGAACTCCCCCGAACCGGGGTACTCGCCGAACCTAGCCACGAGGGTGACCGTTCAGGGGTGCCCGAGCTGAACGCCCAGGGTCACCCGCCTTAACTTTCCGGGGGCCCGGTGACGTGCGAGCGCCGCGGGCGGCGTCCATCGCCGCCCGCGGCGCCATGACCGGAAAGCCGCGGTCGCCGGAGGGCCGACTACTCGGCGAACCTGCCGCGCGTGTCGTCCGCGGCCTTCTTGGCCTTGTCCTTGGCCTTGCCGGCGGCCTCCTTGCCCTTGCCCTTGGCGCGCTCCATGCGGCCCCGGGCGGCCATCTCGTCGTCGTTCACCGCCTCACCGGCGTTCTCCTTGGCCTTGCCCTTGATCTGGTCGAAGTTCGTCATCGTGGGTCCCCCCGTAGTCAACGACCAATTCGTCACCTCCTCTCATAGCCCGGGAGCGACGAACCAACCGTCATTTCGATCACTTTAAGTGACTAATCACTTACTTAGAGTGATGAATTACGGCAGGCTGTCAGATCTTGGTATCGATGCCGGCCCGGTGCTCTCAGTCGCCGTCCCCGCCCTCCGGGTGCCGCTCGCGCGTCAGGTGGCCCAGGAACCACTCCTGGGCCAGGCGGGCCACCTGCTCCAGCGCGCCGGGCTCCTCGAACAGGTGCGTGGCCCCCGGCACGATCTCCAGGGCCGTCTCTCCCGGCAGCAGCTCCATCGCCTCCTGGTTGAGCCTGATGACGATCGGGTCGCGCTCCCCGACGATGAGCAGGGTGGGCTGGTGGACCGACCGGAGCGCGTCACCGGCAAGATCCGGCCGCCCGCCGCGGGAGACGATCGCCTTCACCGCGGGCCGCGCCGCGGCGGCGACGAGCGCGGCGGCCGCGCCCGTGCTGGCGCCGAAGAGGCCGACGTCGAGTCCGGCGGTCGGCTTGTGCCGGGCCAGCCAGTCGGTCAGCCCGGCCAGCCGTACGGCGAGCCGCCCGATGTCGAAGCGGAACTCACCGGTTACCAGGTCGATCCGCTCCTCCTGCGGTGTGAGGAGGTCGGCGAGGACCGTCGCCAGCCCGGCTCTCTGCAGCTCGCCCGCCACGTGGCGGTTGCGCGGGCTGTGGCGGCTGCTGCCGCTGCCGTGCGCGAACAGCACCATTCCGTACGCCGGATGCGGCACCGCGACGTCGGCCTCCAGGACGACGTCGGCGGCCGGGATCTCCAGGCGTTCAAGGTTCATCCGGACGGCGTTCACATGTACCCCCTCCCGTGAGGCGCCCGCCGGCTTCCACCGGCTGCCGGTCCCGTGGCGGGACCTAGCCGGTCGTCGCCGGCCGGGACCGCGTCGCCGAGCGCAGGAGGCTCCGCACCTCCCCGTCCGTCGTCTGGGTGAAGTCCCGGTACGACTGCCCGACGGCGGTGAAGTAGGGGGGCGTGACGGCGCACACCAGCTCGTCGGCCAGGTGGGCGAAGTCACGGTGGACGGAGTCGGGCGCGGTCGGCACGGCGACGACGGTCCGGGCCGGCCGGTGGCGGCGGAGCGCCTGGAGGGCGGCGCGCATGCTCGCCCCCGTGGCCAGGCCGTCGTCCACGACGATGACGGTTCTGCCGTCGAGGTCCAGCGCGGGCCGCCCCTGCCGGTAGGCGTCCTCCCGCCGGACCAGTTCCTGGCCCTCCCGGGCGGCCGCCGCGCGGATGGCCCACTGCGAGATCCCGAGCCGTCCGACGATGTCCTCGTTGAGCACGATGACGCCGCCGCTGGCGATGGCGCCCATGGCGAGCTCCTCGCGGCCCGGGACGCCCAGCTTGCGCACCAGGAAGACGTCCAGCGGGGCTCCGAGGGCCGTGGCGACCTCGTACGCCACCGGGACGCCGCCGCGCGGCAGTCCCAGCACGACGACGTCGGGTCTGCCGCGGTAGCGCTCCAGGAGGCGCGCGAGGACCCGCCCTGCGTCCCGCCGGTCCTCGAACGTGCCGTCCATGTCGTCCGGCATGGTGAACAGGTCATCCGACACGGCTCCCACCCCCGCTCGCCGTAGGTGCGCCCTGCCCTCCAGTGAATATCCCCAAAACGGGGCAATCGACTTTCCAGGCGCGGTGAATGTGGCACGGGTTTTACCTGTCCGGGTCACGGTCTTTGCGGGACGCCCGCGGCCGGGCCCGCGCATCCCGTGCCCGCCCGGTCCGACTCCCGCTCGCCGCCCGCTCGGCCGTTCCCGTGTACGGAGGGGCCGAGCCGCTCTCCGGGACGACGCCGTCGTCACCCTGCCCGCCGACGGCCCGGCCTTCCACGTCTGGCACCTGACCTGACGCGGGCTCCCGGGGAGACACCGGGAGACGGACACCGCCCGGCGGGCCGTACGGCCCGCCGGGCGGCTGAACCGGCCCTACTTCAGGTACGGCCCGGCGTCACCGACCTTGCCCGGGGCCGGGTTGCCCGGCAGGTCGAGCACGTAGACGCGGGCGTTGCCCTTGCCGGGGGCGGCGACGGTGAGGGTGCCGCCGGTGACGGTCCTGCGGTCGCCGGTGACCGCGTCCACGTACGTGCCGTTCAGGACACCGGTGAAGGTGGCGCCCCCGGTCACGGTGATCAGCGCGTAGCTGTCCACCGCGCCGGAGGTGTAGCGGCGCTTGTAGGCCATCTGACCGCTGACGCCCTCGGTGGAGTACTGGCCCTTCTGCAGCGCCGGGATCGCCCGGCGGATCCGGTTGAGCCGCTGCAGATGCTTGACCAGCGGCTTGTCCAGGGTCTGCGCGACCGCGCCGGTCGCCGAGGAGACGACGCCGAAGTCCGCGGCGGTGACCGACCCGGCCAGGTGGTCGCCGTAGTAGGCGCGGCCGGTGGTGGACAGCGGGCAGGTCGGCCCGCAGTCGATCTTCTTCCCCTTCTGGAACTCGATCTCCGAGCCGTAGTAGAGCGTCGGGATGCCGCGGAAGGTCCACATCAGCGACATGTTCTCCGCCCACGCGTCGGTCCCGCCGGCGTAGCGCTCGTTCGACTTGTTGGGACCGTAGTCGTGGGAGTCGACGTAGACGGTGTTGTAGGTGGCGTCGTTGTAGCTGTCGTCGGAGTCCTTGCCGGCGGTGAAGGCGTTGGACGCCTCGCCGAAGTTCATGTGCATGCGCATGTCGATGACGTTCATGCCGGAGAACTTCGAGTGGTCGGGGGCGTGGTAGTCGTTGCCGCGCAGGAATGCGTTGTCACTGGTGGGCTGGTTGGCGGTGCCCATGAGGTTCTCGTAGTCGTACTGCTCGACGACCGCCTTGGCGTCGTCGGGGTCGAACTCCTTACGTTCCTTCCAGGTGTAGAACTGCGCGGAGTGGTTGACTGAGCCGCGGTTCCACTTGTCGTGGACGAACGCGCCGACCTCGCCGAAGACGTAGAAGTCCTTGCCCTTCTCGCCGTGCACGGCGGTGGCGTGCTGCCGGATGGCGGGCAGGAAGCGCCGGTTCCACGTCAGCCGGGAGACGTGCACGGCGGTGTCGACGCGGAAACCGTCCACGCCCATGTCGATGTAGGAGTTGTAGGCGCCGATCAGGTAGTCCTGGACGGCCTTGTTCTCGGTGTTGAGGTCGGCCAGGTCGTCGTGCAGCCAGCAGCTCTTGGAGTCGGCGCCCTCCCAGTTGCCGAGCCAGCACTGGTGGTAGTACTGCGCGGGGAACATGCCGGAGGTCGGGCTGGGCCACTGGCAGTTGCGGATGGTGAAGCCCTCGGGGCTCCGGTAGGAGGTGGGTGTGCCGTAGTCCCGGCAGGTTTTCCCGGCCGGGGCCGTGGCCGACCACAGATCGCCGTTGTAGGGGCGGCCCTTGGCCATCTCGTTCTGCGCGGTGGTCAGCTCGGGGTCGTCGCCCCGCTGCTCCTCCATCGGGTCGTACTCCCTGCCGGGTTCCTTCCTGCTGTACAGCCACTTCCACTCGCCGTCGCGCGAGCCCCACACCGCGGGCACGTACAGGCCCTTGGCGCCCCAGCGGGAGCTGTGGTTGTAGACGACGTCCTGGAAGATCTTGATGCCCTTGGCGTGCGCCCTGTCGATCAGATCCCGGTAGGTCGCGCCGGGGGTCTCCAGCCGGGTGTCGACCCGGTAGAAGTCCCAGCCGTGGTAGCCGTGGAAGTCGTAGTCGGAGCGGTTCAGCACGACCGGGGTGATCCAGATCGCGGAGAAGCCCAGGCCCTTGATGTAGTCCAGCTTGTCGATCAGGCCCTTGAAGTCGCCGCGGAACATCGGGTCGCCGGCGGCGGCGTTGCCCGACTTCACGTGCTGGCTGCCGCCGCGGTTGTTGGCGGGTTCGCCGTCGTTGAACCGGGCGGTCATCACGAAGTAGATGCTGTCCTCACGCGGGTCGCCGCCCAGCGGGGAGCCCTTGACGGGGGTGGCCGGCTCGTCGCCGGTCTTCGCCGAGGCCGCGGGGCTCGCCTCCGATCTGTTGCCGGCCGCGTCCAGGGCCCTGACCGTGTAGGTGTAGGTGGTCCGCGGGTCCAGGCGGGCGTCGGTGTAGACGGTGTTGGTGGCGGTGGTCAGGGTCACCGGGGCGCCGGAGTCCTTGACGCGGGTGATCTCATAGCCGGTGACGCCCACGTTGTCGGTGGCCTCGTTCCAGCTCAGCTTGATGGTGGTGTCCTGCGCGGTGGCGGTCAGGCCGGTGGGCGCGCCGGGCGGGGTCTCGTCCTCGGGCGCGGGCGTGCACGGATCGGCGGCGTTCGCGGTCACCACGCCGTCTTTGACGGTGGTGCGGCCCGAACCGAGGGCGTAGTCGGCGCCGCCGTTGTTGTCCCAGGCGCCGGAGCCGTTGTTGAAGGCGGCCTTGAGGCTGGTGGCCGAGCCGAGGTCGATGGTCCTCTTCGCCCAGTCGGCGCAGGCGGTCTCGTTCATGGCGACGCCGGGGACGGACGTCCAGGAGCCGCCGGTGGGCTGGTAGTGGACGTTGACCGTCGGCCACCCCTTGGTCTTCTTGTGGTAGAAGACCTCGGCCTTGCCGCCGGGGCCGGTCCCGCCGGAGCACGGGTCGCCGGAGGTGACATCGCCGCCGGAGACCTTCACCGTGCCGGCGCCGATGGTGTAGTCGGCGCCGCCGTTGTTGTCCCAGGCGCCGGAGCCGTTGTTGAAGGCGGCCTTGAGGCCGGTGGCCGAGCCGAGGTCGATGGTCCTCTTCTTCCAGCCGGCGCAGGCGGTCTCGTTCATGGCGACGCCGGGGACGGACGTCCAGGAGCCGCCGTTGGGGGCGTAGTGGATGTTGGCCGCCGGCCAGCCGGTGGCGTAGTAGACGGTGACGCTGTTCGCGGCCGCCGCCGTCGACGGGACGGCGGCGCCGGCCAGGGCGAGGGCCGTGGCGGTGAGCAGCAGGAGGGCGGGTGAGGGGGATGAGCGCATGGTCGTTCGTCCTCCGCGCGGGTCGCTGATGAGGGCCCCGGGCGCGGTGGGCGCCCGGGGCGGTGGATCGTCGAGCTGTTACCCGGGGGTGGTCAGCGCCAGGTGTCGTTGCGCGTCGCGGTGCCGCCGGAGGGCGTGGTGAACGAGCGGTTGGGGTCGCTCTCCCAGGTCACCGAGCCGTCGGGGTTCTTCTTGATGTACTTGTAGGAGATCGTCCGCCCGGCGGGCAGGCCGGCCGTGCCCCGCCAGACGGGGTAGGCCGCCGACGACAGCGCCACCGCGTTCGCCGGGTTCCAGCTGCCGAGCTCGGGCACGTCGCCCACGACGAAGACGTTCTGCCCCCAGTAGGTCGTGGCGTTCACCGCGAAGGTGGTGGCGACCGTGTCCTGGGTGGGGGTGGAGGTGGGTGTGGGAGAGGAGGTGGGCCGGGGGCCGCCGACGTGGACGGCGACCGCGCCCTTCGCCGGGACGGTCACCGACGCGGTGCCGCCCGCGCCGACCGTCACCGTGCCGCTCCCGGCGTCGTTGGCGTAGGTGCCGGCGGGCAGGCCGGTGGTGAAGGTCCGGGTGACGGAGCCGCCCTCGTTGTTGATCGCGACCCAGCCCCGGTCGCCCCGGCTGAAGGCGATCACGTTGTTACCGTTGTCGTACCAGTTGGCGACCGCGGTGCCCGCGACGGCCCGGTTGAAGGCGGCCATGCCGCTCATCTGCCGGTGGAAGCAGGTCCACCGGCCGTTCCCGCAGTCGGTGTCGGTGACGAACCCGCCGTTCGCCGACGGGGGACCGGCCTCCTTGTCGCCCCAGGTGAAGCCGGAGTAGACGGCGGGCGTGCCGTACGGCCAGGCCAGCATGAAGACGTTCGCCAGCCGGTAGGCGTCGCCGTACTTGTAGTTGAGGGTGGAGCCGTTGCGCTCGGTGTCGTGGTTGTCGACGAAGACCACGGCCTTGTCGCTCGGCACCGACAGGCCCCAGCTCTGCCCGAAGGTCGAAAGCCACTTGATCTGGCCGGTGAACTGCTCCTTGAGCTTGCGGCCGTAGACGAACTCGTGCACGTCGCCGACGCCGGTGTACTGGCTCGGCCTGACGGCCTCGTTCGGGCCCTCGATGACCTCCTGGTGCAGGTACGGCGAGCCGCTCAGCCGCCCCTTGATCGCCGACAGGTCGGAGGGGGAGATGTGCTTGGCGGCGTCCACCCGGAAGCCGTCCACGCCGAGGGAGGTGAGCCGGTTGAGGTAGCCGGCGATCTGGCCGCGGACGTAGTCGGAGCCGGTGTTGAGGTCGGCCAGGCCGACCAGCTCGCAGTTCTGCACCCGCCAGGCGTCGTTCGCGTAGTCGGAGTCGTTGATCGTGCAGGCGGGGGAGTGGAAGTCGGCGGAGGAGTACAGCCCGGGATAGCCGTACTTGCCGAAGGAGTAGCCGCCGTAGCTGCCGCTGCCCTGCCCGGTCATGTGGTTGATCACCACGTCGGCGTGCACCTTGACGCCCGCGGAGTGGCAGGCGCCGACCATGTTCCGGAACGCGTTCTCGTCGCCGAACTTGCTGGTGAGGGTGTAGCGGGCGGGCTGGTAGACGTCCCACCAGACCGAGCCGCCCTTGCTCATCGAGTCGTTCGGCGGGGAGACCTGGACGGCGGCGTACCCGGCGGGGCCGAGGACGCCGGTGCACTCCCTGGCGACCGAGTTCCAGTTCCAGTTCCACAGGTTGGCGATCGGGCCGGGGGTGGGCGGCGCGGCGGCGGCGGGGGTGGCGGTCGTGACGGGGAGCGCGACGGCGGCGCTCGCCAGGACGGTCGCCGCCACGGTCAGGACGGCTTTGTAGGATCTCACGGGGGCCTCCAGACGGATGGACGGATTCCCTTCGCCGGGCCGGGTGTTGCAGCACCCGGCCCGGGTCTTCCCTCCCCGGGGCCATGGGGCCCCGGGGCCTTACGGTGGTCCTCCCGCGGACCTCGTCCGCGGGAGGACCGGGTGGGGCGGCGCGGGGTCGTGCGGACGCCCCACGCGGGCTCTGAGCCGCGCGGCCGGACGAATCAGCCGTGCGGCCGGACGAAGACGGCGACCGTGCGGGCCGGCACCGTCAGCGTGCCGGTGGCGGGGTCGAAGGCCGACGTCTTCACGACGGCGTCGGTCCCGTCCGCCTGGACGGGGTGGAGGGTCACCGCCGCGCCCTTGAGGGCGGCCACGGTCTGCGACCGCTTCTCGGGCGTGGCGTTGAACACGACGGTCAGCGAGTCCCACTTCGGGTCGATCCCCGAGGCGTCCAGGTGCATGGTCAGCACGCCCGGCGTCTCGGCGTCGCCGCTCAGCGGGAAGGTCAGCCGCCTGCCCACCTCGGCGGCGGAGCCGAGGGTGAAGGCGGGGGAGGAGGAGCGGATCCTCAGCAGCTCGCCGTACAGGTTCCGCGCCGCGGTGATCGCCGCGCAGTCCGGCTTCAGCGCCGGGTCGGCGAGCAGCGGCCGGGCGTAGGACCACTTGTCCTCGTTGTCCGCCTTAGGCGGCAGGCCCGCGCCGAAGCCGTTGCCCTGCGCGCAGTCCCACAGCAGCCGGTTGAACCAGTCGCCGGAGTCGAAGGAGTTGCGGTCCAGCGACTTCGAGCGCAGCCGCTCGGTCCCGGCGTGGACGAACGAGGTGCCCTGCCCGAGGACGGCGGTGGCCAGCGACAGCGACTGCATGCGCACCCGGTCGGCCATCGGGGTGGCCTGCGGCAGCTTGTAGGCCAGCGCGTCGAACAGCGTCTCGTTGTCGTGGGCGTCGACGTAGGTGACGGCCTCGCCCGGCTCGGCGGTGTAACCGGCGGGTGAGCCGTTGTAGTCCACCTCCGAGCCCTTGACCCGCCTGCCGCGCGAGTCGGTGAAGGCGTAGTCGCGCAGGTTGCCGGTCAGTCCCACCTTGATCAGGTCCTGGTAGCCCAGCAGGCGGGCGCGCTGCTGCTCGGCGGTGCCGTTGGCGGGTGAGCCGTTGGGCGCGCCGGCCAGGCCCGAGCCGAAGCCCTGGATGCGGGGGTCGGCGTCGAACGGCGTGCCGCCGCGCACCGCGTCGCGCAGCCGGTCGTTGAAGGTGCCGATCCCGGTGCCGGCCATGTTGGCCTGGGTGGCCTGCTCGAAGCGGGCGTCGTCGGCGACCTCGCCGAAGTTCCAGCCCTCGCCGTACAGGATGATCGACTTGCCGTCCACCCCGTCCTTCCGCGGGGTGAGCGCGTCGAGGGCCTTGCGGACCGCGACGATGTTCGCCTTCGGGTGGTGGCCCATCAGGTCGAAGCGGAAGCCGTCCACCTTGTACTGCTTCGCCCAGGTGACGATGGAGTCGACGACGAGCTTGCCCATCATCGCGTGCTCGGGGGCGGTGTTGGCGCAGCAGGTGGAGGTGGCCACCGCGCCGTCGTCGAGCAGCCGGTGGTAGTAGCCGGGCACGACGCGGTCGAGCACCGAGGTCGGGTCCTGGCCGGCGGCGTGGGTGTGGTTGTAGACGACGTCCATGACCACCCGCAGCCCGGCCCTGTTCAGGCCCTGCACCATGCCGCGGAACTCCTTGATCCGGGCGGTGCCGTCCGGGTCGGAGGCGTAGGAGCCCTCGGGCACGGTGTAGTGCTGCGGGTCGTATCCCCAGTTGAAGGCGTCCTTGGCGGCGGTCTCGCCGACGCACTCCTGTTGCCGCCCGGAGTCGGCGGGCAGCGCGGCCAGGTCGCAGTCCGGCTCGGCGCGGTCGGCCTTCTTCTCGGGGACGGTCGCGATGTCGAAGACCGGCAGCAGGTGGACGTGGGTCAGGCCGTCCTCCGCCAGCCTGCGCAGCTCCCGCATGCCGGCGTGGTCGCCGGTGAACGCCGCGTAGGTGCCGCGCAGGCCGACGGGGACGGTGGCGTCGGAGGCGGAGAAGTCGCGCACGTGCAGTTCGTGGATCGACGCCCTGGCCTGGGGGACGGCCTCCGGCTTGGCGAGCGACGACCAGCCGTCGGGCCGCAGCGACCGGTCGCCCAGGTCGGCGAGCTGGCTGCGGACGGAGTCGGCGGCCAGCGACACGCTGTAGGGGTCGGTCACCTCGTTGGTGACGACCTTGCCCGCGGCGGGGGAGTAGACCGTGACCAGGAAGGTGTAGTAGCGGCCCTTCCAGGCGGGCGTGCCCCGCACCGACCAGACGCCGGTGGCGTCGTCGCGGCGCATCGGCTGTACGGCGCGCTCGCCGCCGGACGGGCCGCGGTAGAGCGCGAGCTCGACCTTGCGCGCGGTCGGCGCCCAGACCGACAGCCGGGGCGCGCCGTCCCAGACCGGGCCCAGCTCGGCTCCGGCCGCCTTGGCGTAGACGTCGTCGAGCACGCCGGGCAGCTGCACGCCGGTGGCGGTCAGCAGCGCGCCGGAGGCGTCCCGCTCGACGGCCACGACCTGCCCGCGCAGCGCCTCGGCGACCAGGCCGGTGTCGCGCGGGTCCACGGTGAGGGCGGCGTGCCCGGAAAGGTGCGGCCACCTGGCCTTCTGCGCGTCGGTGAGGGCGCCGGGGACCAGCCGGATGATTCGGAGGTCGCCGGTCAGGTCGCCGTCGGCGTAGGCGATGTCGCCCTTGGCGGAGAAGGCCAGCGAGTGGTGGAGGGCGTCGGACGTCCGTACCTTCCAGGCGACCGTGCCGCGGTCGATCCACTGGGCGGCGGCCTTGCTCAGGTCGGCGTCCGCGCCGTGGGCGGCGGGCTGCGGCAGCAGGTTCCCCTCGACGCCGGCGATCCGCCAGACCTCGCCGCCGGTGGCGGCCACGTCGAGCGACTGGTCGCCGGGCAGGTCCTTGTCGTCGCCGTTGTGGACGATGTAGCTCACGGTCTTCGCCCCCTCTTTCAGGGGGATCCGGAAACGGAGCCCGAACGCGTCGCGCCCCTCGGGCCGGAGCGGGGCGGCCCACTCGGTGGGCGCGGCCACGTCACCCCACAGGTGCAGCCCCCAGCCGTCGTATTTCCCGTCCGGCCGGTGGTGATGCACGATCGCGACGTTCTCGGCCGCGGCCCTGGTCGGGTGGACCTCCGCCTTCCCCGAGACGACGTACGCCTCCGGCCGCGCGGCCGGGGTGAACGTCTGGTCGGACCCGGGATCCTTGACGTCGCCCTTGTGAATGATGAAGTTGAGCGGGGCGGCGGCGTTCTTCAGCGGGACCTTCCAGAACGCGCCGTAGGAGTCGGCGCCGTCCGGCGGGCGCGGGGACGCCCAGTCGGTGCCCGCGCCGTCGGCCAGGCCGTCGCCCCACAGGTGCAGCCCCCAGCCGTCGTATCTCCCGTCCGGCCGCGCGTAGTGGACGGTGGCGTAGCCCTGGGCCTCGGCGCGGGAGGCGTAGGTCTCCGCCCTGCCGGAGGCCACCCAGACCTCGCCGGTCCTGGCGGGATCGACGACGCGGTCGCCGCCGTCCTTCTCGTCGCCCCTGTGGACGATGATCCCGACGTTCGCCGCGCCCGGCTTGAGCCTGACCCAGGCGAACCTGCCGTAGGAGTCCTCGCCGGTCAGCGGGAGCGGGGAAGCCCACTCGGTGGGCTGCTCCACGTCCCCCCAGACGTGCAGGCCCCAGCCGTCGTAGTCCCCGGCGTCCTTCGCGTCCGGGCGCTGGTAGTGCACGACCAGCCAGTCCCGGGTGACCGCGCCCGGGTCCTGCGGGGCGGGCTCGGCGCCGACGGTGGCCGACGCGGTGGCCGAGGCGAGACGGCCCGCGGAGTCCTTCACCACCGCCCTGTAAGTGATCTTCGTGCCGGCCGGGATCCCGCGCAGGTCGTGGAAGACCCGGAAGGTACGGCCGGCCGCCGTGGCGTTGGGCGCGTCGTCGGTGCCGAGCACCCTCCATCCGCCGTCGCCGACCCTGGCGGCGAACGTCACCTGGTCGAAGCCGCTTCCGGGCACGGTGGCGGTGACCGGGATCCGGCCGTCCTCGGCGGTGCCCCTGATCTCGGCGCCGGGCAGGGCGATCGAGACGGCCGGGCCGGCGGCCGGGGCGGCGAGCGCCCCGCGGGCCCTGTAGACGACGGCCGACAGCGCCGGCACGGTCAGCGCCAGCTTCGCGTCGGCGCCCGAGGTCAGGTCTGCGGGGCCCTCGCCGTACACCTTGGTGAAGGCCATGCCGGGGGAGAACGTCGGCACGGCGGCGGCCTGGGCCTGCTCGGCGTTGTTGACCGCCACGACGTACTCGACCTTCTCGCGGGCGCCGATCCGGGAGAAGGCGTAGACGCCGCCGGACGCCAGGCGCTCGATCTGGGCGCCGTCGGCGAGGGCGGGGTGGTCCTGGCGCAGCTTCGCCAGGGCGGAGATGCCCTGGTACAGCGGGTGGCCGGGGACGAAGTTGTCGCGGGCGTGGGTGGCCGTGGTGCCGATCAGGTCGTCGTCCAGGTAGTCGCCGACCTTGGAGGCGAACATCGTCTGGCGGGCGTCCTTGTCGCCGCCGCTTCCGGTGAAGCCCTGCTCGTCTCCGTAGTAGACGACCGGCTGGCCCCGGGTGAGGTACATCAGCCGGTGGGCCAGCAGGTCGCGGCGGAGCAGCTCGGCGTCGTCCGCGCCGGGGTTGTCCTGGGCGATGAAGCGGCCGATGCGGCCCATGTCGTGGTTGCCGAGGAAGGTCGGCAGCGAGGAGGCGTCGGCGTCGGCGTCGGTGTGGTGGTCGTCGTCGGCGTACAGCCTCGCCAGCCGGGCGGCGTCCGCGGTGCCGCCGCTGAAGGAGCGGGCGGCCTCCTGGAACGGGAAGTCCAGGGTGGCGTCCAGCCCGCCGCGGGTGGAGTAGCGGCTGGTGAAGGCGGGGTCGCCGGAGTAGACCTCGCCGAACATGAAGAACCGCTTGTTCCCCTGCTTCGTCGCGTAGTCGTGCAGGGCTGGGGAGAACCGCTCCCAGAACTCCATGTTGACGTGCTTGGCGGTGTCGATGCGGAACCCGTCGATGCCGGTCTCGCGGACCCACGTCTTGTAGATGTCGGCCATGCCCCTGACGACCTCGGGCCGTTCGGTCCACAGGTCGTCGAGGCCGGAGAAGTCGCCGTACTCGGAGCTCTCGCCGCTGAAGGTGGAGTCGCCCCGGTTGTGGTACATCGTCGGGTCGTTCAGCCAGGCGGGGGTCTTGGCGTTCTTCGGCGCGACCGGCGTGTAGGGGAACGAGTCGGCGGTCACCTCGGGGAAGGTGTCCTTGCCCGCGTGGGCGCGGTCGTCGAACGGCACGCCGCGGGCGTCGACGTAGGGGTAGGCGCCCTTGGAGCGGTAGGAGTGGGTCTTCTCCGCATAGTCGATGACGTCGGCGGTGTGGTTGGTGATGATGTCGAAGAAGACCTTCATCCCGCGCCGGTGCGCCTCGCGCACGAGCTTCTTCATCTCGGCGTTCGTCCCCAGGTGGGGGTCGATCCGGGTGAAGTCGGTGATCCAGTAGCCGTGGTAGCCGGCCGAGGCGTCCGCGCCGGAGCCCTGGACGGGCCGGTTGCGGAAGGCCGGGGTGATCCAGATCGCGGTGCTGCCGAGGTTCTCGACGTAGTCGAGCCTGTCGATGAGGCCCTTGAGGTCGCCGCCCTGGTAGAACCCCTTGTCGGCGGGGTCGTAGCCGGTGGTGAGCCGGTCGCCGGACAGGCCGCCGCGGTTGTTGCCGGGGTCGCCGTCGGCGAACCGGTCGGTCATCGCGAAGTAGAACCGCTCGCGGGTCAGCGCGGTGCGCGCGGCGTCCCGGGCGAGGTCCCTGTCGGCGGGCTCGGCCGTGCGGCTCAGCGCGGAGACGACGGGCGCAGTGGTCGCCGCGGGGGCTGCGGGGGGCGCTGGGGCCGAGAGGGCCGCGGTCGGGGCGCCGGATGGCGCGGAGGCGGGGGACGACGCGTGGGCGGGGGCGGCGAGGGGCGGCACGAGCAGCGCCGCCGCGGTGAGGGCCGCGGTGAGCGGTCCCGTCCTCGCGCGCCGTGGGGGGAGCGGCCGGACCACCGGTGGCCTCCACGGTTGTTTCGGGGGTGTTGCCCGGAAGTTACTCATTAGGCATGATCTATGCAATCCCTTGCGGAAACTTTCTGCACGAAACCGCCCGGGGTGCCGTCCGGGGTCTCGCGAGCCCGCCGTCGCCGGGCCTCCCGCCTCCTGCCGGCGGGGGGACGGCCCGGCTTCCACCCAGGTCAGGGCGGGGAGAAGGTAACGGATCGGTGGACTCCTCCGGGTTTGTAACAAGTTTGCAGACTCTTGCAGCAAGTTCTTCCAAAGGAGTTCACGGCGGCGTAACGTCCGGCGTACTCCAACCCCGGTCCGGAGTCTCCCCACCCCGGTCCGGTCCCCTGAACCATGAGGAGAAATGATGCGGCGAGCCTTCTCGGCCGCGACGATCGTCGCGGCCCTCGCCCTTGCGGTCTCGGCCTGCGGCGGTGGCGACGGCGGCTCGGCGGCGGCGCCGGCCGACTCGGCCCCGTCGGACCCCACGAAGATCAAGGGTGAGATCACCTGGTGGGACACGGTCCGGCCGGACAGTGAGGGCCCGACGTTCCAGGCGCTCATCAAGGAGTTCGAGGCCAAGTACCCGAACATCAAGGTCAAGTACGAGAACGTCCCCTCGGACCAGGCGCAGAACAAGTTCCAGACCGCCGCGCAGGCCGGTTCCGGCGCGCCGGACGTGATCCGTTCCGAGGTGGCCTGGACCTCCCAGTTCGCCTCGCTCGGCTACCTGCAGCCGCTGGACGGCACCCGCGCCCTGGAGAACGAGTCCGACTTCCTGCCCAGCCCGCTGAGCAGCACCAAGTACAACGGCAAGGCCTACGCCGTGCCGCAGGTCACCGACACCCTGGCGCTGCTGTACAACAAGAGGCTGCTGAAGGAGGCCGGGCACGAGGAGGCCCCGAAGACGGTCGAGGAGCTCAAGCAGGCCGCCCTCGACGTCAAGAAGAAGACCGGCGCCGACGGCATCGCCCTCAACGTGGACGCCTACTTCCTGCTGCCGTTCATGTACGGCGAGGGCGGCGACACCCTCGACGTCAAGAGCAAGAAGATCGTCGTGAACTCCCCGGCCAACGTCAAGGCGATGGCCACGATCGACGACCTGGTCAAGTCGGGCGCCGCGCCCAAGCCGGCCATCCAGGACAGCTACGTCAACGCGATGACCGCCCTCAAGGACGGCAAGGCCGCGATGATCTACAACGGCCCGTGGTCGCTGGCCGAGGTCTACCAGGGCAAGGAGTTCAAGGACAAGGAGAACCTGGGCATCGCCCCGGTCCCCGCGGGCTCGGTCAAGGCCGGCGCCCCCACCGGCGGCTGGAACTACGCCATCTACGCCGGTTCCAAGAACCTGGACGCCTCGTATGAGTTCGTCCGCTTCATGAGCACCCCCGAGGCCCAGGCGAAGATCGCCAAGGAGATCAGCCTCCTGCCGACCCGCGCCTCCGCCTACAACAACCCCGACGTCACGGGCAACAAGGACGTCGCCACCTTCAAGCCGATCCTCGACACCGCGGTCCCGCGGCCGTGGATCCCCGAGGGCGGCCAGCTCTTCCAGCCGCTGCTGGAGGGCTACCAGGCCCTGGTGGGCGGCAAGACCACGCCCGAGGACATGCTCAAGTCCGTCGACCAGAAGTACCGCGGCATCTTCAAGGACTGGAGCTGACACCGTGGCGACCTCCACTGGACGTGTGACCGGCACGACCAGGGACCGGGCCGCGGGCGCCGACGACGGCGCCCGCGGCCGGGGCGGGCCCAGGAGGCCCGGCCCGTTCCGGCGCGCCACGTCGCAGTACTGGTACGCCTGGGCCATGGTGGCCCCGGTCATCGCGGTCACCGCCCTGCTGATCGGCTGGCCGCTGGCCCGGGGCGTCTACCTCTCCCTGACCGACGCCACCGAGGCCACGATGGGCCGGACCATCGGCGTCAACGTGATCCCCTCGACCTACGAGTTCGTCGGCCTCGGCAACTACGTCGAGATCCTCACCGGCGGGGTCTTCTGGGAGAAGCTGACCTGGACGGTCATCTGGACCGTCGCCTGCGTCGCCCTGCACTACGGCATCGGCCTCGGCCTGGCGATGATGCTCAACCGCAGGCTGCGCTTCCGCTCGTTCTACCGGCTGCTGCTGATCCTGCCGTGGGCGATCCCCGGCTTCGTCGCCGCCTTCATCTGGCGCTACCTCTACAACAGCGACTTCGGCGTCATCAACGCGATGCTGCGCGCGGCCGGGCTGGGCGGCGTCGGCTGGCTCGACGACCCCACCACCGCGAAGATCGCGGTCATCGCGGTCAACGTCTGGGTGGGCGTGCCGTTCATGATGGTGGCCCTGCTCGGGGGGCTCCAGTCGATCCCCGCCGAGCTCTACGAGGCGGCCGAGGTGGACGGCGCCACGCCGATGCAGCGCTTCCGGCACATCACGATCCCCGGGCTCCGCACCGTCTCCAGCACCGTCGTGCTGCTCGGCACGATCTGGACGTTCAACATGTTCCCGCTGATCTTCCTGATCACCGGGGGAGGGCCCGGCAGCGCCACGGAGATCCTGGTGACCTACGCCTACCGCGAGGCCTTCACCGGCATCCGCAACTACTCGGGCTCGGCGGCCTGGGGCGTGATCATCCTGCTGCTCCTCGTCGTGATGGCCCTGGTCTACCGCCGCGCGCTGCGCAGGCAGGGGGAGGTCTGGTGAGCACCGCCACCGCAGAGCGGGCACGGCCCCGCCGCGTCCGCGGCCGTGAGGACCGGAGCGTCGGCAGCTCGATCCTGCTGCACGCGACGCTCATCGTCGCCTCGCTCATCTCGATCTTCCCCATCGTCTGGCTCGTGCTGACCTCGCTCAAGCCGCGCGACGGCTGGCTATCCACCGAGCTGAAGATCTTCGACCAGCCGTCGCTGGACAACTACACCCGCGTCCTGACCGAGACGGGCTTCCCGAACTGGCTGCTCAACTCGGTGATCGTCGCCGGCCTGACCACGATCATCGGCGTCTTCCTGGCCTCGACGACCGGCTACGCGATCAGCCGCTTCCGCTTCCCGGGCTACCGCGGCGTGATGTGGATGCTGCTGGTCACCCAGATGTTCCCGGTGGCCATCCTGATCGTGCCGCTGTACAACCTCATGGCCGGTCTCGGGCTGCTCAACCAGATCCCGGGCCTGGTGATCGCGTACATGACGGTCGCGGTGCCGTTCTGCGCCTGGATGATGAAGGGCTACTTCGACTCCATCCCGCGCGAGATCGACCAGGCCGGAATGATCGACGGGCTGACGCCGTTCGGCACCTTCTGGCGGGTCATCCTGCCGCTGGCCCGGCCCAGCATCGCGGTCACCGCCTTCTACTCCTTCATGACCGCCTGGGGCGAGGTCGCCTACGCCTCGGTCTTCATGACGGGGGAGGGCACCCGCACCCTCGCCGTCGGCCTGCAGCAGTTCGTCGGCCAGCACTGGTCGGACTGGGGCCTGCTGACGGCCTCGGCGGTGCTGATCGCGCTGCCCGCGGCGGTCGTCTTCCTGCTGGTCCAGCGCCACCTGGTCGCCGGGCTCACCGCGGGGGCGACCAAGTCGTGAGCCGGCGCCGCCCGTGGGGCGGCGCCGCGGCGCACCGGGCGGTGCCGTCGCGTACCAACCGGTAACCGGGTACCACCGCGTACCAAGCACACCACGTCCTGATATGTCATTTGATCGGGGGACTGATATGACAGAGCTCGTCCAGGTCGGCCACACCGGCGAGACCACCGCCACCCGCTGGTGGCGCGACGCCGTGATCTACCAGGTCTACGTGCGGAGCTTCGCCGACGGCAACGGCGACGGCATCGGCGACCTGCTGGGCGTGCGGAGCCGGCTGCGGTATCTCGCCGACCTCGGAGTGGACGCCCTCTGGCTGACCCCGTTCTACACCTCGCCGATGGCCGACTTCGGCTACGACGTGGCCGACTACCGGGACGTGGATCCCATCTTCGGGTCGCTGGCCGACGCCCGCGCCCTGATCGACGACGCCCACCGGCACGGCCTGCGGGTGATCGTCGACGTGGTGCCCAACCACACCTCCGACCAGCACGTGTGGTTCCAGCAGGCACTGGCCGCCGGGCCCGGCAGCCCCGAACGGGAGCGCTACGTCTTCCGGCCGGGCAGGGGCGAGGACGGGGAGCTGCCCCCCAACGACTGGGAGTCGGTCTTCGGCGGCCCCGCCTGGACGAGGCTCCCCGATGGGGAGTGGTACCTGCGGCTGTTCGCCTCCGAGCAGCCCGACCTCAACTGGGAGCACCCCGAGGTCCACGCCGAGTTCGAGTCGATCCTGCGGTTCTGGCTCGACATGGGGGTGGACGGCTTCCGCATCGACGTCGCCCACGGCATGGTCAAGGCCGAGGGGCTGCCCGACGTCGGCCACCCCGACCAGGTGCGGATGATCGGCGCCGACGTCGTGCCGTTCTTCGACCAGGACGGCGTCCACGAGATCCACCGCGCCTGGCGCCGCCTCCTGGACTCCTACCCGGGCGAGCGGATCGGCGTCGCCGAGGCGTGGGCGCCGAACCCCGAGCGGCTGGCCAACTACGTCCGCCCGGACGAGCTGCACCAGGCGTTCAACTTCCACTTCCTCAACGCGCCGTGGGAGGCCCCGGTCTTCCGCAAGGTGATCACCGAGTCGCTGGCCACGGCCGGCATGGTCGGCGCGCCCACGACCTGGGTGCTGTCCAACCACGACGTCAAACGCCACGCCACCCGCTACGGCGGCGGCGAGACCGGCCTGCGCAGATCCCGTGCCGCGGCCCTGCTGACGCTCTCCCTGCCCGGCTCGACCTACCTCTACCAGGGCGAGGAGCTGGGCCTGCCGGAGGTCCTCGACCTGCCCGAGGAGTTCCTGCGCGACCCGCAGCGGCTGCGCAACCCCGACGACGGCCGCGACGGCTGCCGGGTGCCGATCCCGTGGGCCGACGTCGAGCCGCACTTCGGCTTCAGCCTGCCGGGCATCGAGGAGTCCTGGCTGCCGATGCCGGCCTCCTGGGGCCCGCTCAGCGTCCAGTCCCAGCTGCGCGACCCCGCCTCCATCCTCCGGCTGTACCGGGAGGCGCTGCGCGTCCGCCGGGAGCGGCGGGCCTTCGACGACGCCCCGCTGACCTGGCTCCGCTCCCCGGAGGGCACGCTCGCCTACGCCCGGGGCGACGGGTTCGCCTGCACGGTCAACCTGACCGGCGAGCCGGTGGAGATCCCCGTCCCCGGACGGGTGCTGCTGGCCAGCGCCGAGCCCGCCGTCGCGGACGGCGTGGCCCGCCTGGCGCCCGACTCCGCCGTCTGGTGGGACCGCGATGCCGCCTAACGGCGCCGCCCCCCTGTCGAGCGGTACGGCCAGGCTGACCGACATCGCCGCGCAGGCGGGGGTCAGCGAGGCGACGGTCAGCAGGGTGCTCAACGGCAAGCCGGGTGTCTCCTCCGCCACCCGGCAGGCCGTGCTCGTCGCCCTGGACCTGATGGGCTACGAGCGTCCGCAGCGGTTGCGCCAGCGCAGCAACGGCCTGGTCGGCCTGGTGATCCCGGAGCTGGACAACCCGATCTTCCCGACGTTCGCCCAGGCCTTCGAGAAGGCGCTGTCCCAGCACGGCTACACCCCGGTGCTGTGCACGCAGGTGCCGGGCGGGGTGGTGGAGGACGACTTCACCGAGCTGCTCGTCGAGCGCGGCGTCAGCGGCATCATCTTCGTCTCCGGCCTGCACGCCGACACCACCGCCCGCTCCGACCGCTACACCCAGCTCATCGGGCAGGGCGTGCCGATCGTCCTGCTCAACGGCCACGCCGACGACGTGCCGGCGCCGTTCATCTCGCCGGATGATCGGGCGGCGGCGCGGTTGGCGGTGCAGCATCTGGTGGATCTGGGGCATGAGCGGATCGGGTTGGCGGTGGGGCCGGGGCGGTTCGTGCCAGTGATCCGGAAGATCGAGGGTTTCCGGCAGGCGATGGCGCAGTTGCTGGGGGTGTCGGATGTCGATGAGCTGGTGTCGCATTCGTTGTTCTCGGTGGAGGGGGGTCAGGCGGCGGCGGCGCAGTTGCTGGAGCGGGGGTGTACGGGGATCGTGTGCGCGTCGGATCTGATGGCGTTGGGGGCGATCCGGGCGTGCCGGGATCGGGGGTTGTCGGTGCCGGGGGAGGTGTCGGTGGTGGGGTATGACGACTCGCCGTTGATCGCGTTCACCGATCCGCCGCTGACCACCGTGCGCCAGCCCGTCCACTCGATGGTCACCGCCGCGGTGCACACCCTGCTGGAGGCGGTCGCGGGCGCCCCCATGCACAACTCCGAGCTCGTCTTCCAGCCGGAGTTCATCGTCCGCGGCTCGACCGGCTCCGGCCCGAAGATCATCCGTTAGGCGCGCCGGCCGCCGTTGTGGACGGCTCTACTCCGTTGTTAGGATACATCTGTATCCATTCCGGCGAGATGGGGCCACCATGCGCATGCCCGACCGGCCGTCGGCCTTCACCGGCGACTCCGCCCGTGACAGGTACTACGCCGCCTATGACCGAGTGCTCGGCGAGCTCTGGCCGGTGCCGGTGGACGTCGTCGACGTGGAGACCCGCGCCGGCAGCGTGCGGATCCACCGGGCCGGGCCCGCCGAGGGGGATCCGGTGATCCTCCTGGCCGGTGCCGGCGGGAACGCGCTGGCCTGGCACCGCTACATCGAGCCACTGGCACGTGTCCGCCCGGTCCTCGCCGTCGATCCGCTCGGCGAGCCCGGCCGCTCTGTTCAGACGCGGCCGCTCGCCACCGGCGCCGAGGTCGGCGGCTGGCTCACCGAGGTCCTGGCCGCGGCCGGCGCCGAGCGCGCACATGTGGTGGGTTCCTCCTACGGCGGCTGGACCGCGGTGGAACAGCAGCTCGGCGGGGGCGGCCGGGTCGCGGCGCTGACGTTGCTGGACCCCGCCGGCTTCGCGCCGCTGACCGGACGGTTCTACCGGTGGCTCATCGTCGGAGGCATGGCCGCTCTGCTCCCGCGAGCACTGCGACGCCGTGTCGCGGGAGCCGTCGGCAACGGCACACTGCGTGAGGACGCGCTGATGAGGCTGATGACGGCCGGCCGGTCCTTCCGCCGGCGGCTGCCCGTCCCGCCCGTCTACACCGACGAGCAGGTGCGTGAGCTGTCGGTGCCCGTGCAGGTGCTGCTGGGCGCCCGCAGCACGCTGCACGACGCGCAGGCGGTGGCCGCGCGGCTGGCCGGGATCGCACCGTCGTGGCGGGTGGAGATCGTGCCCGGCACCGGGCACGCGCTGCCCGTCGAGGCTCCGGACCTGGTCACGGAGCGGATCCTCACCTTCCCCGGCCGGGCCCGGGGCGAGGCCGCGACGCCGGACCACCGCTAGGAGACCCGCATGCCCAAACAGGTCGACCACGACGAGCGGCGACGCCGGTTGACCGAGGCGCTGTTGCGCATCGCCGGCACCCGCGGCCTGCAGGCCGTGTCGATGCGTGAGATCGCCGCCGAAGCGGGGGTCTCGCTGCGCGTCGTCCAGTACTACTTCACCGACAAGCAGGCCCTGCTCGACTCCGGCCTCGCCGAGCTGACCGCCCGCCTGGACCGCAGGGTCCGGCAGCGGGCCGCCGTCACCGGCGGACCGTCCACGCGGAGCGTCTTCGAAGCCGTCCTCGGCGCGATCCTGCCCTCCGACGAACAGAGCCGGATGGACTCGCTGGCCTGGACCGCCTACTACACCGCCGCCCTCACCGACCCCGCGCTCGCCGCGGCCGCGCTCACCCGGCCCGACGCGCTGGAGGACTTCCTCACCGCCCGGCTCGCCACCGCCCAGCAGGCTGGGGAGATCGGACCCGATCGTGACCCGCGCACCGAAGTCGCCGCCCTTCTGGCTCTCGCCAACGGCCTGACCTCCAGCGTCCTCAGCCGGCAGCGCGGCCACGAGGCCGCCGCCGAGATCATCGACTACCACCTGGCCCACCTGTTCGGGACGGCGCCCACGCCACGGCGGCCTCCGGCCTGAGTCCTTGGCCCGGCGTCGTCACGGGGCCGTCGACACCCGCTCGGCGTCGATGTGAGGCACAAAGCCGGGCGGGTCGGATATTTCAGTACCTGGGGTTTTATGCTGGACATCTCCCCGGAACACTCGCGAAACCTGTCTAGGACACCCTGATGCCCAGAGAGAGGTGATCGACAAATGATGTTCCGGCTACGGGTGTCCCTTCCCGACCGGCCCGGAGCCCTGGGCCAGGTCGCCCGGGTGCTCGGCACGTTGGGGGCGGACATCCTGCAGGTCACGGTCCTGGAGCGCGGGGGCGGCCGGGCGGTCGACGACTTCACCGTCTCCTGGCCCGGCGTCACCGGGATCGGGGACATCGGGGACCGCCTCTCCGCCGTCCCCGGCCTGAACGTCGAGGCCGCCTGGCCCACCCGCGAGATCCCCGGCTGCACGCCCGACTACGACCTGCTGCGGCACGTGGCCACGGAACCCGGGCGCGCCTTCGCCACGCTCGTGGACGCCGTCCCCGGCCTGGTCGGCGCCGGGTGGGCGGTCACCGTACGCTCCGGCACCGGGGAGGTCGTGCACCGCAGCTGGCAGGCCCCGGAGGCGCTGGAGGAGCACGTGGGCGCCGTGGCGGCGGGAGGGCCCGGGGAGGGCGCCGAGGGGGCGGCCTGGGCCGCTCCGCCGCGTCCCGCGGTCCTCGGCTCCGGCGGCGGCCACCTGATGAGCCTGCCGATCCCCGGAGCGGACCTGCACCTGGTCCTCGCGCGCGACGCCGCCTTCCACCGCGCCGAGCTGGACCGCGTCGTCCGCGTCGTCGAGATCGTCGCCATCATCGGCCGCTGAATCTGCCGCCGAATCTGCCACTGGACCGGCCGCCGACGGGGAGCCGCCGGGCGGGACCGGCGGCCGTCCGCGTACGGCGCGGGGACCCCCCTCCGGTCAGCGCTGCGGCGGGTCGATGCGGGCGCCGTCCACCGTGAAGAACATCAGCCGCGTGGCGTCCACGCCCACCCGGGCGGGGTCACCGCCGCGCCAGACGGGGCGCGCGCCCAGCCGGACGATCAGGTCGGTCCGGCGGTGGCTGCCCCCGCCGGCCTCCTCCTCCACCTCGTCGGGCTCCGGCTCGCCGGCCAGGCCGGGCAGCAGCCGCCGGAAGACCGCGCGGGCCCGTCCGCCCGGCGTGGCCGCCGCGAGGTCGCGGGCCTTGTGCCTGGGGTCCGGGGGCTCGGGGACCACCACGGAGGGGATGCCGCTCTCGACGTAGGCCAGCCACTCGTGACCGTGGTACTCCAAAGCCCGGACCCGGCCGAGGAACGTGGGGCCCTCGAAGCTCTCGGAGACCGGCGCCAGGCAGTCGGGGCGCAGCCCGACGATGATCTGGCGGCCGACATGCTGCGAGATGGCGTAGGACCGGGGATCGTTCCAGGGGATCATGATCTGGTGCACCCCGAAGTCCAGCAGGACGTACTGGTTCTGCGGGGCCCGCACGGTCGCCGAGAGGAGGTTGAGCTGCTGGGAGCTGAGGAAGGCCGCGGTGAAGGCGGTCGCGGGGTCGTTGTAGACCTGGGCGGGGGTGCCGACGTCCTGCAGCACGCCGCGGTTCATGATGGCGATCCGGTCGGCGAGGGTCAGCGCCTCCACCTGGTCGTGCGTCACGTAGATCGTGGTCACGCCCAGCGAGCGGACCAGCGAGGAGATCTCCATCCGCAGCTCGGTCCGCATGCCCGCGTCGAGGTTGGACAGGGGCTCGTCCATGAGGAACAGCGACGGCTGGCGCACGATCGCCCGGCCCATGGCGACGCGCTGGCGCTGGCCGCCGGAGAGCGTCCCCGGACGGCGTTCGAGCGTCTCGGAGATGTGCAGCGCCTTGGACAGCTCGGTCACCCGATCCCTGACCAGCGCCGGGTCGGCCTTGGCGATCTCCAGGGGGAACGCCATGTTGCCGCGCACCGTGCGGTGCGGGTAGAGGGCGCCGTTCTGGAACACCATGGCGACGTCGCGGTCGCGCGGCGCCAGGTCGTTGGCGTGATCCCCGCCCAGCCACAGATCGCCGGAGGTGATCTCCTCCAGGCCCGCGATCATCCGCAGCAGGGTGGACTTCCCGCACCCGGAAGGACCGAGCAGGACGAGGAATTCCCCGTTCTCCGCCCGCAGGTTCATTCGGTCGACCGCGAGATACCCGCCAGGGTAGATCTTGCTCACATTGTCGAGGACGACGGTACTCATGCGCGCTCGTTCCTCCCGGACGACGTCGCCCGGATCCAGCCACTGTGATCGATGAGGTAGTACATCGTGCGGCTCACCCATGTGTCCATAGACATGGTGAGAAGAGGCACATCTGTTAGTTACTTCAAATTTCCCTGACGGGAAGTTGCGTTACGAGTGGGTTACCAGAGAAAGGAGAAACCGTTGGGGCCTCCGGAGTACCCGGTGGACGGCGAGGAGGCGGGCGGCGCGGCGCTCGGGTTGCGCCCGCTCCGGCGGCATGGTGGGGTACCTCCAATGGAGGGTGAACTCAGCCGGACCCGGTCCCGCTCCGACGGCGCGGGCGTCCGGCTGGCCGACGTCGCCGCGCAGGCGGGGGTCAGCGAGGCGACGGTCAGCAGGGTGCTCAACGGCAAACCCGGGGTGTCGCAGACCACCCGGCAGGCCGTGCTGACCGCGCTCGACCTGATGGGCTACGAGCGTCCGCAGCGGTTGCGCCAGCGCAGCAACGGCCTGGTCGGCCTGGTCACCCCGGAGCTGGACAACCCGATCTTCCCCGTGTTCGCCCAGGCGATCGAGAAGGCCCTGACCCAGCACGGCTACACCCCGGTGCTGTGCACCCAGCTCCCCGGCGGCGTGCCCGAGGACGAGTTCACCGAGCTGCTCGTCGACAGGGGCGTGGACGGCATCATCTTCGTCTCCGGGCTGCACGCCGACACCACCGCCCGGATGGACCGCTACAGCCGCCTGCGGGAGCGCGGCCTGCCGATCGTCCTGCTGGACGGCTACAGCGACCGGATCGACGCGCCGTTCATCTCGCCGGATGATCGGGCGGCGGCGCGGTTGGCGGTGCAGCATCTGGTGGATCTGGGGCATGAGCGGATCGGGTTGGCGGTGGGGCCGGGGCGGTTCGTGCCGGTGATCCGGAAGATCGAGGGTTTCCGGCAGGCGATGGCGCAGTTGCTGGGGGTGTCGGATGTCGATGAGCTGGTGTCGCATTCGTTGTTCTCGGTGGAGGGGGGTCAGGCGGCGGCGGCGCAGTTGCTGGAGCGGGGGTGTACGGGGATCGTGTGCGCGTCGGATCTGATGGCGTTGGGGGCGATCCGGGCGTGCCGGGATCGGGGGTTGTCGGTGCCGGGGGAGGTGTCGGTGGTGGGGTATGACGACTCGCCGTTGATCGCGTTCACCGATCCGCCGCTGACCACCGTGCGCAAGCCCATCGGCGCCATGGCCTCGGCCGCCGTGGCGACCCTGCTGGAGGAGATCAACGGCGCCGGCGGCAGGCACACCGAGCTGATGTTCCAGGCCGAGCTGGTCGTGCGCGGCTCGACCGGCTCCGGCCCCCTGGTCAACCGCTGACCACGGCGTACGGCGGGGCCGTACGGTGCGGGCGTCCGCGGGTGAGGGGCCGTACGGCGCGGACACCCCCGACGGGGAGCCGGGCGGCGGGTGGGATCATTGAGCGGTGAACCATGACGTCGTCGTGATCGGCGGTACCGGTGTCGACACCACCGCCTACGTCCCCCAGCTCCCGCTGCCCTACGCCGACACCTACGCCGTCCCCCCGGTGATCGACCGGATCGGCAACACCGGCAGCGGCGTCGCGCTCGGCTGCCACGCCCTCGGCCTGAGGACCAAGCTGTTCGACCTGATCGGCGACGACCCGCAGGGACGGCTCATCCGCGACCACCTGGCCGGCGCGGGGGTGGAGTTCGGCTGGGAGCTCGCCCCCCAGGGCACCCGGCGCAGCGTCCTGCTGGTCGGCCCCGACGGGCGGCGGCTGTCGCTGTTCGACCCGCGCCAGGCGCCGGGCGAGCGGCTGCCCCGCGAGCTGTACCTGCCCGCGGTGCGCGCGGCCCGGCACGTCCACGTGTCGATCGTGGACTTCGCCCGGCACGTCTACCCCGACCTGGAGGGCCTGGAGGGCACGCGGATCTCCACCGACCTGCACGACTGGGACGGCGAGAACGACCACCACCGCGATTTCGCCTACTCCTCGGACCTGGTGTTCCTGTCGGAGGCGGCGCTGGGCTCCCGCCGCGACGAGGTCATGCGCGACATCCTCGACCGGGGCCGCGCCACCACGGTGATCTGCACGGCCGGGGCCGAGGGCTGCCACGTCCTCGACGAGCACGGCCCGCGGCACGTCCCCGCCGCCCCGCTGCCCGGCCCGGTGGCCGACAGCAACGGCGCCGGCGACGCGTTCGTCTCCGGCGTGCTGTACGGCCTGCTGTCCGGCCGCCGGCTGGACGAGGCGGTCCGGCTGGGCACCCTGGCCGGCGCGCACGCCTGCACGGTGACCGGCACCCACGAGAGCCCCATCGACGAGGCGACCCTCCTGGCCCGGGCCGCCTGACCCGCCGGGCCGGCCGCTCAGAGCCCGCCCAGCAGCTCCGCCGCCCGCTTGCGGTAGGTGGCGACGTTGCCCAGCTTGACGTCCTCGTAGCCGCGGACCACGTCCGGCAGCTCGGCCAGCTCGCGGACCGCGTCGAGGTTGTCCGGGCGCAGCCGGGCCAGGGCGCGGTGCACGTCGCGGGTGTACTCGTCCACCAGCTCCCGCTCGACCCTGCGCACCCCGGCCATGCCGAACGGGTCGAACGTGGTGCCGCGCAGCCCGCGCATGCCGTACAGCGCGCGGAAGGCCGGGTCGAACCAGGAGCCGAGCCGGATCTTGCGCTTCATGCCCAGGGCCCGCAGGAACGGCGGGTGCAGGTTGTAGGAGATCTTCGCGCCGGGGCCGAACTCGGCGGCGATCCTGGCCCGCTCCGCCGGGTCGAGGTGGAGCCGGGCCACCTCGTACTCGTCCTTGTAGGACATCAGGCGGTGCAGGTGGCGGGCGTAGGCCTCGGTGACCGGGAAGGACACCATCCCCTCGACGGCCCCTTCGCCGGCCTCCTCGCCCGCCGCCCCGCCCATGGCGGCCCGCTCCCCGTTCAGGACCGCGCGGACCGACTCGGCGTAGCGGGCGGCGTAGCGGGGGTTCTGGTAGGCGGCCAGGTCGGGCACCCGTACCGACAGCAGGCGGTGCAGCTCGGTGCCGGGGGCCGCGATCGAGTCCACGAGCCGGGAGGTCTCCGGGCTCGGCGGCTGCTCGGCCGGGGCGTCCGGGCGGGTGGCCCGCGCCACCGCCTCGGGGTCGGCGACGACGGCGCGGCCCCAGTGGAAGGCGGCGACCGTCCTGTCGGCGCTCTTGCCGCCGCCGAGCCGGATGGCCCGCTCGATCGCCTCCAGGCTCAGCGGGATGAGCCCGCGCTGCCAGGCCGCGCCGACCACGATCGTGTTGGCCGGCATGTGGTCGCCGAACAGCGCCTGCGCGACCTCCTCGGCGTCGAGGTAGACGTTCAGCTCGCGCAGGGTCCGCGCCTCCAGCGCGCCGATCGGCGAGGCGACGTCGGTGACGTGCCGTGAGGGGTCGACGACCATCGAACCGGTGGGCGCGAGGCTCGTGGAGACCACGGCCACGGTCCGGTCGCGGCCGGCGGCCTTGAGGTTCTTCGGGTCGGTGGCGCCGAGCAGGTCGAGCGCGAGGTAGGCGTCCACCCCGGCCGTGCTCGCCTGGCCGGTCCGGTCGTCGTCGCCCTCGTAGATCAGGATGTCGGAGACGACGGTGCCGCCCTTCTGGGCGAGGCCGGTCTGGTCGAGCCCGCGCGAGCGCTTGCCGTCGAACATCGCGGCCCGGCCGATGATCTGCGCCACCGACAGCACGCCGGTGCCGCCGATGCCGACCAGCCGGACGGTGGTCTCCGCGGTGCGGAACGCGGGCGCCGGCATCGCCGGCGGGGCGGGCACGGCCGCCCGCTTCGTGCCGGGTCTGCCCGGCACGACGGTCACGAAGGACGGGCAGTCGCCCTCGACGCAGGAGTAGTCCTTGTTGCAGGACGACTGGTGGATCTCGGTCTTGCGGCCGAACTCGGTGTCCACCGGTAGCACCGACAGGCATTCGGACTTCTTGCCGCAGTCGCCGCAGCCCTCGCACACCCGCTGGTTGATCGCCACCCGCCGGACCGGGTCGGGCAGGTCGCCCTTCTTGCGCAGCCGCCGCTTCTCGGCGGCGCACTGCTGGTCGTGGATCAGCACGGTCACGCCGGGGACCGCGGCCAGCTCCCGCTGGGCGTCCTCCAGCGCCGCGCGGCCGCGCACCTCGGCGATCCGGGCCAGCTTGACACCGCGGTAGCGCTCGGGCTCGTCGGTGGTGACGATCACCCGGCGCACGCCCTCGATCTCCAGCCAGCGGGTCAGGTCGGCCACGGCCAGGGACGGGGTGATCACCTGGCCGCCGGTCATCGCGATCGCGCTGTTGTAGAGGAGCTTGTAGGTGATGTTGACGCCCGCGCCGACGGCCGCCCGGATGGCGAGCGAGCCGGAGTGGTGGAAGGTGCCGTCGCCGAGGTTCTGGAAGATGTGCGGGGTGTCGGTGAACGGCGCCTGGCCGATCCACTGCGTGCCCTCGCCGCCCATCTGGGTCAGGCCGGTGAGCGTGCCCTTGCCCTCGCGGTTGATCACCACCATCGTGTGGCAGCCGATGCCCGCGCCGACCGGCGCGTCGTCCGGGACGGCGGTGGAGCGGTTGTGCGGGCAGCCGGAGCAGAAGAACGGCGTGCGCTGCGGGCCGAGCAGCTTCAGCGGCGCCGGCCGGGAGATCGACGCCAGGCCCCGGTCGATCCGCTCGCGCACGTCGGGGCCGAGCCGCCCGGCCGCCGCGTCCGCCTCGGCGCCGCGGCGCAGCCGGAAGGCGACCGCCTTGGCGGCCAGTTCGGCGTCCACCGCCCCGGCCTGCGGGATGAGCACGGCGCCGTTGTCGTCGAGCTTGCCGAGGACCCGGGGGGCGCCGGCGGTGCCGTACAGGATCTCCTTGATCTGGCCCTCCAGCAGCGGGGCCTTCTCCTCCACGACGAGGATCTCGGTCAGGCCCCGGGCGAAGGTCCGTACGATCTCCGGCTCCAGCGGCCAGATCATGCCGACCTTCAGCAGACGCACGCCGAGCTCGGCCGGGTCCACGCCGAGCCGGCGGAACGCCTGGCGCACGTCGTGGTAGGCGGTGCCGGAGGCGGCGATGCCGAGCCAGGCGCCGCCGGGGTCGGTGGTGATCCGGTTGAGGCGGTTCTCCCTGGCGTAGGCGCGGGCCAGCGCCAGGCGCGGCCCGACCAGGGTCTTCTCCATCTCCAGCGACCACGGGGTGAGTAGCGTCGCGTCGGGGACGTGCCGGTACGGCCTGCCCTCGTGCTCCACGATCGGCATGACCGGGACGACGCGGTCCAGGCCGGTCTCGACCGTGCCGGTGGCGTCCACCACGTTGGAGACGGCCTTGACGGCCACCCACAGGCCGCTGGCGCGGGAGGCGGCGACGGCGTGCCGGCCCAGGTCGAGCAGCTCCTGCACGGTGCCGGGGTGGACGACGGGCATGCCGATCGCGGCGAGCGCGGTCTCGGTGGCCGACGGCAGCGTGGAGGACTTGCAGCCCGGGTCGTCGCCGCAGAGGGCGATCAGGCCGCCGTCGGGATGGGCGCCGACGAAGTTGCCGTGCCGCAGGGAGTCGGCCGCGCGGTCGACGCCGGGGGCCTTGCCGTACCAGACGCCCAGGACGCCCGCCCTCCGCGGCCGGGGGAGGGCGGGCACGAGCTGGCTGCCCCAGGCGGCGGTGGCGCCCAGCTCCTCGTTCTGGCCGGGCCGGTGCACGACGCCGAGCTCCTCGGCGAGCCGGCGGGAGCGGATGAGCTCCTGGTCGAAGCCGCCGAGCGGGGAGCCCGGGTATCCCGACACCATCGCGCCGGTGTCGAGGCCGGCGGCGCGGTCGGCGCGCATCTGGTCGAAGATCAGCCGGACCAGGGCCTGCGTGCCGGTCATGAACTCCCGATCCTCGCCGCGGGGGTGTCCGTCGCCGGGAGTCGCCTCTCGGGGGTCGGCGAAGATCGTCATGCTCTCGTCCCATCTCCAGGTCGCTGAGGGTGCGGCAAGGCTATGCCAGGCTACGGCGCACGCGATGTCAAGATTTATGCCGGATTGCTGGTCGATTAATATTTATTGCCATGGATGTCACCGATCGAGCAATTCTCAGCCTTCTCCAGCGGGAGGGGCGGCTCAGCAACCAGGAACTGGCCGAACGGGTGCGGCTGACCCCCTCCCCGTGCCTGCGCCGGGTCCGCAACCTGGAGGAGTCGGGAGTGATCAGCGGTTACCGCGCCGTTCTCGACCCGGCGGCCGTCGGGCGCGGTTTCCAGGTCCTGGCCTACGTGGAACTGGAGGGCCAGGACGCCGAGACCGTCACGGCGTTCGAGAACGCGGTCATGGAGATCGAGGACGTGGTGGAGTGCCTGCGCATGTTCGGCCGCCCGGACTACGTGCTGCGCGTCGCCGTACCGGACATGGACGCCTACAGCCAGCTCTGCCTGGAACGGCTGGGCCGCCTGCCCGGCCTGGACAAGCTCACCTCTCAGATCGCGATGAAGGCCCTCAAACCGGGTGGGCTTCTCCCGCTATGAGGGGATTCCGCAGCGCGATCATGGCGATGTCGTCGTCCCCGCCGGTCACCAGCCGGGCCAGCAGCTCGTCGCAGAGGGCGTCCAGCGGCTCGCGGACGAGCGACACGGCGTGGTCCCGCAGCCGGTTCAGCCCGGTCCCGAGATCCTCGCCGCGGCGTTCGACCAGGCCGTCGGTGTAGAGCAGGAGCGTGGCGCCCGGGTGCAGCGCCTCGACGGCGCTGTGGCGCGGCAGGTCCTTCGCGACGCCCAGCAGGGGGCAGCGCGCCTCGTCCAGGAAGCGTCCCTGGCCGTCCGGGGTGAGCAGCAGCGGTGGCGGGTGACCCGCCACCGAGTAGTTGAGCCGCCACAGGCCGGCCTCCGCCCGCTCGGCTCGCGCCAGCACGCAGGTGGCCGTCTGGTCCCGGCACAGCAGCTCCATGACCTTGTCCAGCCGCCGCAGCACCTCCTCGGGCGGCTCCTCGCGGTCCACGGCCAGCCCCCTGAGCATGGTGCGGATCTGGCCCATGGTCACGGCCGCGGGCAGGTCGTGGCCGGCGACGTCGCCGATCGTCAGCACGGGCGTGCCGTCGCCCAGCACGAAGCAGTCGTACCAGTCGCCGCCGACCGCCGCGGCCGCCGGGCTAGGCCGGTAGCGGGCCACGATGCGCAGGCCGGGGACGGACGGCGGCTCGGCCAGCAGGCTGCGCTGCAGGGCGAGCGCCACCCGCTGGGTGCGCTGGAACTCCATGGCGCCGCTGAGCGCGTCGTGCGCGTGGTCGAGCATCTGCCCGATCAGGGTCACGTCGGCCTCGCTGATCGCCGGGCGGTCCCCGCAGGTGGCGACGGTCACCAGCGCCGCCACGAACCCGTCGACGACGACCGGGACGAGCGCCGCGCTGGTGGCCCGGACGGTGATCAGCCACCTGATGCCGCCCGGCGGCAGCTGCAGGTCCGGCGGCGGCTTGCCCCGGGGGAACTCCCGGCGCACGACGTGGCGGCGGCGCACCGCCCGCACCAGCGCGCTCTCCGGGCCGAGCGTCACCTCGTACCCGGTCTGCAGTCCGGGCAGGCCCGGCCGTACGGCGCCGGCCACGTGCCGGAAGGCGAGCGGGGGTCCCACCGGCCGGTCCGGCGACTCCGGCAGCAGGTAGATGCCGCACACGTCGGCCAGCTCCGGCACGATCACGTGCGCCAGCGCCGAGAGCATCTCCTCCAGGCGCGTGACGTCCGCGGTGGCCGCCGAGGCGCGGCCCAGCAGCTCGCGGCACCTCTCCTGCTGCCACTGCTGCTCGATGTCGGCGCAGGTGCCGACCCACTCGACCACGCGGTCGTCCTCGTGCACCGGCACGGCCCGCGCGCTGAAGTGCCGGTAGCCGCCGTCGGCCAGCCGGAGCCGGTGGACGTGCTCCCACAGCGGGAACACCTCCCCGACCGCCTTGGCCCACGACTCGGCGGTCTCGGCCCGGTCGTCGGGGTGGACGGCGTCGAGCCATCCGTCGCCCTGGAACTCCTCCCACGTCTGGCCGGTCACCTTCTGCCACCCCGGGCTCGGCTCGATGACACCGCCGTCGGCCCCGGCCACCCAGAGCATCTGGGTGCCGACCCGCCCCAGGTTGCGGTAGCGCCGCAGCAGGCGGCGCCGCTCCTCCGACAGGGCGTCGATCCAGCGCGAGGCGATGACCTGCTCGGTCACCTCCACGGACACCTGCAGCACCCCGCGCTCGCCGCCACCGAGGCAGATCTCCGACATGCTGAAGTTGAAGAAGCGCTCCTGCGGGCCGCCGCCGGCGAAGGACATGGTGGCCCGGCCCTCGACGATGTTCACCGGCTGCCCGTCCCGCATGACCCGGTCCAGCATCGAGATGTAGGAGTCGCGCTCGACCAGGTCGGCGAACGCCTCGCGTGCGGGGACGCCGAACGGTCTGTCGCCGAAGGCCGACCGGTAGGCGGCGTTGGTGTACATCAGGCGGTGGTCCGGGCCCCTGCTGACCGATACCCCGACCGGAGCCGGGTCGAAGATGTCCAGGGCCAGGCCGCTGAAGATGTCGATCCGGGCGTCCTTCATCCCATGCTCTCCCGATGGGGACAGCGGCATGCGCTCGTCGCATGCCCGCAATTCCCCTTTTTGTCGTGTACGCGCATGGGGCAATCATCTATCCACGCAGGTCAGGACGGGGAAAAGGGAGAGTATGGTACGCCTTGCGTACCGGGATCGGCCCCGCCGCAGGAGCCGTCCCCGGCACGACCCGGAAGACGTCAGCCCTTGTCCGCCCCCTCGTTGGCCCCCCGGACGAAGTACCGCTGGAAGATCACGAAGATGACCGCGACCGGGATCGTGGCCAGCACCGCCGCTCCCAGCTTGAGCGGGTACTGCATGCCGCTGCCCAGTGACCCCGACACCAGGTCGGCCAGCCCGCGGGGCAGCGTGAACAGCTCCGGGCTCTGCACCGCCACCAGACTGTGCGGCAGCTCGTTCCACGTGCCCTGGAACGACAGGATGGCCAGCGTGAGCAGCGCCGGCCTGGCCATCGGCAGCACGACGGACCAGAACGCGCGGAACACCCCGGCGCCGTCGATGCGCGCGGCCTCCTCCACGCTGACCGGGATCGACTCGAAGAACTGCTTCATGATGAAGACCCCGGCCGCGTCGGCGACCATCGGAACGATCAGCGCGGCGTAACCGTCGTACATCCCCAGCTGGTTGAGCACCAGGAACTTCGGGATGAACAGCACCACGCCCGGCACCGCCATCACCGCGAGCACCGCCGAGAACAGGGCCCGCCGTCCCCGGAAGCGGAGCCGGGACAGCGCGTAGCCGGCCAGCGAGTCCAGGAACACCCGCCCCACGGTGACGGCGACCGTCACCAGCACCGAGTTGCCCAGCCACAGCGGCATGTCGGTGCCGAGGAACACCTTCTCGTACCCGGCGAGCGACAGAGGTGAGGGCACCGGCGACAGTGGGTCGGCCGTCGCGCCGGCCTCGGTCTTGAGCGAGCCGGCGACCTGGATGACGAACGGGTACAGGAACACCAGCGCGAAGAACACCAGGATCGCGTAGCCCGCGAACAGCGAGGCCGCCGACCGCGCCTCCACGGGTCCGCCTCTCCTCCGGAGCCGCGCCGCCCCGGAGGGCGGCCGGGCGGGCGCCCGCCGGGGCGCCCGAGAATCCGCCGCGGTCGTCATGTCGAGGACCTCCTCGTTCGCGCCGTGCGGCGGTCGCGTGGCCGGGCGTCCCGGTCGCGCATCACCCACCGCTGGATGAGGCTCAGCACCACGATGACGGCGAAGAGCACGAAGGAGATCGCCGCGCCCGGGCCGTAGTCGAAGCTGCGGAAGGCCGTCTGGTAGGACAGGTAGGCCGGGGTCAGCGTGGTCTTGGCCGGGCTGCCCTGGCTCATCACGTAGATCTGGTCGAAGACCTGCCAGGTGGCGATCAGCCCGAGCGTCAGCACCAGGAACAGCGTCGGCTTCAGCAGCGGCAGCGTCACGTACCGCAGGCGCTGCCACCGGCCGGCTCCGTCGAGCATGCTCGCCTCCTCCAGCGACACCGGGACGTCCTGGAGCGCGGCGAGGAACATCAGCATGAACGTGCCGGACGTGGTCCACACGACCAGGATGATGATCGTGCACATCGCCACGCTGGGTCCCGACAGCCACTCCCACCACGACAGCCCGAGCGGGCCGTCGCCGGTCAGCGCCGCCGGTGGCGCGTCCGGATCGGCCAGGCCCACGGCGCCGAGCAGCAGATGCAGCACCCCCCGCGAGTCGGCGAACCACTGCGGGCCGTCCACGCCGAACAGCCCGAGCAGCCGGTTGACCGCGCCGGAGCCGGCGAAGACGAACAGGAACACCACACCGATCGCCACCGAGCTGGTCACCGACGGGAAGAAGAACGCGGTGCGGAAGAACGTCCGGCCCTTCAGCAGCCTGCCGTTGACGACCAGGGCGAGGCCGAGGGCCAGCACGGTCTGCGCCGGCACGACGATCGCCACGTAGTAGAGGTTGTTGCGGACGCTGGTCATGAAGTCCCGGCGGGTCAGGCCGTCCTCGGTGAACAGCCGGGCGTAGTTGTCCAGGCCCACGAACGGCACCCCGTCGCGGAACGGGCTTCCCTGGCCGTTCCAGTCGGTCAGGCTCACCCACATCGCCATCAGGATCGGCACGAGCATGAACAGCCCGAGGATCACCACCACCGGCGCGACGAACAGCCAGCCGGCGATGTTCTCCCTGGCGGCGTCGCTCAGCCGGAACCCGCGGCGGCCCGCGCGGATCGCGGTGTCGGCCACGTCGCCCTCCTTCCATCCTTCCATCCGGACGGCCCCGGCCTCTTCGCACGGGGGCCGGGACCGTCCGTCCTCTCGGGTCCGGTCAGGGTCAGTCGCCGAGCGCGGCCTGGGTGTTCCGCTGCAGCTGCTGCAGGATCGTCCTGGGCGGCGTGGAGTCGATCTTCTGCAGGCCGGTGTCGAAGTCGGCCAGCACGCTCTCCACCTTCGGGGCGTTCACCGGGCCGTGGGCGTGGTCGGCGCCCGCCACGAACGGGGCGTCGGCGGGGAACTCCTTGACATAGGCGTCCCTGGCCGACTGCCGGGAGGGCATGACGCCGAAGGCGCGGGCGAAGGCCATCTGCTGGTCGGCCTTGGTCATCGCCTCGACGAAGTCGATCGCCGCGTCCTTGTGCCTGCTCTTGGCCGCGACGCCCCAGCAGGTGGTGAACGACAGGGTGCCCTTGCCCGCGGGACCGGCGGGCAGCTCGTGCACCGAGTACTTCAGGTCGGGGAAGTCGGCCTTGAGCGCGCCCTTGAGCCAGTTGCCCTCGATGGCCATCGCGGCCTTGCCCTTGCCGAACGCCTCACCGGCCCAGCCGGAGTCCAGGCGCTTGGGGAACACCGCCAGCTTGTCCCTCACCAGCTTCCGCACGTACTCCAGCGCCGCGAGGTTCTGCGGGGTGTCGGCGGTGGCCTGCCTGCCGTCGGGGCTGGTGATCCAGCCGCCGGCCTGCACCATGAAGGCGCCGATCCGGTCGCGGCTGTCGCCGAGGGCCAGCGGGACGATCCCCTTCGCCTTGAGTTTCTCGCTCACCGCGGTCAGCTCGTCCCAGCTGGTCGGCACGTCGTCCTCCGACAGCCCTGCCTTCTTCCACAGCTCCTCGTTGACCGTCAGCGCCAGGGTGGAGAAGTCCTTGGGCACGCAGTAGAGCTTCCCGTCGTAGGTGAAGGCGGTGCGGAGGCTCTCGTAGAAGTCGCCGGGCTCGGAGATCCTGTCCCCGTACGGTTCCAGCGCGCCGACGCTGGCGTAGTCGGCGAACCGGACCGCGTCGACGTAGAAGACGTCCGGCGGGTCGCCGGCCGCGAACGCCTGGCCGAGCTGCTGGGACAGCTCCTGGGCGGGCGTCACCGTCGCCGTGTTGCCGCTGGCCTTGGCCCAGGCGTCCGCCGCCTGGCGCACCGCGTTCGTCTCGGCGTCGCCGGAGGAGCCGATGAGCACCTGCAGAGCGGCGGGTCCGGCGCTCTGCGGCGCCGCCGCGCCGCCGGGCTTGTCGTCGAAACCGCTGCCACAGGCCGCCGAGGTGAGGAGGGCGCCGCAGGCGGCCAGGCCGAGGGCCGCCGCGCGGAGGTTGCTGCGTTTCATCGCGTTCCCTGATCGTCGTTGAGAGGGGTCGGGGGGTGTCGGTGGTTCGGTGGTTCGGTGGTTCGGTGGGGAGGGCGGGCCTCCACGGAGGGGACCCCGCGGGGCCGCGAGGCTCCGCGGGGGGCCGCGGGGGTCAGGTGGACCCGCGCACCACCAGGGCGGGGCGCAGCAGGATCTGACGTGGTGATCCCGTGGAGGCCCCCGCCTCCCCGCGGCCCGCGGCGCCGGTTCCGATGCCGACGCCGGCACCGGCGCCGCCCGCCGTACGGCCCGGCGCGGCGCTCACGGCGTCGGCCGCCGTACGACCCGGTGCGGCGCTCACGGCGTCGCCCGCCGTACGGCCCGCCGGGTCCTCGCCGTCGAGGAGCCCGGTGAGCAGCGCGACGCAGCTCGCCGCGGCCTCGGCCAGCGGCTGGCTGACGCTGGTCAGCCCCACCGCCCTGGCCACCGGCGTGTCGTCGAAGCCGACGACCGCGACCGGCCGGTCCGGCCGGACCGCCCGGTCTGCGCCCTGGCCGTCGCCGGGGGAGCGGGCGGCGTGCAGCGCGCCGAGGGCGAGCGAGTCGCTCACGCAGACCAGCGCGGTCACCGGGTCGCCGCCGCCCAGCAGGTCGCGGGCCAGCGCCTCGCCGGCGGCCACGCCGTCGTCGGTCGCGCGGTCCAGGCCCGCGGGATCGACTCCCGCCGCGGCGAGGGTCCGCGCCCAGCCGGCCCGGCGGTCGTCGCCGACGCCGGAGCCGGCCGGCCAGCCGATGAACCCGATCCGCCGGTGCCCGGCGTCGAGGAGGCGGCGGGTCGCCTCGGCGGTCCCGGCGGCGCCGTCCACGTCCACCCAGGCGTGGCCGGACCCCTCCGGCACGCCCCACGGGCGGCCGAAGGTCACGAAGGGCAGCCGCCGCTCGGCCAGCCAGGAGGTGCGGGCGTCGCCGTGGTGGGTGCTGGTGAGCACGAAGGCGTCGGGCTCGTAGGCGCCCAGCAGGTCGTCGATGGTGGCGATCTCCGAGGAGTCGTCCTCGGCGGTGTAGAGCAGCACCCGGTAACCCGCCGCGGCGGCCGACTCGGTGAGCCCGTGCAGGAAGCGGTCGTAGACGGTGCCGTTGATGCCGTCGTGGGACGGTTCGATGCGCGTGGCGATCAGCCGGGACCTGCCGGTGCGCATCTGCCGCGCGGCCTGGCTGGCGCGGTACCCCAGCGTCTCGACGGCCTCCAGCACCCGCCGCCGTGTCTCCTCGCGGACGACCTCCGGGGTGTTGAGCACGTTCGACACCGTCTGGCGGGACACCTTCGCGTGCCGCGCCACGTCGGTGATCGTCACTTTTTGCGTCATTTGCACCTTGCTGGGGTTTGAACGTTCAAAGGGGGATACGGCATGATTGGATCGTTCAAGTAAAGGAATTGCATCGCAATGTGCACCCCCGGCGCCGTTCTGTCAAGACCGTGCCGGCCCCCACCCCGACCCCCGAGGGATCACCAGTGCTTGCCGAAGCCACATCCGACCCGGCGGACGGCGCCCCCGCGACGACCGGACGGGACCCCCACCTGCAGCCGCTGCTCCACGACCTCGTCAGCGTCGTGCTGGCGCCGACGACCGCGCTGGGCGGCGCCGACGGGCAGATCCGCCCCGCCGGGGTGCAGGGACTCTTCCACGCCGACTCCCGGGCGCTGTCACAGGTCGTGCTGAAGGTGGACGGCCGGGAACCGGAGGCCGTCGGCCACGCCCCGGGCGGCCCCGGCGGCGCGCGGTTCGTCTCCCTGGCGCGGTGGCTGGGCGACCCCGGCCCCGACCCCACCGTCCGGATCGACCGCGTCCGCCGCGTCACGCCGGGCCGCATGGACGAGGAGATCGAGGTCGTCTCCACCGCCGCGGCCCCGGTGACCGCCGCCGTCACCCTGGAACTGGGCTGCGACTTCGCGCCGATCGAGACGGTGAAGTCGGGCGGCTCCGGCACCCCGGCGACGGCCGAGGACGGCGCGCCCGGCGAGCTGACCTGGCGCTCCGGGAACATCCGGGTCACCGTGACCGGCCGGGACGCCGACGCCGGCCGGGACACTGACACCGACGCCGCGGCCGGGCCCGGTGGTGCGGCGCGGCTGAGCTGGCGGGTCGAGCTGCCCCCGCGCGGGCGGGCCGTACTGCGCTGGAACGTCGCGATCGACGACCCCGGCGCCGTCGTGGCCGCCCCCCGCCGCCCCGTCGAGTGGTCCAGGCCCGAGGTCGAGGCCGCCGACCACCGGCTGCCCCGCCTGCTGGAACAGTCGCTCGACGACCTGGCCTCCCTGCGGCTGACCGAGACCGGCGCCCCCGACGACACCTTCCTCGGCGCGGGCGTGCCGTGGTTCCTGACCCTCTTCGGCCGCGACAGCCTGTGGGCCGCCCGCATGCTCCTGCCGCTCGGCACCGACCTCGCCGCCGGAACCCTGCGGATCCTCGCCCGCCGCCAGGGCGTGCGGACCGACCCGGCCTCCGGCGAGGCGCCCGGGAAGATCATGCACGAGCTGCGCCGCCACGAGTCCGTGTTCCCCGAGCACGGCATGCGGCTGCCCCCCGCCTACTACGGCACCGTCGACGCCACCCCGCTGTGGATCAGCCTGCTCCACGACGCCTGGCGCTGGGGCATGCCCGGGGAACAGGTCGCGGCGCTGCTGCCCAACCTGGAGGCCGCGCTGGGCTGGCTCGCCGACCACGCCGACCCCGACGGCGACGGCTTCGTCGAATACGTCGACGAGAGTTCCCGCGGGCTGGCCAACCAGGGGTGGAAGGACTCCGGGGACGCCGTGCGGTTCCACGACGGCCGGACGGCCCCGCCCCCCATCGCCCTGGCCGAGGTGCAGGGCTACGTCTGCGAGGCCGCCCGGCACGCCGCGGCCCTGCTGGAGGCGTTCGGACGGCCGGGCGCCGACCGCTGGCGCGACCACGCGGGCCGCCTCGCCGAACGGTTCCGCGCCCGGTTCTGGGTGGACGGCCCGCACGGCCGCATCCCCGCCCTCGCCCTCGACCGCGACAAACGGCCGGTGGACGCCCTCACCAGCAACATCGGCCACCTCCTCGGCACCGGCCTGCTCTCCGAGGCCGAGTCGGCGCACGTCGCCGGGCTGCTGACCTCGCCCGCCATGGCGAGCGGCTTCGG
Source organism: Streptosporangium sp. NPDC053982 (assembly GCF_055585205.1). Classification (NCBI taxonomy): domain Bacteria; kingdom Bacillati; phylum Actinomycetota; class Actinomycetes; order Streptosporangiales; family Streptosporangiaceae; genus Streptosporangium; species Streptosporangium sp. NPDC053982. Next base: position 181,129 of record NZ_JBVJKQ010000007.1, read on the forward strand.
GCTGCGCACGATGTCGTCGCGGGACGGCGGGTTCAGCCCGATGTCGTACCACTGCGGGTCCGTCTGGACGCACGACACCGCGATCGTCATCTCCGGCCTGGCGCGCGCCGGGTTCGGGGCCCAGGCGGGAGAGCTGGCCAGGGGCCTGCTGACCGCCGGGGAGTCGTTCGGCTACCGCCTGCCGGAGCTGTTCGCCGGGGACGACAGCCGGGTGGCCGGCCGTCCCGTGCCCTACCCGGCGGCCTGCCGCCCACAGGCGTGGTCGGCCGCCGCCGCGGTCGTGATCGCGCACGCCGCCGTGGGCCTCTACCCGGACGTGCCGGCCGGCCGCGTACTGCTGCGCCCCCTCGCCGGGACGCCGTTCGGCGCGGTGTCGGTGCGGGGGCTCCGGGTGGCCGGGCACGAGGTGGGCGTCGCGGTCGGCCCGGACGGCTCCGTCACCGTGGACGGCCTCCCGGACGGCTTCGTCACCGTGGACGGTCTCCCGGCCGGGACGGACCTCAGGTGAGGCCGAGCCGGGCCAGCTCGCGGCGGGACCGGACACCGAGCTTGCGGTAGGCCCGGTAGAGGTGGTGCTCCACGGTGCGCGGGCTGAGGAACAGGTGGGCGGCGATCTCCCGGCTCGTGCCGCCGTCCATCGCCAGCCGTACGACCTGGAGCTCCTGGGGGGTGAGCCGCTCCAGGGGGTCGGCGGCCGCCGGCCGGGCGGCCACGACGGACTCCCCGGTCGCCCTCAGCTCCGCCTCCGCGCGCGCCTGCCACGGCGCGGCCCGCAGCCGCTCGAAGGTTCGCAGCGCCGCGCGCAGCGGATCGCGGGCGTCGCTGCGACGGAGGGCCCGGCGCAGCCACTCGCCGTACGCCAGCTCGGTGCGCGCCTGCTCGAAGGGCCGGTCCGCGCGCCGGTGCGCCGCGAGGGCGCGGAGGTAGTCGTCCTCGTCGTCGCCGAGCAGCGCCCGGCAGCGGGCGCTGACCGCCTCCGCCCAGGGCTGCCCCCCGGCGCGCGCCCAGGCCTCCAGGCGGCGCAGCGGCTCCTCGGCCCGTTCCGGCAGGCCCAGCCGTACGGCCGCCTCGACCTGCTCGGCTCCGGCCGTGACCAGCCCCGTCAGGTGGCGCAGCGGTCCCTTCTCGGCGGCCTCCAGGCGCTCCAGCACCCGCTCGTGGCGTCCGAGCCCGAGGTCGAGCAGGCAGAGCGCGGCGAGGCCGGTCATGCCGCCGGCGTCGGCCGGGTCGCCGGCCAGCCGGACGCAGCGTTCCTCGTCGCCCTCGATGGCCGCCACCCTGGCCAGCACCGCGTGCAGCCGCGTCACCCGCCGGTGCATCCCGGTGTCGCACGCGAGCCGGACGGCCTCCGCGACGAATGCCTCGGCGTCGCGGTGCCGGCCGGCCTGGACCCGCACCCCGGCCAGATCCTGCAGCACCTGGGGCAGTGCCCCCACCAGGCCCTGCTCGCGCAGCCGCGCAGCCTCGGCGGTCGCCAGGGCCGAGGCGGTGTCGTCGTCGGCGAGGACCATGGCGCAGAAGGCGGCCCACCGCGCGGTCGCGTCCTCCGGCGGCGTGATGGCGTCCTCAGGGGGCGTGTCCGGCGTCCGGGCGGCGGGCCCGGGTGACGCCTGGGCGACGAACCGCCGCAGCAGCGGCAGGCCACGCGCGTAGTCGTCGTCGACCAGACGCGCCAGCCCCTGGACCATGGGGTCCTGCCCGCCCATGCCGGCCAGCAGCGCGTCCGCCCTCCGGATCACCTCCGCCTCGCCGCAGAGCCACGCGTACCCGGCCGCCGTGCGCAGCATGGGCGTCACCCGCGCCGGGTCCGCGGCGGCGGCCCGCTCCACCAGGACGCGGGCGGCCCGCCCGCCCTCTCCCCGTTCGAACTCCACCGCCGCCCGTGTCCCGGCCAGCGCGGCCAGGGAGGCGGGGTCGCCCGCGGTCTCCTCGGCCCGCCGGACCAGATCCGCGGCGTGGCCGGCGTGGCCGGACAGGAGCGCCGGCGACGCCGCCCGCGCCAGCCGGGCGGCCCGGTCGGACGGGCTCGGGGTGAAGGCCGCGGCCTGCTCCCACAACCCGGCGGCGGCGGCGAAGGCGGCCCGGTCGCGGGCCCGTCCGGCGGCGGCGCTCAGGTCCGCCGCCAGGTCCTCGTCCGGGGAGGTGGCGGCCGCGGCCCGGTGCCGGACCCGGCAGTCGTCGTCGGTGGCCGCGTCCGCCAGCACCCAGTGCACGGTGATCCGCTCCGCCAGGGGCGCGTCCTGGTAGGCGGCGGTGCGGATCAGGGGATGACGGAAGGCGATGGCGGTGGCGCTCACCTCGACCAGCCGGGCCTCCTCGGCCTCAGCCAGGTCCTCCGGCCCCACCCCCAGCGCCGCGGCGGCGCGCAGCAGCATGGGCAGGTCGCCGCGGCCCTCGGCGGCGGCCGTCAGCATCATCAGCCGGGTCCTCCCCGGCAGCAGGGCGATGCGCGAGCGGAAGGAGGAGAGCACCCGGTCGGCGACCGGCATCGGGCCGGCCGCCGTGTGGTAGGGCCGGCGTCCGGCGGAGAACTCCAGCAGCGCCAGCGGGTTCCCATCGGATTCGGCGATCACCTGATCCCGTTCCGCGGGCGGCAGGCCCCGATGTTCCAGCAGGCGGGCCGCGTCCTCCCGCGACAGCCTGGACGGCCGGACCTCCGGCAGACCGGGGGCGGCGAAACCCTCCTCCCGCGCGGCGAACAGCAGTGCGGCCCTCTCGTCCGTGAGACGCCGGGCGGCGAACAGCAACGCGTCGGCGGTGGCCTGGTCCAGCCAGTGCGCGTCGTCGACCAGGCAGAGCACCGGTCCGTCGCCGGCCAGACGGGCCAGCAGCGTCATCACGGCCAGCCCGGACAGGAACCTGTCCTGCCCGGCCGGGCCGCCCGAGCCGAGCACCGCGCGCAGCGCGTCCGCCTGCGGCGCGGGCAGGGCGCCGAACTGGTCCTGGACCGGCCAGAGCAGCTGCACGAGCCCGGCGAAGGCGAGATCGGCCTCCGGCTCGACGCCGGCGGCCCGCAGCACCCGCACATCGGAGCCGGCGCAGTACGCGGCGGCCCGGTCCAGCAGCGCCGACTTGCCGATGCCGGCCTCGCCGCGCAGGACGAGGCCGCCGCTCTGGCCGGCACGCGCCGCCTCGACGAGCTTCTCGACCGCGGCCTGCTCACTCGCCCTGCCGTACAGCAACGACCATGCCTTTCGCTCCGGGGAGCAGACGGCCGGGATACGTAGGCGATCCCAGTAGCCCAGTACCGCAACCTTACCGATTCGGCCGGTGAGGGCCCGTTCGTAGCCTCGTCACACCGAACGAGCTCATGACACGGAGGGTGACATGAACGAACTGCTCACACCGGTCACCAGTGGCGCGCTGGATCTCCCCAACCGTCTGGTCATGGCGCCCATGACACGGAACCGGGCGCCGGGCGGGCTGGTCGGCGGACACACCGCCGAGTACTACGCCCAGCGCGCCGGCGCCGGCCTGATCATCACCGAGGGAACCCAGCCGTGCGTGATCGGCCAGGGTTATCTCGACACCCCGGGCCTGCACTCGCCCGGGCAGGCGGCGGCCTGGCGTCTGGTGACGGACGCGGTGCACCGGCGAGGCGGCCGCATCGCGGTCCAGATCATGCATTCCGGGCGGATCGGTCATCCCCGCCTGTATCCGGGGGGTGAGCTCCCCCTCGCGCCGTCCGCGATCCGCTCCGGGGAGTGGCTCCACACCCCCGAAGGGCTGCTCGAACACCCGATCCCGCGGGAGATGACCCCGGCCGACATCGACCGGGCCGTCGAGGAGTTCGCGGCCTCGGCCCGGCTGGCGATGGACGCGGGCTTCGACGCGGTCGAACTGCACGCCGCCAGCGGCTACCTGATCCACCAGTTCCTGTCGGACAACACCAACCGGCGCACCGACGCCTACGGGGGTTCGGTCTTGAACCGGATCAGGTTCGCCGTGGAGGTCGTGCGGGCCGTCAGCGCCGCCGTCGGCCCGGACCGCACCGGCGTCCGCGTCTCTCCCGGCATCGCCTACAACGGCATGAACGAGAGCGACACGGAGATCCTCTACGCGGAGCTGACCCGCGCGCTCGCGCCGTTCGGACTGGCCTACCTGCACGTCTCGGAGAACGACACGCGTGACGTGACCAAGATCATTCGATCGGAGTGGCCCGGCGCCCTCATCCTCAACCCGCACCCGTGGAGCGGTGACGAGCCCGCGACCCCCGCCGACGGGATCGAGGCGCTGCGCTCCGGGCTGGCCGACGCGATCTCCTTCGGCAGGCTGTGGCTGGCCAACCCCGACCTGCCCGCGCGGATCGCCAGGGGCGGCCCGTACAACGAGGCCGACCGGGCGACCTTCTACGGCGGCGACCACCGCGGCTACACCGACTACCCGTCGCTGCCCGCGCCCGGGGAGGGGGAATGAGCGTCCCGTCGTCTTCTCCCGGAGCCGCCCCCGGCGGCGTTCCGTCCCCTCCTTCCGGAGCCGCCCCTTGCGGCGTCCCGTCTCCTCCTCCCGCGGCCGCCCGCGGCGGCGTCCCGCGGGGGGCGGCGCCGCCGGCGCGCCGGATGCCGACGGCGTGGCCGGCGCTGCTGGCGGGGCCGCTCTCCTTCGGCATCGCCGGGCCCAGCCTCATCCTGCCGGACGCGGCCCGCGACCTAGGGCTGAGCCTCGGCGCGGTGACCTGGATCGTCACCGCGTTCGGCTGGGCCATCGCGATCGGCACCCCGCTGACGGCGGGCCTGCAGAGTCACCGGGGAGTACGGCGGGCGCTGCTCGCCTGCGCCGCATCGGTGGCCTTGGGCGCGGCGCTCGTGGCGGCCGGGCCGTCGCTGCCGGTACTGGTCCTGGGCAGCGTGGCCCAGGGGCTCGGCACGGCGGGGTTCACCACGATCGCCATGAGCCTCACCCGTTCGGCGCGCTCGATGGGGTTGGTCACGGCCTCGCTGGCGACGGCGGGCGCCACCGCCCCGCTGGTCGCCGACCTGGTCGCGGGGGCGCTGTCCTGGCGGGCGGCCCTGGCGTTGCCCGCGCTGAGCCTGCTGGCCGTGCCGGGCGTGCTGCGGCACCGCCCGGCGGACCCGGCACCCGGCGCGCCCTTCGACCTCCGGGGGGCGGCGCTGCTGACGGCACTGGTCACGGCGCTGGTGTTCATCCCCCACTCGTGGCCGGTGGCCGGGGCCGCCACCGTGGCCGCCTGCGGGCTCCTGGCGTCGCACCTGCGCGCCAGGCCCGACGGGTTCGTGCCCGCGTCCGTCGTCCGCGCTCCGGTGTTCCTCCTGGTGTCCGGGCTGGCGTTCCTGCTGGCCGCGATCAACTTCGGAATGATCTACCTCCTGCCCGCCCTGCTGGCCGGGCGGGCAGGCTGGACCAGCGGCGCGGTGGGGCCGGCCATCCTGTGGCCGCTGCTGTTCGGCGGGCTGGTCTCGTACGGGGTGATCGCCGCCACCGCGAAGGCGCCCGTGAAGGTCGTCGCCGTGCTGTTCCCCGGGCTGGCGGCGGCCGGGGCGGTGCTGGCGGGCATCGGTGCCTCACCGGCCGTCCTCCTCGTCGCGCAGGCGCTCACCTCCCTCGCCGCCGCGTCCGGGCAGGGCGCGTTCGCGGCACGCGCCGCCACGGCGGTGCCCGACGGCGCGCGGGCGACGGCGATGGGCCAGTTCAACCTCTGCTACCTGCTGGGCGCCGCGTTCGGCCCCGCCATCGCGGCCGCCCTCACCGGCTGACCGGCTGACCGGCGGTCCGGCGGTGACCGGTGCGAAGTCCACCGCGACCGGCCCGGTCCGTGATGAACTTGTCTCCCGGATCCGGTGCCGCCGGGCCGGAGAACCGCACCGGCAGGGGGAGAGGGACGTCGTCACCATGTCGCCATGGACGCGGGGCGGGCCGGCCGCGGGCGTGGGCGTCCTGGTGTCCCTGCTCATCGCGGGGCACGGGCTGCTGCCCGGCTGGCGGGGGCTGGGCAACGTCGTCGACAGCGCCCTGCCCTGGTTCGGGCTGGCGGCGCCGCTCCTCGTCCTGGCCGCGCTCGCCCGGCGGTCGTGGGCCGCGCTGGCCGGGGCCCTGGCCGTGGCCGTGACCTGGGCGGCGGCCTTCGGGCCCGCCTTCCTCCGCGCCCCCGGCGCCGGGCCGCGGGACCTGCGGGTGGTCCAGCAGAACGTCGACTACTTCAACCCCGGCCTGGCCCGCACCGCCGCCGCCCTGCGGGACACCGGCCCGGACGTCCTCGTGGTCGCCGAGCTGCGCGACGACCCCGTGCTGCGCAACGGGACGGTCCACCCCGGCTTCGCCCGGCTGATCGACCCCGTCCTGCCCTACCGCTTCCCCGACAACCCCGGCGTGGCGGTGTGGAGCAGATACCCCTTCTACGGCCGCCCGCAGCCCGTACCGGGCGTGGTGCGCTCCCGGCACGCCGTCCTCCGTACGCCGTGGGGGGATGTGAGCCTCTACGCCGTCCACATCACCTCCTTCCGCCTGGAGTCGTCCGTCATCGCCCGCCGCAACGCGGAGATGGCGGCGCTGGCCCGCGCGGTCGCGGCCGACCCCAGCCCCCGGGTCATCGTCGCCGGAGACCTGAACACCGCCGCCACCGACCGCGCGCTGCGCCCGCTCGCCGCGACCGTCACGCCCGCGGCGGAGGAGGCGGGCACCGGCCTGCAGCTCACCTGGCCCGCGGCGCTGCCGCTGGTCCGCCTGGACCACGTGCTCATCCGCGGGTTCACGGCCGTCGGCAGCCGGGTGCTGCCGCCGACGGGCGGCGACCACCGCGCGATCCTGGCCGACCTTCGCCTCACCCCGCCCGCGCGGCCCTCTCCCTGACCGTGTCTTTCCGCGTTTCGCGCGGTGAGTCCGGGCAGCCCGGGTAGGCAGCACGTGGACGGAGGGAGAGAACATGGGCGACCACCAGCCGGTTCCCGAGCTGATGACCGAGAACGACGTCGTGGACCTGCTGCTGCGGCAGCACTCCATGATCAGGGAGATGTTCGACGAGGTGGAGAGGGCGCCGGCCGGCCGGCGGGCCGAGGCGTTCCGTTCGCTGGTGCGGCTGCTGGCCGTGCACGAGACGGCGGAGGAGGAGATCGTCCACCTCTACGCCCGTCTCAAGCTCGCCGGCGGCGACGCGGTGGTGGACGACCGCCTGAAGGAGGAGAACGAGGCCAAGCGGCTCCTCATGCGGATGGAGGAGGCGGGGGTGGAGGACCCGCGGTTCCTCACCGACCTGGCATCGCTGCGCGGGGCCGTGCTCGCCCACGCGGAGAACGAGGAGCGCCACGAGTTCGCCGCGCTGCGCGCCCGCACCAGCGAGGCCGAGCGGCGGGCGATGGCGGCCGGGGTGAAGGCCGCCCAGGCGATGGCGCCTACCCACCCGCACGCGGGGGTGGAGTCGGCGACGAAGAACCTGCTGCTGGGCACCCCCCTGGCCGTCATGGACCGGGTCCGCGACGTGATCCGCGACGCCATGGGCGGGAAGGGCTGACCCGGCGGCTCATCGGGCCCGTGCCCGGCGCCGTTTCCGGCTATGTGGGAAACGCCAGTTACGGACACCGGCGACTGGGCACGGCTCAGCGGTGACGGGGAAGAAGCGATACGCGAGGAGAGCGCCGTGAGCGAGGAGACGAACGAGGAAGAGCGCGCCCGGCGGCGCGAGGAGGAACTGCGCAAGTACCGGGGGACGCCCTTCGATCCCGATCTGCACGACATGGGCGGCGACATCGGCCCGGCGTCGATGGGGGAGACCAGTGCCCGGCCCGCCGAACGTGACGACGACGAGGAACCCCGGCGCGGCCCCGACGCCCCGAGGGAGACAGGGAGCGTCGACGCCGACCTGGAATGGAAGTCCTCCGACCGGGAGGACCCGGACGGCGGCCTGGGCGGGACCGACGCCGACGACGGCGGCTACCTCCCCGGCGAGGGGACGGGCCGCCCGCCCGGCTGAGCGCGGAGCCGCCGCCCGGCGCGGCCGTACGGCGGGCGCCGCGCCCGTGCGCCCGCAGGGAGCCCGGGGTCGACGCTCTGCGGGCACAGCGTCTTCACCGCCGTCCCTCCCCGTCCGCCCGCCGGGTGACGGCATCGGAGACCTCGCCGGTCACGGCCGGACGGTCCGTGCCGGTCCGGTCCGGCTGCGGCACCTCGCCGGTCTCGACGAGCGACTCGGCGTCGACGGCGACCCGGTTCCACCGCTCGGCCGCCTCGCGGTCCCGGGCCGGACCGGCCTGCTCGCGCCACCTGAGCCAGCTGCCCACTCCGATGCCCAGCCCGGCGGCCACAGCGCCCATAACCATGCGTTTCACGTTTTCCCTCCCATAACAGACAGTCGTTGGAGGGGGTTACCCGCTCTCGTCCGGCGGACGACCGGGACCCCGAGTACTTGACCGGAAGCTGAGGATTCCTGACCGGTGGATGCCCTGCCCAGGTGGGTCGCCGCCTCACCCGGCGCACGGAACGGCACCCGTCCCGCCCCAGGCGGGAACGGGAAAAAGAGCGGAAAACGGGCACGCGCCCGGCGATCGCCCGCGTGCCCGGGTGACGGGAGAGAGAAGCGGGGCGGGAAAGGAGCGGCCCGCGACCGCCGGGTGGGCGGTCGCGGGCCTCGATCCCATGAGAGGCGCACCGGGTCACGGTGCCTCATGGCCCGTACGCGGACCAGGGAGGGCGGTCCACGCGGGTCCTGTGCGCCGGGCCTCTCGGCCCGGCGAGCCGGTGCGGGCCCGGCCGTACGGCGTCGCGGCCGGGCGGAGCCGGTCCGGCCCGGCCGGGTTCGGTCCGGCTAGGTCCGGCTAGGTCCGGTTCGGTTCGGTTCGGTCCGGTTCGGTTCGGGGCTCCGCCGGGCGCCGGCCGTACGGCTAGCGGAGCGCGGCGGCCTCGGCGGCGAGCTTCTCGATCCGGGCGTAGTCACCGGCCGCCAGCGCGTCGGCCGGGGTGAGCCAGGTCCCGCCCACGCACCCGACGTTGGCCAGCGCCAGATACTCCGGCGCGGTCTGGAGCCTGATCCCGCCCGTCGGGCAGAACCGCACCTCGGGCAGCGGCCCGCCCAGCGACTTCAGGTACGGCACGCCGCCGGCCGCCTCGGCCGGGAAGAACTTCATCTCCGTCAGCCCGCGCTCGGCCAGCGCCATGACCTCCGAGGAGGTCGCCGCACCCGGAAGGAACGGGATGCCGCCCTCCTCCATGGCGTCCAGGAGCCTCGGGGTGCTCCCCGGGCTGACCAGGAACCTGGCCCCGGCCTTCACCGAGGCCGTCACGTCGGCGGGGGTGCGGACGGTGCCCGCCCCGACGACCGCCTCGGGCACCTCGGCGGCGATCCGCGCGATGGCCTCCAGCGCGCAGGCCGTACGGAGGGTCACCTCGATGGCGGGCAGACCGCCCGCCGCCAGGGCCCGCGCCAGGGGGACCGCGGTCTCCGGGTCGTCGATCACGACGACCGGGATCACCGGGGCGATGTCCAGCAGGCTCATGCGTACTCCAACTTCGATGGCTTCGACGGGTTCGGCGACTTCGGCGCGGCGGCCAGACGCTGGCCCAGCCACGCCGCGGCCCCGAGCAGCGCGGGCTGCGGGGCGACGATCAGCGAGGTGGCGATGCCCGAAAGATAGCCGCTCATGGTGGGGGCCGCCTCGAACCGGCGGCGGAAGTCACTGACGCGGACCCGCTCCACGATGCGCGGCAGCACCCCTCCGCCCAGGTAGACGCCGCCGCGGGCGCCCAGGGTCAGCGCGACGTTCCCGGCGAAGGTGCCGAGCATCCCGCAGAAGACCTCGACGGTCTCCGCGCACAGCGAGTCGTCCATCCGGGCCACGATGTCCGAGGCGGCCAGCCGCGGCGCCCGCACGCCGCGCACCAGCGCGATGGCGTGGTGCAGCCGGGTCAGCCCCGGCCCCGACAGCAGGTGCTCGGCCACCACCTGGCCCGTCCCCTCGGCGCGCAGCGCCCGGACGATCTCGTGGTCGCGCTCGTCCAGGACCGGCACGGTGACGTGACCGCCCTCGCCGGGGACCGGCACCCAGCCCTCGGCCGCGGGCACCAGGCCCGCCACGCCGAGACCCGTCCCCGGCCCCAGCACGACCTTGACGCCGTGCCCGGGGGCGGGACCGCCCAGGCCGACGAGCTCCGCGGCCGGCAGGTGCGGCAGGGACGCGGCCAGCGCCTCGAAGTCGTTGACCAGCTCGACGTGCGCGATGCCCAGGTCGCGGACCGACCCGGCCCAACCGGCGTTGGTGAGCCGGTAGCGGTCGCCCTCGACCGGTCCGGCGATCGCGACGCACGCCGCCTCCGGCCGGACCCCGCCCGCGTGCCCGGCCAGGTAGGCGGCCACGGCCTCGGGGAGCCCCGCGTGGTCGGCGACGGCGAGCACGGCCACCGAGCCCGGTCCCCGCCCCGGTTCGGTGACCAGGCCGAACCGGGCGTTGGTGCCGCCGACGTCGGCGACGAGCCAGGGGAGGTTCACCGGGCGTCCCCGGGCGACACGACGGTGCCGTCGGCGAGGCTCTCGGCGCGGCCGTTCAGGGCGAAGATCCCGGCGCCGCGCTCGGCGGGGCCGGCCGTACGGCGGAATGCGGCGAACAGCTCGCGGCCGGTGCCGACCCACTGGGCGTCGCTGAGCGGGGCGCCCTGCGGTGTGCGGGCGGCCAGCTCCCCGGCGGGCACCAGCAGCTCCAGGGTGCCCGCGGCCGAGTCCAGGCGGATCGGGTCGCCGTCGCGAACGAGCGCGATCGGCCCGCCCTGGGCGGCCTCGGGCGACAGGTGGATGGCGGCCGGGACCTTGCCCGACGCGCCGGACATGCGGCCGTCGGTGACGATCGCCACCCGCTGCCCGCGGTCCAGCAGCACCGCCAGCGGCGGGGTGAGCTTGTGCAGCTCCGGCATGCCGTTCGCGCTGGGCCCCTGGTAGCGGATGACCGCGACGAAGTCCTGCCCGTCCAGCTCGCCCGCCTCGAAGGCGCGCAGCAGGTCGAGCTGGTCGTCGAAGACCTTCGCGGGCGCCTCGACGACGAGGTGCTCGTCCTTGACCGCCGAGACCTTGCTGACCGCGCGGCCCAGGTTGCCGTCGAGCATGTGGATGCCGCCGTCGGGGGAGAACGCCTCGGCGACCGGCCGCAGCACGTCGGGGTCGGTGCTGCCCTCGGTGCGCTCCTCCCAGACCAGCTCGCCGTCCTTGAGCACGGGGGCCGAGCGGTAGTGGTCCAGCCCGTGCCCCGCGATCGTCAGCACGTCGCGGTGGAGCAGCCCGGCGTCCAGCAGCTCGCCGATGAGCACCTGCATGCCGCCGGCGGCCTGGAAGTGGTTCACGTCGGCCTGACCGTTGGGGTACATGCGGGTCAGCAGCGGCACCGCCTTCGACAGGGCGGCCAGGTCGTCCCAGAGCAGCTCGATGCCGGCCGCCGCGGCGATCGCGACGAGGTGCATGGTGTGGTTGGTCGAGCCGCCGGTGGCCAGCAGCGCCACGCAGGCGTTGACGATCGCCTTCTCGTCGACGACCCGGCCCACGGGGGTGTACTCGGCGCCGTGCGCGGTCAGCGCCACCGCCCGCCGCCCGGCCGCCTCGGTCAGCGCCTGGCGCAGCTCGGTGCGGGGGTTGACGAAGGTCGTGCCCGGCAGGTGCAGGCCCATGACCTCGATCATGACCTGGTTGGAGTTGGCGGTGCCGTAGAAGGTGCAGGTGCCGGGGGAGTGGTACGACTTCGCCTCGGCGTCCAGCAGCTCGTCCTTGCCGACCTTGCCCTCGGCGAACAGCTGCCGGGTGCGCGCCTTGACCTTGTTGGGCAGACCGGAGCCCATCGGCCCCGCCGGGACGAACACCGCCGGCAGGTGGCCGAAGTGCAGCGCGCCGATCAGCAGGCCCGGCACGATCTTGTCGCAGACGCCCAGCATGAGGGAGGCGTCGAACATGTCGTGGGACAGCGCGATCGCCGTGGCCATCGCGATGACCTCGCGGCTGTAGAGCGACAGCTCCATGCCGGGACGGCCCTGGGTGATGCCGTCGCACATGGCGGGCACGCCGCCGGCGAACTGTGCGACGCCGCCCGCCGTACGGACGGCCGCCTTGAGGATCGCCGGGTAGGTCTCGTACGGCTGGTGCGCCGACAGCATGTCGTTGTAGCTCGACACGATCGCCACGCCCGGCTTGACCGAGGCCCGCAGGTCGAGCTTGTCGGCCCCGGGGGCGGCGGCGAAGCCGTGGGCCAGGTTGGCGCAGCCCAGCGAGGAGCGGGCCGGGCCGCGGCGGCGGGCCGCCTCGGCCTCGGCGTCGAGCCGCGCCAGGTAGGCGGTACGGCTGGCGCGGCTGCGCTCGATCAGGCGGTCGGTGATCTCCTGGATGACGGGGTTCACCCGGCCTCCTTCGTCGTCGTCGGGTCGGTGGTCGGTGCGGTCGGTCGCAGAGTTCACAGGATCCACAGGGTTCATGGGGTTCACGGAAGGCCCCTCACGGGAGGAGTCGCGCGGAGGGCGTCCGGCGGCGGGCAGGGCGGCCGGTCACGCGAGGTCGTCCTCGTACCAGTAGCGGCCGCTGCGCAGCACCAGCTCGTGCGCCCCGGCCGGACCGGGGCTGCCCGCCGGGTACGGCTCGGGCGCGGAGCCCTGCGACTCCCACTCGTGCAGGATCGGGTCGATCCACCGCCAGGCGGCCTCCACCTCGTCGCGCCGCATGAACAGCGTCGGGTTCCCGGTGAGGACGTCCATGAGCAGCCGCTCGTAGGCCTCGGGCACCCGGGAGGTGAAGGTCTCGGCGAAGCTGAGGCTGAGCGGGACCGGCTTGAGCGCCACCTCGCCCGCGCCCGGCTCCTTGGCCATCAGGTGCAGCCGGATGCCCTCGCTCGGCTGCAGCCGCAGCACCAGCCGGTTGGGCGCGCTGCCCGCGAAGATCGAGTGGGGCACGTCCTTGAACTGCACCACGATCTCCGTGGACCGGTACGGCATGCGCTTGCCGGTGCGCAGGTAGAACGGCACGCCCGCCCAGCGCCAGTTCTTCACCTCGGCGCGGATCGCGGCGAAGGTCTCCACCCGGCGGGAGGCGTCGGTGGGCGCGGTGCTGTCGGGCTCGTCGAGGTAGCCCGGGACCCGCACGCCGTCGCACTCGCCCGCCGTGTACTGGCCGCGTACGGTGAACCGGTCGACCTCGCCGCCGACGATCGGCCGCAGCGACTGCAGGACCTTGACCTTCTCGTCGCGGATCGACTCCCGGTCGTTGCGCGACGGGGGCTCCATCGCCACCAGGCACAGCAGCTGCAGCAGGTGGTTCTGCACCATGTCGCGCAGCGCGCCCGCGTGGTCGTAGTAGCCGCGGCGGCCCGGGGTGCCCACGGTCTCGGCGGCGGTGATCTGGACGTGGTCGATCCACAGGGAGTTCCAGATCGGCTCCAGGAACGCGTTGGCGAACCGCAGCACCAGGAGGTTCTGGACCGTCTCCTTGCCCAGGTAGTGGTCGATCCGGTAGATCTGCCGCTCGTCGAAGATCGCTCCGACCTCGTCGTTGATCCGCTGGGCGCTGGCCAGGTCGCGGCCCAGCGGCTTCTCCAGCACCACCCGCGAGGCGGGGGTGACCAGGCCGGCCTGGTGCAGCTCGCGGCAGAACGGGCCGAACGTCATGGGCGGGCTGGCGAGGTAGAAGATCCGGTCCCGCTCCTCGCTCCCGGCGAGCAGGCGGGCGGTGCGCGACCAGCCCTCGGTGTCCTGGCCGCCGACGTCGATGGAGACGTGGTGCAGGCGGCCCAGGAAACGCTGCCAGGTGCCGTGGTCGTCCGCCGGGACGGAACCGCGGACCTCGGCGTCCACCTTGCCGCGGAAGTCGGAGTCGTCGAGCCCGCCCCGGGACATCGCGATGACGCGGGTCTCGGGGGCCAGGCGGCCGTCGCGGTCGCAGTGATACAGCGCGGGCAGGAGCTTCCGCATGGAGAGGTCACCTGTGCCGCCGAAGACGATCAGGTCGGCGGGCCGCGGGGTCTCGGACATGAGGACTGCTCCGTAGTGATCTACCGGATTAGGGATAGATCGGACAGTAGCCACATCTTGCGCTTCACACAAGCGGAGTTTTGTAATTTGAGATGAGAAAGCTCGGAGTTTTCATTCCATAACTCCGTGTGGTTCACTTGACCGATGCCGCGCCGTCCCGCCGCCGCCCTGGCCACCAGCGGTGAGGTGCTCCGCCTCATCCGCGCCGGTGAAGCCGTCACGCGCACCGACATCGGACGTGTCACCGGCCTGTCACGGCCGGCCGTCTCGCTGCGCGTCACCGAGCTGCTGGACCACGGGCTCGTCGTGGAGGACAGCGAGGGCCCCTCCACCGGCGGCCGCCCGCCGACCCGCCTCGTCTTCAACGCCGCGGGCGGCGTCATCCTCGTCGCCTCCCTGGGCGCCAGCCGCGCCCAGATCGCCGTCTGCGACCTCTCCGGCCGGCGGCTGGACGGCGTGAGCCTCGCCGTGGACGTGGAGGAGGGCCCGGACACCGTCCTGCCCCTGGTCATGGACACCTGGGCCGAACTGCTCGGCGACCGCCCCCTCTCCCAGGTGCGCGGCGTCGGCCTCGGCGTCCCCGCGACGGTCGAGTTCGCGGCCGGCCGTACCGAGAGCGCCCGGATCATGGCGAACTGGACCGGCGTCGCCATCCCGCCGATCATCGCCGAACGCTTCCCCGTCCCGGTCTTCCTCGACAACGACGTGAACGTCATCGCGATCGGCGAGCACCGCTCCGCCTACGCCGGGAACGCCGACGACCTGCTGTTCATCAAGGTCTCCACCCGGATCGGCGCCGGGGTCATCGCGGGCGGGGAGATCCTGCGCGGGGCGCTGGGCGCGGCCGGGGAGATCGGGCACATCCCGGTCCGCGACGGCGGGGGAGTGCTGTGCCGGTGCGGCAACGTCGACTGCGTCGACTCCGTGGCCAGCGGCACCGCCATCCTGCGCGACCTGCGTGACCGCGGCTACCAGGTGACGTCGCTGGCCGACGTGGTGAGCCTCGTCCGCGCCGGGGACGCCGAGACCATGGCCGTCGTCCGCAACGCCGCCCGGATGCTCGGCGAGGTCGTCGCCACCGCGGTCAACCTGCTCAACCCCGCCGTGGTCGTCCTGGGCGGCGACGTCGCCGAGTCGTTCCAGCCCCTGGTGTCGGGCGTGCGGGAGGTCGTCCACCGCCGCTCCACCGCCCTGTCCACCCGCAACCTGCGGATCGAGCGCAGCCGCCTCGGCCCCGGCGCGGGCATCGTCGGCTGCGCCCACATGGTCCTCGACCACATCCTGTCGCCCGAGGCGGTCGACGCCGCCCTCTGAGGATCCTCCGTACGGCCGGCCTCCTCTGCGGCCGGGTTCTCCGTGCGGCGTGGTCCTCCGTGCGGCGTGGTCCTCCGTACGGCCCGCGATCTCCTCGTGAAAGGCGCCGGCCGGGAAGGCCCCGAACGGGGAAGGGACCGTGGAAAAGCGCCGGCGGCCCCGGGAAGGCCGTCCGCCTCCCGAAGCCGCCGCCAGACGTGCGATGCCTCAGCCCGCCTCCTCCGTGGTCGAGCCGGGCCTCCGCGACTGGCGGCGAACACCGACCACGATGAACGCGATCGCTATCACCGCGAGGACCACGGCGGCGATGACCAGCCACGTGGTGCCGGTCGCGAAACCGAACATGGCGAGGACCGCGACCGGTATGAGCGCGAACGACGCCAGCCGGATGTAGACCACGTCCCTCGGCGTCGTCGGAACCGTCGGCCGCCCCCGGGAGTCCCGTCCTTCCTGGTTCTCAGTCATTGCTCCCCTCCTCTTGATCAGCCCCACCCTGCTACCCGGGTGTCCGCCGGTCATGTGCTCTGTGATCGTCGAAGTGTCTCCACCAGTCCTTCGGAGTCGGACACGGTGAGGGTTGCGCCGGGATGGGTCAGCAGACGCCCCGGCACGAGCGCGGGGACCGGCCGGTGGAACAGGACGCACACGCCTCTCCGCGTGCTCGTCCCGAAGGTCACGCCCCGATCGGCCAGCGACAGGTGCGGCCCGATGACCTTCCACGGCGTGTACGGGCCGGTGACGAGGGCGCCCGAGACGTTGGATACGGGTGTGCGCAGCCGCCAGGGGCCGAAGCGCACCCGCAGCTCGCCCGCGTCGACGAGGACGAACGCCCGCTCGGGGGTGATCCCCATCAGCTTCAGCGGCGTCACCCACGTCGACTCGAAGGCGAACTCGAAGCGCGGCACCGGTCAGCGCTCCCAGGGCGGTGTGTCACCCATCTTCGCGTAGTACCTGGCCAGGTGGGACTTGACCCGGTCAACCTCGTCCCGGGGGATCTTCACCCCGCCCCGCGCGCCCTGCATGACCGCCCCGGCCGCCATCACGGCGCGCGGCACGGCCTTCAGGTGGCCGCCGATCACGTCGGCGACCGGCAGCTTGTAGCTCTCGAAGTTCTCCGGGTCCTCGCCGTCGTACCAGACGTGCGCCTCGCGGTACTTCGCGTTTGGTTTCTCCTCGGCGCCCGCCCACTCGCGGACCCGCTTCTCGGCCGCGTCGGCGTCCCAGTCCCGGTCCCGGTCGGCGAGCGGCAGATCATGAAATCGCGTCACGGTCATCGTCGTCTTCCTCCTCCAGCGGGTTCCCTACCCGATCGCCCGCCGCCATGCCTAAAACGGACATATTTAGTGCTTTGCCGGGGAGTGGTACCCCCATGAACGAGCACGCAGCACCCGAGGAAGCAGCAGAGGCCGGGGACCCCACGGGGGAGGACCGGAAACCCGCCGGGGAGCACCGCGGTGGGGCACCGGCTGAACCGACGGCCGGCCCGTCGGACGAGCAGTCGGCCGATCTGTCGGCCGACCCGTCGGATGAGCAGCCGCCGGCGCCGCGCGGCATCGACGGCGAGAGCCGGGTGGTGGCCGAGAGATCCGGCGCGGACACGACCTTCCCCGACCGCCCGCTCCCGGCGGACCTGCTGGCGGACGACCTGGGGGACCTCATCGACGACCTGGCTCCCGACGCCGGAGCGGCGTCGGGGGAGGGATCGGGTGAGGCAACGGGCGAGCGGGCGCCCCAACCGGAGATGGGACCGGCGTCCTAGCGGGACCGGGACCCACGAGATGAGAGCCGGCGGAAAGCGGCCCCGGCCGCGAGGAGGAGACTCCTGCGGCCGGGAGCCGGTCCGGCGCGCCCAGCCCTGCTGAGACGCCGTACAGAGGAGACTCCCGCGGCTGGGGCCGGTCGCCGGCGCCTACGAGACGTCGGGCCGTGTCATCAGCGGCGACCTCAGGTGCAACGCCAGATCGGGGCCGGTCAGGGGCGCGACGTTCCACGTCGCCACCGCCGTCCCCGCGTCGGCGTCGACCACCAGCCGCACCCGGTGCGGGGTGGTGATGACGTAGAGATCGGCGACGAACGTGCCGCCCTGCCAGGCGCCGGCCGCGACGACAGGACGGCCGAGCGGTGAGCTCTCCCGCCATTCACCGTGACCGGCCGCGACGTCGAGGAGCGCCCCGAACCGCAGGCGCCATCCGCCGTCGACGGGATCGACGGTCACCGTGGTCCCGGCGGGCAGGGCCGAGTCCCCGGCGGAGGCGTCGATCACCGCCTTGACGGAACGCCCCGGGGCGGCCGAACCCGGTACCGGCGCGAGTGACAGCCGCCGCAGCCGATCGGCGAGGACCTCGTCGTCCCGGGTGCTTCCCGCCTGGTCCATGCCGGGCAGCAGACACTCCCACAGCGGGCCGAGTATCTCCTCACCCAGCACCGTCGCGCCGGTCATGGCGACCACGAGATCGTGCGACGGGACGACCACGCACAGTTGGCCGAAGGCGCCGTCACCCCGGTAACCGTGACGCGACATCCAGAACTGGTAGCCGTAGCCGCAGAGCGCGTCGGGGTTCTCCGACCAGCCCTCGACCTGCGGGGTGTCGATGTGCCGTCCGGTCGCGAGTTCCACCCATTCGCGGGGGACGAGCCGCCGGTCGCCCCACACGCCGCCGCGCAGCAGCAGCTCGCCGAAGGCGGCGACGGCCTCGGTCGTGAGGTGCAGGCCGTGGAACCCGAAGGAGGCGCCGCTCGCCACCCGGTCCCACTCGGCGTGGTCGATGCCCATCGGCGTGAAAAGGCGCTCGTCGAGAAACTCCGGCAGGCCGCGGCCCGTGACCCGTTCCACCATCCGGGCCAGGACGAAGGTGGTCGCATTGTCGTAGGCGTGCCGTGTTCCCTCGGGATCGGGAAACGGTACGCGCAGGAAGCCCTTCACCAGGTCGCCCGGTTCCAGCCGCCAGGCCTCGTCGAGACTGTCCGTGTCATGTCCGGTCGTCATGGACAGCAGGTGGTGGACGGTGAGGCGGCGCCCCTGCTCCGAGATGTCGGCCGGGACATGGTCGGGCAGCACGTCCACCACCCGGTCGTCCAGGGAGAGCAGCCCGTCGGCGATCACGAGCCCCACGGCGATCGAGGTGAACGACTTGGTCAGCGAGTAGAGAAGATGCGGGCGTTCGGCCGAGTACGGCGCCCACCAGCCCTCGGCGATGACGTGACCGTGGCGTACGACCATGATCGAGTGACGCTCGACGGAACCTGCTTCGAACCGGTCCAGCAGCGCGGCGATCGAACGGGATGACACCCCGGAGGCGGCCGGGGTCGACCGCGGCAGCAGGGCGCGTTGTGAAGACACCGGGTCACCCTAACGAGATCACCCGATCGGTTGGCAAGGCATTATCAGTGCGGCCGTGAGGCCCCGCGGGAACCTGTGGACCCCGCGGAAACCCGTGAGAACTCCGCGGGGACCTGTGAGAACTCGGCGGAGAGCTGTGAGAACTCCGCGGGGAACCCGTGGGTGAGGGAGTTCGTGGGGGAGGGGACCCGTGAGAAGGGGAGTTCGTGAGAGAAGGGGGGGCGGGGTTAGGGGGCCCCCCTAAGACGAAAAACCACCCCCCCGCCCCCACGGGTACGGCGGGGGGGGGCCCCAGGGCGGGGGGGTAGAACAATGGT
>NZ_JBVJKQ010000007.1:200042-217074 GCF_055585205.1 Streptosporangium sp. NPDC053982
GTGCCGCGCCCCCCCCCCCCCCCGCCCCCCCCCCCCCCCCGGCCCCGCCCCCCCCCCCCGGGGGGGCGGGGGGGGGGGCGGGGGGCGCGCGCCGCCCCGCCCCCCCCCCCCCCCCCCCCCCCCCCCCCCCCCCCCCCACGGCCGGAACCTCCTGGAACGGGAGGCTTCGGCCTACTGGGCTGGGAGATCAACGCTTGAAGGCGTCCTTGACGTCCTTGGCGCTGTCCTTCAGCTTCTCCCCGGCCTGCTTGAACTTGCTCTCCCCCTGGTCGGCCCGGCCCTCGGCCTCAAGGCGCTCGTCGTCCGTGGCGCGGCCGACACCCTCCTTGACCTTGCCCCCGAGCTCCTGGGACTTGTTGGAGATCTTCTCGTCAGCACCCATGGGTGATTCCTCCCCTTGCGCGAAGTTCTCTCTGCTCAGAGATACTTAGTGTCCGCAGATCAAAGGGGTAAACATGCACGACAGCGCACCGGCGGCCTCGGCCGAGGCCATCCGCCCGCCGTACGGGGCCGCGGACAGGCGCTCCCCGGGTGTACCGGCGGGCGAGGGGCGCTTCCCGGACGGGCCCGAGAACGGCGTGCGCCCGCCGGGCGGCGCGGACCCGTCGAACGGGTCCTCGGACGGCGGGCTCCCGCCGGTCCCACGGCGCACCTGGGACGTGCTGTTGATCTGCGGCGCCTCCGGAACCGGTAAGACCCGGGTCAGCTACCCCCTGGCGCGGCTCCACGGCGTCCCTATCGTGGAGGTCGACGACCTCGTCGAGGCGCTCCTCGCCATGACCACACCCGAACAGCAGCCGCTCCTGCACCACTGGCGCACCCACCCCGAGGACGGCCGCCTGCCGGCCGACGACATCGCCGACCTCCAGGTCGCCATCGCCGAGGCGCTCGCCCCGGCCATCGAGGCGGTGGTGGCCAACCACCTGGAGACCGGCACCCCGGTGGTGATCGAAGGCGACTACCTGCTGCCGGGCCTCGCCGTACGGGAGTCCTTCGCCGGGATCCCGGCGGACGGGCGGGTGGCGGCGGTGGTCCTGCACGAGCCCGACGAAGCGCGGATCGCGGCGAACTACCTGAGCCGCGAGCCCGGCAACGGCGACCAGCTCGCCCGAGCCCGCGCCAGCGCCCGCTACGGCGCCCGCCTCGCGGCCCTGGCCGCCGAGGCGGGCGTCCCCGTGGTCCCGGCCCGCCCCTGGCCCGACGTCCTCACCCGCGTCACGGCCGCTGTCACACCGCCGAGACCCGGCGCACGCCCGTGACGCCGGCTCAGGCGGGCACCGGCGCATCACCGCCATGCCCCGTAAACGAAGCGCCGGGAATTCCCTGTGGTCGAGGAGCCACGGTTTTCCGTATCTGAGGCCGGGGCCGTGCCTCTGTACGGGGGTACGGCCCGGTGCGTGTCGATGATGGGCCATATCCGCAAAAGCGGTATCGGCCGCTGTCGCCCTTGGTGGCGGGATGCCTTCTTCCTTGCGAGGCCACCGGCGCGACGCGGGGCCGGAGAAGGAGTCGATTCGGTGGGCGGCCTTTCCTCGGAATCACATTTCCCGGCTGGAGCGGCGATCCGCTACCGGCACATGACAATCCGAAGTCAGGGGTGAATGTCTCTTCGGTTAGCTTCGCTTTCTTTTTCTGATCTTGTATCGTCTTCTCCGCTGTCGTGGATTCAGCGAGCTGGATCGTTCCCGAAGGCGTGTGATCCGTACGGTATGGCCTTGGGGCTTACACGGTCGCCGCTACATCCGGGAGCGATCCTTCGCAACGGGGAGGACGCTGTGGAATTCCGAGTGCTGGGGCCGGTGGGTATCTGGCGTGATGGAAGGTCTCTGTCGGTCGTAGGACAGAAACCGCGCACATTGCTGGCCGTTCTGGTGCTGAACGCTAACCGCGTCGTCTCACACGAACGGCTGCTGAGGGCTCTGTGGGGAAATGAGGCTCCCGCGTCGGGGCGAAGGTTGTTGCACAACCACCTGTGGTCCCTGCGTCGGCTGCTCGCTGACGCGGATGTTCTGGCAAGCGCTCCCTCGGGATACTCCTTGCGCATTCCTTGTGACGCTTCCGACCTAGGGGTTTTCACCGCCAGAAGCGAAAGCGCCAGGGCTGCCATGGCGGAGGGCAATGCCGAACAGGCCGCCGAGCGGTTCCGGGCGGCCCTGGACATCTGGCAGGGACCCGCCCTGTCCGGCACTCATCCGGCGTTCCAGTCGGCTGAGGGTCCAGCACTGGAAGAACGCCGGACCATCGTGCTCGCGGAGCGCATCGAGGCGGACCTCGCCGCCGGGCGCGCCTCCGAGTTGATCGGTGAGCTGAGAAAGCTCGTCACGGAGAATCCGCTCAATGAGAAGTTACGAGCCCAGCTGATGCTCGCTCTTCACCGGGAGGGGCGAACCGCTGAGGCACTTGAGGAGTACAGGCTGGCCCACCAGCAGTTCCGCAGGGAACTGGGGTTGGAACCCGGAGACGACATGGCCCGGCTCCACCAGGCCATCCTGTCAGGTGACCCCGCCCTGAGCGCGGAAGGACAGCCACGGAGATCGGGGAAGCCGGCGGCTTCAGCCCACAGTCGTCCCGTCCCCCGCCAGTTGCCTCCCGACATCGCCCGCTTCACCGGCCGAGAGGAAAGCCTGCGACAACTGGATCTGCTGCTGCCCTCGGAACAAGGGGACGGTCCTACGGTGGCGATCACCGTCATCGCCGGTACGGCGGGAGTGGGCAAGACCGCGCTCGCGACACATTGGGGGCATCGGGTCTCCGATCGGTTCCCCGACGGCCAGCTCTACGTGAACCTCCACGGTTATTCGCAGGAGGAGCCCATGACAAGAGCCCACGCTCTGCGGCGGCTGCTGAGCGGCTTGGGAGTGACGGCTGAGGACATCCCTCACGAAGCAGATGAGCAGGAGGCGCTCTACCGCTCCCTCGTAACCGGCAAGCGAATTCTCATGGTGTTCGACAACGCGATGGACCCTGAACAGGTGCGTCCCCTCCTGCCGGGATCCTCTTCGTGCAGGTCGATCGTCACCAGCCGGAACTCGCTACGCGGGTTGTCCGTCACGCATGACGTCCGGGTCATCACCCTTGACGCTCTCTCGATGACGGAGGCACGGGCGTTATTGATCGCCCTCCTGGGGCGCGAAAGGTCCCAAGCCGAAGCGGACGCCGTCTCCGAACTGGCCGAGCTGTGCGGATACCTCCCCCTCGCGCTCCGCCTGGCCACGGCGCACCTCGTGACCCGGCCGGATCTGCCCCTCGGGGCCTTCAACTCCCGGCTCAGCAGGGAGAACCGCCTGACCGCCCTGGACATCGAAGAGGACCCTCACATCGGGGTCCGCGCCGCCTTCGAACTCTCCTACCGGACCCTGCCGGGGAACGCCCGAAGGGCGTTCCGCCTGATAGGGCTGGCTCCGGGGCCGGACATCGGTTTCGACGGGGTCGTCGCGCTGACGGGTATGCCACCCGCCGAGAGCCGAGCCGTGATCGAGACACTCGTCGGCGCCCATCTGATCGGCAGGGACGGCGACCGGCTGTCGATGCACGATCTGGTCCGTGTGTACGCGTGCGACCGTGGTGAGGCCGACGACCGCGCCGATGAACGGTACGGCGCGCTGTCGCGCCTGTTCGACTGGGCGCTGCGGATGAGCATCGCCGCCATGGAGGTCATCCAGCCAGGGCGGTTGGCCCGTCTCCTCGAAGAACCGCTGAGGCCGGAGGAGATGAGGTTCAAGGACAAGAACGAGGCATGGAGGTGGCTGGACGTTGAAAACCATTTCCTCATCTCGGCGATCTCGTACGAGGCGTCCCAAGGATGGCAGGTCCATGCCTGGAAGACGGCACGTGTGCTGTCGCGCTTCTTCGATGTGCGTGACCGAGTGGATGACTGGCTCGCCACTCATCGGATCGCTCTGTCCGCGGCTCAGGAGATCAGGGATCGGCGCGGCGAAGTGGAGATCGCCGGATCTCTCGCCTACGCCAACATGTTCGCGGGAAAGTATGAGGAATACCTCGGCCTCCAGCGAATGGCTCTGGCCGTACTGCGGGAGATGGGGGACCGGCGGGGTGAGGCGAGAGCGCTCAGCGACATCGGTTACGGCCTGCTCCGGATCGGCCGGATCGCCGAGGCGGTGGAGACATGCCGGGAGGCCGTACGGATCGAGTCGTCGCTCGACGTCGGTTTCGATCCGGGGAGCGGTCGCTACCGCCTGGCGATCGCATACATCCAGTTGGGAAGGTTCGAAGAGGCTCTCGGTCCCCTGATTGACCACTACGCGATGGCGAAGGAGGAGGGGGAGCGTCATAACGAGGCGTACGTTCTCGTGCATCTGGGGGAGGCCCACTCCGGGATGGGAGACTCCGCGTCCTCGCTGGAATGCCTGACACGTGCCCTCTCGCTGGGCAGGGAGTTGAAGAGCCTCCGGCTCACAGCTGACGCTCTCAACGGCCTCGGCCGTGATCTTCTCCGTCAAGGCCGGTATCCGGAGTCCCGGGCCCATTACCAGGAGGCGCTCCTTCAGGCACGACAGGTGAAGACCCGTGAACTCGAGTGCGAGATACTCGTCGGCCTGGGCAGCGCGTGCCTTCTCGCCGGAGACGAGGTCGCCGCACTAGGCCACTATGAGACAGCCGCTTCCCTCTCCTCCTCTCTCGGCTACCCCTATTACCGGGGCCTCGCCTGCAAGGGAATGGCGGAGGCGCTGGTTGCGTCGGGACAGGCGGAGGAGACGAGGATTTGGCTGGAGGAGGCCTCGGCCATCCTTGCTCCGATGGGAGTACCCGAAGCCGATGCCGTCACCGAACGGCTGAGAGCTCTGTGGGGAAGGACTCTCGCAGACACCGGGCCAGCGGTGCCGTCGCGGTGAGCGTGGACGGTATGTGAACCCATCAGCGTTCCGGTGACTTCATCCCGATGTCCTCATACACGAGAGACGGCAGGTGGCACCAAGATCGCGACACTGTGAAAGACAAGATCAACAGAGCTGCCCGTCATGCTTGCGGTGATCATCTCCGGCCGGTTCTCCCTCTCCCTTGCCGGCCGGTCAATCTCCCAGCTGACGGAGGTATCGGTGAGCGCTTCATCGCCGCACCACCTATCTGCGCCGCCGCCACGGCGCAGACGATCCAAACGGACAGGGACGGCGGTCTTAACCGTATCGGCCCTGGCCGCGTCGCTCCTTGTCGCCGCCGTTCCCCAGACGGCGCAGGCGGACCCCAGGCCGGACGCCGCGGTCGCTCCGGCCAAACCCTCGGTGACGACCTTCCCCCGTCCAGCGGACCCGGACGCGGCTCTGCGAGCCGGAGTCGAGGAGGCCCGGAAACAGAACAAGCCCGTCGAAGTTGAGGCCGCCGGAACGGAGACGTCCCGTTCCTGGGCCAACCCCGACGGCACCATCACCATGCAGGCGTATTCAGGCCCCACCCGGGTCAAGCAGCCCGACGGCTCCTGGGCATGGGTCGACACGACTTTGGTGGAGCGTGACGGTGCTCTCAAACCCAAGATCGGTAAGGCCGATGTGGCCTTCTCCATGGGAGGCGACGGCAAGGCGTTCGCGTCCATGGGGCGAGGCGGCAAGGAACAGCGGTTCACGCTGGACTGGCCCACGCCCCTGCCCCGCCCGGAGGTCAACGGCAACGTCGCCCGTTACGTCGATGCGGCCGGACCGGGAGCCGACCTGGTCGTGGCCGCCCTGCCCACCGGCTTCCAACATGACGTCGTGCTGCGCGAGAGGCCCAAGGGTCCGGTGGAGATCCGGATCCCCGTCCGGAACGACGGACTGCGTCTCACCGAAGCCAAACGAGGGCGGCTGGAACTGGCCGACTCCAAGGGGAAACTGGTGGCACACGCCCCGGCTCCGATCATGTGGGACAGCACGGAACCGGGTGCAGACGGTCAGGGCAACCGCCGAACCGGCTCGATCGACACGCAGGTCCTCGAGAAGGACGGCACCGCGACACTCGTCCTGAAACCCGACGCCGGCTTCTTGGCCGATCCCGCCACGAAGTACCCGGTAGTGGTCGACCCGACGACCACACTCACGCTCGACACCGACACCTTCGTGGCCTCCACGGGGACGGGCTACGACAACCCCGGTGCCCCGCGCCTCAAAGTCGGTGGAGAGTCCGTGAGGGACAGCTCTTCCGCGCCGAGCGTCGTCAGGTTCCACAACGCGCTCATCAAGTTCGACACCACCCCGCTGATCGGTAAGGCGGTCGGCAGCGCCCAGTTGGAGCTGTGGGCACCCAAAGCCTCAAGGTGTGATCACTGGACCAGCGGCCTGAGGGTGTCCCGGATCACCGCGCCCTGGACCCCCGGGGAGCTCACCTGGGCGAACCAGCCCTCGGTCGCACAGGCCGGCTCCCAGATCCAGCTCTGCCCGCCGTACGATCCGGACGCCGATCCCTACCCTCGGGCATTCTCCTGGGCCGTGACCCCCATCGCGAGCAGTTGGGCGGGCGGCAGTCCCAACTACGGGCTGCAGATCAGCACCGTGGACGAGACGACGCCCTGGGGCGGCGTCGGATCGATCGAGTTCCACTCCGCGGAGACCACCGGCACCGGCGCGCGTCCGCCCAAGTTGACCGTCTCCTACATGCTGCCGCCCGAGATCCCCACCGTCACCGCCGAGTCCATCGACTCCATGGACGGCAACGACGCGATCGCACGCAGCACCAAGGTCAAGGTCGGGTTCAAATCCAGCGTCGCCGAAGGCACCAACCTCGACTACACCGTCTCGGTCAACGACTCCACCATGGGAACGCCGCCCACGATCCCCACGGGGGAGACCGCCTACTGGAAGTTCGACGAGGCATCCGGGACGACGGCCACCGACTCGTCGGGGAAGGGGTTCCCCGCGACCCTCAAGGGGGCGGCCAGCCGGGACACCGGTCAGCTCGGCAAGGCGCTGAAGCTGGTCAACGACATCTACACCGACCCCAGCGACGCATATGCCGTCACCGCCAAACCCGTGCTGAACACCAACCAGAGCTTCTCGGTCAGCGCATGGGCACGCCTTGACGGCAGCGCCGGTGACCACACCGTGGTGAGCCAGGCCGGTAACCAGCAGTCCGGCTTCTTCCTCTCCTACCACGAGTATGAGCAGAAGTGGTGGTTCGGCATGCCACGCAGCGATGCCGTACCCGCCCAGGTGACGATCGTGGCGTCCAAGGATCCGGCCCCGATCAACGTGTGGACCCACCTGGTGGCCGTCTACGACGCCACCACCCAGAAGTTGCGCCTGTACGTGGACGGCACGCTCTCGGGCGAGAAAGACCACCTCACCCCGTGGAACGCCCGCGGCAACTTCCAGATCGGCCGTACCAAGATGGACGGCTCCTTCACCGACTACCTCAACGGCGGCATCGACGACGTTCACGTCTACAACCGGGTCCTGACCGAGTCGGACGTCCGCGCCCTGCACGGTGTGCCCACCGCGACCAGCTACAACGGCATCCCCTCGGGACAGGTCGTCGACAAGCTGTTCACCCTGGACAACCCGGCCAGCTTCAAGTTCGTCGTGAAGGCTTGCCGTACCGGCGTCACCCCGCCCTCCTGCAACGAGAGCCCGGCCTACCGCATCACCTCGGACGCACCGTTCATCCCCACGGACGCCGAGACAGGCATGGCCGACCCCACCCGGCCGATCCTGTCCGGCATGGTCAACCGGCCTTCCGGCGGACCGGTCACCGCGAAGTACTTCCTGTACGACAGCACCGGCGCACCGGTCGGAACGAGCCCGCTCGGCGAACGTACGGTCAACGGCGGGGAGCGGGCGTCCTTCCAGGTACCGGAGAACACCGTCCAACTCGGCAGGACGTACACGTGGCAGATGCAGACGTGCGTCGAGGAGGTCTGCACCGCCAAGACGGCCTCGGTGAGCTTCACCGTCCCCGGCACCCCGCCGGAACTGCCCGCGGAGGACGTCCGCCACCTGACCTTGCTCAAGGACAACTTCGTCATCAAGACCACCAAGACCGACCCGACGGCCTGCGACGGTAATCCCTGTCCGTTGATAGATTCTCCGATCATGCGGATCGGAGGCGCGGGCACCGATAAGACTGTCAGCGTGATCAGGTTAAGGCTAGATGAGCTCCCCAATGGCGCCGGAGTTTCAGAGGCTCTTCTCAATCTTGGCTCTCCGGATTGCATGACGAGCACATGCCCTGTAGACGGTGTCATTACTGCAATACCACTGAAGAGCCAGACCAACAATGATACCAAGGGATCAGATCTAGCGGCTGACATAGACTCCTCTACGGCCGCTACCGCGCTTCCATTAAATTCCCCTAAGGGGGATATTGCCGGAAGTGAGTATTCATGGCTCATGCTCACCTCGAATAAAGAAGAAATCGTCACATTCGGTGATGTGCCCGCGGAACGGCAGCCATCTCTCGCTCTTACTTATCTTCCTGCCGGCCCGCCCGGCAGCGTGCTCAACCTGGTGGCTCAAGCTGGAGACGCCAGCGCGATAGCAAGTTGGGGCTTACCGGAGAGCAACGGTAGCGTTGCCATCCTCGACGGCTACGACGTCGAGGTCGCCGACAGCGGTGGAGGCATCGTTAAAACCCTGGAGGTGAAGGAACCGTACGCAGCCATAAGTGGGCTTTCCAATGGCCAGACCTTCACGGTTAGGGTAAGAGCAAAGACCGCGTTCGGCGTCAGTGGCTGGGAAGAAACTACTGTCACCCCTAAATTCGTCCCGCCGCCTCCTCCGCCAAGCCAGAAGGCGTCGTGTTCTATGTCCTCGAACACTTTCTCTGGCCATGTGGGCGCTACGACCGATTCGGAGTCCGGGGCAGCGGTCTACATAGATCGAGTCAAGAACTACTATCAGGCACAGGAAGCGGTATTGGAGGGGCGAGCAGATACTATTTGGGACGCTTCGGGAGTCACCCCTGATGCTCCGAGCGCGGCCAGCCTTTCATTGCTGAATGAACGGTTGGTTCAGCAGAGGGGCGCCATGGAGCGAGTGGGTGAATCCCGCACCGACTCCACCACTGTTTTGAAGGACACTGTCATCAGCGCGGGTAGTGATGGCTCTGTGAGGGTGACAACGAACGTCGATCGAACTTGGAAAATCCAAGGGGCATCTCCTCTCGGATCCTCCACTGCAGCGGCCGAAGAAGGCCAAGTCGACCCGAGTGACTTTACGATATCGGTATTTGTCTTCGACAGATGTGGAGATATAACCGTAATCGAGGTTCCGTACGACGCGAACGAGGATTCCAGCGACTTCTCGGACGACGAAGGATGGAATTGCGGAGGGGCGCAGAGGGGTGCCGCAGTTACCCAGGCGTGCAGCGGTGCTAGTGGATCCGCCCCAGGAAGCTTAATTTCCGAAGGTTTCGACAAGACGCTCAATCTGGGTAAGAGCTGGGTCGTGCACTACCGCTTCGGGTCTTCAACACCGCGTACCGTTCATGATGCGCTCGACCCTTGGGACTCCGAATGGCCTATCGAATCTTTCGTTAACTACGTACGCATATACCCGTATCCGAGGAATATCAGCGAAAACAAAAACTACGGATGGAGCTCCTCTTACGGAAAATATCTTGTAAGTCATGCGTACATGAAGGTGACAGGCGCAACCTGTCTTCGCAGCAGCAAGGGAGGGTTCGAGGTTGGAGTCACCATCAGCATGGACCCTCAGCTCAACCTCAAATGGGGAGGGCGTAAGGGGCAGGAAGAGTGCGGCTCAGTTTCGGAGGAAAGAAAGAGAGGGTCTCGGGAGAACGCGGGGGATCCGCAGATCAATGCTTACAGGGGGCTGACCTGGGGAAAGTGCAAGAACGCGGAGTGTAGTATAGATCGATTTAGGCATGACTATCGGGCAGAGATTCGGCTAGACTTCAAAAAGAATGACACCTGGTACAGAAATTATCTAATCGGAGCGGATAAATCTTGTCAGATCACTCGGTCGAGCGGCCTGCTCAGCTCTAGCGTCTCCTACTCTATGGGAGGGTGTATCGGAAAATCCTCCGTAGAGGATGTCGGGCCGCCGCTGTAGTAATCGCGCGGATGGAATAGGTGGACGGTAGATGGGGGGCATTGTACCCCCCATCTACTTTAGGCTTATCAGTTTACTTCAAGGACCTCCAAGGCCGGACGAGGGTGTGATGAAGTTTTCGATCACCATGCCATCATAACCTTCGGTGATTTATTTCGTTTGTCCCGGGGGGTCCATTCAACCTGTTTGCTGCCGGTATGGGATTTATTTTTTCCGGATATCATTATCTGGATTTTGGCATTCGGTGCTGCGAATTTCTGAAATTCCCCCAATTGAGATGGCTTGGATTGACGCCAACAAGAAAAGGGAAAAGTATGGATAGGTGTGTCCAGATATTCTTCACTTTAGATGGCCGACGATTGATAAGTATGTGCAGAGCGAGCGGGTGGATACGGTGCTTCTTCCCTCCGACGGCCCGTGGAGGAGCCTTTCTTCCGGAATAACAGCATGTTCTGCGAGGCAAAGAATCAGTGAGCCTTTTTCATCCTCGGTGGGATGGGCAGCGGGTCACAGCATGATCGCGGGTGCCGCGTTCGCCTGATGACATAGAGAAGCCCCTGGTAGACGGGTTGATCACCACAATCACGTCCGTCACAACCAGGAGCTCCGGGTGCTGTTCTACCGTGCCGCGGTCGATTTGTCGCGCTCAACGCTGAACTACGTGGCCGGAGTCATCCGGCGGCACCGCACCACGATCGGCACCCCTTGGCGGCGGCTCACCCCCGGCCAGCAGGCCCTGCTCGTGCTGGTCCACCTGCGCAAAGGCGAGACGTCACCGAGCTCGCCGCCGGCTTCGGCGTCTCGGTGGCCACCGCCTGGCGGTACGTGCAAGAGACCGTGATGCTGCTGTCGGCCCGCTCGCCGAGGCTCGACCGGGCACTGCGCACGGCCAGGCGGGACGGACTGCACTACCTGGTGCTGGACGGCAGGCTCGTCTGCACCGACCGGGTCAAGGCCGACCGGCCGTACTACTCGGCCAAGCACCGGGGCCATGGCATGAACATCCAGGTCATCGCCTCCCCGGACGGAACGATCATCTGGACCTCCGGT
Source organism: Streptosporangium sp. NPDC053982 (assembly GCF_055585205.1). NCBI lineage: Bacteria > Bacillati > Actinomycetota > Actinomycetes > Streptosporangiales > Streptosporangiaceae > Streptosporangium > Streptosporangium sp. NPDC053982. The sequence goes on from NZ_JBVJKQ010000007.1 coordinate 211,088, forward strand.
GCGCTGCCGGGCTCAGTCCATGACCTGAGCGCCGCCCGGATCTGGGGCATCTTGCGCGCGCTGGAGCGGGCCGGCGCCCTCACCCTCGCCGACAAAGGCTACCAAGGCGCGGAAGGGCCGGTCGTCACGCCGTACAAGGGCCGCGGCAAACCCGTCTCCCAGAAGCGGGCCAACCGCTCCCATGCCCGGCTACGCGGCCCCGGCGAACGGGCCAATGCTCAGCTCAAGAGCTGGCGCATCCTACGCAGACTCCGCTCCAGCCCCAGCCAGGCCGGACACCTGTGCAAGGCCATCGCCGTCCTGCAGAACTACGAGATCACGCGAGGATGGAAAAGCCTCAGTGCCTATACAGCGCAGGACCGATGCGTTCTCGGCTGGTGAGACGCTGCACCCCGGACACGGACGAGTGGTTGAGGGCACCCCGGCCTGGAGACGGCAAACGCGGCCCCTGATGATCGACGGTTGTCGAAGCCAGCCGATCAAGAACAGGGGCCGCGTTCGCGTGCCATCATCCCCGATCGACGTGCTCACCCACCACTGGGAACACGTCACCTTCGCCGACCTCATCACCGGCTCGGACGATCTGCCCGCCCTGGTCGAGGTCTTGGACGCACCGCCCGACCCGCGCAGCCGCCGGGGACGCCGCTACCGCCTGGGTTCACTCCTGGCGTTATCCCTGATCGCGGTGCTCGGCGGGGCCGCCTCCCTGGCAGCGATCACCCGATGCATCGGCGGATATGACCCCGGCCTTCTGGCCCGTGCCGGGCTGTCCGGCACCGTCCGCCTGGCCACCAGTACCCTCGGACGCCTGCTGTCGCACCTGGATGGAGATGCCTTCGAGGCTGAGACCTGTGGGTAACCAGCCACTCTTGCCGTCTGCGCCCCACCCGAAGCAGATGATGACCGACCGGCACACCGAGCACCGCTCGTCGGCTTGGCGGTGGACGGCAAGACGCTGAGTGGCAGCCGGACCGCCACCGGCGGAGCCGTCTGCCTCCTGGCCGCCCTGCGCCACGACACCCAGACCGTCACTGCCCAGCGGCAGATCGCGGCAAAAAGCAATGAGATCCCCTCGTTCGCACCGCTGCTGGCCGACGATGTCCGGCTGTGAGACGAACTCCCAGTCCGGCAGTTTCCGGAAGAACTCCTGGACGTCGATGACGACGAGTGCGTTGTTCACCCCTCAAGGGTGGCGGGGGAGGGGCGAGGGCTGAAGGCATGAACCGATCAGCCTGCGGAACGATCCGGTCGGCGACACGAGCGCCCGTCAGGTGGGGACGTGATGCGGCACATCGGCCCGGCCGGCTGAGGAATCGCCCGGCCCGGGGACCGGCACGCCACTGCCCTCGGCCACCTGGACTCTCCGGCACCCGCGACCCGGGGCGGGCGGAGAAGCCGCCGGTCCCGGTCGGTACGGTGTGTCCGTGATCAGGGATGTCTCGCTGCCGGACGACTGGGAGCAGAAGGTCCGGGAGGCGCTCGCCGGGGCGCTGCCCGAGCTGCGGGACGCTCCGCTGCGGCCGCTGGGGGCCGGCCTGGACAACGTGACGCTGCTGCTGGACGACGCGGTCGTGCTGCGGCTGCCGAAGAACTCCGACGGGGCCGGGAGCGTCGCCAGGGAAGCCCGGCTGCTGCCCGAACTCGCTCTCCGGACGGGCCTCGGCGTGGAGATCCCCCGGTTCCTGTTCACCGCGCCCAACCCCATCGGGCCGGGCTCGTTCTGCGGCTACCCGCTCGTCCCCGGCGAGGTGCTGACCCCGGAGGACTGGCACGCCCGGGGGCTGCCCGGCCTGCCGGGGCCGGCCCGGCAGGTGGCCGGGATCCTCGACGCCCTGCACGCCTTCCCCGCGGAGACGGCGGAGAGGCTGGGGGCCCCGTCCTGGGACCTGCGGGAGGACTTCGCCGACGATCTGGCCGCCGTCCGGGCAGAGGTGCTGCCCCGGCTCACGCCGGGGGAGGGCCGGACTCTGCTGGCCGCCTGGGAGGGCTACCTCGGCGACGACGCCAACTTCGCCTACCGGCCCTCGTTCACGCACGGCGACGTGAGCCTGGACCACCTGCTCGTCACCGGTGGCGAGATCACCGGGCTCATCGACTTCGGCGACGCCGAGGTCGGCGATCCCGACTACGACCTGTCCTACCTCTGGGCGGAGGCGGGCCCGGATTTCGTACGGCGGGTGCAGGCGCACCGGGGCCTGCCGTTCACCGTACGGCTGGCCCGCAAGCTGGACTTCTGGGCGCTGGCGGACCCGGCGCTGGACGTGCTGTTCGGCCTGGAGCAGCGCACGCCCGAGCTGGTGGACGACGCGCTGCGCACGCTCCGCGCCCGGCTCGCCGCCCCGGCGGACCGGCGGGCCGCGCACACGGCGGGGCCGTACCCGGCGGGACCGTAGGGGAACGGCGCCACGGCCGGACGGCGTACGGAACGGGCAGGCGGCGTGCGGAACGGGCGGACCCGGTGGAGTGCGGTCGTCAGGAGGCCGGGGGCCGGTCGGCGTGGCGGGCCTGCTCCAGGTCCCGCGCGCCCGCCAGCGTCTCGGCGAGTGTCTCGCGGTCGGCCTCGCCGAGCGGCGTGTCGCGGACCCGCGCCAGCAACTCGTCGGCGCGCTCGCCGTCGCCCAGGCGCATCGCCAGTTCCGCCCGGTACACCAGCGCTTCGACGAGTTCCGTCGCGGGCGCGGAGTCCTGCTCGCGGGCCAGTGCGGTGTCAAGGATGCGTGCGGCCTGCCGGTGGTCGCCCTTGGACTCGCCCAGCACGACCGCGTTCTCCATCGCCTTGGCGATCCTGCTCCGCTCGGCCCCTGGGCCGGCCTGCTCGCCTTGATCGGCGTCGCGGGAGGCCGAACCGGAGAGGGGGAAGATCCGGATCCAGTTGCCTCCCGGGTCCACGACGCTGAATCCGGCCAGGTCGCCGGTGTTCTTCCGCTTGCGGGGGCGCGTCATCCGGGGGGTGCCGGACACCAGCAGCTTGCCGTACGCGGTCCGCATGCCGGTGGCGAAGGACTCGAACAGCGCGCCGGTGTCCGGGACCAGGACCAGGCAGGAGCCGTAGGAGGCGGCGGGGTCGAACCCGTCCATCGCGAAGAAGTGCAGGGCGATGTCCTCCCGCTGGAGCACCGTGTACGGGTTGGGGCGGGTCTGGCGGTAGGTCTGCTCGAACCCCAGGACCCGGTAGAAATCGGCGATCTCGTCGATCGACCGGCAGGGGAGGAGCGGAACGGTCACTTCGCCGGCCATGAGATCTTCCTCTTCTGGTTCGGGGTGCCGGGCGGTTTCTGGTTCGGGGTGCCGGGCGGCGCCTGCATGCCGAGCAGGACACGGATCCGGCGCAGCGCCTCGATGGTCGCCTCCGTCTCGCCGGGAGGCATGCGCTCCGCGAGACGGTTGGCCCACTCGGCCTGGCGCCGCTCGACCTGGGCGAGCGCCTCGCGTCCCTTGGGGGTCAGTCTCATCAGTCTGGCCCGCCGGTCGGCGGGGTCGTCCTCGTAGGCGATGAACCCGTCCGCCGCGAGCGATTCGGCGCTCTGCCGGACGCTCTGCCTGGTCAGGCCCATCGCCCGGGCGACCTGGGCGATGGTGCTCGGCCCGTGCTCGACCACCCCGAGCACCTGCCATCTGGCGCCGGTCAGCCCGGCAGGCCGGGCCAGTCCGTCCCCGGCGGCGAGCAGCAGGCCGTTGGCCCGGAACACCTCGATGACGAGTTCGGAGAACGCCAGCCCGGACGCGGTGAGACTCTCCACGCGATGATCCTGGCCTGAATGACAGGTACCTGTCAATCTGTTCGCCGACGGGGCACGCTCCCGGTCTGAATCGGGCCCCCGCCTGAATCGCTCTCCCGGTCTGGACCGCCCTTTCGGCCCGGATCGCGCCTCTGCCTGGATCGCGCCTCTGCCCGCCCGGAGCCCGGCTCGCCGCCCCCGGGCCCCGTGTCGGCGGCCCGGCACGCGTCCCGGGGTCAGGGCCGGTCGAAGACCTTCAGCAGCAGGTCGTGCAGCCGGGCGCGTTCCCGGGCGGACAGCGCGGCCAGCAGTTCGTCCTGGAGGACCTCGGTGTCCCGCACCATCCCGGCCAGCGCTGTCCGGCCCTCGGGCGTGACGACGACCCGCACCCTCCTGCGGTCGTCCGGGTCCCTGGTCCGCTCGGCCCATCCGGCGGCGGTGAGGTCGTCCAGCGTCTTGACGACGTCGCTGGGGTCGATGCCGAGGCGGGCGCCCAGCTCCCGCTGCGAGTGGGGGCCGAAGTCGGCCAGGGCCGCCAGCGTCGACATGTGCCAGAACCGCAGGTCGCGCTCGCCGAGCCGGGCCGCGACCCGTCCCCTGGCGGTCTTGCCGACCCTCGACAGCAGGTAGGCGGTGAGCGCGGTCAGGGTGGGCGGGATGTCCGTCATGAAAATATTGTAGGTTGCAACCAATCATTGGTGTGAACCTACGGATTGGATGTGTGATGGACGCCCTCCACCCCCGCCTGCTCGTCGGCCGCTTCGCCGAGTGCTTCCGGCTCTACGACGCCGTCCTCCCGGCGCTGTGCGGCGCCGTCCTGGCACGGGGGTCGGCGGCCGGGCCGTACGCGAGCTGGGACGTCGAGGGCCAGGGGGTGCTCGCCCTCCTCGACCGGACCGCGATGGCCGGGGTCGTGGACGCCGGCGGACCCTCCCCGGACGGCGCGCCTCCCGTGGGTGGCCGGGACTCCGGGGTCCCGCCGTACGGCGAGGGCCGGGTCGTGCTCGTCAGCCGGGTGGAGGACGTCGCCGCCGCCGCCGACCTCTACGTGCGGTACGGCGCGCGGCTGGTCGCCCCTCCGGCGGAACGCCCCGACTGGGGGCCCGGCCTGCGCACGGCCCATGTCGGCGACCCCGAGGGCAACCTCATCGAGCTCCAGTCCTACTGACCGCCCTGGCTGACGGCCTTCGGTTCTCCGCCGCCGGGCGGACGGCGGGCGGGAGGGCGGCCGGGGATCGGCGGGCGGCCTGAGGCCGGGGTCGCGGCGGATGACTTCCGGTGAACCGCTTGCGGGTTTGCACGCAGGGTAATTGGATATCTACTTTGCGTTAGCATCGCAGGTGGCATGCCATGTCATGACCTTCGGTGGTCCGGGAGCCGCAGGTGCGATGCGAATCGAAGGGAGATGTCATGCTCGGAAAACGGGTCGCGGTCTCGTTCACCGTGGGCGCCGCCGTGGGCCTGTCCACGATGCTCGCCCCACCGGCCGCCGCCCTCGCCTCCTCGGCGACCCCTGCCCCCAGCCCGAGTCCCAGCCCCGTGACCTCCGCCACCCCTCTCACGACCTCCGGGCCGTCGGCCACGGCGACCCCCGGACACCCCTCGGCGACCCCAGTCCCCGCCGCCACCCCCGACCCCTATGGCGGACACGGCCACTCCACCGACGGAAGCGGCCACACCGTCCTCGCGTGCACCTACCGGGTCACGGGTGTGCGGGCGGACAGCTACCTCAACGTCCGGTCACGGCCATCGCTGGCGGGCAGGCGGATCGGCCGGCTGACGGTGGCCGACGGGGCGTTCGCGGGGTCGTGCTCGGCCGCCGGGGGCTGGGTGGAGGTCAAGGCGTCCAACGGCAGGCTGGGCTGGGCCTCGGCGAGATACCTCCGGAAGGTCGACGAGGGGCAGAGCCCCTCCGACGACAAGACCCCGCCCGGCCTCACGTGCAACTACCGCGTCGTCAAGCTCCAGCCGGGCGGTTACCTCAACGTCCGCTCCCGGCCGGCGGCGGACGCCCGCCGGGTCGGCAGGCTGACCCCGGCCGACATCCGGTTCGCCGGGGGGTGCTCGGCCGTCAAGGGGTGGGTGGCTGTCCGCGCCTCGAACGGCAAGCTGGGCTGGGCCTCGGCGAGATACCTCCACAAGGTCACCTGACGGCGATCCCCGGGCCGCCGTTCCGGTTCCGGTGGGACTCAATCCAGCCGGAACCGGAACGGCGGGCGACGATCGCCGCGAAGGCCGGGAGGCCGTCGACGGCCTCCCGGCCAGGCC
>NZ_JBVJKQ010000007.1:217172-429406 GCF_055585205.1 Streptosporangium sp. NPDC053982
AATTCGAACCGGCCAGGCATTCGAACCGGCCAGGCATTCGAACCGGCCAGGCATTCGAACCGGCCAGGCATTCGAACCGGCCAGGCATTCGAACCGGCCAGGCATTCGAACCGCTCCGGCGTTCACACCGCTCCGGCCGGTCAGACCGCTCAGGCCGGTCAGGACAGCAGGGTCTCGCCGATCCACCCGTCCGGTCCGCAGCCCGGCGGAACGGCGTACACCGCCGAGCCGATCGGCGTCGTCCACTGGTTCAGCAGGTCCGCCTCGGCCAGCCTTCTCTGGACGGGGAGGAACTGCCGGGCGATGTCGGCCTGGTAGGAGGCGAACAGCAACCCCGTGTCAGGGCGCCCCTCGTAGGTGACGCCCTCGTCGTAGTTGTAGACCCGGCGGAAGATCCGCATGCCCGGGTCGGCGACGTGTGCCCGCCGGATATGCGCCTGCTCGGCGATGACCGGGAACCCCGCCGCCGTGACCATGCCGAAGTCCGGCGCGTCACGCTCGTTCCGGCCGGTCAGCGGGGCGCCGGTGTCCAGCCGGCGGCCCACCGAGAACTCCTTGGCGGTCCGGTCGGCGGCGTCCCACGTCTCCAGGTCCATCCGGATGCGCCGCAGGACCAGCGTGGTGCCGCCCCGCAGCCACGCCGGGCCGCCGTGCACCCACACGGCCCGGTCGAAGTCGGGCGTGCCGGGGCGGGGGTTGACGGTGCCGTCGAGCTGACCCATGAGGTTGCGCTGGGTCATGCCCGGCGCCTGGGTCTGCGGGCCGCGCCGGAACCCTCGCTGGACCCAGCGCACCCGGGCGAAGGACCGGGCGTCCTTGACCAGCATGCGCAGGGCGTGGGCGAGGGTGACGGCGTCGTCGGCGCAGATCTGCAGCAGCAGGTCCGTGCCCGTCCACCGCTTGTCCAGCCTGTCGATCCCGAACCTCGGCAGGGGCGCCACCGAGGCGGGGCAGCGGTCCGCCACCTCCGCGGCCCGGAACAGGTCGGGCCCGAAGCCGAAGGTGACGGTCAGCCGGGAGGGCAGAGTGGCCAGCTCCGGATCGGTGTCGGCCAGGGCCGCCCGGCCCTCGCTCAGGCGGCGCGCGTCGTCGGTGAGCAGTTGCATCAGCCGTACGACGGCTTCACGGTCGGCGTCCGGCAGCAGGTCCAGGCCGACGAAGGCGGCATGGGCCTGCGGCGTCGTGGCGATGCCGGCCTGGTGCGGCCCGTGGAAGGGCTCGGCCGCCCACCCGGCGGGCGGCGCGGCCCCGCCGGACGGTCCCGCCGGGGCCGCCTTGGCGCCGGTCTGCGCGGAGGCGCACGCCGCGAGGGCGCCGGCCGCCGTGGCGGCGCCCCCGGCGAGCAGCCCGCGCCGGGTCAGCCGGGGCTGTTCCATCAGTTGTGCCCCTTGTCCGTGCCGGGGTCGTAGTTCTCGTTGCCCCCGGCGAAGTCCTTGCCGATCGCGGTGAACTCCACGGTCCCGCCGCCCTTGAGGGTCAGCGTGAAGGGGATCCGCGCGCCGGGCTTCACCTCCTCGGTGACGCCCATCAGCATGATGTGGTCGCCGCCGGGCTGGAGCTGGTGCGTGCCGTTGGCGGGGACGGTGAACCCACCCTCCTTGGGACGCATGACCGGTTTGCCACCGACGTCGGCCACCTCGTGCAGCTCGATCATCGACGACAGCGGGGAGGACGCGGAGACGACGGTCACGTCGGCGGCGGTGTGGTTGACCAGGGTGCCGAAGGCGGCGGTCATGCCCTTGTCCGCGGTCTTCACCCAGGGGTCGGTGACCGTCAGGGGAGAGGACGCGCCGGGGGTGCCCGGCCCGGACGGCGCGGTGGCCGGGGCGGTGGCCGGGGCGGCCTGCGTGGCCGCCCGGCCCGAGGTCGGCGCGTCCGGCTGCGCGCCGCAGGCGCCCACCGCGGCGGTGAGGACGGCCAGGAGCCCGGCCGGGACGACACGACGGATGATCATGGGAATGCCTTTCGAAGAGGGTACGGCGCCGCGGCGGAGCGGTGCTCCGCACGCCGCGGGAAGCGCTGGAAGGCACCCGGGATGCCCGGAAGCCGAAACGGAACGATCACGGCGGGACGTCGGGGCCGTACGCGGACGGGGCGGTGGGCCGGGTCGCGCGGCGGCCGTACGGAAGCCGCGTCGGCGTACAAGCCAGGCGGGCCGTACGGAAGTCGCACGGGCCCTACAGGCTGCGCGGACCGTACAAGCCACGCGGGCCGCCGTACGGGGAAGCCACGCGGGCCGTACAAGCCACGCGGGCCGTACGGGGAAGCCACGCGGGCCGTGCCCGGGGCCGCCCGCGGGCGTCCGAGGAAGGCCGGTGGCGGGTCACCGGAACACGTGGCCGCCGGAGACGGTCCTGGAAGGCGTGACCGCCGGAGATGTCAGAGAGAGAACGCCGCGGGCGCCGGAGGACCGCGCCTGCTGACCGCGTGCCGCAGCGGGGAGCGGCGCGGGACGGCGGAGTCGTCGCGGCGGGGCGTCCCCGGAGGCTTCCACGGAACCGGGGAGGGCTCGGCGGTGAGGACCGGCGCGAACCGGGCACCGAGCCGCCGGAGCACCGCCCAGAGCAGCGCCTCGCCGCGGGCCAGCCACAGCGCGGTCAGCCCGATGGCCCAGCCGTGCGTGACCAGCATCGCCAGGCCCGGAAGCAGCCCCGAGTGTCCGGCCATGCCCGCCGCCTGGCCCACGGCGGCGACCGGATCAGGAAGCGACCCGGGCGGCGCGGCCGGTCCGGCGTACGGGCCCGGTCCGGCCGTGTCCGTGAACGGCCCCGGCGCGACGTGGCAGGCGGCGGAGGCCGTCGCCGCGAACAGCAGGTGGAGCGCGGCCTGCACGCCGGTCAGCAGCGGCAGGATCGTCCCCAGGCCGCGCTCGCGGCCGGTCGCCGGCAGCGCCGCCGCGAACGCCAGTGCAAGCCCGCCGACCGCGCCCCAGGCGGTGACCGTGCTTCCGGCGAACGCGTGCGCGCCCGCGCCCAGCCCCAGCGCCACGGCGGCGAAGGCCGCGGAGCGGGTGAGGCGGAAGAGCGCGGTCGCGGGAACGGGCTCGCTGGCGGGCATGATGCGGCCATCATCACACAGGAAGGCGTCACCCTTCCGGCCGGGGACTCGCTTTCCCCGTGTCGTGTCCGGTGCCGTCGCGTGTTTCCGGCGACGCTGCGCTGTGAGCGGAAAGCGCCCACAGCGAACGGGAACGGATTCCGCGCCGGACGGCGTTATCGTCGGCAGCGATTCATCAGACGTACGTCGATGGATTTCCGATATGCGAGGCAGGTGAGAAGAGTTGACCAGCCCACAGCCCGTGTTCGAGGACCCGCTGTACCAGCGGCTGCTGCGCCAGCGGATCGTCGTGCTCGGCACCGAGGTGAACGACGAGGTGGCCAACCGTATCTGCGGCGAGCTGCTGCTGCTGTCCGCCAACGACGGTGAGCGTGACATCTGGCTCTACATCAACTCGCCGGGCGGTTCCGTCTCGGCGGGGATGGCGATCTACGACATCATGCAGTACGTCCCCAACGACGTCGCCACCGTCGGCATGGGGCTGGCGGCGTCGATGGGGCAGTTCCTGCTGTGCGCCGGCGCGTCCGGCAAGCGGTACGCGCTGCCGCACGCCCGTGTCATGATGCACCAGCCGTCGGGCGGCCTCGGCGGCACCGCCGCCGACATCGCCATCCAGGCCGAGCAGATGCTCTACACCAAGCAGATGCTGCGCGAGCGGATCGCACACCACACCGGCCAGCCTCTGGAGCGGATCGAGGCCGACTCCGACCGTGACCGCTGGTTCACCGCCGCCGAGGCGAAGGAGTACGGGTTCGTCGACCATGTGATCCGGAACACCAGCGAGGTGGCGGCCGGCGGTTGACCGCCCGTTCTCCGGAATGATCCCCTCTGCCCGATTCCCGGGTGACGGCTGAGAGGCGCCGTTCTCCCCGGGGGTCGCGCGGGTTCCCCGGAGGCCGTACCGGGCTCCCGGGCGTCGCGCGGGTTCCCCGGGGACCGTACCGGTTTCCCGGGGGACGCACGGGTGTTCCGAGGGGCGCACCGGTTTCCGGGGGCCGCACGGGTGTCCCGAGGGGCGCACCGGTTTCCGGGGGCCGCGGGACCCGGCGTTTCCGGGTGCCGCGCCCGGACGGCGGGCGCGTTCCCCTCCGCCCGGCCGGAGAGGGCTCTCAGGAACCCGTGGGCTTGTGGCCCCCGGAGGCGGTCATGACGACGTCGTCGGCGAGCTTCTCCAGGTCCTTCTGGGTGAACGGCTTGGCGTCGCCGCTGCCGGTGACGGTGACCAGGACGCCGGGAAGGCGGTAGGACAGCTCCGGTGTGCCGCCGTCCTTGAAGTCGGCGACCCCGCCGAACGCCTTCGCCGTCGGGGTGTCGTAGTACCTGCCGGCCGCCGGCGTCCGGGGCTGGGCGCCGAACGACGCGACGTCGTCCGACTCCGACACCAGGGTGGTGAGCGTCATCGTCGTGCCGGTGGGGTCCATGACCGTGTAGGCGCAGCTCAGCCTGCCGCCGGTGGTGCCGTCGTAGTCCTTGTGGTTCGTGGCCCGCACGCCCTTGAGGTGGCGGACGGCGATCTTCGAGAAGCCGAGCTTCGCGCAGGACTCCGGCACCGCGAAGACGGGCTCGGCCTGGGCGGTCTCCTCCGGGCTCGGGGACTTCAGCACCTCGGGCAGGTCCTCCAGGCCCGAGGTGTCCGAGCTCCGGGCCGTCCCGGGACCCGAGGCCGCGGACGGCTCCGATCCGCCGCATCCGCCCAGGGTGAGAATGGCGAGAACCGCGAGGCCGGCGGCGGTTCGGATCGCGAGGCGCGCCGGGGGGTTCACGTCCATGCGGGTCCTTACGTCGTGGGGGTGGCACGGCGGTCGCACCGCACCGCGCCATGGCGGACGCGATCATACCGGCCGGGTCTTTCGGAAGTGGGCGGATCGGGTGTTCCGCCCACCAGGGACGGAACACCCGATGACGTCGCGGCGGAGGTCAGCGGTGGCAGAGGAGGTCGTGCACGGCGTGTTCCAGGGAGCGGGCGCAGGCGGCGGGGGCGGGCCAGGGGAGGCGGGCCAGCGCGGGCCGGTCGGCGCCGTGGCGGACGGTCGCCCCGTACCGGTCGAGCTCCCACAGCCACACCTCGCGCACCGGGGCGCCGAGCAGTGAACGCAGGGCGTCCGTGAGTTGCCGGCGGTGGGTGTCGTTGACGTGGGCGAGCATGCGCTCGGCCTGTTCGGCCAGCGGGTCGGGCGCGGCGCGCAGATAGTCCTCGGCGTCGACCACCCCTGACTCACCGCCGGTCAGGTAGATCACCTGCCCGACGTCCACGCGGAGCAGGCGCGGCACGCCGGCGCCCTCCGATCGTCCTCCGCCGCCGGAGGCGGCGAGTTCCTCCAGGGCGTCGAACAGCGCCTCGTCCGGGCAGTGCCCGGCGATCGCCACCGCGGCCTCCCGCGCCTCGGCGGCGGGTACGGCCTGTACCCAGCCCTGCACCTTGAGCAGGCCCCGCGTCGTCTCCAGCCCGCCCAGGGAGCGGCTCGCCGCCAGGTCGACGGTGACCGCGGGCTCGTCGCGCGCGCCGTACAGGGGGTCGCCGGGCCGGACCAGCAGCACCGGGCGGCCCGCGCCGTCCACACCTCCCCTGGCGGGTACGGCGGGCCGGGCCGTGCCGGCGAAGGAGACGTGGGTCGGGACCGCCGCGGCGGCCAGGGTGCGGATCCGCTCCGGGATCGGCGGGGCGGTGACGGGGTGCTGCATGACCCGGCCCTCCTTGAGGTCGGCTGACGATGTCAGGTAGCTTAGGCTTGCCTAACTAAGGTTTGCCTAACCAAGTCTTACCGCAACAAGAGGGAGTTGTCATGCGCTACACCGGGCCCAAGGTGCGCCTGTCCCGCCGGGCGGGCGTCCCCCTGACCCGCAAGGCGGTCCGCTACTTCGAGGAGCGCCCCTACCCGCCGGGCGAGCACGGCCGCAAGACCCGGCGGCATCAGGCGAGCAACTACAGCCTGCAGCTGATGGAGAAGCAGAAGCTGCGCTGGTACTACGACGTCTCCGAACGGCAGATGCGCCGCTACTGGGACCTGGCGCACCGCGGCGGCGGCCGTTCCGGCGCCGAGCTGGTGACCATCCTGGAGAGCCGTCTGGCGTCGCTGGTCCTGCGTGCCGGTCTCGCGCCCTCGATCTACGCCGCCCGCCAGTACGTCACGCACGGGCACATCACCGTGGACGGCCGCAAGGTGGACATCCCCAGCTACCTGGTCAAGCCCGGCCAGGTCATCGCGGTGCGGCCCAGGTCGCGCGCGATGCAGCCGTTCGTCGCCGCGGCCGAGGGGACCTACGCCGACGAGCGGATCGCCCCCTACCTGTCGGCCGACCACGCGGACCTGACGTTCACCCTGCTCGACCGGCCACGGCGCGAGCAGATCGCCGTCCCGGTGGACGAGCAGCTCGTGGTGGAGTACTACTCCCGCTGACCGGCTATCTCCGGCCCCGCGCTCCCCGTGACGACCGGCCCCGCGCTCCTCGCGACGACCGGCCCCGGGACGAGCGGCTCCTCGGTGACGGGCTCCGCGGGGCCGTCCCCGCGGAGCCGGGCCCGGCGGCGGCCGGTTCCGCGCCGACGGCCTCCGCGGTGACCGCTCCCGCGGCGGAACGCCCCTCCGGTCCCGCCCCCGCGCCCGCTCCCACCGGGGTCCGCTCGCGGAGTTCGCGCACCTCCGCCCGCAGCGCCGACAGCTCCGCCAGCACGACGGTCTCCAGGCCGCGGGTCGCCCGTGCCGCCTCCCCCGAGGCGTCCTCCTCCATCGCGTTGACGACCACCGCGATGAAGAGGTTCAGCACCACGAACGTGCAGACCAGCATGAAAAGCACGAAGAAGAGCCACGCCGACGGGTGCTCCGACATCACCTCGCGGGTGATGTCGGACCAGCCGTCCCCGGTCATCATCTGGAACAGCGTGAACAGCGAGGTGGGAAGGTCGCCGAAGTACCCGGGCGAGGTGGCGTGGTAGAGCTTCGTGCCCATCACCGCCGCGACGTAGAGCACCAGGCCGAGCAGCAGCACGATCGACGTCATGCCCGGCACCGCGGTCAGCAGGGCCGTCACCACCCTGCGCAGGCTCGGCACCACCGAGATCAGCCGCAGCGCCCGCAGGATGCGCAGCGCCCGCAGCACCGACAGCCCGTTGGCCACGGGCAGCAGGGACAGCGCCACGATCGCGGTGTCGAACAGGTTCCACGGGTCGCGGAAGAAGCGCAGGCGGTGGGCGTAGACCTTGGCCGCCAGCTCTGCCACGAAGACGTACAGCGCGGCGTGGTCCACCACCGTCAGCACCGTGCCGTACCGCTCGGTGACGGCGGCCGAGGTCTCCAGCCCCAGGGTGGCCGCGTTGACCACGATGACCGCGATGATGATCCGCTGGAGGCGGGAGGTCTCCAGGAAGGTGCGGACGCGTTCGCGCACCGGCACTGACGGCTCCGTGGGGTCGTGAGGGGATGAGATGCCGGATGATCATATCGCCGGATGATCAGCTCCCCGGCGTGGTCACCGCCCGGCGGCGCCCGCCCGTCCGCGTGCCCCCGTTCACGTGCCGTCCGTCCGCGCGTCGCCCGCCCACGCGCCGACCGGGGACCGTCATCGGGCCGGTCGCGGCCGGGAAGCCGCCGGCCGGGTCAGTGCCGGGTGTAGCGCCCGCCGATCCCCGTCTCCAGCAGGTCGAACGCCCGCCCTGCCCGCTCGCGCAGGTCCGGGAGGATGTCGTCGGCCCGTTCCCCGGCGACCAGGCGCCGTACGGCGTAACCCACCACGGTGCGCAGCACCGCGTTGATCTGCGCGGCCACCAGGGCGGGGGTCAGGTCGTCCGGGTCGGCGCCGGCCTCCTCGGCGATCGCCTCGGCGAGCCTGCGCTCCCGGGTCTCGCCCATCTCCCGCACCCGGGCGACCAGGCTGGGGGTGGTCTCGATCATCCGGATGAAGTCGTCGCCGGCCTCGTGGAACCCGTAGCGGTAGTGGCCGGTCTCCAGCGCCTCCAGGAAGTCACGGCGCACGGCGGCCACCGGGGTCTCCCCGGGTTCCCGCTCCCGCACCACCCGGGCGAGCAGGTCCTCGACCTCGGGCGCCCGGTCGAGGAGCAGGTCCTCCTTGGTGGCGAAGTAGTTGAAGACCGTGTTGACCGAGACGTCGGCGGCCCGGGCGACGTCGGCCACCGTCACACCGTCGAACCCCCGGGCCATGAACAGTCCTGTCGCGATGTCGGAGATGCGCAGGCGGGTCTCCCGCTTCTTGCGCGCGCGCAGTCCCTCGCTCATGCCGGTCATTTTAGAGGTTGCAGAAATTTTTAAGTCACTCTATTTTTGGTGCGACTTCAAGATGGAGGCGATCGAGTGATCAGGACATCGGGCCTGCGCAAGACCTTCCCGGGCGGCGTCGAAGCCGTCCGGGGAGTTGACCTGGCCGTGGAGGCCGGGGAGATCGTGGGCTTCCTCGGCCCCAACGGGGCGGGCAAGACCACCACCATGCGCATGCTGACCACCCTGCTGCGCCCCTCCGGCGGCACCGCCGTCGTCGCCGGTCACGACCTGCTCGCCGACCCGCGGTCGGTACGGCGGCGCATCGGCTACGTGTCCCAGGGCGGCGGGGTCTCCCCGGCCGTCGCGGTGGGGGAGGAGCTCGGACTGCACGCCGCGCTGTACGGCATGCGCCCCGCCGAGGCGCGCGGGCGGATCCGGGAACTGCTCGACCGGTTCGAGCTGACCGGCCTGGAGACCAGGCCGGGAGCGGCGCTCTCCGGAGGTCAGCGCCGCCGGTTCGACCTGGTGTTCGGCCTGGTCCACGCCCCGGCGCTGCTCTTCCTCGACGAGCCCACCACCGGCCTCGACCCGCAGAGCCGCGCCCACCTCTGGGACCACGTCCGGCGGCTGCGCGAGGAGGAGGGCCTGACGGTCTTCCTGACCACCCACTACCTGGAGGAGGCCGACACGCTGGCCGACCGGCTGTTCATCATCGACCACGGCGTGATCGTCGCCGAGGGCGCTCCGGCCGAGCTCAAGGGCGGTTCCGGCACCCTCGACGACGTCTTCCTGTCCATCACCGGCCGCTCACTGCGGGACGACGTCCCGGGTGCTCCGAGCGACGCGGGCGGGATCCCGGACGGCCCGGCGGACCGGGAGGACATGCGGGAGGACATGCGGGAGGACATGGCGGAGGCGACGGCGGCCGGCGTCCGCCGCGCGACGGACGGGGAGAGGTGAGGGACCCGATGGACGTCATCCGCGAGACCTGGCTGGTCTTCCGGCACAACGTGCGCATCCTGCTGCGGCAGAGGATCGGCATCCTGTTCGGGGTCATGCAGCCGCTGCTGTACCTGGTGCTGTTCGGCCCGCTGTTCGCCACGATCGGCACCTGGGAGACCCTGGTCCCCGGTCTGCTGGTCCAGGTGAGCCTGCTCAGCGCGGGCATGGCCGGGTTCGGCATCGTCTTCGACCTGCGCGCCGGCGTGCTGGAGCGGCTCCGCGTCACCCCCGCCCACCGGGTCGCCCTGCTGCTGGGCCGGGTGCTGGGCAGCTCGCTGGTCCTGCTGATCCAGTCGGTCGTGCTGGTCGCGCTGGGCTACGCCTTCGGCCTGCGGGCCCCGCTGCCCGGTGTGCTGGCGGGACTGGCGATCATGGCGCTGCTCGGGGTCAGCCTGGCCGCGCTGTCCAACGCGGTCGCGCTCACCATGAACCCCGACCTGTTCGCACCCGTGGTCAGCACCGTGGTCGTCCCGCTGATCCTGCTGTCGGGGGCGTTCCTGCCGATGTCGATGGCGCCCGCCTGGCTGGACGCCGTGTCGCGGGCCACCCCGTTCCGGCACGTCGTCGAGGCCGTCCGTGACCTGTTCGCCGGGCACTACGCCACGGCGACCGTGGGCGTCGGGGTCACGGTGGCACTCGCCCTGTCCGCCGTGTGCGTGGCGGTCGGCACCCGCGTCTTCAACCGCGCGAACGCCTGAGGAACACCCGATTCCGGCCGGGCGGACGACTGAGGCGCATCCGGTCCGGCCGGGCAGCGCGTGAGGCGTACCTGCCTCCGGCCGGACGGACGCCCGGGATGCGCCCGGCCGGGATCAGTCCGGCGGGCCGTACGGTTCGATGCGGGGGTCGGCGTACGGGCCGCCGCCGGCGGACGGGTCGATCCGCCGGGCGGCGGCCTCGCTGACGCGCAGGCCGTACAGGTCCTTGCCGGGATCGATGAGCACCAGGCCGTAGCCGGTGTCGACGTCCTTCTCCGACAGCTTCAGGCGGCGCATGGCCTGTTCGAGCGTCGCCTGGGGCGCGAGCCGTACGGTGACGAGAAGCATGAGGCCAACGCTACGCGTCCCGGGCGCGACGCCAAGAGGCGGGAGGGGGCGGACTTCCGTCCTCCGCGCCTGCTACATGTGCTTCTCCACGGTCTTGCGGATCGACTCGACGCCCTTGCGCAGCTCGGCGCCCACCGCCTTGAACACCGCCTCCGCCGGCTGGTTGTCGGCGTAGATCTTCTGGAGGCCGCCGTAGATCGCCCGGTTGGCGTTGGGGACCAGGAGCCGCACCGGGTCCTGCGCCTTGGTCCTCGGCAGCTGGTCGACGGCCTTCTTGAAGTTGGGGTTCTCGTCGAACAGCTTGCGCATGTCGGGGGTCTCCATCGCGGCCTTGGTCGCGGGGAGGTAGCCGGTCTCGACCGTCCACCGGGCCGCGTTCTCCGCCCTGGCGACGAACTTCAGGAACTCGAACGCCGCCTGCTTGCGCTCCTTGGAGGCTCCGGCCATGATCGACAGGCCGCCGCCGCCCGTGGGGCAGCCGAACGCGGTCTCCTCGGGGAGGTACGCCGTGCCGACCTTGAACGGGGAGTCCTTGGTGATGCCGGTGAGCGCGCCGGTGGACTCGACGAGCGTCGCGATGAGCCCGTTGGAGAAGTCGAGCTTCGGGCTCTGCGCCATGTAGGCCAGCTTGTCGTCGTGGATGAGCTTGCGCTGCCACTCGCCGGCCTCGACCGCGCCGCCGGTGTCGATGGTGACGTCGAGCCCCTTGGAGTAGTTGCCGCTCCACTGCCAGACGGTGCCCTGGAACTGCCAGTCACCGTCGACCTGGGCGTAGGCGGTGAGCTTGGGATTCTGGCCGCCGACCTTCTGGGCGGTGATGGCCTTCGACCACTCGTGCAGCTCGCTCCAGGTCTTCGGGCCGCGGTCGGGCAGCCCGGCGGCCTCGAACAGGTCCTTGTTGTAGTAGAAGATCGGTGTGCTCCGGGCGAAGGGGACCCACCACACCTCGTTCTTGGCGGTGCCCTCGGCGATGAGCTGGTCGACGTACTCGGCAGGCTTGAGGCTCCCGGCGGAGAAGTAGGAGCCGAGCGGTTCGAGGGTGTCGTTGAGATGGAACTTGTTCCAGGTGACGTCGCTGAACACGCACAGGTCGGGGAGCTGGCGGGCCTGCATGGCGGTGGCGAGCTTCTGGGCGGTCTCGTCGTAGCTGCCCTGGTACTGGGCCTCGACGTAGATGTCGTTCTGCGCGCCGTTGAACGCGGTCACCAGCCGCTGGAACGCCTCGCCGGGGACGGCGGCCCAGGGGTACCAGATCACGACGCGCTGCCGCTTGGAGTACTGCGCGGGCACCTTGCCCTCGGGCTGCGCCATGCCGGAGCCGGAGCCGGAGCCGGATCCGCAGCCGGTGGCGAGGGCGAGGAGGCCGGCGCCGGTGGCGCCGAGGAAATGCCGCCGGTTGAGCGAGGGGGTCATGGCGGGGTCCTTTCAGGGTGGAACGGGGGGTGCGGCATTCAGGCCGGGGCCGGGCGGGGAACCGGTGGGCGGAGGGTCAGCCCTTGACCGCGCCCTGGGTGAGGCCGGCGACGATGTGACGCTGGGCGAGGAAGAAGATGACGAGGACGGGGACGACGACGAACGTGGCGGCGGCCATGACGGCGCCCCAGTTCGTGTAGCCCTCCTGGTTCTTGAGCAGGAGGAGACCGACGGGCAGGGTGCGCATCGACGCCGTGTTGGTGACGATGAGCGGCCAGATGAAGTCGTTCCACTTGCTGACCAGCGACACGATGCCGACGGTGACGAGCATCGGCCGGGACATGGGCAGCACCACGCTCCACAGGGTGCGCAGGTGCCCGGCGCCGTCCATCCGGGCGGCCTCGACGAGTTCGCCGGGCAGGGTGAGCATGTGCTGGCGGAGCAGGAACGCGCCGAACGCCGAGGCGACGCCGGGGATGATGATCCCCTGGTAGGTGTTGATCCAGCCGAGTTCGGAGACGGTCAGGTAGTTCGGCAGCAGCGTCACGTGGCCGGGCACCATCATCGCGCCGAGCAGCAGGATGAACAGCACCCGCTTGCCGGGGAACCGCAGGAACGTGAACGCGTACGCGGTGAGCACGGCGTTGGCGACCTCCAGCAGGGTGCCGGCGACCGTGGTGATGACGGAGTTGAGATAGAAGTCGGCGAACGGGGCGCTGTTCCACGCGTCGACGTAGTTGGCGAACCGCAGGTCGGTGGGCAGCCACGCGGGCGGCCAGGTGTAGATCTGCGACGGGTCCTTCAGCGAGGACGACAGCAGCCAGTACAGCGGGCCGACCATGATCACGCCGACGACGACGAGCAGGCCGTACTGGGCGGTGCGGGCGAGTCTCACTTGTAGTGCACCTTCCGCTCCAGGTAACGCGTCTGCACGAGCGTGATCGCGAGGAGGATGACGAACATGATGATCGCGCTCGCCCCGGCGGGCCCGGCCTGGAAGCTGCGGAACCCCGAGTCGTAGACGAACCACGACAGGATGGTGGTGGCGCTGCCGGGGCCGCCGTTGGTCATCAGCGCGATGACGTCGAACGCCTGGAACGAGCTGATGGTCGAGGTGACGACGAGGAAGAACGTCACCGGCGACAGCAGCGGCAGGGTGAAACTCCGGAAGGTCGTCCAGGCGCCGGCGCCGTCGAGGGAGGCCGACTCGTAGACCTCCTTGGGGAGGTTCTGCAGCCCGGCGAGGTAGACGATCGCCGCGAAGCCGGTGGTCTTCCACAGGTAGACGATCATGACCGCCGGCAGCGCCCAGTCCGAGTCGGTGAGCCACGAGGGCGACGAGGCGCCGAAGGCGGAGAAGAACGCCCGCGACAGGCCGTAGTTGGGATCGAAGATGAACGTCCACGCCAGGCCCACCGCCGCGCCCGAGAGCACGTGCGGGGCGAACGTCATGGTCCGGACGAAGTCGCGGCCCCTGAGCTTCTGGTTGAGCAGCAGCGCGATGGCCAGGCCGAGCGCCATGCTGCCGCCCACGACGCCGACGGTGAAGTACACGGTGGTCAGCATCACGTCGCCGAACCCGAGGCCGGTGAACATGTCGACGTAGTTGTCGAAGCCGACGAAGTTCTTGATCGGCGCGATCATGTTCCAGTCGGTGAGGCTCAGGTAGGCGTTGTAGATCACCGGCCAGTACGAGAACACCGCGATGAACAGGAAGTTCGGCGCGATGAGCGCGAGGAACAGCAGGTACTCGCGGCGCAGCCGCCGGCGGTTCCCCCCGGCTCCGGGGGCGGGCTCGCGCGCCGCCGCGGGCGGGGCGGGGTCCTCGGTCCCGGCCTTGGTCAGCGCGGCCGGCATCAGGAGGTCCCGGCGTCCGCACGCAGGCGCAGCAGCGAGGAGATGTCGTCGGCGACGATCCCGTCGACGCCGTACTCCAGCGCGGCGATGACCTCGGTCTCGTTGTCGAGGGGGCCGACCCAGACGCGGTAGCCGCGCTCGCGCATGGCGGGCACGCCGGCCGCGTCGGCGACCTTCCAGCGCGGCCCGAAGTACTGCGGGCGCATGGCGTCGAGCAGCTCCGCGGGCGGGGGGCGCTCCTCGGTCCAGTCCAGGCCGATGACGGCGTCGGGCGCTTCGGCGCGCAGCCCGATCAGCGCCTCGCGGCCGCCGCGGCGGGCGGCCACGAAGATGGAGCGCTCGAAGGCGTCGCCGTGGCGGCGCAGCGCGGCCACCGCCGGGGCGATCACGTCGTCGGTCTTGAGGTCGACGAGGAACGTCGTGTCGCCGAACGCGTCGAGGACCTCCTCGAAGGCGGGGACCTCGTACTCGCCGTCCAGCGCGCGCACCTCCTCGAAGGTGAGGTCGGCGATGTCGGCGTCACGTCCCCACATCCGTCCGAGACCTCCGTCGTGGAGGAGCACGATGCGCCCGTCCCTGGTGAGGCGCAGGTCGAACTCCAGGGTGTTGGCACCCTTGTCGACGGCCGAGCGCAACGACGGGATGGTGTTCTCGCGGTGGACGAGGGGGTCGCCACGATGCGCGATCGTGAGGAACACGGGTTCTCCTTGGGGGCGGGAGTCGTCACGGGAACATGCCACTCTTAACACTCAAGAGCGTTGTGTTCACGGAGGTAGTTAACACGATGGTCACATGGCGGGCAAGAGGCGCGGACCTCGTGTTCGCCCCTGTCGCAGTCGGACAAAAGCGGTAAATAATCGCATAAATGGCCAGGTCGGCGCACCGAGGAGAAGGGTGCGCCGACCTGGACGAGATGATTTTGTTACGACGAACGTTAAGAAGGCCGTCGCCCGGTGTTAGGGGCGAGGTCGCGTGAGCGCGGCGAGTTCGTCGAGGACCGGGCCGGAGCCCGCCACGGTCACCTCCGAGTCGAGCAGGTGCTCGGCGCCGCCGCGGTCGACGACCCGGCCGCCCGCCTCACGCACGAGCACGACGCCGGCGGCCGTGTCCCACGGGTTGTTGGAGAACATGACGAGGCCGTCCAGCCGGCCCTGCGCCACCCAGGCGAGGTCCACCGCGGCGGTGCCCAGCATCCGCACCCGCTGGGCGCGCGCCGCCAGCTCGGCGGTGGCCGCGAGGCGTTCCACGTTGCGTTCCGCCGCGTCCTCGCCGACCGCGTAGTCGCCCACGGCCACGACCGCGTCGGCGAGCCGCGACGGCCGGCTCACCCGCATGGGCCTGCCGCCGGCGTACGCGCCGGAACCCTGGACGGCGGTGTAGCGGTCGCCCAGCAGCGGCAGGTCGACCACGCCGAGCACCGGCCGCCTCCGGTACACCAGCCCGAGGGACACCGCGACCAGCGGCAGCCCGTGCACGAAGTTGACCGTCCCGTCGATCGGGTCGAGCACCCAGGTCAGCTCGTCGCTGCCGGTGGAGCCCTCCTCCTCACCGAGGAAGCCGATCGCGGGGGTCTCCTGGCGGAGCAGGTCGCGGACGGCGCGCTCCACCGCGAAGTCGACCTCCGAGGCCATGTCCCGGTCGCCCTTGGCGGTGAGCACGCCCGGCCGGCGCCCGCGGATCATGTCCGCGGCC
Organism: Streptosporangium sp. NPDC053982; assembly: GCF_055585205.1. NCBI lineage: Bacteria > Bacillati > Actinomycetota > Actinomycetes > Streptosporangiales > Streptosporangiaceae > Streptosporangium > Streptosporangium sp. NPDC053982. Next base: position 232,453 of record NZ_JBVJKQ010000007.1, read on the forward strand.
AGCGCCACGGCCTTCTCCGCGATGGGCAGCAGCGACGCGAAGCCGCTCACCGGGTTTCCACGGCCGGAGCGGCCAGGGCGGCCAGGGCGGCCAGCGTGGCCGGGGCACTTTCCGGGGTCTTCGCGGCGGCACGGAGACCGGTGCCCGGCCACGCGTGCGCCGCTCCGGGGAGCGGACCGTCGGCGGCGAGGCGGCCGACGGGGATGAGGACCTTCACGGGGGGATTCCCTTTCCATTGGTTTTCCGGCGTCTTCCGCCGTCCGGCGCCTTCGTGAGGGCGCGCCTTCGTCAGGGCATGCCTTCGTGGGGACGGCACCCTCGTGGGAGCGGGACCGGACGGCCGGATCAGACGACTTCGTAACGGATGCCGTTCTCCCGCATCTCCAACAGCGCGTCCTCGGGGGCCCGCGAGTCGGTGAGCACCAGGTCGAAGTCGGACAGCGAGACGAGCCGGTGCAGGGCGACCCGGCCGAGCTTGCTGTGGTCGACCGCGAGCACCGACTTCCTGGCCGCGCGGATCATCGCCCGCTTCACCAGGACGATCTCCTGCTCCTGGTGGTAGACGTAGTTGTTCGACACCGCGGAGACCGACGCGAAGAACATGTCGACGTGCAGCGACTCGATCGCCTCGATGCACGGCACGCCGAGGAAGGAGTCGTGCGTCGGGTAGTACTCGCCGCCCAGGGCGATCAGCCGGATGCCGCGCATGCCGGTGACCAGCTTGATGGTCTCCAGGAAGTTGGTGACGACGGTCAGCGGGGCGGCGTCCTCCAGCAGGCGCGCGAGCTCCAGCGTGGTCGTCGAGTCGTCGAGCATGACGGCCATGCCCGGCTCTATGAGCTCGCGGGCGCGGCGGGCCAGGGCCGCCTTCTCCTCCCGGGCGGTGCGCAGCCGGTAGGTCACGTTGCTCTCGAAGACGCTGGAGGGCTGGGCGCTCACCCCACCGCGGAACTTGTGGACGACGCCCTGCCGTTCGAGCTCGTCGAGATCCCGGTGGATGGTCATGAGGCTGACGCCGAACAGCTCGGAGAGGTCGTTGGCCGAGACCGAGCCGTGCTGCAGGACGTGCTCGGCTATCTCGGCCTGCCGCTGGGCGGGCCGGTTGCGCTCGGAGGACTTGGGTGTCGTCATGAAGGTCATCCTTCGGAAGCCGGCACGCCGTACGCCAGCGGCGCGGCCGAATCGTCTCCGTGTGGGATCCGCGGCGTCGCCCCCGGGGCCCCTGAGGCCCCCGGGGCCACCGGCCTCCGCCGGTCCCCGGCCCGGGTGCCGGCATCGGCACCCGCCCCCACCTCTGCTGGATGGTCTGTGCGCATGAAGAGTCCGGCTCCCGGCTTGAGGAGAAGAGTCATGGATCGGTGTGAATTTAACACCGTTTGAGAGGAGCGGCCAAGCGTCTCCTACGGCTCCACACTCACCGCATCCGCGATGACCAGGGAAGTCTTCATCAATTATCACTTTTCCCTTGATAAGAACACTCAAAGTGATGTTAACTACCGGTCCACAGAACATCATTGAATGGGAAGAAGGCGCCTACGGTGGAGATGGTGGTGGCGTCGATCTTCGCCGTGTTCACCGGCTTCAACGACGCCGGAACCCAGGTCGGGCTGGGCTCGCGGGTCCGCGGACTGCCGCCGCTCGCCGCGCTGGCACTGCTCGCGGCGGCCGTCGCCGCCTCACCCCTGATCGTCGGTACGGCCGTCGCCGCCACCCTCGACGGCGGGCTCGTCACCTACCCCGGCGGGGACGGGCACACCGGGCTGCTCGTCGGGCTCGTGACCGCGGTCGCCGTCACCGCCGGGCTCGGCTGGCGCGGCCTGCCGACCAGCCTCACCCTCGCCCTCGTCGGCGGGATCGCCGGCGCCGGCACGGGAGGAGGCGGTGACGTCTCCTGGACCGTCGTCGCCTCCGTGCTCGCGGCCGCGGCGGCCGCCCCGCTGGCCGGGGCGCTCATCGCCGGTCCCGCCTGCCGCCTGGTGCGCTCCCTGCCGCACGTCGGCGCGGCGGGCACCCGGCTGCGGTGGCTGCACACCGCGGCCTTCGGCGCGGGCTGCCTCGCCTACGGCGCCAACGACGGCCAGAAGATCCTCGCCGTCTACCTCGCCGTCCACGGCGGCGCGTCCCCGGACGCGGCCGGTCTCGCGCCGGTGCTGCCGCTGCTCGCGGTGTGCTTCCTCGCCGGCGGGCTCGCCGGGATCCCGCGGCTCGCGTCCGGGCTCGGCGGCACGCTCACCCCCGCCCGCACCGACGCGCTCGTCGCCACGGAGCTCACCGGCGCGGGCGTCGTGCTCGGCACCGCGGCGCTCGGCGCGCCGGTGAGCATGACCCAGTCCCTCGCCGGAGCCCTCATCGGCACGGGCCTCGCCGGAGGCACGCGGCGCGTGCGATGGCGCGGCGTCCTGGCACTGGGCCGCGCCTGGCTGTTCACCCTCCCGCTCGCCTACGGGCTCGCCGCCCTCGGCGGCGCCGTACTCGGGGCGCTGCGGTGAGGCCCGGCCGGATGCGCCGCGTCCTGCGCGACCTGTCCGGTCGCACCGACCGGACGCTCGCCGACCTCGTGGTCGCCCAGTTGCAGGCCGCCGCCCGCGGGGTGGCGCTCGCCCGCGCCGCCGCCGGAGGCGAGCTGCGCCCGGGTGAGGCACGCCGCCGCATGGCCCTCGTCGAGCACGAGGGCGACGCCGGGCGGGCCAGGCTCGTCACCCGGCTGCGCCGCAGCGTCACCTCCCCCGTCGACCGCGAGGACCTGTTCCGGCTGTCCCGCAGCGTCGACGACGTCCTCGACGCCCTGCGCGACTTCGTCCGGGAGGCCGACCTCTACGAGGCCCCGCCCGACCCGCTGCACGAGCCCGTGCTGGCGGCCCTCGCCGACGGCGTCGACCGGCTCACCGCCGCGGTGGGGCTCCTCGCCGACCGGCCGCGCGCCGCGGCCGACGCGGCACTGCGCGCGAAGAAGGTCGGCGTCCGCCCCGCCTACCAGCGGGCCGTCGCGACCCTGCTCGTCCGTCCCGAGCCCGCCCGGCCCGCCCGGTCCGTCCAGCCCTCTCAGAGCACCGAGCCCGTCCAGACCGCCCAGTCCCTCCAGCCCACTCAAAACGTACAGCCCGTACAGACCGCCCTGATCTCCCTGCTCCTGCTCAACCGGCTCGACACCGCGGGGGCGCACCTCGCCGCCGCGGCCGACGCCCTCGCCGACGGAGTCGTCAAACGATTCCAGTGACGAAGTGACGAAAGGAATCACCCCCCATGCAGACCCGACGTTCCTTCCTGACCACCGGCGCCGCGGTGGGCGCCGCCCTCCTCGGAACCGGCGCCGCCGCGGCGGCCACCGCCACCGCCACCGCCACCGCGCCGCGTTCCGCCCCGGCCGCCCTGCCGCCGAGCCCCCGCTTCGACTGCGCCGCGCCGGGGGAGAGGCTGCTCGGTCCCGTGCCCCTGCACGACGCGACCGTCATGCAGTCGTTCGCCTTCGACGACGTCAACGGACACCTCTACGTCGTGCAGCTCGTCCAGGGCGGCCGACGGCTGCCCGGCGAGGCCGAACCGGTCAGCGGCTCCGCCCGTGCCCTGAACGGCGACCTGTGCCTCACCCGCCTCGACCGCGCCGGCCGCGAGACCGGCCACATGTACCTGCTCGGCTTCGGGCACGGCGTGCAGATCGGCGTGGAACCCGTCGGGGGCGGCGCCTTCCTGTGGACCGAGACCGACGCGGTCAGCGACGACGGGGTCAGCGGCTGGGGGTCCCGGCTCTGCCGGTTCCGGTTCGCCGACGGGGCGGTGCTCACCCGGGACTCGCCCGAGCTCGCGCGGCACGTCCCCGTGCCCGGGGCGGACCGCACGACCTGCGGGACCGACCCCGTCCACCGCCGTCTCGTCGTGCGGCACCGCCTCGACGGCACGTTCCGCTACGCGCTGTACGACCTGGCGGACGTCCGGCGCCACCGCTACGAACCGCTCGCCGTGGCCGCCCAGCCGGCCCTCGGCTTCTCCTTCCAGGGGTTCGCCACCTACGGCTCATACCTGTACCTGCTGGAGGGCACCTCCGGCGGCGCGCCGGGCAACACCCATCTGACGTGCGTCGACTGGCGGACCGGGAACGTCGTCGAGCGGCGGTTCGTCATCGACGGCGCCGACGTCGACTTCCGCGAGCCGGAGGGCATGGCGATCCACGTCCCCGGCCCGGGGGACGTCCGGCTGTGCTTCGGCTTCGCCTCGGGCGTGACGGGCGGGCGCCTGGCCAACGTGTACGGCAAGCGCACGCTCGTCTGAGCCCTGGAGCCGTCCCCGGCCGTGCGCACGGCTCACGCCATGAACGGCTCACGCCATGCGCGCGGTCCTCACGCCATGCGCGCGGTCCTCACGCCACGCGCGCGGCCCTGCGCCGCAGCGAGGCGGCCACTCCCGCGGTGTCGATGACGCCGTAGCCGTAGTCGAAGTCGAACCCGACGTCGCTGCGGTCGTCCGCGGTACGGCGCAGCAGGGTGCGCAGCTGCGCCGGGGCGAGCCGGGAGGCCGGCCACACCGTGCGCACGGCCGCGACCACCCCGGCGGCGACCGGGCAGGCGGCCGAGGTGCCGGAGTCGGGTTCGCGGTCGCCGAAGGCCCCGGAGCCGGAGAAGTGGGTGTAGGAGCAGATGTCGGGCTTGCGGGAGGCGAGCCGGCCGGGGCCCTGGGAGGAGTAGCCGACCCGTTCCCCGGCGGTGTCCACCCCGCCGATGGACAGCACACCCGGGTGGGAGTTGGCGCCCGTGATCGGCCGGTCCGGGTAGGCGCACCGGCTGTCGCGGCACTCGCGCCCGCAGTTGCCCGCGGCGAACAGCACGTCGGCCCCGGCCTGCTCCAGGCTGGAGACGATGAGGTTGAAGGGGTGGGCGGGGTTGTCGGAGTAGTTGCCGGGGTGGCCGACGGGGAAGTCCCAGCGCGGTGAGAACGACCCCCAGCTGTTGGTGATCACCAGGGCCCGCGACTCGGCGGGCTGCGCCGCAAGGACGGTGCGCAGGTGGGCGAAGGCGGCCACCGCGTCCGACAGCATGCCGTCCATGGCCGAGCCGCCCGGCCTTCGCGACAGCAGCACGGGCAGGTCGAGCAGGGTGGCGCGCGGCGCGGCGATCAGCGCGTCGAACGCGCACATCGAGCCGTGGTCGACGGGGAACCCTCCCGGCGTGCCGTCCACCCCGTCGGGGTTCCAGCTCCGCGCGGCGTCCAGGGTGAGGTCGCGGCCGAGGCGGCGGGTGACGTGGGCGGTGTTGACGCCGGTGTCCAGTACGGCGAGGGCGACGCCGGAGCCGTCCATGCCCTCGGCGCCCAGCCCGGCGACGTCCAGCAACCGCTCCACGTCGTGCCAGTCGCCCACCGGGCCGTCGCCGCCGCAGGTGGGGTTGGGCTCGATGACGGGGTCGGCGAAGACCGCCACGACGTCGCGGTGCAGCGCGGGCAGCAGCGTCATGCGGGTGGACAGCTCGTCGTCGGAGATCTCGCCGCGGACCATCACGGTGGCGTCCTCGGCGGCGAGCGAGAAGGTCAGCGCCTGGTTCAGCGACAGCGGGTCGCCGCCGGTCGCCGGAACGGGGCGCGGGACGGCGACCGGGGTGAAGGAGTGGTCCAGCGCGACGCCGGGCAGGCCGTCGGCGACGTCGGCCGTGGTCGCGGTCGCGCCGGGGTCGGCCACGGCCGCGACGACGTCGGGGGAGGGGCGGAGCTGGATGAGGACGCGCATGACGCACCACCGGGGAGCCGAAGGAATGGGCCATCCCACATTCCTCCATTTCCGCCGGGCGCGTCCAGCCTTTCATAACAACCCCGACCGGCATCTTCTCCCGTTTACACCGGCAAATCGCCGGAGCAGTTTTCCTTCCGCGGGAGCACGGCGGTCACTAGGTTGTCCGGCATGACCACAGCGGCGGAGACCACGCCATCACCGCATTCCGACGCCTTTCCCCGGCACTGGCTCGCCACCCGGCCCAGGCTGGTCGCGGCCAGCGCGTTCATGCTTTTCCTGGAGCTGGCGCTGATCCGGTGGACCGGCTCGAATATCGTGCATTTGAGTTATTTCACGAATTTTGTCCTTCTGGGGTCCTTCCTTGGAATCGGGCTGGGTTTCCTGCGGGTGGGGCGCACGACCCGCCCGCCGTACTACTCGGCGATCGCGCTGGCCGTACTGGTGCTGGTGATCCTGCGGTTCCCGGTCACGGTGGACCGCGACACCGAGGGCGTCCTGTACTGGACCAGCCTGAACACCACCGGCCCGCCCCCGTGGCTGATCCTGCCGCTGATCTTCGTCGCGGCCGCGGTCGTGCTGATGGGCCCGGCCGAGCTGGTCGGCCGCTGCTTCCCCGAACTGGACCGGCTGGAGGCGTACCGCTACGACCTGGTCGGCAGCCTCACCGGCATCGCCCTGTTCACCGCGCTGTCGTTCCTCGGCGCCCCGCCGGTGGTGTGGGGGGTGATCGCCGCGGCCGCCTACGTCGCGTTGCTGTGGCCGCGCGGGCTCGGCGGCAGGGTCGCGGTGCTCGTGCCGTCGCTGGTCGTCGTCGGCGCGCTCGCCGTCGAGACGCTCACCGCCGGGGCGCTGTGGTCGCCGTACTACAAGGTGACCTACGACCGCTTCCGGTGGCAGGGCGTCCCCGTGATGGACATCCAGGTCAACGGCATCCCGCACCAGCAGGCCATCCCGGCGCGCGAGCGGCTGTCGTGGGAGCGGCAGTACGCCCTGCCGTACGAGAGGTCGGCCGCCCACCGGCTCGACGACGTGCTGATCGTCGGCGCGGGCAGCGGCACCGACGTGGCGATCGCGCTGGCCAAGGGCGCGAAACACGTGGACGCCGTGGAGATCGACCCCAAACTCCGCGAGCTCGGCGCGACCTACCACCCCGACCGGCCCTACGCCGACCCCCGGGTCACCACCGTCATCACCGACGGCCGCGCCCACCTGGAGCGCACCGGGAAGAAGTACGACCTGATCCTGTTCGCCCTGCCCGACTCGCTGACCCTGGTCTCCGGCGCCAGCTCGCTGCGGCTGGAGAGCTACCTGTTCACCCGGCAGGCCATGGAGGCCGCCAGGGACCATCTCAAGCCCGGCGGCACCTTCTCGATGTACAACTACTACCGCGAGGGCTGGCTGGTCGACCGGCTCGCCGCCACCGCGCAGGCCGCCTTCGGCCATGAGCCCTGCGTGGACGTGGTCAGCCAGGCCGGGCAGCAGGCCGTGATCACCGCCGGGCTCACCGCCGCCGACCAGGCCTGCGGCGCCCGGTGGACGGGCGCCGCCGCCGGGACCCCGCCGCCGAGCGACGACGACCGGCCCTTCCTGTACCTCAAGGACCGCACGATCCCGCAGATCTACGTCGTCACCCTGCTCCTGATCCTGCTCGTGAGCCTGCTCGCCGTCCGGGCGGTCGCCGGGCCGTACCGCAGGATGCGCCCGTACGCCGACCTGTTCCTGCTGGGCGTGGCGTTCATGCTGCTGGAGACCAAGAGCGTCACCGGGTTCGCGCTGCTGTTCGGCACGACCTGGGTGGTCAACGCGGTGGTGTTCGCCGGGGTGCTGGTCGCGGTGCTCGCCGCCGTGGAGGTGACGCGCCGCTTCCCGGTCCCGCCGCTGCCCGTCATGTACGGCGTTCTCCTCGCCGGGCTGGTCCTGGCCTGGCTGGTGCCCGACTTCTGGCTGCTGGGACTGCCGCTGCCGCTGCGGGCGGTGACCGCCGTGATCGTGGCGTTCCTGCCGATCTTCGCGGCCAACGTGGTCTTCGCCAAGCGGTTCGCCGGCTCGCACGACGGCACGACCGCCTTCGGCGCGAACCTGCTGGGCGCGATGGCCGGCGGCTGCCTGGAATACCTGGCGCTGGTCGTCGGCTACCGGGGCCTGCTGATCGTGGCGGGGCTGCTCTACCTCGGCGCCTTCGCGCTGCTGCCCCGGCGGGCGGCGGCGGCCTGACCGGCCGCCGGTCCTTCCCATCGTCCCGCGCGCCGCGGTCGTACGGCGATGCGTGCGAGGGGCGTACGGCGGTCGTACGGCGGTGCGGTGGCGTGCGGCCGGTGGGGACCGGGTGGGAAAGGCCGTGGCCCGGCCCCCGGGAGGGGGCCGGGCCACGGGACAGGACCGGCGGCGGCGGGTTCCGCCGGGCGTCAGAGCCCGCAGGTCTCCGACAGGGACTGCGCCGAGGCGCTGCCGTTCCGGGTGGGGGTCTGGCTCGGCCTGGCACCCACCCCCGACCTGGACGGCGTGGGCGTGGGCGTGGTGCCGCTCACCCCGGGCTCCGGGGTGGTCCCGCCCACTCCGGCCGAGGACGTCCCGTCGGCCGGAGAGGCGGTGGCGCCCGCGGCCTGGGCGCCGCGGGCGGGCCGGACCGACTGGCGCAGCGCCCGCGCGGTCGCGGTGCGGATCTTCGCCCAGTCGGGCGCGCCGCTGTAGAACTCCGGCGGCACGAACTGGAGACTGGTGATCTTCGCGCCCTTCACCTTCAGGGCCAGTTCGGTCAGCGGGTCGAGCAGCTCGCGGGGGATGTTCGTGGTGGCGAGCTTCTTGGCGGCCTGTGCGATCTTGATGAAGTTGGTCAGCACGACCTGCGGCGTGGCCTGCTGGGCGAAGGCGCCGATGACGCACCGCTGCCGGCTCATCCGGGAGAAGTCGTCGCTGTCCACCCGGGAGCGCCCGTACCAGAGGGCCTCCTCGCCGGAGAGCGTCCGGTGACCCGCCTTGATCGTGCCGGCCGTGCCGAAGTGGCCGCCCCAGCGGATGTCGTGGTCCACCCGGATCTTCAGGCCGCCGATGGCGTCCACGAGGTGGGCGAAGCCGTACATGTTGATCAGGGCGTAGTAGTCGATCTTCAGGTTGAGCGTGTAGCCGATGGTCTCCATCAGGGCCTTGGGGCCGCGCTGCCCGTCCTTGCCGTGCACGAGGTCGGGGTTGTCCTCGGCGTACTGCCAGATCTCGTTGAGCAGGCCGCCGTTGGGCAGCTCGGCCATGTAGCCGTTGGGGAACCGCTTGGCCAGCGGGGTGCCGGGCCGGAAGCGGACGTGCTGCAGGTTGCGCGGGAGGCTGAACAGCACCGTGTTGCCGCTCGCGACGTCGATGCTGGCCACGGTCATGCTGTCGGTCCGTACGCCGGTGCGGTTGCCCGCGGCGTCACCGCCGACGAGCAGGAAGTTCACCCGGGAGTGGCCGGCCCAGGGATCCTCCTCCTTGATCGGCGCGGCCGTCGGGTTCGCCGTCTCCTGGCTCTGGAAGATGGCGTTGGCCGTGTCCTTGACGGCCAGCACGCTGCTCGCGGCGTATCCGAACGGCGCCATCACCGACACGCACAGCACCCCGGCCGCGACGCCGGAGACGATCTGGTCCCGGCCCTTCAGCCGGTTCGGGCCGAGGGTGATGTAGGAGAAGAGCACCAGCAGGAACCAGGCGAGCGCGCCCACCCCGGTCAGGGCCACCAGACCCGCCAGCGTGCTGTCCCGGGTGAAGAAACCGACGTTGTTCGACAGGGTGAGCCCGGTGACCAGCGCCGCCACCAGCAGCGCGGCGAAGACGCCGAGCAGGATGTACCCGATGCGGCGCCGTCCGGAGCGCAGGTGCGCCGCGCCCGGGAGGATCGCCGACAGCGCGGTCCAGCCGACGATCGAGGCGGCCGTCAGCGGCCTGGCGAACCGCATCCGTTTCCCGGGGGCCGCCTTCCCGGAGCCGGCCGTCCCGGGGGTCCGCTTCCCGGAGGCTCCGCCGGGGGCCTCGGGGGCGGCCGGGCCCGAGCCGGACGCGGGAGAGGGCCCTGAGCCGGACGAGGGGGAGGATCCCGATCCGGGCGCGGAGGAGGGACCTCCCGCCGAGGCCGTCACCGCGGGCTGCCCCGCGGCCGGTCCGGCGGGGGCGGCCTGCGGCGAGGGCGTTCCGGCGACGAGCTTGTCCTGGGGGCCGGGCGGCTGCCCCGGGACGCCCGGTGCTCCGGAGCCTCCCGGGCCGCCGTTCAGCGGGCCCGGCGGGACCGCTCCGCCCTGCGGGGCCGTGCCGTTCCGGACCTTCCGGAAGGCCCGGGTCTTCTCCGGATCGGCGGGGCCGTCCGGAGGCGCGGCCGGCGTGCCGTGCGGGCCGGAGCCCGGTGCTCCGTGCGCGGCCGATGCTCCGTGCGCGGCCGATGCTCCGTGCGCGGCCGATGCTCCGTGCGCGGCCGATGCTCCGTGCGCGCCCGGCGCGCCGGAGGGATCGTGCGGGCCTGGGGATGTTCCGGGGGTTTCTGCGGGTGTTCCGGGGGCCGCGTCACGCTGCCGGGTGCGTCGTTGCCCGCCCTCGGCTGCGCCGTCCCCCGAGTCCTGCCCAAGGTGCATCGTCACACCGCTTCCTATGGTTCATCCCGGCCCGTCTGGCAAAACAGCCAAGATTCCCTGCTTACACGAAATTTGCCAGGATTCTAGCTCCCATACCGGTACATGACAGACACATGATCAAGTAGCGGTTAACGGAGGCCGAAGGCATGGCGACGGTCAGGACGTCGTGGACGCCGGAGCCAGCCAGGTGTTGCACTGGAAGGTCTTGTTCTTCTCGTAGCCCTGGCGGAACCAGCGGTTGTTGTTGGCGGGGGAGCCGTGGTCGCGGGGGGCGCCCGCCCAGTCGCCCACGCGGGAGTAGAAGTAGTAGAGGGTGTTGCGCCGGGCGGGGGTGACCGGATAGGTCGCCGAGACAGAGCGCATGAACATCGCGCCGAAGCAGGTGGCCTGCAGCTCGAACCTGCGGCTCAGAGCCAGCCTGCCGCTCCTGCTGCTGGAACGCAGGCTCTGCTGCCACCAGGTGTTCGACAGGCCCGAGAGCTGCTGGACGTGGTGGCCGTACTCGTGGGCCATCATGCTGACGATCCCGCCGTGCCAGTTCGTGAGCTGGCCGTACCCCAGGGAACGGCCCGAGCCCCGCACCATGGCGGAGGTCGAGGCGTAGATCGTCTCGTTGCGGGGGCAGTAGTACGGCACGATGCTGCCGGCCGAGGGGAAGTCCCCGCACGCGCCGCGCCCCCTGGTGGAGGTGAGGGCGTAACCCGGCCTCCGCCATTCGATGCCCTGCTGCCGCAGGATCTGCGACCAGCCCTTGTCCAGACACCGGGACGTCTTCATGATCACTGACTTGAGCTGGGCGTTGTCATAGAGGTTCGCCGACCCGGCGGGGCAGGAGACCCGGGGCAGGCCCCCGGCGCGGTAGAGGGTGTTGTTCTTGAGACTGGTGTTCAGCACCCTCCGGGGCTGGGCGTCCGTCGTGTCCGTCGTGTTCTCGGAGGCCTGGGAGTCGCCGGAGGTGTCGGCGGCGCCCGTGCTGCCCGTGGTGGGCTCGGGTGAGTCCGTCTCCGTGGGCGTCGGGTCGGCAGGCTCGCTCGTCCGCGCCTCGTACGGGGTGAAGGTGGGGAGGGCGACCGGCGAGATCGGGTCGGAGCGGTGGCCGCCACGGATGACCGCGCCGACCACGATGAGCCCGACGAACGCGACCGCGATCGCCCCGAAGAGCCCGCCGATGACCGCGCCGGCGTTGGAACGGCGGCGCGGCGGCTGCCACTGGGGGTAGGGCGAGGGGCCCTGGAGGGGGGCGGGCGGCGGCATGGGCGGCGCGGGCGGCATGCCGTACGGCGGCGGCCCCTGCGGCTGTCCCTGTGGCGGTCCCTGCGGTGGAACCGGTTGCGGGAACGGCTGAGGGGACGACTGCGGGGCGGCCGGAGGGTACGACTGCGGAGCCGTCGGGAGGAACGACTGCGGCGGAGGCCCCTGGACCGGCCGGGGCGGGTACCCCGGCGCCGGAGGCGTCCGCGGAGGACGTCCCTGCGCCGGGTGTCCATGTGCCGGATGTCCCTGCGGCGGCCGGCCCTGAGGAGGGTGGGTCGTACCCGGGTGCCCCGGACCCGAGCGCCCCGTTCCCGGGTGCTCCGGCGACGGGAAGTGCCCCGGGGCGGTCGGCCGCGGGGGGAACGGCTGGGGCGGGCGCCCCTGCTGCGGCGGGGAAACGGGCACATCCGGACCCCCGTACGGATGGCCGTAACCCCCGGGTCCGGCCTGCCCCGGCGGAGGCCCCGGAGGCGGTCCCTGCGGTGGAGGGCCCTGGGGCGGGTACCCCGGCGGCGGGGCCTGGGGCGACCCCGGGGGAGGGGTGGAGGCCCAGGCCTGCGGTGGCGGGTGCGGATGTCCCTGTGGCTGAGGCGGCGGCGGAGGGAATTGCCCGTTGCCTGTCACGCTGTCTCCCCGTAAACCATCTGTCCCCTGTGACCCGTAGATCGGGATCATTCTGGAATTTGGGGCGTAAGCATACTGATTTATCATCCGTCACGGATGTAGCCGCAATCAATTACATTCCGGAATCATCCGAGGTGATCTCAGTGATGTACCGGACTGAGCGGGTTCGCGTGTCCTAGCTTCAAGGCATGAATCTGCAGCAGCTCCGCTACGTGGTCGCGACAGCGGAGCATCGCACCATGACCGACGCGGCCAAGTCGCTGTACATCGCGCAGCCCGCCCTGTCGCGGGCGATCAGGGATCTGGAACGAGAACTCGGAATGACGTTGTTCGCCCGCTCGGGGCGGGGCGTGGTCGTCACGGCGCAGGGCCGCCGGGTGGTCAAGCTCGCCCGGGAGGCACTCGACGCCGTCCGCGAGATCGAGGAGTTGTCCGCCCATGGCCAAACGTCCGACACCGAACTGCGCATCGCCTCCACCCCCAGCCTGGAGCCGGGGCTGGCCGGCCGCCTCCTGCCCGCCTACACCGCCGAGCGTCCCGGGGTACGGGTGCACATCGTCCGCTGCGACGGGCGCGACGGCGTGGTCAACGCCGTCCGGGACCAGCGGGCCGACCTCGGCCTGACCGACCTGCCCGTCCCCGCCGACCTGGTCAGCCACCCGCTGGAGCGCCAGGAGATCGTGCTGATCTCCCCGCCCGGCGTCGAGCTGCCCGACCCGGTGCCGATGAACCGGCTCAACGGCATGCGGCTGGTCCTGCCGGTGCCCGGCAGCGCCCGGCGCAGGGAGTTCGACGCGCTCTTCGCCAAGTACGGCGTCGCCCCCGTGCCCGCCGTACAGCTCGACGAGCGCGGCAACTGGCTGAACACGGTCCGCTCAGGCGCGGCCTCGCTGCTGTGGTACCGGGGGATGGCCGACCAGGCCCTCCGGGCCGGGCTGCGGGTCCGCTCCCTCGACCCCTCGGTCCGCCGGGTGATCGCCCTCATCCACGCGCGACGGCGGCTGCCCGCCCTCGCCCAGGAGTTCCTGTCGGTGGCCGAAGGTGGGTCGGCCGCCTGACGAAGACCCCGGTGACCGGATGTGGGCCGGTCTCCTGACGAAGAGGTCTTCCGTACGACATCCCCCAGAGGCGGCGCAGGTGGGAGCGCCGGCCTCTCCGGCTCCGGGCGATAGGCTCGGCCCCGATGAACACCCTGCGCCTGCGCGGCCGTGAGTTCCGGCCCGGCGAATTCGCGATCATGGCGGTGGTCAACCGCACCCCCGACTCGTTCTTCGACAGGGGCAGAACGTACGGCTTCGCGGCGGCCCTGGACGCGGTGGACGCCGCCGTCGCCGGCGGCGCCGACATCGTGGACATCGGCGGGGTCAAGGCGGGTCCCGGGGACGAGGTGGACCCGGCCGAGGAGATCCGCCGGGTGGCCGGTCTGGTCGCCGCGGTCCGCGAGCGCCACCCCGATCTGATCATCAGCGTCGACACCTGGCGCGCCGAGGTCGGCGCGGTCGTCGCACGCGCGGGCGCCGACCTGCTCAACGACACCTGGGGCGGGGTGGACCCCGACCTCGCCGGCGTCGCCGCCGAACACGGCATCGGGCTGGTCTGCGCCCACGCCGGGCGCGCCGTCCCCCGTACCCGCCCGCACCGCGTCGCCTACGACGACGTGGTCGCCGACGTCATCGGCTACACCGTCGGCCTCGCCGAGCGCGCGGTCGCCGCCGGGGTCGCCAGGGAGTCGATCCTCATCGACCCGGCCCATGACTTCGGCAAGAACACCTGGCACTCCCTGGAGGTCGGCCGCCGCCTGCACGAGATGGTCGCCACCGGCTGGCCGGTGCTGGTCGCCGTCTCCAACAAGGACTTCGTCGGCGAGACCCTCGGCGGCCTGCCGGTCGAGCGGCGCCACGCCGGCACCCTCGCCACCCTCGCCGTCTCCGCCTGGCAGGGCGCGCGGGTCTTCCGGGTCCACGACGCGGCCTCCGCCCGCGCAGCCCTGTCCGCCGTCACCGCCCTGCGGGAACGGACCGGCGCCTGAGACCCACGCCGTACGGCCCGCACCGCACGGCCCACGCCGTACGGCCCGCACCGCACGGCCCACGCCGTACGGCCCGCACCGCACGGCCCGCGCTACGGTCTGCGCTGTACGGCCCGCGCGCCCGTCGGGAGCGGAGACGTACGGCGGACCGTCGTCAGGAGTAGAGGACCGACAGGAACCGGACGAGCACCGCCTCGCGCCGGTCGGCGGGCAGGGCGTCCAGCACGGCGTTGACCACCGCCATCTCCGGGCGGCCCGACCCGCCGCGGAGGTCCGCCCCGACGGCGGCGGCCAGCTCGGCGAAGGCCGCGTCGTCCAGCGCGTCCAGGTCGAGCCCGGCCACCAGCTCCACCAGGCCCTCCGGCAGTTCTACGGGCCCGCGCCGCCGCGCCGCCGCCGCGCACTCGGAGATCACCTCCAGCATCGCGTCCACCCCGCGCAGGGTCACCCCGGTGACCGTGACGTGCAGGTTGGCCGGGATGCCCGCGTAGGACAGCTGCGGCTGCAGGAACCAGCCGCGCTTCCTCGCCTCGTCGGCCAGCACGAACACGTCCGGGCCGTCCGGGGCGTCCGGGTCCTCGGGGCCGAAGGCGACCAGGGCCGAGTCCGGGTCGCCGAGCACCCGCAGGCCGTCGATCGCCGCGACGCCCTCGCGCAGCCTGCGGGCCGCCGCCAGCGTCGCCCGGCCCAGCTCCAGGTAGCCGTCCCGGCCGAGGGCCTGCAGGGTGGCCCAGGCCCCGCCCAGCGGGCCGGCGGACTTCGAGCTCTGCACGGTCGCGTTGATGATCGTGTAACCGGGCCAGGACGCCGACGCGAAGTACGCCGCGCGCCGCAGCGCCGGGTCGGCGAACAGCACCACCGAGGCGCCCTTGGGGGCGTAACCGAACTTGTGCAGGTCGCAGGAGAGCGAGGTGACCCCCGGCACCGACATGTCGAACGGCGGGACGTGCGCCCCGGCCTCGCGCAGCCACGGCAGCAGCCACCCGCCGACGCAGGCGTCCACGTGGCAGAGCACGCCGCGCGCGGCGGCCGTCGCGGCGATCTCGGCGACCGGGTCCACCACGCCCTGCGGGTAGGACGGCGCCGAGGCGACCACCAGCACCGTGTCGGGGGTGATCGCCGCCTCCACCGCCGCCGGGGAAGCCCGGAACGTCACCGGGTCCACCGGCACGGCGTCCACCGCCACCCCGAGGTAGTGCGCGGCCTTGTGGAACGCCGGGTGCGCGGTGACCGGCACCGCCATCCGCGGCCGGCCCGCGACCGGCCGGGAGTCGCGCGCCGCCTTCACCGCCAGCATGATCGACTCGGTGCCGCCGCTGGTGAAGACGCCGTGACCGCCGCCGAGCAGGCCGGCCACCGCGCCGACCACCTGCCGCTCCATCTCCACCACGCTCGGGAACGCCGTCGGGTCGAGGGTGTTGACCTCCAGCATCTCGAAGTAGGCGCGGGCCGCGGCCTCGTGCACCTCCGGCCGGCCGGTGTCGTAGACGTAGGCGGTCACCCGGCCCCCGCGCACCGGCAGGTCGTCCTCCCTGAGCCGGCCGATCTCGGCGAGCACGTCCTCGATGTCACGGCCTTTTTCCGGCAGGCTCACGCGGGTCTCCTTCGGGTCGGCGCGGGGGGCGAAAGGTGGGGTACGGCGCGCACCCCCGACTCTACGGTCCGGGTCACCACGGGGAGGAGCCCCGGAACGCCCCGGGGGAGGACCAGGAGCGGCACGGGGTGCGGCGGAGAGGTTCCCGGGAGCCGGTCGGGCCCGGGCCGCCCGATCGCGGCGGGGTTCCTCCCGGTCCCGCGTACGGCGGGTCAGGCGGGAGCGGGCGCCGGCCGGCCGGGCCCCGCCAGGCCGGCGAGCACGACGTCGACGGCGCGGTCCAGGGTGTCGGGCGGGGTCCGCGTCGTCGCCGATGCCTGGGCCAGGCCACGGATGAGCAGGTAGACCTCCTCGACCGTGACCGAGGGCCGCACGGCCCCGGCGTCCTGCCCCCGGCGCAGGATCTCGCCGACCACGGACTTCAACCGGTCCGACGCGGCGACGGCGCCGGCGGGGAACTCGTCGCGGTCGGCCACCAGGGAGACGAGGGTGAGTTTGGTGGCACCAGTCTTGATCATCGTCCGTATGAGGACGCGCCATGCCACGGCCGGGTCGGCGTCGGCGATGAGCGCGTGGGCCTGGCCGGTGAGCAGCTCGAAATGCCGCAGCAGCGCCGCCTCTACCAGCTCCTCCTTGGTCGGGAAGTGGCGGAAGACCGTGGCGATGCTGACGGCGGCTCGCCGGGCCACCTCCTCGGTCGATCCGGCGGCGCCGTGTTCCCCGAACACCGCCTCCGCCGCGGCCAGGATCCGTTCCCGGTTCTCCCGTGCGTCCTGCCGCATCCGGCCTCCTCGTGATCGCTGATCTCATTTCGGGGCTTTAACCGTAGTCTGGACTACGGTACGTTTTCCGAAGTCCAGACTACGGTTACCTCCGGAGGATCCCATGCCGCAGCCGTGCACACCGACAGAGGTCGTCCAGGCCGTCGCCGCGGGAGTCAGCCGCCTGATCGCCGGCGGGCTCACCGAGCGCGAGCGGGAGGCCGAGCTCGACCATCTGGCCGGCCTGTACGCCGAGCGGACCGACGTCCGGCACCCGTTCGCGCCGCTGGGCGACACGCCGCTGCGCACCCGCGCCGAACTGCGCCGGCACTTCGCCGAGGGGCCGGCCCAGGCACGGCGGCCCGACCGGTTCGAGCCCGTGGGCCATGTCCACGAGACGGCCGACCCCGAGGTGGTCGTCTTCGAGTTCAGCTACGTCGGCTCGATGGCCGGTCGTCTTTTCGAGCTGCCATGCGTCTTCGTGTCACGGGTGCGCGACGGCGTCATCGTCGAGTCCCGCGACTACGGTGACCATCTGGGCCTGGCGCGGGTCTTCGGCGGGCTCGACGGTCTGGTCACCGCGCTGGCCGCGGACTCCCGTCCCGAGTGAGCCTTCCGCCTCACCAGCGCGTTTCTCATACAGGCGATCAGGCCCAGCGGATTCCGCCACGAAAGTCCGCGGCTAGGACAGCGGGAGGCGGACGACCGCGCGCAGGCCCGGGGCGGCGTCCTCCAGGGTGACCGCGCCGCCGTGGGCGTGCACGGTCTCCCGGACGATCGCCAGGCCCAGCCCGGCGCCGCCGTGGTCGCGGCTGCGGGCGCTGTCCAGGCGGGTGAAGCGGTCGAAGACCCGTTCCCGGTCGGCCTCGGGGATGCCGGGGCCGTCGTCGGTGACGGTCAGCACGGCGTCGGCCCCTTCTGCGCGCAGCTCGACCACGACCGGCGAGACGTTGTGCCGCAGCGCGTTGTCCACCAGGTTGACCAGCACCCGTCCCAGGTCGAGCGCGTCCCCGGTCACCGCGATCGCGTCGTCCGGGCACTCCTGATCGGACGGCCGCCCGTCCGGGCGGTCCCGGCCGGGGAGACGGACGTCCGGATCACGCCGCCCGTCGAAGGGCTCGTCCCGGCGGATCCGGTCCGTGGAGCGGCCGTCCGGGGCGGGGGCGATCCGGACCGTGACGGCGTCGCCGTACCGTTCGACGGTCTGGAGGATCAGCCGGTCCAGCTCCACCGGCTCCCGGCGGGCCAGGGCGCCGCCGCGTTCGTCCAGCCGGGCCAGCGCGAGGAGGTCCTCGGCCAGCCGGGCCAGGCGCATGGTGTCCTCCAGCACGCCCTCGGCGGTCTCCCGCCAGTCCTGCCCCTCGGGATGGCCGAGCGCCACCTCCAGCTGGAGGCGGATGCTGGCCAGGGGGCTGCGCAGCTCGTGCGCGGCGTCGGAGACCAGGGCCCGCTGGCGGGCGTCGGCCTTCTCCAGCCGGGTCAGCATGTCGTTGAGGGTGACGGCCAGGCTGTGCACCTCGTCGCGGGCCTCCGGCACCGGCAGCCGCCGGGAGCGGGCGGTGTCGGTGATCTCCTCCGCGCCCCGGCGCAGCGCCGTGATGGGCCGCAGCGTCCCGCCGATGATCACCCAGCTCACCCCGGCGAGCAGCACCAGAAGCAGCGGGGTTCCGACGAGCAGCACGTGCGCGGCGGTGCTGACGCTGGTCTGCACCTCGCTGAACGGACGGGCGGCGATCACCGTCCGCCCCTGGTCGGCGCTGAGCACCAGGACCCGCAGCACGTGCGGGATCCCGTACGGCCCGCCGTCCACGAAACCGGCGCGGCCCCGCGCGACCGCCGCGGCGCGCTCCCCGGCGTCCAGCAGCGGCAGGAGCCGGTCGGTGCCGGGGGTGGCGTGGGCGACCCGGCCCGCCGCGTCGATCACCTGCACCAGGACGCCGTCCGGCGAGGTCATCTCGACCGGCAGCCGTCCGGCGTCGGCCAGCGAGACGACCTCCCTGGCCCGCCGGTGGATCGCGTCGTCGGTGCCGGTGATCAGGGCCCGGCCGAGCACGCCCACCAGCACGTAGGCGGAGGAGGCCAGCGCCACCGCGAGCACGGCGGAGGCCACCGCGGTCAGCCGGAAGCGCAGGCTCCTGCGCCGCCACCAGCCCGTGCGCCGCCCGCGCGGGGAGGCGGGGACGGTCGTGCCGCCGGGCGGCCGGACCGGATCGGTCACGGTGCCGGACGGTCGCGCCGGGCCGGTCACGGCGCCGGACGCTCGTGCCGGACCGGTCGTGCCGCCGGGTGGCCGGGCCGGGCCGCGTGCGGGCGGGTCAGCCGCCATCGCCGGACAGCCGGTAGCCGGCGCCGCGCACGGTCCGCAGCGCGTTCCGGGAGAACGGCACGTCGATCTTGCGGCGGAGGTAGCCCACGTACACCTCGACGACGTTGGGGTCGGTGTCGAAGGTGTCCCAGACGTGCTCCAGGATCTCCGACTTGGACACCACCTCGTCCCGGCGGCGCATGAGGTACTCCAGCAGCGCGAACTCCCGGGGCGTCAGCTCGACCGGCGTCTCGTCCCGGGCGACCCGCCGCCGGGCCGGGTCGAGCGACAGGTCGCCCGCCCGCAGCACCGCGGGGCGGCGGCCCGCGCCGCGCCGCAGCAGCGCCCGCAGCCTGGCCACCAGCACGACGTAGGAGAACGGCTTGGTCAGGTAGTCGTCGGCGCCCAGGTCGAGGCCGTCGGCCATGTCGTACTCGCCGTCCTTGGCCGACAGCATCAGGATCGGCACCCAGTTCTCCTCGGCCCGCAGCGCCTTGCAGACGTTGTAGCCGGACAGGCCGGGCAGCATGATGTCCAGCACGACCACGTCGTAGTCGCCGTGCCTGGCCAGGTGCAGGCCCTCGTGGCCGTCGTGCGCGAGGTCCACCGCGAACCCCTCGGCCTGCAGGCCGCGCTGGAGGGCCGCAGCCATCCGCCGTTCGTCCTCCACGACGAGAACCCGCATTCCGCCTCCTTCGCTGTCGGTCGCCCCATTTTCCGCCGACCGCCCTGAGAGGCGGCTGAGAACGCTGTGAGCCCTCTCAGTCTGTCTCAGCCTCAGCACAGGGTCGTTCGCGCAGGCTGACGATGCAGGCACTGAAGCAATACCGTTAAGGAGTGATATGTCACAACGAACCACACGGGGTCGGGTCGTGAGGTGGGGTGTGCCGGTCGCCGCGATGGCGGTGGTCGCCGCGGCCGTCGGCGCCGGCCCGGTCATCGCCGCGGTCCAGGGCGACCCGGTGCTGCCCGAGCGCACCGCGAGTCAGTTGCTGGCCGACGCCGTACAGGCCGGGAGATCCGGCCCGAAGCCCATGTCGGGCACGCTCGTGCAGACGGCCTCCCTCGGCCTGCCGGGCCTGCCGGACGTGTCCGGTTTCGGCGGCACCTCACCCGCCGCCCTGCTCGCCGGCTCCCACGAGCTGAAGGTCTGGTACGGCGGAGCCGACCGGATGCGGTTCGCCCTGCCGGGACGGATGAGCGAGACCGACCTGATCGTCAACGGCGGCCAGGCGTGGCTGTGGGAGAGCGACGCCAACAAGGCCACCCGGCTCACCGGCGACACCGGCGCGGCCGCGCGTTCCGAGACGGCCGTGCCCGCGGCCGTCACCCCGCAGAAGCTCGCCGACGACCTGCTGTCCAGGCCCGGCACCGTGGTCGGCGTGACCAACACCGAGCGGGTCGCCGACCGCTCGGCCTACCAGCTCACCTTCGCGCCCGAGGACGCCTCGTCCCTGGTGCGCGAGGTCAGGCTGGCGCTCGACGGGGAGACCCTCGTCCCGCTGCGCGTCCAGGTCTACGCCAGGAGCGCCGCCGAGCCGGCCTTCGAGGTGGGCTTCACCTCCGTCGCCTTCACCCCGCCCGCGCCCGGCAACTTCGCCTTCACCCCGCCGCCGGGCGCCAAGGTCGAGGAGAAGCGGATCGACGACCTCGCCGCCGTGGCCGGCGAGCGGGCAGAGCGGGCCGAGGACCTCCGGCAGGAGGCCAAGGTCATCGGTGAGGGCTGGACCGCCGTGGCGGTGCTGCCCTTCTCCGAGCAGGACCTCAAGAAGCGGCTCCCGCCGGCGGACGGGGAACCGCCGGCCGGCCGGACCCCCACGCGGGACGCCGGGCAGGACGCCGGGCAGGACGCCGGTCAGGGCGCGGGCGCCGTCGTCGACGCCGTGCTGAAGTCCGCCCGGCCCGTCAGCGGCCCGTGGGGCAGCGGCCGGGTCGTCCGGACCAAGCTGGTCTCCGCCCTGCTGACCGACGACGGCCGGCTGCTGGTCGGCGCCGTCACCCCGGAGAAGCTGACCGAGGTGGCCGGACAGAAGTGAGCGACATGCCAGGGGACACCGGCCTCCTGGCGGGCCGCCGCGGGGAGCGTTCCGGCGCTCCTCGCGGCGCGGAGCCCGCCGCGGCGGAGGACCGCTCGATCGTCACCCGCGGGCTGACCAAGCGGTTCCGCGGCGGGCAGGTGGCCGTGGACGCCCTCGACCTGGCCGTGCCCAGGGGGTCGGTCTTCGGTTTCCTCGGGCCGAACGGCTCGGGCAAGACCACCACCATCCGCATGCTGCTCGGTCTCGTCACGCCGACGGCCGGAACCTGGGAGCTGCTCGGCCGGCCGATGCCGGACGGGATGGCCGCGGTGCTGCCGCGGGTGGGAGCGGTGGTCGAAGGGCCCGCCTTCTACCCGTACCTGACGGGTGAGGCCAACCTGCGCCGTTATGACGCCGCCGACCCGTCGGCCGACCCGCGCACGGCCGCGGCGCGGATCGGGAACGCCCTGGAACGGGTGGGCCTGACCGCCGCGGCCGGCAAACGCTACCGGGCCTACTCGCTGGGCATGCGCCAGCGGCTGGCCATCGCCGCCGCGCTGCTGGGCCCCCGGGAGCTGCTGGTCCTGGACGAGCCGACCAACGGCCTGGACCCGCAGGGCACGCGCGAGGTGCGGGCGCTGGTCAGGGAGATCGCCGCCGAGGGGACGACCGTGTTCGTCTCCTCCCACCTGCTGGCGGAGGTGGAGCAGATGTGCTCCCACGTGGCCGTCATGCGGACCGGACGGCTGGTCGCGCAGGGCACCATCGCCGATCTCCTGGCGCGGGAGACGGTCCGGATCCGGGTGGAGACCCCCGACGTCGCCCGGGCGGTCGAGGTGCTGGCCGCCGCCGGGCTGACCGGGATCCGCCCCGGGGACGGCGAGGCCGACGCCGAGCTGGGCGCAGGGGAACCCGATCGGGTCTGCGCGGCCCTGGTGGCGGCGGGCGTCGCCGTACGGGGGCTGGGCGTACGGCGGCCCAGCCTGGAGGACGTGTTCGTGGGCCTGACGGGGGAGGGGTTCGATGTCGACGGTTAGCGGTGCGGTCCCGGTGACCGGAACCGGCGGGGAGCGGGCCGGGACGGAGGACGCCTCGGCGACCGGCGGTGCGGTCCCGGTGACCGGCGCCGGACGGGCGGCCGGCGCGACGCGGGCGTGGCTGCGGCTGCTCGGCTCCGAACTGGGGATGATCTTCCGCAGGCCGCGGAACCTGGCCGTGCTGACCGTCCTCGCCGTGGTCCCGGTGCTGCTCGGCCTGACGCTGCGGTTGATGACCGGCGTGGACGACGGCGGACGGATCGAGGGTGAGCTGGCCATCCTGGACCGGGTCACCGGGAACGGCCTGTTCCTGGCCTTCGCCGCGCTGATGGTGCTGGTGCAGTTCATGCTGCCCGTCGCGGTCTCCGTGGTGGCCGGGGACTCCGTCGCCGGGGAGGCGGGCGCGGGCACGCTGCGCTATCTGCTGGTCGCCCCGGCGGGCAGGCTCCGGCTGCTGGCCGTCAAGTACGCGGGCGCCGTCGTCTTCTGCCTGGCCGCCGTCTCGACGGTCGTGCTGTCGGCGCTGCTGATCGGGCTGGTGCTGTTCCCGGTCGGCCCGGTCACCCTGCTGTCCGGCGCGACCGTGTCCTTCGCCGACGGCCTGCTGCGGATGGGCCTCGTCGTGCTGTACCTCACCGCGGGCATGGCGGCGCTGGCCGCCGTCTCGCTGGCGATCTCCACGCTGACCGAGGTGGCCATCGGCGCCATCGCCGCCACCGTGGTGCTGGTCATCGCCGCCCAGGTCCTCCGCGCCATCCCGCAGCTCGCCGACCTCCAGCCCTACCTGCTGACGCACTGGTGGACGGGGTTCGACGGGGTGCTGCGCGACCCGGTGGCCTTCGGGGACATGGGCCGGGGCCTGCTGGTCTTCGCCGCCTACATCGCGGTCTCCGGCTCGGTCGCCTGGGCCCGGTTCGCCGGGAAGGACGTCACGTGCTGACCTTCCCGGAAGCCGGTCGCGGCCGGGACCGGGACGGCGGTCGCGGCCGGACGCGGGCCGGGGCCGTGATCCCGGCCCAGGTGCGACTCAGGGAGCGTGACCTCGACCGCGTACGGGACCGCGTAGGGAACGGCGGCCGGGACCGGGACGGCGGCCGGGACCGGGCCTGAGCCGGGTCGCGGCCGCCGTCCGTTCACGCGCCGCGGGTCGTGAGCGTCACCGTGACCGGGCCCGCCGGCCGCGGAACCCCGCACGAACCGCTGTCCGCTCCCGCGTCGGCGGCGGGGGCGGCCTCGGCGGCCGGGGAGACCGTCACGGGGACGCCGTTGAACACCGCGTTCCCCGACAGCGGGTCGATCACCGTCTCGTCGGTCAGCGCGTTGGCGTTGACCCCGGCGTGCCCGGCCGCGACCCGCAGGGAGCTCCCGGCGTGGCCCCACCCGTGGGGCAGGCTGACCACCCCGGGCATGATCGACTCGGTGGTCTCCACCGGCACGGTCAGCTCACCGGCGGCCGAGCGCACCAGCGCCTCCCCGCCCAGGCCGAGCCGGGCCGCGTCGCTGGGGTGGACGTGCAGGGTGCAGCGGTTGCTGCCGCCGACCAGCGTGCCGACGTTGTGCAGCCAGCTGTTGTTGGACCGCAGCTGACGCCGCCCGATCAGCACCATCTCCGGCGGGGCCGCGTCCAGCCGCCCGCGCAGCCGGTCCACCTCCGCGGCCAGCGGCTCCGGAGCCAGCTCCACCCGTCCCGACGGCGTGCACACCAGCTCCGACAGCCGGGGCTCCAGCGGGCCCAGGTCGATGCCGTGCGGGTTCTCCCGCAGCTTCGCCAGCGACAGTCCGTACGGGCCGAGCTGGAGGATCGCGTCCAGCATCAGCTCCGGACCGCTGTCGCCGGTGAGGCCGGCGCGCAGCTCGGCCACCTCGCGGCCCTCGAACGGCGAGCCGGGCGCCTGGACGGCCCCGCCGAGGACCTGACCGACGATCATCTCGTCGAGTCCCGCCGGGTCGGCGTCCGGTCCCGCCCCGGCGGCGATCAGCGTCAGCTTCGCCAGGATCTCCGCCTCTGAGAGCTGCCCCGGCTCCAGCGGCAGGATCGCCGGGGAGAAGCGGGTGTAGTTGCGCACCGTCACGGTCAGCAGCAGGAAGTCGTAGTGCGGCATCTGCAGCATGCGCGGCGGCGGCAGGATGACGTTCGCGTGCCGGGTCGTCTCGTTCAGGTACGGGTCCACGCAGACCATGAAGTCCAGGTCGGCGAACGCCCGGTCCAGCCGGGGCCCGTTCGGCGCCGACAGCACCGGGTTGCCCGCGATCGTGATCAGCGCCCTGACCTGGCCCTCGCCCGGCGTCTCGATCTCGTCGGCCAGCGTCGCCACCGGCAGCTCGCCCATCGCCTCCGGCACGCCGCGGGCGCGGCTGCGCCAGTTGCCCCCGCTGTACGGCTGGCCGGTGCGGAAGAACTCCAGCGCGGCGGTCCTGGTGAACATGACCCCGCCGGGCCGGTCGAGGTTGCCGGTCAGCGTGTTGACCACGTCCACCAGCCACTGGGTGACGGTGCCGAACTCGGCGGTGCAGGTCCCGATGCGCGAGTAGACCGCGGCGGAGGGCGCGGCGGCCAGCTCGCGGGCCATCCGGGCGATCTGGTCGGCGGGCACCCCGCAGACCCGGGAGACCGCCTCGGGGGTGAAGTCGCCGGCCAGCCGCCGCAGCTCCTCCAGGCCGCCGACCTCGACGCCGACCCGGTCGAGGACGGTGAGGTCCTCGGCCAGCAGGGTGTGGACGACGCCCATCAGCAGGAAGGCGTCGGTGCCGGGCCGTACGAAGACGTGCTCGTCGGCCATGGCCGCGGTCCGGGTGCGGCGCGGGTCGACCACGACCAGCTTCCCGCCGCGCGCCCGCAGCGCCTTGAGGCGGCCGGGGAAGTCCGGGGCCGCGCAGAGCGAGCCGTTGGACACCGCCGGGTTGGCGCCGATCACCAGCAGGTGGTCCGTGCGGTCCAGGTCGGGCACGGCGATGGCCATCGCGTCGCCGTACATCAGGCCGCCGGCGACCTGCTTGGGGATCTGGTCGATGGTGCTGGCCGAGAAGACGTTGCGGGTGCCGAGCGACTGGGTGAGCGGCATCCGGTACATGAAACCGGCCATCGTGTGGAAGGTCGGGTTGCCGAAGTAGACGGCGAGGGCGTCGCGGCCGTGGGCGTCGATCACCCCGTTCAGTCCCTCGTGGACCGCGCGGAACGCCTCCTCCCAGGTCGCCTCGCGCCACTCGGCGCCCTCGCGGATCATCGGCGCGCGCAGCCGGTCGGGGTCCTCGTCGATGCGGCCGAGGCTCGCCCCCTTGGGGCAGACGAACCCCTTGGAGAACGGGTCGTCGGGGTCGCCCTTGACCGAGGTGACGCGTCCGGCGTCGTCGAGCGTCAGCCGCAGGCCGCAGACGGCGTCGCAGATGGGGCAGGTCCTGTGCGCGGTTCTCATGGGCCCTCCTGGCTCGTCGGAGATCGTCATCGTGTGGTCGGGTCGCGCTCGTCGGACGTCCTCGTACGGCGTCCTCATACGACGTCGAAGTCGACGGTCACCCGGTCCGTCGCGGGCACCGACCGGCACGTGAGCACGTAGCCCGCGGCCAGTTCCTCCTCGGTCAGCGCCCAGTTGCCGCTCATCCGCACCTCGCCGTCCACGACGCGGGCGCGGCAGGTGGCGCACACGCCGTTCCGGCAGGAGTACGGCAGCTCCGGACGGTACGGCAGGGCGTCGTCGAGGATCGGCCGGTCGCCCCGGACGCGCAGGGTGGTCGCCCGGCCGTCCAGCAGGACCCGCACCTCGCGGCCCTGCCCGGCGGGCGGCGGCACGGCGGGCGTCGCGGGCGGCGTGGCCGGGGACGGCCCGCCGGTGTGGAACAGCTCGGTGTGCACGGCGGCGCCGTCCCCGGCCACCTCCGACAGCACCCGCCGCGCGTCGCGCACCATGCCCTCGGGCCCGCACAGGAACCACTCCCGCACCCCCTCCGGCGCGACGAGGCGGGTGAGGACGTCCGCCAGCCGGCCCGCGTCCAGCCGTCCCCCGGCCAGGCCGAGGCGCGGTTCCTCACGGGAGAAGGAGTGCACCAGGTGCAGCCGCCCCGGATGGCGGTCCTTGAGGTCGGCCAGTTCCCCGGCGAACATCATCGAGTCCGCGGTGCGGTTGCCGTACACCACCGTGAACGTGCTGTGCGGTTCGGTGGCCAGCGCGGCGGCGGCCAGCGACAGCACGGGCGTGACGCCGGAGCCGGCCACGACGGCCCCGTAGCGCCGCCGCCGCGCCGGGTCGAACGCGGTGCCGAAGGCGCCCACGGGCGGCAGCACGTCCAGCGCGTCCCCGGCGGCGAGCGCGGCGGCGTGGGAGGAGAACCGCCCGCCCGGCACGACGCGGATCCCGATCCGTATCGTGCCGTGCCGTTCCAGCTCGGCGGGGGTGGAGCAGAGGGAGTAGCTGCGGCGGGTCTCCACGCCGGAGACGACCGCCCGCACCGTGACGTGCTGCCCGGGGGCGAAGGCGAACGTCCCGCGCAGTGCGGCGGGGACGCCGAACGTCACCGCCACCGCGCTGCCGTCGGCCGCGACCGGCTCCACGGCGGTGACCGCCAGGCGGTGGAAGCGCAACCGGGCACGGGCCGGGACGCCGGCCGTCGTGGTCTCCCCGGCCGTCGCGGCCGTCACGGTCGTCGAGGGGGTCGGGGGCGTCGCCGTCGTCCCGGGCGCCGTGAGGGGCCCGGGGCCCGTGGCCGCCGGAGCCGCCGGGGGCGCCGGAGTCGTCGTGGCCGTCATCAGTGGCCCTTCATGTGCTCGAACGGCTCGCCGCAGGCGCGGCAGCGCCACAGCGACCGGCACGCCGTGGCGCCGGCTCGGGCGATCTCCTCGGTCGCCGCCCCGCCGCAGCGCGGACAGCCGGGACGGTACGGCGGGCGCGGCGAGATCGTGAGCAGCGGCAACGCGCGGGCCCGGAGCGGGACACCGGCCGTCCCCGCCGCGTCCTCCCGGGAGGCCGTGCCCTCCGGGGAGACCGTGCCCGCCGGACCGGGGGCGGCCGGGGGCGGCGGGGCGATGCCTGCGGCGGCGAGCTTCGCGCGGGCCGTCTCGCTCAGCCAGTCGGTCGTCCACGGCGGCGAGAGGGAGACGACGATCTCGACGTCGGGGAAGCCCGCGTCCCGCGCCGCCGCCGCGACGCCGGACCGGATGACCTCCAGCGCGGGGCAGCCGAGATAGGTGGGCGTGATCGTGACGACCACCCGTCCGCCGGGCCCGGCCGCCACGTCCCGCAGCACGCCCAGCTCCCCGATGGACAGCACCCGCAGCTCGGGATCGGGCACGGCCGCCACCGCGGCCCGCACCCGGGCCTCGGCGTCGGCGGCCGAGACCTTCCCGTGGGGCTCCGGATCGGCGGCCCGGTCATGAGCACGGGCCTCGAAGGCGGGTGCGGGCCGTACCGGGGACCCGGGGGCGGCGACTCGAGCGTGGCCGGTCACCAGCGGGCTCCCGGGTACGCGCGGTGCACGTACTGGAGCTCGGCGAGCAGGTGACCGAACGCCTCGGTGTGCGCGCCGCGGCGGCCGCCCGCCGGCGCCCAGCCGTCCTCGGGACGGCGCAGCGTCGCCTCGTGCAGCACCCGCTCGACCATCTCCAGCCACGCGCCGCGCAGCCCGGCCGGATCGACCGTCCCGGGCGCCGGCGCGAACGGCTCGAACAGCTCGTGGGTGAAGGGCCACACCTCGTCGACGGCGTCCTGCATCCGCCGGTGGGACTCGGCGGTGCCGTCGCCCAGCCGCAGCGTCCACGTCACGGCGTGGTCGGCGTGGTAGGCCGTCTCCTTGGCCGCCTTGGCGGCGATACCGGCCAGCCGCCCGTCCGCCGAGGACGACAGCGCCGTGTACAGGAGGTGCTGGTAGACGCCGAAGAACAGCATCTTGGCGACGGTCACGGCGAAGTCGCGGTCGGGCAGCTCGACGAGCTGGACGTTGCGGAAGTCGCGCTCGTCGCGCGTGTAGGCCAGCGCGTCCTCGTCGCGGCCCAGCCCTTCCAGCTCGCCCGCGTACGACAGCAGCGCCCGCGCCTGGCCGAGCAGGTCCAGCGCGATGTTGGCCAGGGCGACGTCCTCCTCCAGCTGCGGGGCCCGCGCGCACCACTCCGCCACCCGCTGGGCGGCGATCAGCGCGTCGTCCCCGAGCCCGAGCACGTAACCGGGCAGACCGGGCTCCCCGGCGTTCCGGGTGTCCTCGGCGAGAAGGTTCCCCACGCCGGGCCGTGCGGCATCCGGCCCGGCCGGTGCGGCGGTCGGCTCGTTCACAGGTGCTTCACCCCTTCGGGAAGGTCGAAGAAGGAGGGGTGCCGGTACGTCTTGTCGGCCGCCGGGTCGAAGAAGGCGTCCCGCTCGTCCGGGCTCGACGCGGTGACGGCGGCCGCCGGCGTGACCCAGACGGACACGCCCTCGCCCCGGCGCGTGTACAGGTCGCGGGCGTTGCGCAGCGCCGTCGCGGCGTCGGCGGCGTGCAGGCTTCCGGCGTGCGCGTGGGCGAACCCGCGACGGGCCCGCACGAACACCTCCCACAGCGGCCAGTCGCCCCCCGGAAGCCCCGGGTCGGCGGCGGTCTCCATGTCCGGCGCCGTCCTCGCGGTCTCCGGGGACTGCGGGGTCCGCGCGTCCGATGGCTCCCGGGCGCCGACGGTCCCGGCGGTATCGGAGATCTCAGAAGATCGCTGGACCCGGGCGTCCCGCGTCGTCTCCGAGGTCTCCGGGACGTTCGGGGACGCGGCGGACCCTGGGGAGGCGGGCGGCTCGCCGTACGGCTCCGCGGGGTGTTTGGCGGCGTAGGCCGCCGCGGCCTCGCGCACCCAGGCGCCCTCCTCGTGGGCGCGGCGGCGGTGGGCCATGCGCTGGCGGTTGCACGGCCCGTCACCCGCGACGACCCGCATGAGCTCGTCGTAGTCGGGCGGGGTGAAGTCGTGGTGCCCCCGCTCGGGGTTCCAGCGCAGCGCCGGGTCCGGCAGTTCGACGCCCAGGATCTCGGCCTGCGGCACGCAGATGTCGACGAACCGCTGCAGCAGCTCGTCGTTGGGGGCGCGCTTGATGCGCCACGCCAGCGACAGGTCCGAACGGGTGGACCTGTCGCGCGGCAGCCCGAACATCGCCAGCGCCGGATACCACCAGCGGGCGACCGCGTCCCGCAGCATCTCCCGCTGCGCGGGCGTGCCGCGTGACAGCGCGTACAGGATGTCGAAGCCCTGCCGGTGGTGGAACGACTCCTCCCGGCAGATGCGCACCAGCGCCCGCGCGTACGGGCCGTAGGAGGTACGGCACAGCGACACCTGGTTGACGACGGCCGCGCCGTCCGTCAGCCACGCGAGCGCCCCGACGTCGGCCCAGGTGAGCGTCGGGTAGTTGATGAACGACAGGTACTTCTGCCGCCCGGCGTGCAGCTCGTCCAGCAGCCACTCGCGGGTGACGCCCAGGGTCTCGGCCGTGGAGTAGAGGTAGAGCCCGTGCCCGGCCTCGTCCTGCACCTTCGCGATCAGGATCGCCTTGCGCATGAGGGTGGGGGCGCGGCCGATCCAGTTGGTCTCCGGCTGCATGCCCATGATCTCGGAGTGCGCGTGCTGCGCGATCTGCCGCAGCAGGGCCCGCCGGTAGCCGTCGGGCATCCAGTCCCGCGGCTCGACCTTCCCGTCCGCCGCGATCAGCGCCTCGAACCGCTCCGCCTCCACCGCGCCGGCCGGGGCGGGACCTCGTGCGGCCGCGGCGTCGGTGAGCTCCCGCTCGGCCGCGTCCACCTCCGCGAGCAGATCCTCGGTCCCGAACGCCCGCTCCCCGCCCCCGGACGCGGCCTCCGCCGATCCGGGTTCCCCCGCTCCGAACGGCGACGGCCTCTCGACGATCTTCACCCCTGCCCCTCTCGAAAGCTCCCCGGGTCGCCGGGGCACCAGGTCGCGGTGCTGCCGCCGCCGAAGCGGGCTCCCTTCCGGCTGGTCCGGCTGCTCGGCCATCTCAGCTTCATCCCGCCCGGTTCGCCCCGCATCTCTGGAATTGCGGTCTGCCGCGCCGTACGACCGGTCCGCTGCGCCGTATGACCGGTCTGCCGCCCCGTACGGTCCGCCTGTCGCACCCGGGGGAGACCCCGCCGTTGCTCAGAGGCCGTCCCGCACGGCCCACAGGTCGGGGAAGGCGGGGACGGAGACGGTCCGGTAGAGGTACGGCGCGCCCGACGAGCCGCCGGTGCCGGGCCGGCGGCCGATGATCCGCTCGACCATCTTCACGTGGCGGTAGCGCCACTCCTGCACGTCCTCGTCCAGGGACAGCAGCTGCTCGAAGATCCGCGCCGCGAACCCCCCGTCCCGGCAGGCCGTGAGCAGCACCGCCCGCAGCCGCTCCGAGGGCTCCGCCGGCCGGGTCACGTCCCGGCCGAGCAGGTCCGGCGGCACCGGGTAGCCCTGCGTGACGAGGTAGCGCAGGAACGAGTCGAGCAGGGAGGGACGGCTCATCGCGGCCTCGATCCGGGCCCGCTCCGGGGAGCCCTCCTCGAAGGTCTGCGCCGTCCGGGGATCGCGCCGCCCCAGCACCGCCTCGATCTCCCGGAACTGCGCGGACTGGAACCCGCTGCTGCCCCCCAGGTCGGGCCGGAAGGCCGCGAACTGGGTCGGGGTCATCGTCTCGATCACATCGATCTGGGCGATCACGGCTTTGAGGACGGCCAGGGCCCGGCGCAGCGTCTGCAGTGCGTGGACCGAGTCACCCGCCGACAGCTCCTCCTGCAACCTGGCGAACTCGTGCAGCAGCTCCTTGAACCACAGCTCGTGGACCTGGTGCACGATGATGAACAGGATCTCGTCGTGCTTGTCGGTCAGCGGCCGCTGCGCCGCGAGGACCTCGTCCAGGGCGAGGTAGGAGGAGTACGTCAGCGCGGTGGACTGGTCGGCGGTCACGGGCACGGGTCCCCTCGTCGGAAATCACGCCTCGTCGGAGGACTCGTCGAAGGAGCCTCATCGAGGACTCATCGCAAGGAACGAAAGGGGCGCGCACCCCGCGGGACGCGCCGGGGGAACTCCGCCGGCCGTCCCACCAGGTCAAGCTATAAGGCGTTCCACACCCCGGCAAGGGACGCCGTTGCGGCGTCGCAGTCCCGGCAATCGCGAAGAAAAACCACCGGCGTGCGGCGGCGGCACCGCACGCTGGAAGATGCGCCGCCCCCGGTACCGGCCGGACGATGTCGCAGTGGCGCGGGCGACGGCGTCCGCCGCCGGCGGCCGGGCCGCCCCCACCGGTCCGTGCCCGGTCCAGCACGCGACCCGAGGAGGACGCATGAGGGGCTCCGGAGCCGAGACCGGTTCGACGCTGCTCCAGGACGGCCCGGCCGCGCGGCCGGACGGCCTCCCGCCGCGCTACGAGGACATCCCCCTCGAGTTCAACATCGCCTCGCACTTCCTGGACCGCGGCGACGGGCGGCGGACCGCCCTGATCACCGCCGCCGGTCCCGTCACCTACGCCGAGCTGCGGACGCTGGCCAACCGGGCGGGTCACGCGCTGCGCGCGCTGGGCGTAAGGCGCGGCGACCGGGTCCTGCTCGCGCTCGGCGACGGCGTGGAGTTCGTCGCCACCTGGTACGGCGCGCAGAAGATCGGCGCCGTCACCGCCGAGGTCTACACCTTCCTCAAGCCCGGGGACTACCGCTACTACGCCGACTACGCCGAGCCCGCCGTCGTCGTGGCCGACGCGGTGACCCTGGACCGCCTCCGGGAGGCCGGGGTGACGAACCTGCTGGTGACCGGGGTGCCGCCGGAGGAGCTGCGCGCGGGCGAGCACTGCTTCGAGACGCTGCTGGCAGCCCAGCCGGCCGAGCTGGCCGCCGCCCCGACGACCCGCGACGACGTCGCGATGTGGCGGTTCACCAGCGGCAGCACCGGCGCGCCCAAGGCGTGTGTGCTGGCCGCCCGCAGCGCGGCGCTCAGCTTCGAGTGGTTCGCCCGCGGCGTGCTGGACATCCGGCCCGACGACGTCGTGCTGCCGGTGCCCAAGCTGTTCTTCGGCTACGCCAACAACATGACCGCGCTGTTCCCGCTGGGGGTGGGGGCGGCCGGGATCGTCTTCCCCGAGCGCAGCACCGCCGACCGGATCTTCGAGCTGATCGCCGAGCATCGGCCGACCATCCTGGTCAACGTGCCGACGATGATGAGCGCGATGGTCTCCCATCCGGAGGCCGCGAAGCAGGATCTCAGCTCGATCCGGGTGTGCATCTCGGCGGGCGAGGCCCTCCCCGTGGAGCTGCACCGCCGGTGGCTGGACACCTTCGGCGTCGAGGTCATCGACGGCATCGGCTCGTCGGAGTCGTTCCACGGCTACGTGTGCAACCGGCCCGGCGGCGTCCGCATGGGCAGCCTCGGCCAGGTCGTGCCCGGCTACCGGGTGCGGGTGGTGGACCGGGACGGCGAGCCGCTGCCGGACGGCGAGACCGGGCTGCTGGAGGTGACCGGCGAGACCGTGGCGCTGGAGTACTGGCGCTCGCCGGAGAAGTCGGCCCGGACGTTCGTCGCCCCGCACACGGTGCGTTCGGGCGACCTGTTCACCCGCGACGCCGAGGGCTACTTCCACTACAAGGGCCGGGTGGACGACCTGCTGCGGGTCGGCGGCAAGTGGGTCGCCCCCGCCGAGGTGGAGAACTGCCTGCTGGGTCACCCCGCGGTCGCCGAGTGCGCGGTCGTCGGCTACCAGGTGGACGGGCTGACCCTGCCGCGCGCGTTCGTGGTGGCCGCGGGCGAGGTCACCGCGCGGGAGCTGCAGGACTTCGTCCGCGCCCGGCTCGCGCCGCACAAGTACCCGCGGGACGTGCGGTTCGTCGACGAGCTGCCCGAGACCGCCTCCGGCAAGCTGAACCGCCTGGCCCTGCGCGAGGACTGAGCGGGCGGGACCGTCACGCCTCCGGGGACGGCGGGGGCGGGGGGAGTTCGTCCAGGTCCAGGCCGAACCAGGTGCGGTACGCCGCGCGGACCTCCTCGTCGCCCGAGAGGACCGTCTTCTCCCGCCGGCCCTCCTCCCGCACCGACAGCGTGTCGCCGCTCAGGGTGACCCGGCCGGTGGGGGTGGGCAGCGTGCAGTACAGGTGGGTCAGGTGCGGCGAGCCGGGGAAGTTGCAGTACCACCACCACATGTGCGTGAAGTCCTCGACCGTCCGGGGACGCGCCTCGATCCGGTACTGAGGGACCTCGTCGCGCAGCAGGTCGAGGTCGCCGTACGGGGCGCCCTCGGTGAGGCGGAACACCCCGTGCGGGTCGCGCTGCGGTTCGAGGGAGTCGAAGCGCAGCGGCCGCCGGGCGCCCCGGCCGTAGCCGACGTCCACCAGCCACGGGTGCGGCGAGTCCCCGGCGACGACGCGCAGCAGCATGTGCCCGAGCACCGGGCCGAGCACGCCGTGCTCGGAGACCCGCCCGGCGAGCACGGTGACGTCGTAGCCGAGGGCGCGCAGCAGCTCGGAGAAGGCCCCGTTGAGCTCGTAGCAGGTGCCGCCGCGCCGCCTCGTGACGATCTTCTCGATGGCGCCGGCGCCGATGTCCATCGGCACGCGCAGGTGGAAGTCGACGTTCTCGAACGGCACCGCCATGACGTGCCGCTCGTGCAGCTCGGCGAGCGCCCCGGCGGTGGGCCGCGCCGGGCGGCGGGCGCCGATGCGCGCGAGGTAGGCCGCCACGGTCCGCTCGTCCAGCGGCGCGCGCCCGCCCGTCGCGTCTCCGGATCCGGTCGCGGGGCGCCCGGCCGCCGCATGGCCGGCCGTCGCGTGTCCGTCCGCGGCGGACGCCCCGCCCGGCGCCGGACGGGGCGTCCCCGTCCCGGTGTCCGTCTCCCCGGCCCGCAGCGTGAAAGTCATTCCCGCGCCCCTGTCGTCCGCCGATCCGTCGCTGAACAACCCTGGCGCGGGAAAGCGCCGCGCGCATCTCCGGAATTGCGGAACGGTGATTTCCGGGCCGCATTGTCCACCCGCCGTACCAGGGCTTCGTCCCTTCGCAATTCAAGAGATGCGTCACGGCGAGACCGCAGGTGACGATACGACCGTTACCGTCACCTGCGGCGTGAAAAGGGCCCGTGTTCCAGTGAATTGATCGCCTCTGCCGCCCGTCTTCGCCGTGCCGGGCGAGGCGGCCGAACTTTCACGCGGGAAATCGGAACTTGGAGGCAAAATTGACCGAGGCGAGCACTGCGGTCCGCGGCGCGCACGAGGCCGTGACCGCGCGCGTCGCGTGGTGGGCGCAGGTGCAGCCGCACCAGCCCGCCGTCACGCACGCCGGAACCGTGCTGACATACGCTGAACTGTACGAACGTTCCTGCCGGGTGGCCGCGGCGCTGCGCGCCCGCGGCGTCACCCGTGGCACGCTCGTGGCCCTGGCCCTGGAGCGCTCACCCGACCTGGTCGTCGCCGCCCTGGGGGTGCTGCTCGCCGGCGGCGCGTACGTCGGCACCGACGTCGACGAGCCCGACACCCGGCTGACCTCGATCCTCACCGACTCGGGCGTCCCGCTGGTCGTCACGCGCGCATCCGGCGCCGCCCGGTTCGCCGGCGGCCCGGCGCGGGTGCTGACCGTCGAGGAGGCCCTGCGCGGCGACCCCGGCGGGGGCGACGCCGTCGAGATCCCCGAGCCCGAGCCGGACGACCTGTGCTACGTCGTCTACACCTCCGGCTCCACCGGCGTCCCCAAGGGCGTCCTGCTGCCGCACGAGGGCCTGACGAACCTGGTCACCTGGCACCGGCGGACCTTCGAGGTGCGGCCCGGCGACCGGATGACCCAGCTCGCCCGGCCGTCCTTCGACGCCTGGGCGCTGGAGGTGTGGCCCTGCCTGGCCGCCGGCGCCACTTTGTGCGTCGTCGAGGGGCTGCCCGACTCCCCGGCCGACTTCGTGCGCTGGCTCGCCGACGAGCGGATCACCGTCTGCTTCCTCACCACCGCGCTGGCCGCCGAGATGCTGGAGCAGGACTGGCGGGGGTACGGCGGCGCGCTGCGGGTGATGCTGACCGGCGGGGAGAAGCTGCACCGCCACCCGCGGCCGGGCCTGCCGTTCCGGCTGTTCAACCTGTACGGTCCGACCGAGACGACGGTCGTCGCCACCTTCGCCGAGGTGCCGCCGCGCGCCGGGCGTGAGGAGGTCCCGCCGATCGGCCGGCCGCTGCCCGGTATGCGGGCCTACGTCCTGGACTCGCGGCGCCGCCCGGTGCCGCCCGGCACCGCGGGCGAGCTGCACATCGGCGGGACGGGCGTGGCCCGCGGCTACCTCGACCGGCCGGAGCTCACCGCCGAGAGGTTCCTGTCCGACCCGTTCGTCCCCGACGGCGACGCCCGCATGTACGCCACCGGGGACCTGGTGCGCGAGCTGCCCGACGGCTCGCTGGACTTCATCGGCCGCGCTGACGACCAGGTGAAGCTGCGCGGCTTCCGCATCGAGCTCGGCGAGGTCGAGGCGGCGCTGCACCGGCTGTCCGGGGTGCGCGAGGCCGTCGCCGTCAAGCACGACACCGGCGACCGGCTCGTCGCCTACGTGGTGCCCGCCGGTCCCGGCGACCCGCCCGACGCGGCGGAGGCCCGCCGCGACCTGGCCGGGTGGCTGCCCGACTACATGGTGCCGCAGACCGTCGTGACCCTGGAGTCGCTGCCGCTGACCCCGCACGGCAAGGCCGACCGCCGGGCGCTGGCCGCCCGCCCGCTGCCCGCCCAGGCCCCGGCCGGGCCGGCCGCGCCGGACTTCCGTACCGACACCGAGCGCCTGATGGCGGACCTGTGGCGCGACGTGCTGCAGATCACCTCGGTGAAGCGCGACGACAGCTTCTTCGACCTGGGGGGCGACTCCCTGCAGGCGATGCGCCTGGCGACGCGCGCCAGGGAGCGCGGCATCCGGCTGGGCGCCGACGACCTCTTCGAGTACGACGTGCTCCACGAGCTGGCCGCGTGGATCGCCGAGACGGGGGAGGCGGGATCATGAGGCGGCTGAAGGTCAGTCTCGTCGAGCTGTCGGTCTACGCCCACACCCTGCCGCTGGCCTCGGGCTATCTGCAGGCCTACGCCCAGCAGGACGAGGACGTCGCCGCGACGTGCGACTTCACCATCCACGCGCCCGAGGTGCAGACCCCGGTCGAGGACCTGGTCGCGCTGATGCTGGAGGCCGACGCCGACGTCTACGCGATGAGCTGCTACCTGTGGAACATGCGGCGGATGAAGGCGCTGCTGGACGAGCTGGTACGGCTCCGCCCCGACGCCTGCTTCATCCTGGGCGGCCCGCAGGTGATGAACCACGCCGCCGAGTACGTCCCCGCCGACTGGGAGAACGTCGCGGTGTGCAACGGCGAGGGGGAGAAGCCCTTCACCGCCTTCCTGCGCGAGGTGGCCGACACCGCCCCCGGGAGCGTCCCCGACCTGGGCAGGGTGCCGGGGATCAGCTACTGGTCGGACGGCGCGCTGGTCACCACCGACAAGCCCGCCCGCATCAAGGAGCTCGACGAGATCCCCTCGCCGTTCGCCGCCGGGGTCTTCGACGGCGGCGAGTACGTCTTCGCCGTCGTGGAGACCAACCGCGGCTGCCCCTTCCGCTGTACGTACTGCTACTGGGGCGCGGCCACCAACGACAAGGTGCACCGCTGGGAGCTGGACCGGGTCAAGGCGGACCTGACGTGGATCAGCGAGCACGGCATCGAGAGCATCTTCCTCGCCGACGCCAACTGGGGGGCGCTGCCCCGCGACGTCGAGCTGACCCGGCACATGGTCGAGTGCAAGGAACGCAACGGCTACCCGCTGATGGTCACCATGCAGGCGGCCAAGAACCGGCCGGACCGGGTCACGGAGATCACCGAGATCCTCGTCGAGGGCGGCATGCTGACCAGCCAGCCGGTGTCGCTGCAGACCCTCAGCACGCAGACCCTCGAACTGGTCGAGCGGTCCAACATCAAGGAGTCCACCTACGTCGAGCTGCAGTCCAAGCTGCGCGAGAAGCAGATCAGCTCCTACACCGAGCTGATCTGGCCGCTGCCGGGGGAGACCCTGGACTCCTTCCGGGAGGGCATCGGCAAGCTGTGCCGTACCGGCGCCGACGCGGTGGTGGCCTACCCGCAGCTGCTGCTGCGCAACACCCCGATGTACGAGCGGCGCGAGGACCTGGGCGTCGTCACCGTCCGCGTGGACGACCCGGTGGCCGAGGCCGACGTGGTGGTGGCGACGAACTGGGTGACCCGCGACGACTTCAAGGCCGGCGTGTGGTTCTACTACGCGGTGATCAGCCTGTACAACGCCCGCGCCGGCTTCTACGTCGCCCGCGAGCTGGACCGGTCGGGGGTGTGCTCGCACACCGAGTTCCTGACGATGGCCGCCGACTACTTCCGGCGCCGCACCGACACCGAGATCTGCCGCTTCTTCTCCGACTCGGTGGAGACCCTCGGCAACTACGACATCAACAACATCGGCAAGGTGCTGCACTACGTGCTGCACTCCCACCGGGCCGAGATGGACGCGCTGCTGGAGGGGTTCCTGCGGGAGCGGGGCTGGCTGGCCGACCGCCGGGTGCGGATCGCCTTCGAGCTGGACCTGCTGGCCCGGCCGTACGTCTACCGGGAGGCGGTGGCCGAGCCGACCGTCGCGCTGGAGCACGTGCGGGTGGTCTCGCGGGGCCGCCACGACCTGGTGGCGGAGCTGCCGGCCGAGGCGGTGGAGATGCTGTCGTCGTTCGAGACGGTGCCGGGCCTGGTCGTCACGGAGGAGCCCCGGGACCTCGCCGCGGACCTCGCGGCGGACCTGCCGGGGTTCGGGACGTACGGCGCGGACACGGTACGGCTGCGCGTCAACCACGCGGGCCGGCACAAGATGCCCTACCCGCGCCGCCGCAGCCTGGACCACAACGCCGCGTACTGCCAGGTGATGATGAACCGCCTGCGGGACATCCTGCCGTCCTGGGCGCCCGTGGTGCCGGACGCGGTCGCCGGAGCGATCGATGCGCCGTGACGTGTTCACCGACGAGCACGAGGCGTTCCGCGACCTGGTGCGGACCTTCGTGGCCAAGGAGATCCTGCCCTCCTATCCCCGATGGGAGGAGGAGGGCGGGGCCGACCGCGAGGTGTGGCGCAGGGCGGGCCGGTGCGGCCTGCTCGGGATGGACGTCGACGCCTCCTACGGCGGGGGCGGCGACCCCGACTACCGCCACCACGTGATCCTGGCCGAGGAGATGGCCCGCGCCGGGGTGTACGCCCCGGCGCTGTCCCTGCACAACGAGATCGCCGGCATGTACCTGCGCACCCTGGCCACCGAGGAGCAGAGACGGCGCTGGCTGCCCGGTTTCTGCTCCGGGGACCTGGTGACGGCGATCGCGATCACCGAGCCGGACGCCGGCAGCGACGTGCAGCGGCTGCGCACCCGGGCGGTGCGCGACGGCGACCGGTACGTGCTCAACGGCCAGAAGACGTTCATCACCAACGGCTCGGCCGCCGACCTGTTCCTGGTGGTCGCCCGCACCGGCGGCGGACCGGCGGCCTCCGGCGCCAGCGTGCTGGCCGTGGAGGCCGACCGGCCCGGCTTCACCCGGGGCCGCAAGCTCGACAAGATCGGCATGCGGGCGATGGACACCGTCGAGCTGTTCTTCGACGACGTCGAGGTCCCGGCCGCCAACCTCCTGGGCAAGGAGGGCCGGGCCTTCGCCTACATGATGCGCACCCTGCGCCAGGAGCGGATGATGATCGCGGTGGCGGCGCTCGCCGCGGCCGAGAGGGTCCTGGAGGACACCCTGGCCTACTGCCGGGAGCGCGAGGTCTTCGGCCGGCCCGTCGGCCACCACCAGTACAACCGCTTCGTGCTCGCCGAGCTGGCCACCGCGCTGGCGGTGGCCCGCGCGTTCACCGACCGCTGCGTCGCCGAGCACGCCGCCGGGCGGCTGGCCGCCGAGGAGGCGGCCATGGCCAAGTGGTGGAACACCGAGCTGTGCCAGAAGGTCGTGGACCGCTGCCTGCAGCTGCACGGCGGTTACGGCGTCGTGCGTGACTTCCCGGTGGCCCGCGCGTTCGTCGACACCCGCGTGCAGACCATCTACGGCGGCACCACCGAGGTCATGAAGGAGATGATCGGCCACTCGCTGATCTGAGCGGCCGGTCGCGAGGCGAAGGGGATCGGCCGCCCGCCGGTTCGGACGGCCGGTCGTGAGGCGAGGAGGACGACCGGCCGCCCGCTGTGCCGAGCGGCCGGTCGGAGGTGAAGGAGACGATCGGCCGCCCGCTGATCCGGGTGGCCGGTCGCGAGGAGATCCGGAGCGAAATGGTCACCCAGCCCTCGTGGTATCTGACGTTCGAGCCCCGTCCCGCGGCGCGGGTACACCTGTACGGCCTGCCGTTCGCCGGCGGCGGCGTCTCGATGTTCCGCCCGTGGACGCGCCACCTGCCGCCGTGGGTGGAACTGCGCGCGGTCCGCCTGCCGGGCCGTCCGGGCCGCCACCGTCAGGCGCCGTTCACCGACTGCGAGGAGGCGGCCCGCTGGCTGGCCGACGCGCTGGCCGAGACGCGGGCCGGTGAGCGGGCCGGAACACGGGTCGGCGAGCCGGCCGGTGAGCGGGCCGGTGGCCCGGCCGCCGGTGCGGTGCCGTACGCCGTGTTCGGGCACAGCATGGGGGCGCTGCTGGGCTACCGCCTGACCCGGGCGCTGCTGCGCGACGGCACGCCGCCGCCGTCGCTGCTCGCCCTGGCGGCGTGGCCGGTGCGCGGCGCCACGGCGGCCCTGACCCCCGACCCGGCCGACCCCGACGACCGCTTCGCCGCGACGCTGCGGTCCCTGGGCGGGCTGCCGCCGGAGATGGCCGACGACCCGGAAGCGCTCGCGCTGACCCTGCCCGTCGCCAGGGCCGACTTCACGCTGTGCCGTTCCTACGCCTACCGCGACGAGCCGCCGCTGCCGGTCCCGGTGACCGCCTTCGGCGGCACCGCCGACGCGGTGGCTCCCCCCGGGGAGCTGGCCGAGTGGCGGGCGCACACCCGCGACTTCCTGGGGCTGCGGCTGTTCGAGGGCGGCCACTTCTTCCCGCGCGAGCACCTGCCGGAGCTGGCGGCGGCCCTGACCGCCGACCTCTCCCGCGTCCTCGGCCGCCCCGGCCCGACGCTCCCGCCGAACCCTTCCGGGACCTCCGGGACCTCCGGGACCTCCGGGACCTCCGGGGCCTCCGGGACCTCCGGGGCCTCCGGGACCGTCGCCGGGACGATCTCCCGAGCCCCCGGTGGGACCGCCGTGTCCGCCGGCGGAACCTCCGGCGGTACGGCCTCCGGGACCGTCGCCGATGACGCCGGAGCCGTCACTTCCGTCCCGTTCGTCACGTCCAACCCCTGAAACGCCCGCCCCGCCCGCGCCCCCGATGCCGCAATCCAGGAGATGCGCCGCTGATCACCGCGCACCCACCCTTAAGGGGTCGTTTAACTCCTCAAGGAGCGGCCATGGCAACAGACATCGTCAGCGGGACAGGTAGGGGTGGGCCGGACACCCAGCCCCCGCAGACCCGCGACACCAAGCGCCAGTACTTCCCCGAGCTGCAGGGGATCCGGGCCATCGCCGTACTGGCAGTGATCACCATCCATTCGGCGTTCACCGCCGGGCAGATCGGGTTCGGGGACTACCCGGGCAACGGCGCCTTCGCCGTCGTGCTGGAGAGGTTCACCAGGGAGTCCCTGCCGATCCTCTTCGCCCTGTCCGGATTCCTCATCTACCGTCCCTTCGCCCTGGCGACCATGGCCGGCACGGCACGGCCCGACCTGAAGGCCTACGCCTGGCGGCGCGCGCTGCGCATCTTCCCGGCGTTCTGGCTGGTGTCGGTCGTGGTGATGCTCACGCTCGGCCGCGAGCAGGTCACCGACATCTGGTACGCCCTGCGGGTGCTGTCCATGCAGCACGTCTACAACGCGGGCGCCATCCCGGCCGGTCTCGAGTCGACCTGGAGCATGGCCACCGAGAGCGCCTTCTACGTGCTGCTGCCGTTCTTCGCGTGGTTCGCCGGCCGTCTCGCGAGCCGGGTGGCCGACCCGGCCGCCAAGGCACGCCGCATCCTGGTGCCGATCGCCGCGATCATCGTGATCGGCTACGCGTTCAGCGCCTACAGCCACTCGGCGGCGCTGGGACCGTACCCCGTCCAGGGCAACTGGCCGCCCGGATGGTTCGGCTACCTGGCCGTCGGCATGGCCCTGGCG
The DNA here is from genome assembly GCF_055585205.1 of Streptosporangium sp. NPDC053982. Classification (NCBI taxonomy): domain Bacteria; kingdom Bacillati; phylum Actinomycetota; class Actinomycetes; order Streptosporangiales; family Streptosporangiaceae; genus Streptosporangium; species Streptosporangium sp. NPDC053982. The sequence goes on from NZ_JBVJKQ010000007.1 coordinate 273,520, forward strand.
GCGATGTCGGCCGCCGCCGAGGCGTCGCCCACGACGATGCTCGCCCCCTACCGCCTGGTGGCGAGGTATCCGGGCTGGTGCTGGCTCGCGGCGCTGGTCGTCATCGTCCTGTTCTGCTTCTCACCCGTCGGCGGCCAGGGCACGGCGAACTACCCGACCATGGCGGTCGTCATGTTCGACCAGCCGATCGACCTGCTGATCGTCTTCCTGCTCCTGGCGCCGCTGACCGTGCCGGGGGTGCGGTCCCGGTTCATCGAGTCGGTGCTGACCTTCCGGCCGCTGCAGTACATCGGCAAGGTCTCCTACGGGATGTTCCTCTGGCACATCCCGATGATCCTCTTCTACACCGGCGGCACCATGTCGTCCGACAACTTCCCCCTGACGTGGCTCATCGTCCAGGCCGGCAGCTTCGTGGCCGCCCTGGTGAGCTACTACGCCGTCGAGAAGCCCGCCATGCGGCTGCGCAACCGGTTCGGCAAGAAGCCGGTCGAGCCGAGCATCCCCGTGCTGGCGCGCTGACCCGAAGGCACCGGGGCCGCCGCGTGCGGGAGCGCGGCGGTCCCCGGTCTTCCCGGGCCCGGCGGTGGTACCCCCCACCGCCGGACCCGGATCTCCCGTGCACTCGGTAAGTACAAGGAAAGGGACAATCGGATATGCAGCCAGCTCAGGAAACCGCGCGGACCCGGCAGACGGGGCGGACCGGCATGAGGCGGACGCGCCTCGCCGTGGCCGCGCTCACCGCCGCCGCCGCGGCCCTGCTCACCACGGGCGCCGCGGGCGCCGACGTGAGCCGGACGGCCACCAGGCCGTCGGAGGGGACGGCGCAGCTCGCGCCCGGTTTCACCCACGGGAAGGTCTCCGTGACCGGCGGGACCCTCCACTACGTCCGCGGCGGCTCGGGCCCGGCGCTCGTGCTGCTGCACGGCTGGCCGCAGACCTGGCAGATGTGGGAGAAGGTGATGCCGACGCTCGCCCGCGAGCACACCGTCATCGCCTTCGACCTGCCGGGACTCGGAGACTCCTCCATCCCGTCCGGCGGCTACGACAAGGCCACCGCCGCGAAGAGGATCCACGAGGCCGTCGTCAAGCTGGGCCTCAAGCAGGTCGGGATCATCGGGCACGACCTCGGCGCACTGGTCGCCTACCCCTACGCGCGCGACTTCCCCGGCGAGGTCAGCCGGATCGCCGTCGTCGAGACGCCGCTGGCCGGCTTCGGCCTGGAGGACCTGTACGGCATCAGCTGGCACTTCCGGTTCAACATGTCCCCGGCTCCGATCCCGGAGACGATCATGGACAATGACGACGTCCGCACCTACCTCGGCATGATGTTCGGCTTCAGCCACCAGCCGGGCGCGATCAACGCCGAGCCGTACTTCCAGGCCTACGCCGACCCGGCCAGGCGGACCGCGGGCTACGAGTACTACCGGGCCTTCGCCGCCGACGCCGAGAACAACAAGGCCGGGGCCGGCACGAAGCTGACCGCGCCGGTGCTGGCCGTCGGCGGGCAGTACTCCTTCGGCGAGGGCGTGGCCGGCTCGTTCCGCCAGGTCGCGACCGACGTCCGTCCGGTGGTGGCGCCCGACGCCGGGCACTTCGTCCCCGAGGAGAACCCCGCGTTCCTCGGCCAGTGCGCGAACCTCTTCTTCGGCGCGAAGGGCACCGTTCCGCCGGCCGGCCTGGAGGGCTGCGCCGCCTAGCGCGGACGCCAGGTGAGGTAATCCGGACCGCGGGCGCCCGCCGCCCGCGGTCCGGTCATGTCTCCCACCGGTCCCGGACGGGCGCGGAGCGGTCCGCGTCCCCGTGTGACCGGGGCCCGGCGCGCCGCACAGCCGTCTTCCGTTCCCGGACTCCCGCGGCCGTCTTCCGCCGCCGGGTTCAGGCGGGCGCGGGGCAGCCCAGCGCGGCCAGCTCGGCGCGGCCCTCGGCGGCGCGGTCCGGCAGCAGCAGCAGGGTGCAGGCCCGCTCGAAACGGGCGCCGGCCCGCTCCCAGCCCGCCACCGAGGCCGCCAGGGCGGCGCCGTCGCCGCTCCGCCGCCCCTCGGCGCGGGCCAGGCAGGCGGCCGCCCAGTCGTTCTCACCCGCGACGGCGGACGCCGAGGCCAGCCGTTCGGCGGCGTCCGGCAGCCCGGCGGCGACGGCGAGCTCGGCTCCGGCGGCGCGGGCGTAGGTCTGGTACCGCCCCTGGGGGAAGTCGGTGAAGACGAGCTCCACCAGGCCGGCCGCGCCGCCGAACCGGCCGGTGTGCACGGCGACGCGGGCGTCGGCGAACGCCGCGAACGTCGCGTGGTTGCGCGGGCCGCCCGACACCTGCGTGGCGCGGGCGCGCCAGAACCGGTACCGGTGGTCGTCGCCGCGCAGGCCGTGGACCAGCGCCACGGCGGCCACGGCGGGCGACATCCAGCCCGCCACGGGACCGCCGGCGCGCTCCCAGCCGTCCCACATGCCGTCCGCCCGCCGCAGCGCCTCGTCGAACTCGCCGGTGAGCGCCAGGGGAAGGACCAGGCTGCTCTCCGACAGGTAGGAGTGACCGCCCAGCAGGTCGTCCTCCAGCGCCGACCGGGCGGTCTCCAGCGCGGTCCGCAGGTCGCCGGTGGCCACGGCGTAGGTGGCGGCCATGTTGTAGGTGTCGGTGACCTCCGGGGCGGAGCGCGGGTCGTCGCGGGACATCGCGGCGAGCAGGGAGAGCCGTTCGCGGGTGACCCGGTACGCCTCCCGGAGCCGGCCCGCCGTGGCGGCGGCGGTGCTCACCGCGTCGAGGGCCCCGCTGACGAGCACCGGGTCGCCGGTGGCGCGCGCCGCCTCGGCGGCGGACGCGGCCAGCCCCGGGTCCGGCGCCATCTTCTCCCGGCCCGCGTTCCACGCGGCCGCCGCCGCCAGCAGCGCCGCCACGACGGGATCCCCCCGGTCGCCGGCCGCGGCGGCCTCCTCCAGCAGGGCGGAAAGGCGCTCGTGGGGGACGTCGGCGGAGAAACCCGCGGAGAACCGGTTCGCGGTGACCACCGCGGAGGCCAGCGCCACGGCCACGCCGTCGCCGTCGCCCGCGGCGCGGGCCCGCCCGGCCGACGCGAGCAGCAGCTCGAAGGCGTGGTGGCCCGCCGGGGCGACGGCGTGCGCGCCGTCGGCCGCGCTGCGCAGGTCCCGGGCGGCCTCACCCGGGTGGGGCGCCCGCTTGGCCGCCTCCCGGTAGTGGTCCAGCGACTCGGTCAGGAACCGCCGCGCGTAGCACAGGCGGCCCAGTGCGCGTGCCAGCCGGTGCGGCGTCTCGCCGGGGCCGGGCGGCGATCCCGCCAGCGCCGCGCGCAGGTCGTCGGCGACGGCGTCGAACCCGGCGTCGAAGTCGTCGCGCCCCCCACCCGGCCCCTGACCGGGGAGCGCGGTCGCGTCCGCGGTCCGGGCGGGGAGCGCCGTCGTGACGGCCTGCCGGTCGGGGAGTGCGGTCGTGACGGTCTGCCGGTCCGCGAGCGCCGTCGCGACGGCCGTCGCCCACTCCAGGTGCCGCCGCCGCGTCTCGTCCGTCTCGCCGGCCGCCGCGAGCCGGTCCGCGGCGAAGGCACGGACCGTCTCCAGCAGCCGCCACCTGCTCTCCCCGCCCCGCCGGACGACCAGGCTCTTGTCCACCAGGCGGCCCAGCACGTCGGCGACCGGCCCCCGGCCCCCGGCGCGCGTCACGGCGACGGCGGCGTCGAGGTCGAAGCCGCCCGTGAAGACGGCCAGCCGCCGGAACAGCGTCCGCTCCTCCTCGCCGAGCAGATCGTGGCTCCAGCCGATCACCGCCCGCAGCGATCGGTGCCGCTCGACCGCCCCGCGCCCGCCGGCGAGCAGCCGCAGGACGTCGTCGAGGGTGGCCAGCAGGCCGTCGGCGCCCAGGGAGGCGCTGCGCGCCGCGGCCAGTTCGATGGCCAGCGGCATGCCGTCCAGCCGGGCGCACAGCTCGGCGACCACGGCGGGATCCGCGGTGAACCCGGGATCGGCCGCGGCGGCGCGGTCGAGGAAGAGCCGCTCGGCGTCGGACCCCGGCGGCAGCGGCGCGACCGGCACGACCCTCTCTCCCGGCACGCCCAGCCGCTCACGGCTGGTCACCAGCACCCTCGCACCGGGGCAGACCGACAGCGTCCGCTCCACGAACCCGGCCACCGCGTCGAGCAGATGCTCGCAGTTGTCGAGGACCAGCAGCGACCGGCCCCGGCCGAGCCGCTCGGCGACGGCGTCCTCCAGCGGCTGCCGGGGACGCTCTGTGACGCCGAGCGCCGCCGCCACCGCCTGCGCGACGAAACCCCCGCCCACCGGGACCAGGTCCACGAACGCGCCGCCCGCGGGGAACGACGGCGCCGCCTCCCCGGCGGCCACCGCCGCCAGGCGGGTCTTGCCGACCCCGCCCGGACCCAGCAGCGTCACCAGCCGGGACTCGCCGAACGCCGCCAGGACCGCCGCGCGCTCCCGCTCGCGGCCCACGAACGACGTCAGCGCCGCCGGCAGGCCCGCCATCCGTCCCGGCGGGGCCGCCGGCCGCGGCGGCGGGACGGCCTCGGCCGGCGCCGCCCCGCCGGCGAGCGCGGCCAGCGCCCGCCGGTCGGCGACGCCGTACTTGCGCAGCAGCGAGGACACGTGACTCTCGACGGTCCGTACCGAGATGTGCAGCCTGCTCGCGATCTCCGCGTTGGACAGCCGCGCGCCGAGCGCCTCCAGAACCTCCGCCTCGCGCGCCGACACCTCACCCGGCCCCGTTGTCGTCACCCCGACATCATCACCCATCGGCACCGCGATCAGTGGTCTTTACGTGCCGAATCCGTGGTTTTCACGGATGACCAGGGGGGTGTTCGCGGAGGATGCTGGTCGAAGCCGGACGCGGCTCACCGAAGACGCCGGGCGGCCCGTCACACGAGGGACGCCCGCTCCGCACACGAGAGACGAAAGGGTTCGAGATGAGCCAGCAGGTCCAGAGCCGGCCGTACCGGGCCGGCGACGCCGTGGCCGGCGGTCCCGAAGCCGCACGCCGCCTGGGTGAGGAGTTCGGCGGAGCGGTCATCCTGCCCGGAGAGCCCGGATACGACGAGCAGCGCGAGGCCCCCAACGCCGACATCGACCCGCGGCCGGCGCTGATCGCCGAGGCGACCGGCCCCGCCGACGTGCGGACCGCGATCCTCACCGCGCGCGAGCACGGCCTGCCCTTCGCCGTCCAGGCCACCGGGCACGGCACCTATGTCGCCTCCGACGGCGGCCTCCTCCTCAGAACCGGCAGGATGGACTCCGTCCTGGTCGACCCGGACCGCCGGACCGCCCGCGTCGGCCCCGGCGCCACGTGGGCGGAGGTGATCGCCGCCGCCGAGCCGTACGGCCTCGCGCCGCTCGCCGGCTCGCACCAGACGGTCGGCGTGACCGGTTACACCCTCGGCGGCGGCATCGGCTGGCTGGCCCGCCCGTACGGCTTCGCCTCCGACAGCGTGCTGCGCGCCGAGATGGTCACGGCCGACGGCCGGCTGGTGACGGCGAGCCCCGACAGCGATCCCGGCCTGTTCTGGGCGCTGCGCGGCGGCGGCGCCAACTTCGGCGTGGTGACCTCCCTGGAGTTCCGGCTCCACCCCGTTCCCCGCGTCCACGCCGGCGTCGTCTACTTCACGGCCGACCGGGCCGCCGAGACACTGACCCGCTACCGCGACTGGATGGCCGACGCCCCGCGCGAGCTGAGCACCTCGATCCTGCTGGCCCGGTTCGCCGACGCCCCGGAGACCCCCGCGCCGCTGCGCGACAGGTGGGTCCTGGGCCTGCGCGTCATGTACGCGGGCGAGGCCGAGGAGGCCCGCGCCGCGCTGCGCCCCCTGACCGACACGGCCGGGACGGTGCTGCTGGACCAGCTGCGGACCACGACGTTCGCCCAGGCCGAGATGGGCGGCATCGCGCCCCGCGACTTCAACCTCCTGGAGACCCTGCCCGACGAGGTGATCGAGGCGGTGGCGGCCGTCGTCGTGCGGCCCGACTCGCCCGTCACCATGGTGGAGGTCCGCCACTGGGGCGGCGCGATGAGCGACCCCGGGCCCGGCGCGGGGCCGGTGGGCCACCGTACGGCGCAACTGTCGGTCGTCCTGGACGCCTGCGACCCGCAGGTCTCGCGGGTGCTGCGCCCGCACTCCGGCGACCGGACGTTCCTGAACTTCCTGGGCGACACCACCAGGGCCGAGACGGCGTACACGCCGGACGACCACCGGCGGCTGCGGGAGGTGAAGCGGGACTACGACCCCGACAACTTCTTCCGCCTCAACCACAACATCCCCCCGGCCCGGCCGGGCTCCCGCTGACTCCGCCGAAGGCGATCGATCCCATGCGGTACGTGACCTCCAGCGACGGCACCGACATCGCGTTCGACCGCCGCGGTGAGGGGCCGCCGATCGTCCTGGTGAGCGGGGCGCTGCACCACCGGTCGCTCGACCCGGTCTCGGAACGGCTGGCCGAGCTGCTCGCCCCGCGCTTCACCGTCTACCGCTACGACCGCCGGGGGCGGGGCGACAGCGGCGACACCGCCCCCTACGCGGTCGCCCGGGAGGTCGAGGACCTGGAGGCCGTCATCGCGGAGGCGGGCGGATCGGTGTTCGTGTGCGGGTTCTCCTCCGGCGCGGTCATCGCCCTCGACGCGGCCCGCCGGCTGCCCGGCATCGCGAGGCTGGCGCTGTACGAGCCGCCGTTCGTCGTGGACGCCACCCGCCCGCCGCTGCCCGACGACTACGTGACCAGGCTCGACGGGCTGGTGGCCCGGGGGCGGCGGGGCGAGGCCGTGGAGTTCTTCATGACCCGCGCCGCGGGCGTGCCCGCCGAGGCCGTCGCCCGCAGCCGGAGCACGGCCGGCTGGCGGGCGTTCGAGGCCGTGGCCCACACCCTCGCCTACGACGGCGCGGTCATGAGGACCACCATGGCGGGCAGGCCGCTGCCGGCCGACAGGTGGAGCTGCGTCACCGCCCCCGTCCTCGTCGCGGACGGCGGCCGGAGCAGGGACTACCTGCGCACCGGCGCGCGGGCGCTCGCCGCCGTCCTGCCGGGGGCCCGGCACCTCACCCTGGAGGGCCAGAGCCACGCCGTGGACCCGGCGGTCTTCGCCCCCATCCTGGAAGCCTTCTTCACCGCCCACTGACCTGCTCGGGGGCGCCGCCATCACGGCCGGAAACAAAGCGCCATGACCGCAAGGAAGAAGAAGCGCCGGTCTGCGAACGATGCCAGTGTTTCCAGCGCGCCTGAGCCTTTCACGCCCCCGGACATCCAGAAGTGGAGCGCCCCATGCCCCGATCACTCATCTCCAGGATCGGCCCGCGCAAGAGCATCGCCGTCCTCGTCTCGGCCGGCGCCCTGGCCACCGCGGGCATCCTCCCGTTCGTCGGCCCCACCAACGCCGATGCCGCGCCCGGCGAGTCGACGATCCGGTGCAGCAACGCCACGCTGAAGGGGCACTACATCTTCGGCGCCAACGGCACGTCGGTGCCCCCGGGTGGCGAGAGCATCCCGATCTCCACGGGCGGCCTCGACTACTTCGACGGCAAGGGCGGCGGTACCGGCATCGCCACCTTCGTGGTGAAGGACGCCCTGGTGAACGACCACACCCCGATCACGCTCTCCTACAGCATCAAGAGCGACTGCAGCGGGAAGGCGTCGTTCCACCTGGGCGACAGCTCGGCGAACTTCAACGTGTACGCCGACCCCTCGGGGGCGTCGTTCGTCCTGGTCGCCACCGACCCGGGCAACGTGCTGGCGGGCACCGAGACCCGGGTGAGCCGGTAACCTTCCCCGCCCTTTCGTCCCGACCGCGGGGATCCGGCCGTCACGGCCGGTCCCCGCGGTTCTTCGTGCGCCGCCGCGTTGTGCGCCGCCGCGTCGCGCGCGGCGCCGGGCGCCCGCGGGGAACGCAGCGTCGCCGCCGGCGAAGCCGCCGCGTCGTTTTCCGCCCGCCGCCGCGCAGAAGGACGGCGGCCGGGACGCAGCTCATTCTTCTAGTCCCACGTCGTCCCGTTACGGGACTTCTGAAGCGATTCAATAATGCGCTGGTTTTCTCTCATGCGGAAACTGTGCGTCCGGCGGGACCCGATGGCAAGACGCGACGGATGCAACATGTTGTCCTCCGGTTGCCGCTTCCTGTCATCCGTTCCGCGCGCCTGCGCCTCCGGGATGGCGCATCATCGAATGACCAGGCAGGAGGGGGCGCGGCACCGCGCGGCGGGCGGCGTGCCCGGTGGCCAGCACGCCAGAAGATGCACCGGGTGACGCCCGGACGTGACGATGTCGTGGTGAGGACCGCGCATATCCCGTATGCCGCGGGAGCCGCCGGCGACGACACCGCCCATGCTCCCCGGCATTCGCGCCGGAATTCGGCCGACGTCGTTCCACGCGGAACATCGACCGCTATTTTCGGCCGTAATTCGCTGCCGTGGGGGAATTCACGTCGCGACCCGACGTCCCGCGCACGCACGGCCGCTCCGGTCGACGCGCAAGCCGTACCCGCTGAAGCCGTTAGCCCCTCTCTGGCGAGGTGAGAAACTTGACTCTGGTCGAGACCCAAACGTCGGTCGACTTCGATGGCGAGACCCTGGACATCGCCGCCGTGCGGCAGGTCGCCGAGGACGGCGCCGCCTGCGTCGTCTCCTCCGAGACGCTGTCCAAGGCGGCCGCCAACCGCCGCATGTTCGAGGACATCATCCAGCAGGGCATCCCCGTGTACGGGGTGACCACCGGCTACGGCGAGATGATCTACATGCTGGTCGGCACCGACAAGGAGGTGGAACTGCAGACCAACCTGGTCCGCAGCCACAGCGCGGGCGTCGGCCCGACCTTCGCCCAGGACGAGGCGAGGGCGGTCGTCGCGGCCCGGCTGAACGCCCTGTCCAAGGGCTACTCGGCGGTGCGCCCCGAACTGCTGGAGCGCCTCGCGCTCTACCTCAACCTGGGCATCACCCCCGCCATCCCGGAGATCGGCTCCCTCGGCGCGAGCGGCGACCTGGCCCCGCTCGCGCACGTCGCCTCCACCCTCATCGGCGAGGGCTACGTCCTGCGCGAGGGACGCCGCGTCGAGACCGCGCGGGTCCTGCGGGAGTTCGGCATCGAGCCGCTGCAGCTGCGGTTCAAGGAGGGGCTCGCGCTGATCAACGGGACCTCCGCGATGACCGGCGTGGGCTGCCTGCTGGCCGGACGAGCCATGGACCAGATCCGCCAGGCCGAGATCGTCACCGCCCTGATCTGCGAGGTCCTGCAGAGCTCGACCAGCCCGTTCGGCGCCGAGGGGCACGACATCGCCCGCCCGCACCGGGGCCAGATCGACAGCGCCGCGAACATGCGGACCCTGCTGCACGGCAGCGAGCTGGCCGTCGAGCACAGCGACCTGCGCCGCGCGCTCAGCGCCGACCCCGACCGCCTGCGCGCCCTGAAGGCCCGCGAGGCCGCCCGGCGCGACTCGGGCGAGGACGCGGACGGCGGTGTGCACCGTACCGAGGTCTACCTGCAGAAGGCGTACACGCTGCGCGCCATCCCGCAGGTCGTCGGCGCGGTCCGCGACACGCTGTACCACGTGACGGACGTCCTGGAGACCGAGCTGAACTCCTCCAACGACAACCCGCTGGTCTTCGAAGGCCAGGAGGTCTTCCACGGGGCCAACTTCCACGGCCAGCCGGTCGCCTTCGCGATGGACTTCCTCACCATCGCCCTCACCCAGCTGGGCGTCTTCTCCGAGCGCCGCACCAACCGGCTGCTCAACCGGCACCTCAGCAACGGCCTGCCGGAGTTCCTCGTCGCGGGCGACCCCGGCCTCAACAGCGGGTTCGCCGGCGCCCAGTACCCGGCGACCGCGCTGGTCGCCGAGAACCGCACCATCGGCCCGGCCAGCACCCAGAGCGTGCCGTCCAACGGCGACAACCAGGACGTCGTCAGCATGGGCCTGATCGCCACCCGCAACGCGCGGCGGGTCATGCAGAACAACACCAGGATCCTCGCGGTGGAGTTCCTCGCCGCGGCGCAGGCGGTGGACGTGTCCGGCCGCTACGACCGGCTCAGCCCGGCGGGCAAGGCGACCTACGACGCGGTGCGGTCGCTGGTGCCGACGCTGAGCCACGACCGCTACATGTCCGACGACATCGAGCTGGTGGCCGCGGCGCTGTCGCGCGGCGAGTTCGTCGGCGCCGTCGCCCGGAGCGACGTCGAGCTGCGCTGAGGGACCGGCCCGCCGTACGGCCGCCCGCCGCGAGGCCGGGGGAGTGCCGTACGGCGGGCACGGGCCGGCGGGCCGGGCGCCCGCCGGCCGTACCGGGGACGGGAACGAGCACCGAACGAGCACCGAACGAGCACGGAACGAGCACGGAGAAGGATCGCGGAGAAGGATCGCGGAGAAAGGCGGTTCACCATGGCTGGCCTGATCAGGGTGAGGCCGGACGCCGATCTCGACGACGTCGTCGAGATCCTGGAACGGGACGGGGCCGTCGTCGTCGAGGACTTCGTCGACCAGGAGACCCTCGCCGGGCTGTGGGACGACCTCGGTCCGTGCCTGGAGTCCCACGACTACAGCGACAACTGGTACGACGGCCTGCGGACCAGGCGGGTGTCCTCGCTGTTCGCCCGGACCACGCGCCTGACGCCGGTGGTGACCCAGCGCCTCTACCTGGGGGCGGCCCGGGCCATCATGCAGCGGCCGATCCCCATGTGGATCGGCAGGTCCCGGCAGGAGATGATCCCCACCATCCAGATCAGCGCCACGCAGCTGATCCAGATCCACCAGGGTCAGGGCAAGCAGCCCCTGCACCGCGACGACGCGCTGCACCTGCGCTCGCACCCGGGCCCGGCCAGCCGGGTGCAGATGATGCTCGCGATGAGCGAGTTCACCGCCGACAACGGCGGCACCCTGGTCATCCCGGGCAGTCACCACTGGGACGACGAGCGCGCGCCGAAGGCCGCGGAGGCCATCCCCACCGAGATGCCGGCCGGGTCGTGCCTCATCTGGCTGGGCGGCGTCTACCACGGCGGCGGCCGCAACGTCACCACCGTGCCGCGCACCGGCATGACCATCTCGCTGGACCTGGGCAACCTCCGCCAGGAGGAGAACCAGTATCTCGCGGTGCCCCGGGAGAAGGTGCTGGCCTACCCCGAGGAGGTCAGGCGGCTCCTCGGCTACGACCGCTGCCCGCCCGGCCTGGGCTGGGTGGAGATGAACGACCCGTACATCATGCTGGAGGACGAGGAGACCCGCCGCGCGGCGGGCGTGGACATCGCCTCCGGCGCCGCCTCCGTCACCGGCTGATCCGCCGCCGGGCAGGGCACGCCGGCCGTGACCGCCGAGGCGACCGGTGTGGAACGGGGGCTCCCTGGGCGCCGGACGACGCGAAGCGCCTTGCGGGCGCGCTCGTTCCGCGCGTCCGGGGGAGTCCCCGGGGTCACCCGGCCGGGAACGGAGGCGCCCCGGCCGGGTGGGGCGTCACCGGGCGCTGGTGCGGAACGGCTTGGCCGGCCTGCCCAGGTTGGGGGTGCCGAGCAGCTTCTTCGAGGAGATCGCGTAGATGCCGTCGTTGGTGAAGACCCAGGCGATCTTGCGGTCCCATTCGACGTAGACGCCGTGGGTCTGGTTGCCAAGGGCGTAGCCGGGCACGCCCTTGGCGAAGCCCGCCGGGACGAACTGCGCGGCGATCTTCGGGTGCTTCGGGTCGCGGGTGTCGAAGAACTGCACGCCCGCGTTGTAGAACGCGTACGGCAGCAGGCCCTGCCTGGGCTCGCCGGGCGAGGTGTAATAGCCCGAGCGCTTGGGGCCGAAGCTGCCGCCGCGCTGGCAGTAGTCGCCGAACGGGGCCGCCGCGGCGGGCTCGGGCCGGGGCAGGGCGCCGACGATGCGGGGCTTGGCCGGGTCGCGGACGTCGATCTGGAAGATGTCCTTGTAAGGCTCGTGGCAGTCCTCGCCCAGCGGGTAGCCGGAGACGTAGATCATGCCGGTTCTCTCGAACTGGGAGACGTCCACGTTGTCCGCCTCGGTGCCGCCGACCGACATGGGCAGGTCCAGGTGGGAGACCTCGGTCATCTTGGCCGGGTCGGAGATGTCCAGCACCGACAGGCCGTAACCGCCCAGGGCCGCGAAGCCGTACCTGCCGCCCTCCTCGACCGGCTCGGGGATGAACAGCGGCATGCGGGCGCCCATCCAGGAGGTCTGGTTGCCGCAGCGCGGGTTCCTGGCGTAGTCGGCGGACTCGCCGGCGACCTGGCCCTTCCGGTGCCACTCACCGATCTTCTTCGGCCTGGCCGGGTCGGACATGTCGTAGGCCTGGTAGCCGGCCGAGTACAGGTAGGTGGGCACCTCGGTGTTGCTCCAGGTGTCCAGCGGCGCGGCGGCGACGAACATGTACCTGCCGCCCGTCCAGTACGGCACGTCCAGTGAGCCCGAGCCCTGCTGTGGCCCGTCGACCGGCGCGTTCAGCGGGTCGGTCACCGAGCCGTCGGTGGTGACGGTGGCCAGCAGCCTCCAGTCCCTCTTGCGCGGGCCGTCGAGCCGGTAGACCTTGAAGCCCTTGAAGCTCGTGGTCTCACGGAGCTTTCCGACGCCCTCGGCGTTGTGGAACTTGGAGTGCTCCACCGAGTCGCCCAGCTCGCCGACCTGGCGCTTCTGCTCGAAGCTCTGGACCATGACGTAGGCGCCGAGCCTGGTGTTCCACTGGATGGTGGAGGCGCCCCAGTAGTCGTGGGCCTTCCAGTCCTTGCCGTCCTTGAGCTCGACGTTCTCACCGTACTCGGCCTTGATGTCGTTGCGGCTGAGCGACTCGACGATCTTGACCTTCCTGACGTCGGTCACGTCGTAGACGCGGCCCTCGCTCCGGTCGTACTGGAACAGGTAGCGGCGGCCGTCGAAGTCGACGATGTTCTGCCAGCTGTGGAAGTAGTCCGGGGTGAACCCGGCGCCCCGGTAGGCGGCCTCCAGCTTGATCGGGCCCTCCAGGTAGGACTTCGGGTCGTAGCCCTCGGTCTTCCCGAACAGGTCCTGGGCGCCGCCGGGGAAGGAGAAGCGCTCCTCGCCCGCCGGGGCCAGGGAGGGGTGCCGGAAGGTGCCGTCGAGCTGCATGCCGTACGTGCCGGCCTGGGGGTCGGCCGGGCGGCGGTCACCGCAGACGGAGGGGATGTTCGGATCGTCGGGGGCCGCTGCCCGCACCGCCGTACCGGAGGCGAGGACGAGACCCGCGACGCCGGAGGTGATCAGGGCATGCCGGAGGAAGTGGCGCATGGCGCGACCTTTCACAGGAAAGGGAGGAACACCCTCAGGCTTTCGGTTCCGTCCCCCGCCGGCCACGCTCCGTTCCGTGAGATGGAACAGGAAGGGTTCCATCTCACGGAACGCCGGCTCAGGTGACGGCCAGGCGCCGCCGGTACCGCTCGTCGCGCCAGTGCTCCTTCTCCAGCACCTCGGCCAGCGTGGCGACCGCGTCGTAGACGTCGGCGAAACCGATGTAGAGCGGGGCGAAGCCGAAGCGCAGGATGTCGGGGGCGCGGAAGTCCCCGTGGACGCCGCGGTCGATCAGCGCGCGCATGACCGGGTAACCGTCGGGATGGCGGAGGCTGACCTGGCTGCCGCGGCGCTCCGGGTCCCGGGGGGTGACCAGCTCGAGCCCGTACGGCGCGCGGAGCTCCTCGGCCAGGTCGATGAAGAGCGACGTCAGGGCCACGCTCTTGGCCCGGACCCGCTCCAGGTCCACCCGCTCCCAGATGTCCAGCGACGCGTTGAGCGGGGCGTAGGACAGCACGTGCGGGGTGCTCACCGCGAAGCGCCGGACGCCCTCCGCGGGACGGTAGCCCGGCTCGAACGCGAACGGCGCCGCGTGGCCGTGCCAGCCGGTCAGCATGTGCTCGGCCCGGTCGTGGTGCCGCGGGTTGACGTAGATGAACGCGGGAGCCCCCGGGCCGGCGTTGAGGTACTTGTAGGTGCAGCCGACCGCGAAGTCGGCCGCCGACATGTCGACCCGGAAGGCGCCGGCGCTGTGGCACAGGTCCCAGATCATCAACGCGCCCGCCGCCTGGACCTTCGCGGTCACCGCGGCGGTGTCGTGGCGCTCTCCGGTCCGGTAGTCCACCTCCGACATCAGCACGCAGGCGACGTCGTCGCCCAGCGCCTCGTCGAGGACCCCGATGTCGCGCACCTCGTAGCCGCCCAGCGTCTTGACGAGGCCCTCGACCATGTAGCGGTCGGTCGGGAAGTTGGCCAGGTCGGAGACGATCACCCGGCGGCCGGAGCGGAGGCCCAGGGCGGCCGAGACCGCCTTGACGATGGCGATCGAGGTGCTCTCGCCCACCACCACCTGTCCGGGACCCGCGCCGATCAGCGGGGCCAGGCGGTCGCCGGTGGTCAGCGGCAGGTCGAACCAGCCGGCGGAGTTCCAGCCGCCGACCAGTCGCCGGCCCCACTCCTCCTCCACGACACGCGCCGTGGCGGCCACGGCCGCACGGGGCATGGCGCCGAGCGAGTTCCCGACCAGGTAGATCGTCCCGTCGGGCAGGACGAACTCGTCCTTGAGGTGCTTGAGGGGGTCGTCCGCGTCGAGGGCGACGCAGTCCGCACGGCTGATGGTCACGAATCATCTCCCGGTCAGGTGCTTACCAGCCTCTCCATCATCCGGCATCGGCGAAGGTCAGAGCATCGGGATGTTCCGGGACGCGGAACCTCCACCCGGCATGGCGGGCCGGACGGCGCCGGACCCGCCGGGCGGGGACCGTATCGTCACCCGGTGCGGCGGCACGGGGTCACCGGCCGAGGAACCGGGCGGCGTTGCCGCCGAGCAGCTTGGCGCGGGCGCCGTCGGAGAGGAACCCGGCCCCCCGGATCAGCGATCCCGCCGGTGACTCGCCCAGCGGGTAGGGGAAGTCGGAGCCGAGCATGACGCGGTCCTCGCCCATCGTGTCCACCAGCAGCCGCAGTGCCCGCTCGTCGAACACCACCGAGTCCACGCTGAAGCGCTCCAGGTAGGCGGAGGGCGGGAACTCCGAGACCCCGACGAGGTCGTTACGGCGGTGCCAGGCGTTCTCGAAGCGGCCGAGCCAGAAGGCGAACGAGCCGCCGCCGTGCGCGAAGCACATCCTCAGGGAGTCCGGCACCCGGTCGAACACGCCGCCCAGGATCAGGGCGAGCACCGACAGGTGCGTCTCGGCGGGCATGCCGACCAGCCACTGGGCCATCCAGCGCCGCAGCCGGGGACCGTCCGGCATGTCCCACGGGTGGACGAAGACGGGCGCGCCCACCGCCGCGCAGTGCTGGAGGAACTGGACGATCCCCTCGTCGTCGAGGTCACGGTCGCCGACGTGGTTGCCGATCTCGACGCCCGCGTGCCCGGCGGCCAGGCAGCGGTCCAGCTCGGCGCAGGCCAGGTCGGGGTCCTGGAGCGGCACCTGGCAGAACGGCACCAGCCGCTCGGACGCGCAGATCTCCAGAGCCAGGTCGTTGAAGACCCTGGCGACCCCCGCGGCCTGCGCCGCCGGGCGTTCGTAGGAGAAGAACACCGGTGTCGGCGAGACGACCTGGACGTCCACCCCGTCGGCGTCCATCTGCTCCAGGCGGGCCGAGGGGTTCCAGCAGTCGTCCCGGATCCGCCGGAACTCCCGGTCGCCGAGCAGGATCATGGCCTCCCGCTCGGACTCCACCCGGAGCCGGGGCGCCCCCGGCCAGCCGAGGTCCGGCCAGCCCCTGGGGACGTGGTGCGTGTGGACGTCGATGATCAAGGGTCATCCCCTGCCCGGGTGCAGCGCGCCGCAGTCGTCGCAGGTGCGGGCCCTCTCGTCGTCGTAGAAGGCCTGGAAGATCGGCGGCAGGTCGGCCACGATGTCACGGACCTGGAGCTCGACCTCGTGGACCACGGCGTTGCACTCCTGGCAGTACCACCGGAACTTCTCCAGCACGCCCTCCGGTCTGATCCGCTCCACCAGGAAGCCGACCGACCCCTCCTCGGGACGCTGCGGCGAGTGCGGCATGTTCGGCGGGAGCAGCCACATCTGGCCCTCGCGGACGTGGACGGTGTCCGGCCCCTCGGGTGTCATGACGTTGATGTGCATGTTGCCGCGGACCTGGTAGAAGAGCTCCTCGTACGGGTCGACGTGGAAGTCGGTCCGCGCGTTCGGGCCGCCGACGACCATCACGATGAGGTCGCTGGAGCCCTCGAAGATGATTTTGTTGCCGACCGGCGGCCTGAGCAGGTGGGCGTGCTCGTCGATCCACTTGCCGAAGTCGATGGGGGGGATCACTGTCGCTCCTCCGGCCGATGGGCCACGGCCTGAATCTCGATGAGCAGATGGGGGTGGGGCAGCTGGTGGACGGCCACGGTGGTGCGGGTCGGACCGGCCTCGTCGAAGTACTCCGCGTAGACCGCGTTGTAGCCGCCGAAGTCGTCCATGTTCACCAGGTAGGCGGTGATCTGGACGAGGTCGCTCAGGTCGGCCCCGGCCGCCTTGAGAATGTCACCGATGTTCTCTATCACGGCCCGGGTCTGCTCGGCGATGTCGAGTGTGACCGTGCCGGACTCGTCGGCCGCGGCCCCGGCGATCGTGTCGTCCGGCCTGCGGGAGCTGGTGCCGGACACGTAGAGGAAGTCTCCGGCCCGCTTGACGTGCGGGAACCTTCCGCGCGGGGTGGCCTTTCCCCGGACGACGAGCCCATCGGTCACGGCCGCCCCCCGGACGCGGTGAAGGAGACCGAACCCAGGTGCTGGATCTCCGCTCTGACATGGGCTCCGGGGGCCAGCGGCTCGGCGGGCGTGGCGGCGCCGGCGAGCAGGATCCACCCGGGCTCCATGACCACCCCGTTCGCTCCGGCGAGGCGCGCGGCCTCCGCGACGGCCCGGCGCGGGTCTCCCAGGATGGCGCCGGTGGAGCCGGTCCGGACGGGACGGCCGTCGATCTCGAAGACGACGCCGAGGTTCCAGCGGGCGGGATCGTAGGGCTGCCACGGGCCGACCACGTATCCGGCGGCCGAGGTGTTGTCGGCGATCACGTCCGGCAGGGAGAACCGGAAGTCCTCGTAGCGCGAGTCGATGACCTCGATGCCGGGGGCGACCGCGGCGACGGCGCCGGGCGCGAGGGCGTCGGCGACCGTGGCGATGCGGCGGCCGATCAGGTAGACGACCTCCGGCTCGACACGGGGATGGATGTAGCTCGATATATCGGCGTATGAGCCGTCAAGGATGGCCGACGACTCCGGAACACGACCGAAGATCACGTCATGCACGCCCATCTGGCGGCGCTTGCCCTCGCTGGTGAAGCCCAGCTTCACCCCCGCCAGCCGGTCGCCCCGCTCCAGCCGGAGCCGGAGCAGCTCCTCCTGGACCTGGTAGGCGGCGGCCACGTCGTAGCCCTGTTCGGGCTGCGGCACCGCGCGGGCGGTGCGGGCGGCCTCGTCCAGTACGGCGGCGAGCCTGTGGATGTCGGTCACGGGGTCTCCTCCTCCCTGACGGAGCCGGGAACAGCGGGAACGCCGGACGCGGAGCCGGGAACCCCGGACGCGGAGCCGGGTACACCGGCCTCGGAGCCCTCCCCGCGGCCGGAGCCGAACGTCTGCCTCATGAGGTCCCCTCCGCGCGTGCCAGGTCCAGTGCGATGTCCACGATCATGTCCTCCTGGCCGCCGACCATCCGGCGGCGGCCCGCCTCGGTCAGGATGGTCCGGGTGTCGACCCCGTAGCGCGCCGACGCCGCCTCGGCGTGCCGCAGGAAGCTGGAGTAGACCCCGGCGTAGCCCAGCGTCAACGTCTCCCGGTCCACCCGGACCGGCCGGTCCTGCAGCGGCCTGATCAGGTCGTCGGCCGCGTCCATCAGGGCGTGCAGGTCACAGCCGTGTTCCCAGCCCATCAGGCCGGCCACCGCGACGAACACCTCGATCGGGCAGTTGCCCGCGCCCGCGCCCATCCCGGCCAGGGAGGCGTCCACCCGGCAGGCGCCGTTCTCCACGGCCACGACCGAGTTCGCCACGCCCAGTCCCAGGTTGTGGTGGGCGTGGATGCCGATCTCGGTGCCCTCGTCGAGCACCGAGCGGTAGGCGCGGACCCGGTCCCGGACCCCGTCCATGGTCAGCCGGCCGCCGGAGTCGGTCACGTAGACGCACTGCGCGCCGTACGACTCCATGAGCCTGGCCTGCCGCGCCAGCTCGTCGGCCGGCGCCATGTGGGACATCATCAGGAAGCCGGCGACGTCCATGCCGAGCTCACGCGCGGTGGCGATGTGCTGGGCGGAGATGTCGGCCTCGGTGCAGTGGGTGGCGACCCGGACCGAGGTCACGCCGAGCGCGTGGGCCCGCCTGAGGTCGTGGATGGTGCCGATGCCGGGCAGCAGCAGCGTCGTCAGCCGCGCCCGCCGTACGGCTCCCGCGACCGCCTCGATCCACTCGTCGTCGGTGTGCGCGCCCGCGCCGTAGTTGAAGCTGCCCCCCGCGAGGCCGTCGCCGTGGGCGATCTCGATGGCCGCCACACCGGCGGCGTCCAGCGCGGCGGCGATCTCGGCGGCCTGGGCCGTGGTGTAGCGGTGCCGGACGGCGTGCATGCCGTCCCGCAACGTCACGTCCTGGACGTAGAGCCTCACGCGCCCACCCCCGTGTCCGCGGTCCGTCCGCTACGGCCCGGCGATTCGGCCAGCCGCTCGGCGGTGCGCAGCGCGGCCGACGTCATGATGTCCAGGTTCCCCGCGTAGGCGGGCAGGTAGTGGGCCGCACCCTCCACCTCCAGGAAGACGCTCACCTTGGTCCCCCCGCCCCGCCCCCCGTCGGGCAGCGGCTCGCCCTCCGGAATCCTCTCGAACTGCACGTCCTGCTTGAGCCGGTAGCCGGGCACGTAGTCGCGGACCTTCTCCACCATGGCCCGTACGGCTCCCGCCACGGCGGCCTCGTCGCAGTCGCCGACCAGGCAGTAGACCGTGTCGCGCATGATCAGCGGCGGCTCGGCCGGGTTGAGGACGATGATCGCCTTCCCCCTGGCGGCCCCGCCGACCTCCTCGATCGCCCGGGAGGTCGTCTCGGTGAACTCGTCGATGTTGGCGCGGGTGCCGGGGCCGGCCGACCTGGAGGCGATCGAGGCGACGATCTCGGCGTACCGGACGGGGGTCTGCGAGGCCACCGCCGCCACGATCGGGATCGTCGCCTGCCCGCCGCAGGTGACCATGTTGAGGTTCCGCTCGGCGAGATGGGCGTCCAGGTTGACCGGAGGCACCACGTAGGGCCCGACGGCGGCGGGAGTCAGGTCGATGACCCGCTTGCCGTGCTCGCCGAGCACCCGGTCGTTGTGGAGGTGCGCCTTCGCCGAGGTGGCGTCGAGGACGACGTCCACGCCGGCGAACCCGGGCAGTCCGACCAGGCCCTCGACCCCCTCGTGGGTGGTCGCCACCCCGCGCCGGCGGGCGCGGGCGAGGCCGTCGGAGCCGGGGTCGATCCCCGCCATGGCGACGACCTCGACCCGCTCGGACAGCAGTGCCTTGAACATCAGGTCGGTGCCGATGTTCCCGGAGCCGATGATCGCGATCTTGATCCGCCGGGTGCCCCGGCCGGGCTCGTCGTGGGTCACGAGAAGACCGCCCGCACCGAGCCGAGGCCGTCGATGACGGCCTCGAACACGTCGCCGGGCTCGACGGCCACCATCGGGCCGAGCGCGCCGGTGAGCACGATGTCCCCGGCGCGCAGCGGGAAGTCCCTGCCGCCCAGCGCGCCGGCCAGCCAGACGGCGGCGTTGAGCGGATGCCCCATGCAGGCCGCGCCCGCGCCGGTGGACACCTCCTGACCGCGCCGGCTCATGGTCATCCCGGCCAGGCGCAGGTCCAGGCCGGTGAGCGGGACGGGCGTGCCGCCCAGGACGAAGGCGCCGCTGGAGGCGTTGTCGGCGATGGTGTCCACGAGCGTGATGTCCCACCCCGCGATCCGGCTGTCCACGATCTCGATCGCGGGCAGCACGAAGTCGACCGCCCGGATCACCTCGGCCACCGTGAAGGGGCCGCCCACCAGGTCGCTCTTGAGGACCAGTGCGATCTCCGCCTCGGCCCTGGGCTGCAGGAAACGGCCGGTCGGAATGGGCAGGCCGTCGAGGAAGGCCATGTCCGCGAAGAGCATGCCGAAGTCCGGCTGGTCCACGCCGAGCTGGCGCTGGACCGCCTGGGAGGTCAGGCCGACCTTCCGCCCGACCAGCCGCCGTCCGTCGTGCAGCGCCCGCCTGGTGTTGATCTCCTGTACGGCGTAGCCGGTCTCGGCGGTCCGGCCCGGCAGCGTCTCCCGCACCGGCGGGCAGGGTCTGCCGCTCCGCACCGCCTCCAGCAGCCGGTCGGCCGCCTCGACGAGCACGTCGGCGGCCTCGCTCAACTCAGGCATGTCCCGGCTCCAGCTTGATCGTGATCGTGGTGGGTTCGGAGTAGAAGTCCAGCGAGTGCGTGCCGCCCTCGCGGCCGATGCCCGACAGCTTCACCCCGCCGAACGGGGTGCGCAGGTCCCTCAGGTACCAGGTGTTGACCCAGACCAGTCCGGCCTCCAGCGACCGGGCGACCCGGTGGGCCCGGTCCAGGCCGGAGGTCCAGACCGTCGCCGCCAGGCCGTACTCGCTGTCGTTGGCCAGCTCGACGGCCTCGGCCTCGGTGTCGAACGGCGCGATGTGGCAGACCGGGCCGAAGATCTCCTCCCGGTTCACCCGGGAGTCGCGCGGGAGCCCGGTCAGCACGGTCGGCTCGACGTGGTAGCCGCCGTCGCGGTCGTCGCCGAAGCGCGGCACGCCGCCTCCCGCCCGGATCTCGGCTCCCTCGGCCCTGGCCAGTTCGTAGTAGGAGAGCACCTTGTCCCGGTGCTCGGCCGAGATCATCGGCATCATCGTGGTGTCCTCGTCGGCGGGACGCCCGAACCTCAGCCGTCCCGCCCGCTCGGCCAGCCTCGCCGTGAACTCCTCGAAGACGGGCCGCTCCACGTAGAGCCGCTCCGTGCACAGGCAGACCTGGCCGCCGTTGGTGAAGACCGAGCGCACACTTCCCTCGACGGCCGCGTCCAGATCGGCGTCGGCGAAGACCAGCCCGGCGTTCTTGCCGCCCAGCTCGAACGAGACCGGCTTGACCCGGTCCGCCACGCTCTTCATGATCGTCGACCCGGTACGGCTCTCGCCGGTGAAGGTGACCGCGTCCACACCGGGGTGCTCCACCAGGAACTGGCCGGTGGAGCCGCCGCCGAACCCGTGCACGACGTTGAGGACGCCGGGCGGCAGCCCGGCCGAGGCGGCGATCTCCGCCAGCACCGCGACCGAGCCCGGCGTGTGCTCGGAGGGCTTGACCACGATGGTGTTGCCCGCCACGAGCGAGGGGCCGATCTTCCAGGTCGCCAGCAGGAACGGCAGGTTCCACGGCACGATCACCGCCACCACGCCCAGCGGCCTGCGCACCGTGTAACTCAGCACGTCCCGCAGGTGGAACGCGCTCTCCGGGCGCTGGGCCGCGATCTCGGCGAAGGACCGGAAGTTGGCCGCCCCCCGCGGGATGTCCAGCGTGCGGGTCTGCGTGATCGACTTGCCGGTGTCGGCGATCTCCGCGGCCACCAGTTCCTCGAACCGCTCCTCGATCGCGTCGGCGAGACGGCGCATCCAGGCGGCCCGTTCCGCCACCGGCAGCGCCGCCCATCCCGGCAGGGCCGCGCGGGCGGCGGCGACCGCCCGGTCGACGACGGCCCGGTCCGCCTCGTGGACCCGGCGGACCGGCCGGCCGGTCACCGGGTCGTACGTGGCGAACGTCGCGCCCTCGGCGACCGGCACCCCACCGATGAAGTGGGTCACCTGGTCAGACAAGACTTCTCCTCAGGGTAGGACCCCTCTTGGTCACTGGATACGGGTATAGAGGTGAAGGCGGTTCATCGGCAACAATGCGTTCCGTGACACGGAACCCCGACCGCCTCTCGGTCCTGGAGAAATCCTGGCTCGTGCTCGACTCGTTCCGCCCCACGGGAGGCCCCCTCCGGCTGGCCGACGTCGCCGAACGCTGCCATCTGCCCAAGACCACCGCCTTCCGGCTGCTCACCGAGCTCACCGGGATCGGCGCGGTGGCCCGCCGCGAGGACGGCTACTACCTCGGCCGCCGCCTCTTCGAACTCGGTTGCATCGTGCCCCTCGAGCGGGATCTGAGACACGCGGCGCTGCCTTTCATGCACGACCTCTACGAGGCCACCCACGAGACCGTGCACCTGGGCGTGCGCGACGGGCTGGACGTCGTCTACGTCGAGAAGATCCGCGGCCAGGAGACCTTCGCCCTGCCCTCCCGCGTCGGCGGCAGGCTCCCTCTGACCTGCACCGGGATCGGCAAGGCCCTGCTGGCCTACTCCGGCCCCGACCTGATCGAGGAGGTCCTCGGCCGCCCCCTGCGCCGCCTGACCCCCCACTCGATCGTGGACCCGCAGCGCCTTGAGGAGACCATCGGCCAGATCCAGGCGGCGGGCCTGGCCTACGAACGCGAGGAGGCCCAGCTCGGCGGAGCCTGCATCGCCGCCCCCGTGTTCGGCGACGGCATGGCGGTCGCCGCCCTGTCCGTCTCCGTCCCCCTGGCCCGGTTCCAGCCCACCCGCCTGGCCCCCGTCGTCAAGGCCGCCGCCCTGGGCATCTCCCGCGCCCTGGCCAGGACCATCTGACCGGCCGGGAGGGGCACCGCCCCCGTCCCCGCCGTCCGGACGACGTCGGCGGTCGTCGGTCGTCGATGAGAGGCCAGGAGTCACCCGGTCGACCCCTGACATCCCGTCAGGCTCCGTCGCCGGCCGGCCCACCGCCTCACGGTACGGCGAAGCGGTCAGGCCACGGCGGCGTACAGCACGTCGCGCAGGCCGGGAAGGTCCTCCCGGTCGCCGCGCCAGACCAGCCGCAGCCGCAGGTCCGGGGCGGCCAGGCCGAGCCGGGTCAGCGCGCCCGACCGGAGCGCCTCCGCCACGGCGAACTCCGGCAGCAGCGCGATCCCCAGCCCCCGCTCCGCCCAGGCCCGCATCACCGCGACCCCGCCGGCCCGGACCCGCTCCGGGCCCGGCCCGAGGATCCGGTCGGCGGCCATCCGGAAGGAGCAGGCCGGCACGTTGACCAGCAGCCGCTCACCGTCCAGGTCGCCGGGCAGGACGGGGGAGCGGCCGGCCAGCCGGTGACCGGGCGCGGCGACCAGGACGAGGGGGACGGGGTCGAGGTCGAGGAACGTCAGGGGCCCGGCGGGCGGCGGGAAGCCGAGGTCGCCCAGCGCCTCCCCGGTGTCCAGCAGCAGCGCCGCCTCCAGCCGTCCGGCGGCGACCCCGTCGAGCAGCTCGTCCCGGCTCACCGACGGGGCGACCTCCACGGCCAGGCCGGGGCGGCGCCCGGCGAGCCGGGCCAGCACCCGGGGGACGAGCGTGGCGGCGATGGTCTCCAGCGCGCCCAGCCGCAGCACCCCCGGCAGCCCGGCCACCTCGCGGCGCGCCTGCTCGGCGGCGTCCAGCAGCCGCCGGGCCCAGTCCAGCATCCGCTCACCCGCGCCGGTCGGCCGCATCCCCCGCGCCGTCCGCTCGAACAGCGCCACGCCCAGCGACCTCTCCAGCGCGCGGATCTGCTCGGAGACGGTGGAGGGCGCCAGCCCCAGCTCGTTGGCCGCGTCGGTCACCGTGCCGCCGCGGATCACCGCCTCGAAGGTCCGCAACTGGCGCAGCTCCACGCCGCCCCCCGATCACCCGTTCCGTTCGGAATTCCCGAACGGAGTGTACGGACGGGCCGGTGGAGGCGGGAAGCCGGGAACCGGACAGTTGGTCCCCATGACCACAGCCGAATCCCCTTCCCCCGGCGGCTACGGTGCCGCGACGCGGCCGGACGGCCACACCGGCCGGACCGGACACGCCACCCGGACCGAGCATTCGGGACGCGCCGAACACGCCGGACACCCCAGCCGGGCCGGACACCCCAGCCGGGCCGGCCACCCCGGACACGCCGGGCCCGTCGGCCGGGCCGGGCGCCCGCTCGCGCTCCTGGGAATCTCGCTCGGGTACTTCATGGTGCTCCTCGACATGACCGTGCTGTCGGTCGCCGAGCCGGACCTGGCCGTCTCGCTGCGCACCTCGGTCGCCGGCCTGCAGTGGGCGACCACCGGTTACACCGTCGTCTTCGGCTCCCTGCTGCTGACGGCCGGCGCGGTCGCCGACCGCCACGGCGCGCACCGCGTCTTCCGCGCCGGGGTCGCGGTCTTCGGCCTGGGCTCGCTGCTGTGCGCCTTCGCGCCGGCGCTGTGGGCGCTGGCCGGGGTGCGCGCGGTGCTCGGCGCCGCGGCGGCGGCCTGCGTGCCCGCCTCGATGGCGATGATCGCGCGGCTGTACCCGGAACCGGCCCGGCGCGCCCGCGCCGTGGCGACCTGGGCGGCCGTCAGCGGGGCCGCGGTCGCCGCGGGCCCGATCGCCGGCGGCGCCCTGGTCGAGCTGGCGGGCTGGCGGGCGATCTTCCTGATCAACGTCCCGCTCGCGCTGCTGGTGCTCGCCACGACCGCCGGACGCGCGGTGGCCTGCCCGCGCGGCGAGCGGCGCGTCGACTGGACGGCGCAGCTCGCGGCCTGCGCCACCCTGGCGCTGCTGACCGACGCGCTGATCGCCGCCGGCTCCGCGTCCTGGGCCCGCGTGGCGGTCTCCGCGGCGGCCGCCGTGCTCGCCGGGGCCGCGTTCGTCCTGCGGGAGCGGCGCAGCCCCGCGCCGGTCCTCGACCCGGCGCTGCTGCGCGGCCGGGGGGTGCGGACCGGCCTGGCGGTGGGCGCCGCGGTGAACTTCGCCCTCACCGGCGACCTGTTCGTGCTGCCTCTGCTGCTGCGCCACGACCACCACCTGGGCCCGGTCGCCAGCGGCCTGGCGTTCCTGCCGCTGACCCTGCCGTTCGCGCTCAACCCGCCGCTGACCGGCCGCATCACGGCCCGCCGCGGCCCGCGGGCGCCCATCACGGCGGGCGCGGCGCTGCTGGCCGCCGGCGGCGCGGTGCTCGGCTGGGCCGCCTGGACCGGCGCCGGGTACGGCGTGCTCGCCCCCGGACTGCTGCTCACCGGATTCGGGGTGTCGTTCGTCCTGCCGGCCCTGGCCTCCGCGGTCGTCGGCGCGGCCCCCGAGGGCACGGCCGGATCCGCGGGAGGCGTGCTCAACGCCGTCCGCCAGACCGGGGCGACCTTCGGCGTCGCCGCCATGGGAGCCCTCACCGGCCTCGGCTCCCCGGCGGGCCCGGCGGCCGCGCTCCTGCTGCCGGCCGTGCTGTGCGCCGTGGCCGGCGTGTGGTTCGCCCGCGTGCCCGCCCGCTGACGGCGTCCGGCGTGCGATCCGCCCGGGAACCCTCCGGACGCGTCCGGCCCGGCCCCCGCGTGGGGGCCGGGCCGGAAGGGAGGGGCGGAGCCCGCCGGACGGGCGGCGGCCGGGCCTTCCCGGAAGGCGCCGGTCCGCGCCGTCAGAGGCCGAACGCCGTCAGAGGTCGAACATGGAGTTGCGGACCTGGCGCAGGTCGTCGAAGGACGACAGGTCCGGGACGGTCCAGCCGTCCAGGTCGTACTCGGACATGCACTCCTCGACGAACGCCTTGTAGCCGTCCACCTGGCCGTTCGCCGTCTGCGCGGCCAGCAGCTCGACCCGGGTGTTCTCGTGGTTGCCGGCGTAGTTGCGCTCGTACAGCTCGTGCCGGCCGCCGAACTCGCTGCCGACCGCGTCCCACAGCAGCTTCATGATCTTGATCCGCTCGACGGACTCCATGCCGCCCGAGCCGCGCAGGTACTTGTCGAGGTACGGGCGCACGTCGGGGTTCTTGAAGTCGTCGGCGCTGGAGTTGATGTAGATCAGGCCGCTGGCGATGTCCTGCTGCACGATCTCCTTGACCCGGGGGTAGCCGATCTGCATGAACCACCGGTAGGCCAGACCGTACTGGGGGTTGGGCAGCACCGCGCCGTTCGTCCACGCGACCGGGTTGCGCGCGGCGGCGTCGGAGAACGCCCAGAACAGGTTGCGCCAGGCCAGCACCTCGCCGATCCGGCTCTGCACGCCGCGGAAGTCCTTGGTGCCGGTCGCCTCCACCGCCTTGATCAGCAGACCCGCGATGAACTCCAGCTTGACCGCCAGGCGGGTGCACCCGTGGAAGGTGAAGCGCTCGGGGAAGCCGGAGCGGCCGGTGAAGAGCTGGACCTTGCCCAGGTGCCCGTAGATGAAGACGTTCTCCCAGGGGATGAGCACCTTGTCCAGGACGAGGATCGTGTCGTTCTCGTCCAGCCGCGACGACAGCGGGTAGTCGAACGGGCTGCCCATGGCGGTGGCCGTGGCGGTGTAGGAGGGGCGGCAGATCAGCTTCAGGCCGGGCGCGTCCATCGGGATCGTCGCGACCAGCGCGAACTTCCGGTCCTTGATCGGCAGGCCGTAGTGGGCGATGAAGTTGTAGTGGGTCAGCGCCGAGCCGGTCGCGACGACCTTGGCGCCGCTCACCACCAGGCCGGCGTCGGTCTCCTTCTCCACGTGGACGAACACGTCGGCGACCTCGTCCGGCGGCCGGTTGCGGTCGACCGGCGGGTGCACGATCGCGTGGTTCCAGAACAGCACCTTCTCCTGCGACTCCCGGTACCAGCGCCGGGCGTTGTCGGAGAACGGCTCGTAGAACTCGGCGTTGGCGCCGAGCGTCCCGAGGAAGGCGGCCTTGTAGTCGGGGCTGCGCCCCATCCACCCGTAGCTCATCCGCGCCCACTCGGCGATGGCCCGCTGGTTGGCCACCAGGTCCTCGGCGCTGCGCGGCGTGGTGAAGAAACTGTGGGTGTAGCCGTCGCTGCCGGTGTCGGTCGGCACCACGAGGGAGCCGCGCCGCTCCGGGTCGTGCAGCGCGTCGTACAGCCGCGCCGTCATCCGGACCGGGTTGTGGAACGCGGGGTGCGAGGTGACGTCCCTGACGCGGTCGCCGTACAGGTAGATCTCGCGGTCGTCGCGCAGGCTCTCGATGTACTCGTCGCCGGTCATCGGGCGTGTCTGCCGCCGCGCCGGACCGGCGGGCTCCGCGTCCCCGGTGCCGGGCGTGCGGTCCTGAAGCTCAGTCAACGGACTTCTCCCTTCATTCCGCGTCGCCGGATGCGGCCCGCGGAGCGGTCTCAACCCGCGTCGCCGGATGCGGCCGGCGGGGACGGTCTCATCGCCGGAGGCCGGGCCTCCGCCGGATCGCTCATCGCCGGGGGCCGGGCCCGCCGGCTCGCACGACGCCGGAGGCCGGGCCCCCACCGGGTCACTCGACGCCGAAGCGGACCCGCGCCAGATCGCGCGGGGCGATGGTGGCGAGGAAGGTCGAGACTCCGGCGTGGGTGACGAACATCGACATGTCACGCCAGACGCGCTCCATGCGCTCGCCGTTCCGCACCGCGCTGGAGCCCGCGGTCGGGTACAGGTGCCGCTCGACCGCGCGCCAGCTCAGGTCCACCACCTCGCTGCAGATCCCGGCGATCCGCAGCTCCTGCTCCCGGGTGACGGCGGCCGGGCCCCGGGCGCAGGTCTCGCGCCACTGCCGGACCGCGTCCAGCGTCGCGGCCTCGGCCGTGGCGATCATGCCGGCGGCCCTGCCGTACCGGAGCTGGAAGTCGGGGTCCTCGGCGCGCGGCACGATCGGCGGGAAGGGGGTGGTGCGGGTGCGCATCAGGTCCTCGTAGGCGTCGAGCGCGTTCCGGGCCATGCCGACGGCCAGGGCGGCGTCCTCCAGGACCATGAAGCTGAGCTGGCCGCCGCCGTACTCGGGGTTGCCGTGCAGCGCGCGGCCGGGCGTGCCCTCGGTGACGCTGACCTGGCTCATGTGGGTCCGCATCAGGAAGTGGGCGGGGATGCGCCCGTTCTCGATCCGGATGCTGTGCGAGCCGCTGCCCTTCAGGCCGAGCGCCTTGCCCCAGTCGTCCAGGCGGGTCCACTCGCTGCGGGGGGCGATGAACATCGCCGGCTCCGGCTCGCCGCCGCCGTCGGGGGCGACCATCGCGTGGCCGATGAAGTGCGTGGCGTACGGCGAGCCCGAGCAGTAACCCCAGGTGCCGTTGAGCACCCAGCCGCCGTCGGCCGCGGGTTCGGCGGTGCCGCCGGGCATGACGGTCGCCGGGCAGATGAAGTGCCCGTCGCCGAAGACCTCCTCCTGCACCCGCTCCTCGAACAGCGTGGCCACCGCGAGCGCGTGCGCCGCGCCGAGGCAGTACATCCACCCGGTCGAGGGGCAGCCCCGGGTGAGCGCCATCGTCACCCGCATGAAGGTGTCGATCCCGAACTCGTAACCGCCGTACCGGCGGGGGACCAGGATCCGGTAGAAACCGGCCCGGGTGAACTCCTCGTGGACGTCCTCGCCGTAGAAGGTGCGCCGCTCGGTCTCGGCCTGGCGCTCGACCAGGGACGGCGCGATGGCCTCGGCCCTCGCCACCATCTGCTCCGGCGTCAGGCCGGGCTCGGGCGGGGAGGAGAGGGAAAGGCGGCGCTCGGGAATGCTGGTGACGACTCCCATTCTTCGCGTGTCCTCACGGTCTCGTGGGCGGATGCGACATGCGCCAGCGTCACACCCGGCTCCGGGCCGGCGCATCTTTCGGGTTGCGGTCCGGACGACGGCCGCGCCCGCTTCCCCGGGGTGTTTCCGGACGGGGGACGCGGCTTTTCCGGGGAGGGGCCCAAGAGAGCATTCCTGAATAAGAAAAAGCACCGGGCCGGGGCGAGAATCGCACTACCGGTACCTTGCTGGGCCTATAGGCTCTTCATGATCCCCGGCCGTGACCGCTGTCACGGATCGCGGGACGACGGCGAGCCGGCCCATCCGGGTCTTTCGACACGCCGGCGGACGGCGGAGCCGGGCGGGCCGGCTTCGATCCGTGCAGAAGCCATTTCTTCCCTCAGGTCCGAGAAAGGACGACACATGACGAGCAGGATCGAGATCACTCGAACCTTCGATGCGCCGCGCGAGCTGGTGTACGCCGCCTGGACCGAGCCCAAGCACTTCACCCACTGGTGGGGCGCCCCGCTCGACACGATCTCCATGGACGTCCGCCCCGGCGGTGAGTGGCGCGCCACGATCGTCGTCGACGAGCAGACCCAGGTGCCCTTCGCGGGTGTCTACCGCGAGGTCGTGCCGAACGAGAAGCTGTCCTACAGCCTCCTCGACCTCAGCGACGACGCCGAGAAGCAGGCCGCGCGCCAGGAGCGGGACCACGACGGCGAGGAGCTGGTGACCGTCACCTTCGCCGACGCCGCCGCCGGCGGCACCGAGCTGACCTTCGTGCAGCAGGGCGACCTGCCCGAGGACGAGGTCCCGCGGGCCACCGAGGGCTGGGGCTACTTCTTCAACGCCCTCGACGAGCACCTCAAGAACGTCAAGTAGCGCGGGGCGCGATCCCGCGTGACACGGCCGGGGCGGGCGGAGGGACCCGCCCGCCCCGGCCGTTCGCGTGCCGTACGACATCGGGCGTCCACCGTCCGGGCCGGTTGGAGGAGCAGTGACCACTGACACCATCGCGAGGAACACCCCCGGCGACGGCGCGCCGGGGCACCGGGGCGCCAACGTCTACGGTGAGGAGGTCAGCGACATCTACGACCTCCTCTACAAGAGGCGCGGCAAGGACTACGCCGCCGAGGCCGCCGTCATCGCCGGCCTGATCCGCGAGCGCGCGCCGCACGCGGCGTCGCTGCTCGACGTGGCCTGCGGCACGGGGGAGCACCTCGTCACGCTGCGGACCATGTTCGGCCACGTCGAGGGGGTCGAGCTCTCCGACTCGATGCGGGAGCGCGCCCAGGGGAAGCTCCCCGGCGTGGCCGTCCACTCAGGTGACATCCGCGACTTCGACCTGGGCCGCACCTTCGACGCGGTCTGCAGCCTCTACGGCACGATCGGCTACATGTCCTCCCAGGAGGAGCTGGACTCGGCGATCGCCGCCATGGGACGGCACGTGGCGCCCGGCGGCGTGCTGATCGCCGAGCCGTGGTACTTCCGCGAGGGGTTCGCCGACGGCCACATCGGCGACGACATCGTCCGCGAGCCGGGCCGTACGGTGACCCGGCTGGCGACCTCGGTGCGCGAGGGGAACGTCGTCCGGGTGGAGGCGCACTACCTCCTGGCCGACGCCGCCGGGGTGCGGCACTTCGAGCACGTCCAGGTGATGAACCTGTTCGGCCGCGACGAGTACGCGGCGGCCTTCACCCGCGCCGGTTTCGACCCCGTCCGCGTGGAGCCGGGCGACCTGCTGGCGGGGCGGTCCCTGTTCGTCGGCGTGCGGCGATGATCCCTCTGTTCCGCACCGCGGTGGCGCCCGGCACGGCCGAACGCGTCACCGCGGTGGTCGACAGCGGCCGGTTCGGCCACGGACCGGCCGTCGAGGAGTTCGAGCGCGCCGTGGGCGCCCGGGTGGGCAATCCCCGGGTCGCCGCGGTGAACAACGGCACCTCCGGCCTGCACCTCGCCCTGCGGCTGGCGGGCGCCTGCGCGGACGCGCCCGGCGGGCCGGGGGAGGTGCTGAGCACGCCGTTCACCTTCGAGGCCACCAACTGGAGCATCCTCGCCAACGGCATGCGCGTCACCTGGGCCGACATCGATCCGGCGACGCTGAACGTCGACCTGGACGACCTGGCGAAGAAGATCACACCGGCGACCCGCGCGATCATGGTGGTCCACTGGGCCGGCTTCCCGGTGGACCTGGTCCGGCTCGCCCGCGTCCTCGACGACGCCGAGGCCGAGTACGGCTTCCGGCCGGCGGTCGTGGAGGACTGCGCCCAGGCGTGGGGGGCCGTCTGCCACGGCCGGCCGCTCGGCGCCCACGGCAACCTCTGCGTCTTCAGCTTCCACGCCACCAAGCACCTGAGCTGCGGTGGCGGCGGCCTCGTGGCCCTGCCCGACGAGGAGTCCCTGCTGCGCGCCCGCAGGCTGCGCTTCTTCGGCATCGACCGGGACGCCGACCGGGTGAACGCCGACTACGAGGTCGCCGAGTGGGGCTACAACTTCTACATGAACGAGATCAACGCGGCGATCGGGCTGGCGAACCTGGAGACGGTGGACGAGCGGGTCCGGCGGCACCGGCTGAACGCGGCCTTCTACGACGCGGAGCTGGCCGGCGTGGCGGGCCTGGAGCTCACCGCGCGGACCGAGGGGCTGGAGCCGTCGTTCTGGCTGTACCCGGTGCTGGTCGACGACCGCGCGTCCTTCATGCGCAAGCTGGCCGGCGCGGGCATCACCGCGAGCGTGGTCTGCCGCCGCAACGACGAGCACGGCTGCGTGGCGGACGCCAGGACGCCGCTGCCGGGCGTGGACGCGGTCCACGACCGGGTGGTCAACATCCCGGTCGGCTGGTGGCTGACGCCGGAGGAGCGATCGCACATCGCCGAGACGATCAGGTCCGGATGGTGAGACCGGGACGGCGTTTCCCCGGCAGGCGCTGAAAACCCCAGAAAGCCCCCGGCCACCCCTTTTGAAATACCCCGTAAAAAGCATCCGGAATCCCCCGGAAAGAGGGGTTGGCCAGCGCAATCACCGATAAAGGGCCCGCGCGGGCCGGTGTTAACGTCGGGTCATGCATAATCCATGTCGAATCTGTGGCGGAACCGTCAAGGGGTCGATCGACCTCGGGCGCCACCCCCGTGGAAACGCCTTCCCCCGGCCGGGGGAGACGTCGGACGAGTTCTTCTACCGGCTGGTCGTCGGAATGTGCGACGTGTGCACGATGGTCCAGCTGCTGGAGGACATCCCACAGGAAGTCCGGTACCACGACGAATACCCCTACCACGCCTCCGGGTCGGCCATTCACCGGCGGCATTTCGAGGACATCGCCCAGGGATTCCTCGACACCGAGCTGACCGGCCCCGACCCGTTCGCCGTCGAGATCGGCAGCAACGACGGGGTCATGCTCGCCAGGATCGCACAGGCCGGCGTGCGCCACCTGGGCATCGAGCCGTCCCGGCAGGTGGCCGAGATGTCGAGGGCCAAGGGCGTCCGGGTGCTCCCGGAGTTCTTCGACGAGGGCACCGCGGAGCGGATCCGCGCCGAGCACGGCCCCGCGGACGTCATGTTCGGGGCCAACGTGATCGCGCACATCTCCCACCTGGCCTCGGTCCTCCGCGGTGCCGCCCTGCTGCTGGCCCGCACCGGCGTGTTCGTCTTCGAGGAGCCCTACCTCGGCAGCGTCGTCGAGAAGACCGCCTTCGACATCCTCTACGACGAGCACTCGTTCGTCTTCTCCGTCCGGGCGATCCAGGCCGCCGCCGAGCGCTTCGGCCTCGAACTCGTCGACGCGCGGCCCATGGAGATCCACGGCGGCTCGATGCGCTACACCCTGGCCCCGGCGGGCGCGCGCCCGGTCTCACCCCGGGTGGGCGAGCTGCTGGAGAAGGAGGCCGCCCAGGGACTCGGCGAGCACGCGGCCCTGGAGGAGTTCTCCCGCCGGGCGCGGACCGTCCGCGACGACCTCACCACGCTCGTGCGGGACCTGCACGCCCAGGGCAAGCGGATCGTCGGGTACGGCGCGCCCGCGAAGATCACCACGGTGACGAACTACTGCGGCATCGGCCCGGACCTGATCCCCTTCGTGTGCGACTCCACGCCGTCGAAGCAGGGCCGCCTGGTCGCCGGGACGCACATCCCGGTCAGGGCGCCGGAGGCGTTCTCCGCGGACTACCCGGACTACGCGCTGCTGTTCGCCTGGAACCACGCCGAGGAGATCATGGCCAAGGAGCGGGAGTTCGCCGAGCGCGGCGGCCGGTGGATCCTCTACGTGCCCGACGTCCACATCGTCTGAGGCCGTACGGCGACGCCCGGCGGCACCGGAGCGTTCGAGGACGCCCGGTGACGTCCTGCGGCGCGGGGCGGGCGAGGTCGTCCGGCGGCACGGGGGCGTCCTGCGGCGCGAGGGCGTGGGGACGCCCGTTTGTCAGCACGTGTGGAGATGCGGCCCCGGAAGGGGAGCGCGAATCATGGTGACCGTCCGGTCGCCCCGTTTCCGCGACCCCCCGGTTCCCACCTCGCCGGCCAGGGCAGCCCCGCAGACTCGCCGGCCAGGGCGGCCAGAAGAAAGGAAGAGCCATGGTGTCCGTGGCAACGTCATCCGGCCAGGCCGGCGCTCCGGCCGAGCGCCGCCCCGATCTGCCAGCGCTGACGGGGATGCGCATCATCGCCGCACTGCTGGTCTTCCTCTGCCACGCCGTGCTTCCGGTGACCTCCGGAAACCACAACCCCCCGATGCCGTACGGCGATCAGGGGCTCACGATGAAGCTGCTGTGGTTCTTCTCCGCGGGCGGGCAGATCTCCCTGTCGTTCTTCTTCCTGCTGAGCGGTTTCATCATCACCTGGTCCACCCGTCCGGGTGACCGGGTCCTGGCGTACTGGCGCCGCCGCGTCGTGAAGATCTTCCCCAACCACGCGGTCACCTGGGCGCTGGCCATGCTCCTGTTCGCGGGCGCCTACACGCCGTACTTCGGCCTGCCGAACCTCTTTTTGGTCAACTCCTTCTCGCCCGACCCGGCGCTGTGGGGCGGGGCGAACATGCCGGCCTGGTCGCTGGGCCCGGAGATGTTCTTCTACCTGCTGTTCCCCCTGCTGATCATCCCGATCAGGAAGATCGCCGAGAACCGGCTGTGGCTGTGGGCGGTCGTCACGGTCGCCGCGATGGCCGTGCTCTGCCTCGTCACCGTCTACGTCATCCCGGACTCCCCGACCTACCCCGGTGAGCCGCAGTCGCTGCCCCAGTTCTGGTTCAGCTACATGTTCCCGCCGGCCCGCCTGGTCGAGTTCGTCCTCGGCATGATCGTCGCCCGCCTCGTCATCAGCGGCCGGTGGCCGCGGATCGGCGTCGTGCCCGTCGTGCTGTTCATGATGGTGGGCTACGCCGCCGCGCTGGTGGCCCCCGCGCCGTTCAACCAGACGCTCGTCTCGGTGGTCCCGTTCGCCGTGGCGATCGGCTCCCTGGCCGTGACCAACATCGGCGGCACCCGCACCGTGTTCGGCAGCGGGCCGATGGTCTGGCTGGGCAACATCTCCTTCGCCTTCTACCTGACCCAGTCCTTCATCCTGTTCTACCTGCTCCCCAAGCTCTTCGGGCAGGCCGGCTACGGCGTCGTGGGCGGCACCGCGCTCATCCTCGGGATGATCGTCGCCAACCTCGTCGCCGGGTGGGCGCTGCACACGCTGGTGGAGCGGCCCGCGATGCGCTGGTGGAGCGGCTCCCGCAGGACCCGCGCCCCCCGCGAGGAGGTCCGGGAGGCCCCGGCCGCGCCGGCGCCGGTTCCGGCCGGAACCGCCGCGGGCACGGGCCCGATCGACTGACCGGGTCCGCCGTACGGCGGGGGCTGCCACGGCGGAGATCGGAAAAGAGCGCAGTCTGGCGGAAGCGCACAGAGGGGCGCCGCCGGAAGACTGGCCGGTGCGCACGTCATCGCGGGAACGCCGCGGGGGCGTGCGCGCCGGAACGCCGACCTTACAACGACCCTCCGGCCGCGCCGTCGGATCCGCCGGCCGGGGGCCACGCCGAAGGAGGGATCTCCGATGGACACCACCCCCGAGGCCGGAGCCGTGCGCGCCGGCCCGCGCCAGTGGGCCGGACTGGCCGTGCTGGCCCTGCCCACCCTGCTGCTGTCGCTCGACATGAGCGTCCTGTACCTCGCCCTGCCGCACCTGAGCGAGGAGCTGGGCGCCACCGCCACCCAGCAACTGTGGATCACCGACGTCTACGGCTTCCTCATCGCCGGGTTCCTGGTCACCATGGGCGGCCTGGGCGACCTGGTCGGCAGGCGCAAGCTGCTGCTGATCGGCGCGGCCTGCTTCACCGTCGCCTCGGTGGCGGCCGCATACTCCTCCAGCGCCGAGATGCTGATCGTCTCCCGCGCGCTGCTCGGCGTCGCCGGGGCCACGCTGATGCCCTCCACCATGGCGCTGCTCGGCAACATGTTCCCCGACCCCCGGCAGATGGGCACCGCCATCGCCGTCTGGATGAGCTGCTTCATGGGCGGCATGGCGCTCGGGCCGCTCGTCGGCGGGCTGATGCTGCAGCGGTTCTGGTGGGGCTCGGTGTTCCTGCTGGCCATCCCCGTCATGGCGCTGCTGCTCATCGCCGGGCCGCTGCTGCTGCCCGAGTACCGTGACCCCGCGGGCGGGCGTGTCGACCTGGTCAGCGTGGTGCTGTCCCTGGCCACCATCCTGCCGTTCGTCTACGGCCTCAAGGAGCTCGCCAAGCACGGCTGGGAGCCGCAGTACCTCCTGTCCATCGCGGTGGGCATCGTCGTCGGCGTGTTCTTCGTGCGCAGGCAGCGGACCCTGGAGACGCCGCTGCTGGACCTGCGGCTGTTCGCGCACCGCACGTTCCGCGCCGCACTGATGATCATGGTGCTGGGCGGGGCCGCCAGCGGCAGCTTCTTCCTCGTCAGCATGTTCCTCCAGACCGTGAAGGGCATGTCGCCGCTGGAGGCGGGGCTCTGGCTGGTGCCGTCGACGGGTGCGACCATCGCCAGCGTCATGCTGGCCCCGGTCATCGCGCGGCGGTTCCGCCCCGGCCACGTCATCGCCGCCGGCCTGGCCGTCACCGCGGTGGGTTACCTGATGCTGAGCCAGGTGGACGGCTCCACCGGGATGGCCTTCGTCCTGACCGGCCTCATCGTCGGCGCCGTCGGCGCCGGCCCCATGGGGGCGCTCGGCACCGGCCTGATCTTCACGTCCGTCCCGCCGGAGAAGACCGGCGCGGCCTCGGCGATCTCCGAGACCGGCGGCGAGTTCGGGATCGCGTTCGGCGTCGCCGTGCTGGGCAGCGTCGGCGCCGCCGTGTACGGCAGCCAGATCACCGTTCCCGCCCAGGTCCCGGCCGAGGCGGCCGCCGCCGCCCGGGAGGGCATCGCCGGCGCCGTCGGCGCGGCCGAGCAGGTGGGCGGCACCCTCGGGGCCGAGCTGCTCACCGCCGCCCGCGAGGCGTTCACCACCGCGATGAACTCCGCCACCGGAACCAGCGCCGCGCTGGCCCTGGCGCTGGCCGTCGTGGCGGCGGTCGCACTCGGGCACGTGCCGCCCACCGGCCAGGCCGAGGCCGCGGAGGCGGCCGAGGGCGGGCCGGAGCAGGCCGGGGACGCCGCCGCGACCGCCCAGGACGGGCGGGCCGGCGAGCACTCCGCGCCCGCCGGAGTCGCCGCCGAGGCCGCGAACGCCTCCGGCTGACCCCGGAACCGCCCGGCGGCCACGGCACCCCGTGGCCGCCGCAGGCGCGCGAGGACCGTGGACCGCCACGGCCCGGAGCCGCCACGCCGCACCCGTCGGCGTGGCGGCTTTTCCATGCGGCCCCGGGGGTCCGGCTCCCGGGCCCTCATGATCTCCCTGCCATTTCGTATTCGGAATTGCTGACTTACCGGATCGCATTCCCGGACACTTTCCGGGCGGCGCGGATGGAAATAGCCTTGGAATGTGGCGCCATGCCGGGGCGGAATTCCCATCCGCCGGCGGCGTCGTATTCCCCGCATATCTTCTCATGGTGTTCCGGCACCTCGACCAGCTCCATCACGAAACTCGGGAGACATCCGTGGAAAGACGCTGCCCCGTCCTCGACACCACCGGCCGAGACCTCCACGGGGAGACGGACCGCCTGCGTGAGCTCGGCCCCGCCGTCCCCGTCCAGCTCCCCGGCGGCGTCATCGCGTGGTCGGTCAACCGCCACGACGTCATCAGGAAGCTGCTGACCGACCCCAACGTCACCAAGAGCGCCCGCAACCACTGGCCCGCGTTCATCAACGGCGAGATCCCGCCCGACTGGGAGATGATCAGCTGGATCGCCATGGACAACATGGTGACGGCCTACGGCAAGGACCACGTCCGGCTGCGCAGGCTGGTCGGCAAGGCGTTCACGCCGCGCCGCACCGAGGCGATCAAACCGCGCATCGAGGAGCTGACCGGCCAGCTCCTCGACGCCCTGGCCGCCGTCCCGCCCGGCG
Source organism: Streptosporangium sp. NPDC053982 (assembly GCF_055585205.1). Lineage (NCBI taxonomy): Bacteria > Bacillati > Actinomycetota > Actinomycetes > Streptosporangiales > Streptosporangiaceae > Streptosporangium > Streptosporangium sp. NPDC053982. The sequence goes on from NZ_JBVJKQ010000007.1 coordinate 310,369, forward strand.
AGGTCGTGGACCTGCGCCAGCACTTCGCCTACCCGCTTCCGGCCCGCCTGGTGGCCGACCTGATCGGCATGTCCGAGGAGGCCCGGGTCGAGACCGCCAAGGTCATCGACATGATGGTGGACACCACCGTCACCCCCGAGCAGGCCCAGGCCATCCTGATGGGCTGGCGCGGCGCGATGGAGGAGCTCATCGCCGAGAAGCGCCGCAACCCGGGTGAGGACATCACCAGCGACCTGGTGGCCGCCCGCGACGAGGACGGCTCCCGCCTGTCGGAGGTCGAGCTGACCGACACGATCTTCGCGATCCTCGGCGCCGGCTCCGAGACCACGATCAACTTCTTCGACAACGCCATCACCGCCCTGCTCACCCACCCCGACCAGCTGGAGCTGGTCAGGTCGGGCCGGGCGACCTGGGACGACGTCATCGACGAGACCCTGCGGGTGGAGTCGCCGCTGGCGCACCTGCCGCTGCGCTACGCCGTTACCGACATCGAGCTCGACGGCGTCACCATCCCCAAGGGCCAGCCGATCCTCGTCAACTACAGCGCGGTGGGGCGCGACCCCGCCCTGCACGGCGACGGGGCCGGTGACTTCGACATCACCCGGCAGGACAAGGAGCACCTGTCGTTCGGCCACGGCCCGCACTTCTGCCTCGGCGCCGGCATCGCCCGCGCCGTCGCGACGATCGGCCTGTCCTCGCTGTTCGAGCGGTTCCCCGGGCTGAGCCTGGCCGCGGACCGGCGGGACCTGCAGCCGCTGCCGACGTTCATCATGAACGGCCACCGCGCCCTGCCGGTGCGGCTGACCGCCCAGGTGCCCGCCGGAGCGGGCGCCCGCTGAGCGTCCCCTCGCGAGAACCCCGCGCGGCCACCGGCCGGGCCCCTCACCCGGGGGACCCGGCCGGACCCGTGCGGGGCTTCTTCCATGCCTCCCGCGGCCTCTCGGGGGCCGCGGCCGTACGCGACGATACGGAAACCCCCGCGACGCACCCGGAATCCCCGGACCTCGTGGGAGGGAGATCCCGTACCTCCGGGAAGGACTCCGGGCACATGAAAGATCCGGCCGGCGCGTGTCGCGCCGGCCGGATCTCCCGTGTGCCGTCCGCCGGAGGATTACGGACGGCGGTCCCGTCCGCCGGGGGAGACGGACGGAGGTCCGTCCCTACCTGTCGCCCCCGCCGGTCGCGCCGCTGTCGGGAAGGGCCAGCCACCAGGGGTTGGCGCGGGCCCAGGCGATCGTCCTGGCCAGGCCCTCGCGCAGGGGCGTCGCGGCCTGCCAGCCCAGGACCCGCCGCGCCTTGCCGCTGTCCGGGATGCGCCGGGGCACGTCCTCGTAGGCCGACCCCAGCTCCGCCCGGGTGTCCACCGCGACGCTCGTCGTGCCGGCGCCGGTCAGTGCCGCGACCAGCCCGGCCGCGTCACCGACGGTGGTCTCCTCCATGCTCCCCAGGTTGAACGTCTCCCCGGCGGCGGCCGGGTGGGAGGCGGCCAGCAGGGTTCCCTCGACGGCGTCCCCGACGAACGTGAAGCAGCGGGTCTGCTTGCCCCGGTCGTACACCACGACCGGGCGCCCGTTGAGCGCGCGGTGGATGTTCCGGCTCACCACGAACGCCGGCCGCTGCCGGGGGCCGTAGGCGTTGAAGTACCGCACGATCGTCGCCTCCAGCCCGTGCTGGCGGCCGAACGCGAGCGTCAGGTGCTCGGCCAGCGCCTTGGCCGAGGAGTAGGTCCAGCGGTCGGCGGAGGTCGGGCCGAGCACCCGGTCGGCCTCCTCCGACCAGGGCACGTCGGGGTTCTTGCCGAACACCTCGCTGGTGCTCGCCACCACGACCCGGGCGCCGACGGCGGCGGCCCGCTCCAGGACGTTCCTGGTGCCCTGGAAGTTGATGTCGATGACGTCGAGCGGGCGGGCGAGGTACTGGTCCACCCCGACCACGGCCGCGAGGTGGTAGACCACGTCCACCCCCCTGGTGATCGCCTCGGCGAGCCCGCCGGGGTCACGGACGTCCCCCCGGACGTGCCGGGCGTGCTCCCGGGCGACCCGCTGGTCGTCTGGGAGCGGGCCGCTGTCGAAGACCGTCACCTCGTCGCCCCGGCCGACGAGCCGCTCCACCAGGTGGCTTCCCACGAACCCCGAGCCGCCGGTGACGACGGCGCGTACCGGGCTCACCGCCCGATCCCGCGGTAGACGTACCCCAGCCGCCGCAACTCGGCGATCTTCTCCTTGGGGTAGTAGGCCCGGCCGTCCAGCAGCAGGCACGAGGGCGCCACGGGCAGCGCCGCGAAGTCGATGTCGCGGAACGCCCGGTGCATGGCCAGGACCGCGACGCAGTCGGCGCCGCGCACCGCCTCCTCCAGGCTCCCGGCCGGCCGCAGCTCCAGCTGCTCCTCGGCCTGGACCGGGTCGACCAGCGGGTCGAACGCGCGGACCTGGACGCCGGCCTTGCGCAGGGCCGTGACGACGCCCTCCACCGGCGTCGCCCGCAGGTCGCCGGTGTCGTTCTTGAACGCCAGCCCCAGGATGGCGACCGTGCAGTCCGCGGGCTCCTTGCCGAGCCGCAGCAGCTCGTCGACGACGAGCTGCGTCGTGTACTCCGGCATCGCGGTGTTGACCTCGCGGCCGAGCGGCGCCGTACGGATCTCCACCCCGCGCGTGCGGGCGGTGTGCCAGACCATCCACGGGTCCTTCACCAGGCAGGAGCCGCCGACCCCGATGCTGGGCAGCAGGATGTTGACGTTGCCCGTGCCCTTGGGGACCGTGTTGGCCGCCGCGATCACGTCCAGCACGTCCACGTCGAACGGCGCGCAGAACTTGGCGAGCTCGTTGGCGAGCGCGATGTTCAGGTCGATCCACCAGTTGTCCGCGAGCTTCACGATCTCGGCGGTCTCCGGGGAGGCGACCGGGATGACGTCCACGCCCAGGCCACCCCGCCAGAACGCCGACGCGGCCAGCGTGCTGTCCTCGTTCACCCCGCCCACGGTGATGGGCAGCGCGCGCAGCTCGCGCAGCGCGGTGCCCTCGGCGAAGCGCTCGGGAGAGAAGGCGAGCCCGAAGTGCTCGCCGGCGCGCAGCCCGCTCCGCTCCAGCAGCGGACGCACCAGATCCCTGGTGGTACCCGGCGGGACGGTGCTCTTGACCACCACCAGCTGTCCCTCCCGCAGGTGGGAGGCCAGCCGGGCGCAGGCGGCGCGCAGGTGGTCGTCGAACAGCGAGCCGTCGGGGTGGACCGGGGTGCTGACCGCGATGAGCACGACGTCCGCGGCGCGGACGGCGGAGTAGTCGGTGGTGGCCGTCAGCCGCCCGCCGGCCGCGGCGTCCGCGATCAGCTCGGCCAGGCCCTTCTCCTGGTAGCGGCAGTGGCCGCCGGCCAGCTCGTCGACCAGGTCGGCGTTGATGTCCACGCCCGTGACGTCCCAGCCGCGGTCGGCCAGGAGCGCCGCGATGCACGAGCCGACATAGCCGAGCCCCACGATCGCGACTTTCGGGTCTTGCCGGTCGGGTAGGAAACGCATCGACGCTCCTATCGGAAGAAATAATGAGAATTGATTTCCGTGGTCAGGGCGCGCCTGTTTCGTTTCCGTCCGTCGATCGCCCTGGCATGCGTCTTCTAGCGCATCGTCATTCTTGGCGGTCCCGCGCCGCATCTCCTGGAGTGCGAGATGGGAGGGGGTGCGGACGGGCGGGAAACCCGGCAATCCACAAGATGCGCGGCCCGGCCGTCGTGGCGAATGCTGAGGCGGTGCGGCCGGAAAGGCGTCCCTCCGCGCCCGGCGCCCGCGGCCTCCGTGGCCTCTGCGGGCCGCGGCCGGTGCCGTCCTCCCGCGCCGCGGCCGCCATGCCGACGGGCCCCGGCACCCGCCGATCGAGACAAGGACCGTACATGAACGATCACAAGGCTCTGATCCTGGACGAGGTCCGCAAGTATCACCAGGACGTCCAGACCAGCGGGGAGTTCGTTCCCGGGGTCACCGAGATCTGGCCGACCGGCGCGGTGCACGACGTCGAGGACCGGGTGGCGCTGGTCGAGGCCGCCCTGGACCTGCGCGTGGCGGCCGGGAGCCGGGCGCGTAAGTTCGAGTCGGTCTTCGCCCGGAAGGTCAAGCGGCGCAAGGCCCTGCTGACGAACTCCGGCTCCTCGGCCAACCTCCTCATCGTCTCGGCCCTGATGTCCCAGAAGCTGGGGGACATGCGCCTGCGGCCGGGCGACGAGGTGATCACCGTCGCGGCGGCCTTCCCCACCACGGTGAACCCGATCCTGCAGAACGGCCTGGTCCCGGTCTTCGTGGACGTGGAGCTCGGCACGTACAACCCCACCGTGGAGGCCGTGGAGCGGGCGATCGGGCCGAAGACGCGGGCGATCATGATCGCGCACACCGTCGGCAACCCGTTCCCGGTGGCGGAGATGGCGCGGCTCGCCACCGAGCACGACCTCTTCCTCATCGAGGACAACTGCGACGCCCTGGGCTCGAAGTACGACGGCGAGCCGACCGGCACCTTCGGCGACATGGCCTCCATCAGCTTCTACCCGGCGCACCACATGACGATGGGGGAGGGCGGCTGCGTCGTCACGTCCAACCTGGCCTTCGCCCGCATCGTGGAGTCGCTGCGCGACTGGGGGCGCGACTGCTGGTGCGAGCCCGGCGAGAGCAACACCTGCCTCAAGCGCTTCAGCTACCAGATGGGCACGCTGCCGGAGGGCTACGACCACAAGTACATCTACTCGCACGTCGGCTACAACCTGAAGATCACCGAGCTGCAGGCCGCCCTCGGCCTGAGCCAGCTCGACAAGATCGACGAGTTCTGCGCCGCGCGGCGGCGCAACTGGCGCCGGCTGCGCGAGGGACTCGACGGCGTCCCGCACCTGGTGCTCCCCGAGGCGACCCCGCGCAGCGACCCGAGCTGGTACGGCTTCGTCCTCACCGTGGACCCGCAGGCCCCGTTCGGCGCCAAGGAGCTGGTGGACTTCCTGGAGGACCGGAAGATCGGCACCCGCCGGCTGTTCGCGGGCAACATCATCCGGCACCCCGCCTACACCGACCGGGAGTACCGGATCGTCGGGGAGCTCACCAACACCGACGTCATCACCACCCAGACGTTCCACATCGGCGTCTACCCCGGCCTCACCGACGAGATGATCGACTACGTCGTCTCCTCCATCAAGGAGTTCGTGCGGGCGCGCGGATGACCGGCCGCGCCGGGCCCGGCGGCACGCGCCGCTGACCGGCCGCGCCGGGTCCGGCGGTCCGTACCGCCGACCGGCTTCGCCGGGCCCGGCCGCCCCGGCCTCCTCGCGGGGTCCTGACGCCCCAGGCCACCAGGTAAGCGATGTTCCAAGGGAGACCGCCAATGCGCGTAATGCTCAGCGTCTGGCCGCAGACGTGCCACCTCTACCCCGCCATCCCCTACGCCCAGGCGCTGCAGCTCGCCGGGCACGAGGTCTGCGTCGCCTGCCCCCCGGGCGCCGCCGACGACATCGTCGCCGCCGGTCTGACCGCCGTCGTCTGCGGCGAGCCCGACACCGACGGCTGGCTCCGGGACGACATCCACCCCAAGGCCGACGAGATGGAGCGCCTGGCCGCGCTGCTGGAGATCCCCGCCGCCGAGCGCGACAACTGGGACGTCTTCTTCCAGTACTACATGATGGCCGTCCGCTTCCACCTGCCCTCGCGGCCCAGCAAGCAGAACGAGGCGCTGGTCGAGTTCGCCCGCTCCTGGAAGCCCGACCTCGTCCTGTGGGACCCCTGGTTCCCCGCCGGGGCCGTGGCGGCCCGCGCCTGCGGCGCCGCGCACGCGCGGGTGCTGATGGGCCCCGACTACAGCGGCTGGGCCGTCGAGAGGTTCGCCGCGCACGCCGGCCGTACCGGCGCCGAGCGGGCGGTGAACCCGCTGGCCGAGGCGGTGCGCCCGCTCGCCGCCCACTACGGCGTCGAGGTGGACGACGAACTGCTGGTCGGCCAGTGGACCATCGACCCCATGCCCGCGGAGATGCGGCTGTCCGCCGGCATCGCCTCGCTGCCGGTCCGCTGGAGCCCCTACAACGGCGGCGGCGTCAAGCCGGCCTGGCTGTACGGCAGGCCCGAGCGGCCCCGCCTGGCGCTGTCGGTCGGCCTGTCGACCCGCGCGTACCACAAGGGGGAGTGGCGCACCCCCAAGATCCTGGAGGCGGTCGCGGACCTGGACGTCGAGGTGGTCGCCACCCTCAACGCCGACCAGCTCGAAGGCGTCGGCGCCATCCCCGCCAACGTGCGCACCGTCGACTACGTCCCGCTCGTCCAGCTCCTGCCGACCTGCTCGGCGAGCATCAACCACGGCTCCAGCGGCACCTTCTGGGCCTCGGTGGCCGCCGGACTGCCGCAGATCGTCACCGACACCGACGAGGCCCAGCGGATCGTCGTCGCCGACGGCGAGAACGCCAAGATGGCCGAGCGGCACATCCTCTCCAAGGTGGCGGCCCGCTACGTCGAGTCCCGCCGGGCGGGCCTGCGGCTGAACCACCAGACGCAGTCCGTCGAGGAGGTCAGGGCGCAGATCGTCGCGGTGCTGGAGGACCCGGCCTACCGCGCCGGCGCCGACGCCGTCCACGGCGAGTGGCTGGCCAAGCCGGGACCGGGCGAGATCGTCGCGGACCTGGAGAAGCTCACCGCCGCACACCGGCGGCGCTGACGACCCACCGGAGGGGCCGGGGCGGAAACGATCCGCCCCGGCCCTTCTCGCGTGCGCGGGGGCCGGGCCGTACGGGGAGGGCCGCCGTGTGCGGGGCCGCGCGGAGGTCCGGCCGTGCGCGGGGATCGCCGTGCGCGGGGTCGCGCGGGCGGGACCGCCACGTGTGAGGCCGCGCGGAGAGCCGGGCGCACGCGAAGGGTCCCGGACGCCGTCCGCGCCCGGGACCCTTCCCGATCTTCCAGCTCTCCGGCCGGAGCCGGCGGGACGTCACCCGTTGAGCCGCACGACCGCCTCCATGTCGGCCGCCGAGTAGTCGCGGCCGGCCGCGGCCTCGCTGAACGCCTCCACGCTGAGGCTGTGGGTGGGGCTGTTCTCCGGGTCGCGGAACCCGGAGGTCTGCGCGTACTCGTTGTAGATGTCCAGCAGCCGCTGCGCCTCGACGTCGGCGAAGGCGAAACGCTCCTGCGGGTCGGCGTCGTGGGCCAGGATGTCGCCCATGGCGCGGGTCATGACGTCCTGGTTGCCGGCGAAGTCACCGAAGATGGCGCCCTCCGACGCCGGCACCTTCCCGGCGAGCTCCGGCCGCCGCCGCACGGCGCCGGCCGGGAACCTCATGACGTGGTCGTAGGCCACCCGGTGGCGGGGGTGCCGGTCGAACCAGCCCTCCTCCTCCAGCAGCGCGGCCGCGGAGTAGGTCAGCGGCAGGAAGCTGTTGGCCCGGTGCCGCTCGGCGGCGTACTCCGGGTTGTGCAGGTACTGCAGGAACGCCAGCGCCCCCTCCTGGGTCGCCTCGTCCAGACCGTTGGCCAGCCACAGGGACGTCCCGGCGATCGCGTTGCCGACGTAGGGCACCCGGTCGTCGTACGGGAAGATCCCGACCTCCATCTCGAAGTCGTTGTCCTCCGCGGCCCGGTGCATGTAGTTCACGTCGTTGGAGGAGGAGATGCGGATCGCCACGTCCTGCTCGGCGAAGGCCCGCAGCGTCCCGGCCCAGTCGGGGATCTTGCCGGTGTAGAGGTAGTGGCCGTCGCGGTGCAGCTTCTTCCACCACGTCGCCCAGGCGATCATCTCCGGCGAGCCCATGGTGGAGGTCGTGGCCCGGCCGGCGCGGCCGTTGTGGTTGTCGACGAGCAGACCGCCCTGCGACGCCACCGCCTGCTGGATGAACGTGCCGTGGTTGGACCAGGTGATGGCGTGCGAGGGGCCGTCCTTCGTCGCGGCGACCGCCCGGCAGACCTCCTCGACCTCCTCCCAGGTCTCCGGCAGCTTCGTCACCCCGGCCCGGCGCAGCAGCCCCTTGTTGGCGTACAGCAGGCTCGTGGTGGCCACCGTCGGCATCGAGTCGAGGTCGCCCTGGTAGGTGTAGTAGTCGCGGATCGGCGGGATGATGTCGTCGATCACGACGGGCTCGCCGAGGATCTCCGTACGGCCGCCGATGGCCTTCTGCACCGAGGTGAACAGCGGGCTGCCGTCCTGAGCCAGGGAGTCGCGGGCCGCCTGGGTCATGTAGAAGTAGTACTCCGAGATCGCCGGGGTGCGGCCCTCGGCCGCCGCCTCCGCGACCTGGCGGGGGAACCGCCAGAAGTCCTTGCCGTGCACCCGCACCTCGTACTCGGGGTGGGCCCGCTCGAAGTCCTCGCCCTGCTTGTACCAGCGGTCCATCCAGCCGGGGAAGGTCAGGTCCGGCACCCACACCTCGATGGGAATCCTGCGTTTCATGAGCCCTCTCTCTGCTTACGTGGCTTTCATGGCGCGCGGCCGTGGCACGGACCGGCCCGCGGCCGACCGGCGTCCGGCCCGCGCGCCGGTGAACGGAGATGCGCACAGGAAGGTCGCGGAAACGGACCGGGAAAGGGCCCGCCCAGCGTCCATGATTTGCCGCCCTGGGAACGTCCGCATCTCCGTGGTTGCGGAAGAGGCCGCCGTCGTCCCCGGGGTGGAGGTGGGTCCAGGGGATCGGACGGGGAATCCGCCGGAAGAAAAATGCCGGCGGGATGTCGAGAACCCGGGTGCGGCTCCGTCCCCGGAGTGAACACGGCCACAATGGGGGCCGTACCGTACCGAGGAGAACACGATGGCCAAGTACCTGCTTCTCAAGCACTACCGGGGCGGGCCGGCGGCGGTCAACGACGTGCCGATGGACCGGTGGACGCCGGAGGAGGTCTCCGCGCACGTGCAGTACATGCGGGACTTCGCCGACCGCCTGGAGGGCACCGGTGAGTTCGTCGACGGCCAGGCGCTCTCCCCTGAGGGGACGTTCGTCCGCTACGACGGCGAGGGGCGCCCGCCGGTCACCGACGGCCCGTTCGCGGAGACCAAGGACCTGATCGCCGGCTGGATGGTGATCGACGTCGAGACCTACGAGCGGGCGCTGGAGCTGGCCGCCGAGCTGTCCGCGGCGCCGGGCGCGGGCGGGAAGCCGATCCACGAGTGGCTGGAGCTGCGGCCGTTCCTGGCCGAGCCCCCGACCATCACGGAGTGACACACCGTGGACGAGGCGCTGCTGCGAACCCTCACCCCGGCGGTGATCGGCGTCCTCGTCCGTCGCGGAGCGGACTTCGCGGCGGCCGAGGACGCCGTGCAGGACGCCCTGGTCGAGGCCGTGCGCGTCTGGCCGCGGGACCCGCCGCGGGACCCCAAGGGCTGGCTGGTCACCGCGGCCTGGCGCAAGTTCCTCGACGCCGCCCGCGCCGACGTCTCCCGCCGGCACCGCGAGGCGCGCGTCGAGGACGAGCCCGTGCCCGGTCCGGCCGGGACGACGGACGACACGCTCCAGCTGTACTTCCTGTGCGCGCACCCGTCCCTGACGCCGGCCTCGGCCGTCGCGCTCACGCTGCGCGCGGTCGGCGGCCTGACCACGCGTCAGATCGCGCGGGCGTACCTCGTGCCGGAGGCGACCATGGCCCAGCGGATCAGCAGGGCCAAGAGGACCGTCTCCGGCGTCCGGTTCGACCGGCCCGGTGACGTCGCCACGGTGCTGCGCGTGCTCTACCTGGTCTTCAACGAGGGCTACTCCGGCGACGTCGACCTCGCCGCCGAGGCGATCCGGCTCACCCGCCGGCTGGCGGCCCAGGTCGACCACGAGGAGGTCGCGGGCCTGCTCGCGCTCATGCTGCTCCACCACGCGCGGCGTGCGGCGCGGACCGGCCCCGGCGGCAGGCTCGTGCCCCTCGCCGAGCAGGACCGCGGCCTGTGGGACACCCGCCTCATCGCCGAGGGCGTGGAGGTGCTCCAGGCGGCCCTCGGCCGCGACCGGCTGGGCGAGTTCCAGGCCCAGGCCGCCATCGCCGCGCTCCACGCCGACGCCCCGGTGGCGGAGGAGACCGACTGGGTGCAGATCGTCGAGTGGTACGACGAGCTGGTGCGCCTCACCGGCAGTCCGGTGGCCCGCCTCAACCGGGCCGTCGCGGTCGGGGAGGCCGACGGCCCGCGGGCCGGGCTGGCCGCCCTGGCGGAGCTCGACCCCGCCCTGCCCCGCCACACGGCCGTCGAGGCGTACCTGCGCGAGCGGGACGGCGACCTGGCGACCGCGGCGCGGCTCTACGCCGAGGCCGCCCGGTCGGCGTCCAGCCTCCCCGAACGCGACCACCTCACGCGGCAGGCCGCCCGGCTCAACGCGCGACTGCGCGTCTGAACGGCGGCCCGATCCGGCACGCGGCCACCTGACCACCCGGCTACGCGGTCGCCCGGTCGCCCGGTCGCGTGGTCAGGCGGTCGCGTGGTCGCGCGGCGCGGCGCGACCGCCCGGTCCGTGTGGCCGGAACGCGGCGCCGCACGCCGGGAGATGCCCGGTCCCGGAACCCGGTGTGATGCTGAAGGGCGTCGTCCGCCACCGCGCCCGCGGCGGCGTTCCACGCCGGAACCGCGGTACGGACCTCCGCGCCCGCGGCGGCGTCCCGCGCCGGACCCGCGGGATGGACCTCGCGAAAGGACCGCAATGAGCGTTGACAGCACGTACCGGACCGGCACCCGTGGGACCGCCGGTGCCCTGGTGGAGGAGTTCGCCGCCGCGCCGGACGCCGGGGTGCGGGAGGCGTACCGGCGGCTGGTCGAGGCGGTGTGGGACGGCGGCACGCTGACCGGCCTCGCGCTGCCCGCCGCCTCCGAGATCGTGGACGGCCTGGACCGGGCCGGCGACGACCGGGCCGGCCTGCTGGCCGTGCTGCTCGGGCTGCTCGCCGAGGCCGAGGCGTACGTCCCGGACAGCCCGGTGCGCGCCGCCGTACGGCGGGGCATGGACCGCTACCTGGACCTGCTGGACCGCTGCGGGCCCGACGAGCCGCTGGCACAGGGGCTGATCTACCTCCTCGCGCACTTCCCCGAGGACCGCGACCGGATCCTCACCCAGGTCTCCAGGCTGGAGCTGCCGGCCGACGACCTGTCGCGGCTGGACCGCTGCCTGCGCGAGCTGGACCCGGCCGACCCCGACCTGGGCCGGGTGTGGCCGGCGCCGTCGGTGTGGCGGCTCACCGACGAGGAGAAAGCCTTCGACAGGGCGTGGATCGCCTCGCTGAGCCCCGAGCAGATCACGGTGAACTGGCGCAACGACACCCGCAACGTCTGGGCCTACATGGGCGCCAAGGCGTACTGGACGGTGCGTGACGGCGTGCCCGCCGCGATCCCCCGCGTGCCGCACCCCGCCGACACCGGAGCCACCGTGCCGCCCGCCGCCGAGGCCGGGCCGGAGCTGCTGCGCCCGCACGCCGCCGCGTTCCGCTGCCCCGCCTGCCACGACCGCCTGGACTTCGGCGCCGACGACGCCGGCGGCGTCCGCTGCGAGCGCTGCGCGGTGACCTACCCCGTCACCCGGGGCATCCTCGACCTGACCGAGGGCATCAGCGACGCCGCCGCCGGAACCGGCGACGAGGCGTCGGCCAACCTGCTGCGCAAGCTCGCCGAGATGCCCACCATGGGCCTCTACTACGAGGCCCTCATGCGACCGGAGTTCCTGCGGGTCGCCGGGTCCAACTGGGACTCCGCCGTGACGCCCGCCTCCGAGGACGCCTACATCTCCTCGCACGTGCGCCCCGTCGACGGCCCGGTGCTGGACCTGGCGGCCGGCGCGGGCCGCTGGACCGGCGTCATCGCCCAGGCGGTCGGCTCCGAGCGGCTGGTCGCCCTCGACATGGGCCTGCCGATGCTGAGCACGCTGCGCGGCAAGCTGCCCGAGGTGCCGGCCGTACGGGCCAGCGCGCTCGCGCTGCCGTTCGAGGACGCGAGCCTGGGCGCGGTGGTCTGCTGGAACGCCCTCCAGGCGTTCCCCGACGACGCCGGTACGGCCATCGCCGAGGTGGGCCGCTGCCTGCGCCCCGGCGGCACCTTCACGCTGATGACGTTCGTGTGGGACACCGACCCCGTCTACCGGCACTTCCAGGCCGCCCACTCCTTCCCCGGCCGCCCCGCCGGAATGCTGCTGTTCGAGGCCGAGCAGCTGCGGACCTGGCTGGCCGAGGCGGGGATGGTCGTCCGCGAGGAGTCGGGCAGCGGGACGTTCGTCTTCATCACCGCCGAGCGCGTGGCCTGAGCCGGGAAGGAGAGCCGCACGTGACCACCGACGTCACCACCGCCGCCGAGGCCCCCGGCCCCGCCGCCGACGTCACCACAGCCGCCGGTCTCACCGCCGCCGCCGGGACCACCGGGGACGCCGTCGCCCGCCCCGGTGAGCCCGGCTACGACGCCGCGACCGCCGTGTTCAACCTGGCCGCGCCGCCCCGCCCGGCGGCGGCGGTCGTCGTGCGGACCGTCGAGGACGTCCGCGCGGCCATCCGCCTCGCCGACGCCGAGGGACTGTCGCTGCGGGTGCACACCACCGGCCACTCCGCCCCCGCCGCCCGGCCCATGCGCGACGCCCTGCTGATCCGCACCGAGATGGACGGCGCGGTGGAGGTGGACCCGGTCCGCCGCGTCGCCCGCATCCCCGCCGGAACGCGCTGGGGCGTCGTGGCCAAGGCCGCGGCGCCGTACGGCCTGGCCGTCGCGCACGGCTCGTCCCCGACAGTCGGCGTCGTCGGCTACCTGCTGGGTGGCGGCCTGAGCTTCTACGGCCGCAAGGTCGGCCTGGCCGCCAACGGCGTCCGCGCCGTCGACCTGGTCACCGCCGACGGCGAGCTGCGCCGGGTGGACCTCTCGTCCGACCCGGACCTGTTCTGGGCCCTGCGCGGCGGAGGCGGCGGCTTCGGCGTCGTCACCGCCGTCGAGGTGAAGCTGTTCCCCGCCGCCCAGGTGGTCACGGGAACGACCTGCTGGCCCGCGGCCCACGCCCCCGGGCTGCTGCGGGCCTGGCGCCGCTGGACCCTGGACGCGCCCCCGGAGGCGACGACCTCCGTACGGGTGCTGAACCTGCCGAAGATCCCCGACGTGCCGCCCATGCTGTCGGCGGGTCCCATCCTGTGCGTGGACGGCGCGGTGCTCGCCGAGACCGGCGACGACGTGGCCGCCGCGCGGCGGTACGCCGACGAACTGCTCGGCCCGCTGCGCGCCGTCGCCGAGCCGGTGCTCGACACCTGGCAGCTCACCGAGCCGGTGAACCTCCTCGACACGCACATGGACCCCTCCGACCCGGTCGCCGTCATCGGCGACCACATGCTGCTGGGCGACCTGGGCGACGACGGGATCGACGCGCTGCTGCGGGTGGTCGGCGAGGGCTCCGGCTCACCGCTGATCTCCGCCGGCCTGCGCCAGCTCGGCGGCGCTTACGCCAGGTCCCACCCGCAGGGCGGCGCGCTCGACCGCCTCGACGCCCCCTACGCGTACTCGGGCGGAGGGGTGCCGGACCTCACCGGCACCGCCGAGGCCATCACCCGGCACATCGCGACCGTCCGGGAGGCGCTCGCCCCCTGGGACACCGGGTGGACGACGCCGACGTTCGTGGAGTCGCACGCGCAGCCGCAGCGGCACCTCTCCGACGCCCGGATCGCCGCCGCCGACCTGGTCCGCCACCGGGTGGACCCGGCGGGCCGCTTCCGCGACGACATCATGCCCGGCGCCACCAGGCTGGCCTGAGCGCCGCCGCGCCGTACGAGAGGCGCGGAGGCACAGGGGACGGGAAAGCACAGGCCGCTCCACCCGGGTCATCCGATCCGGGTGGAGCGGTTTTCCGGTCTCCGGGGCCTCCCGGTCTCCGGGGCCTTCCGGAACACGTGAACCGCCGGGTCCGGCCGTCCTGGGACGGTCTTCCGGCGTCCGGGGGCGGATCGACGGGGGCGAAGGGCGCGGGGCACGCGAAGGGCGGACCGGGGTGTCCCGGTCCGCCCTGGGCAGGCGGCGCGGACGGTCAGCCGGCGGGCTTGACCGCCCAGATGACCCGGTTGTACAGCTCCACCGGCGCGGTGGGAACGATCGTGACCTGCTCGAAGCCGGCCGCGACCAGGTGGTCCCGCCAGAACTCCGGCGTGGTGAGGATCTCGCCGTCCTCGCGCATGAAGCGGGGGAGCAGGTCCACCTGCAGCAGCATGCGCTCGAAGCAGGCGTTGAGGAGGTAGTGCCGCGCCTTGGCGGTCAGCAGGTCCAGGATGTCGAGCGCGCGCTCCCGGTCGCCGGGCTCGCCCATGACCCGGCAGAACTGGTCGGCGTTGATGAAGCGCCCGCCGGGCCGCAGGACGCGGAAGAGCTCGGCGGCGGAGGCCGCGTAGGTGTCCAGCTCCAGGTGGTGCAGGGCGAAGCTGCTGATCACGACGTCGAAGCTGTCGTCGGGGAACTGGGAGAGGTCCTGCACCACGCCGTCGGTGAACGTCACGTCCGGGTCGGCGGCGAACTTCTCCAGCGCGGCCGCGACCATCGTCGGGGCGGGGTCGAGACCGACGATCCGGGCCCCGGGCAGCGCCTCACGGCACAGCGAGGTGAGCCGGCCCGTGCCCGATCCGACGTCCAGCAGGTCCGTGGCGCCGGGGGGCAGCAGCCCGACCGCGGTGGACAGCAGTTCCACGTTGGAGGCGTCGGTGTTCAGCACCTTGTCGTAGTCGATCGCGACGTCGTTCCAGTGCGTCTTCGAGGTCTCGGACGTGATGGTCATTTAGGCTCCACACTTTCCTTTGAGGGGGACGGGAGTGGTCTGCGGAGACGGGGTGGCCGGAGGCGCGGGGTCCACGGGGGCGTCCCAGATGGACAGATACCGCTCGCCGCTGTCCGGCAGGATCGTGACGATCGTGGCCCCGGCCCACCGCTCCCGGCCCGCCAGGACCCGGGAGGCGTGGACGGCGGCGCCCGAGGAGATCCCCGCGAACAGGCCGGAGTGGCGGGCGAGGTCGCGGGCCGTGCCGATCGCGTCCCCGTCGGTCACGGTGATCACCTCGTCGATGCAGGTGACGTCGGTGACCGGGTTGACGAAGCCGCCGCCGATGCCGGGGATGCGGTGCGGGCCCCGCTCGCCGCCGGACAGGACCGGCGAGCCCGCCGGCTCGACGGCGACGACGTGGACGTCGCCCTGCTCCTTGAGGTATCGGGCGACGCCGGTCAGCGTGCCGCCGGTCCCCACGGCGCAGACGAACACGTCCACCGAGCCGCCGCAGGCGTTCCAGATCTCCGGCCCGGTCGTCTCGTAGTGGGCCGCCACGTTCGCCGGGTTGCGCTCCTGGCCGACGAGGAACGAGCCGGGGATGGACCGGTGGAGCTGCACGCCCCGCTCGATCGCGGCGAGCAGGCCCTCCTGGAACGGGGACAGCACGATCTCCGCGCCGAACGCCCGCAGGATGGCGCGCCGCTCCTCGGTGGCGTTGTCCGGCAGGACGATGACGCACCGGTGGCCGCGCGAGGCGCAGAGCGCGGCGAGCGAGATCCCGGTGTTGCCGGACGACGCCTCGATCACCGTGCCCCCGCTGGGGGGGAGGGCGCCGGAGCGCTCGGCCTCCAGGATCATCCGCAGCGCGGCCCGGTCCTTGACGCTCGACAGGGGGTTGAGCATCTCCAGCTTCGCCAGCAGCCGGACGTCCGGTGGGCAGTCGGGGAGGGCGAGCCGCAGCAGCGGGGTGCCGCCCACCAGCTCCTCCAGGGACGACACCACCGCGTGGCCGGTCGCCACGGGTGGCTGCAAACTGACGGTCATCGGGTCTCCTCGCACGTCGGAAGGATGGGAGGCCGGTCATGGGGACGGGTGACGGGCGGGGCGGAACCCGGCGGCCCGGCCCGCGTCCGTGACAGGTCCATGACGCGTCCATGGCGGGCCCGCCGCGGGCGGAGGCGGCGAGGGGGCTGAGGGGGAATGGCCGGAGCCGGTCCTCGGCACAGCGGACCCCTCCTGCCTCGCGGGGACCTGCACGATCAGCTTCCCGCCCGCCCGGCCGCGGCACATCTTCAAGGTTGCGGTGCTTTCCCGGGACGGCCGCCGTACCGGTCCGGCCGGGCGGGCGGGAGCCGGCGCCTCCCAGGCCGCGGCGGTGAGGGCCGGGGCCGCCGCGATAGGGGTCGGCGGCGCGAGGGCGGGGCGGGACGCCGGATCGCCCGCCGGACGCCGGCCCCGGCCGTCCGGGGTGACGGGCGATCACCGCAATCCCAAAGGTGCCCCGCCGTCCGGGCTGCTGCCAGGCTTGCCGCAGAACCGGATCCGCCGGCACGGCCGTCGTGCCGGCGGCGTGGAACCCCGGTTCCGGCGACCGAGGGCGAGCCCCCTACCGGACTCCCCGATCACCCGTAACACGGATTCGGCCGGGCGGGCGGGAAGGCCGCCGGTGCCGGCGGACGTCGCCGCCACCGACGTCGCGACGCCGGGTGGGAGCCACGTGCCGCGGAACGGGGCGGCCGGCACCACGGCGGAGTGGACGGGAGGAGTGCTAACGCGGATGTGCCGCATATACGGATATTTCAATACGACGGCTTCGCCACACGAGCTGAGGACCGCCGAGGCGCTGCAACGCCACGGCGGACCCGACGGCGCGGGACTCGCGCGGGGCCCCGGCTACGCGCTGGGCAGCACCCGGCTCGCCATCATGGATCCCGGAGCCGGACGGCAGCCGTACGTCTCGCCCGACGGCACGATCAAGGTGGTCTTCAACGGCGAGATCTACAACCACGACGCGCTGCGCGAGGACCTGCGCGGGCGGGGGTTCACCTTCCCCGACCACTGCGACGGGTCCATTCTTCCCGCCCTCTACCGGGTGTACGGCGACGCCTTCGCCGAGCACCTCGACGGGATGTACGCGATCGCGGTGCTCGACCTGCGCGGCGCCCCCCGCCTGGTGCTCGCCACCGACGACGCGGGCATGAAGCCGCTGTACCACCGGTGGGACCCGGTGGGACGCACGCTGTACTTCTCGTCGGAGATCCCGTCCCTCCTCGCGTTCGAGGGGGTCTCCACCGCGGTCTGGGAACCGGGTCTCGACGCCTACCTCGCGACCAAGACCCCGTTCGGCGAGCAGACCATGTTCGCCGACGTCAGGGTGTTCCCCCCGGGCGTCACCGCGACCTGCGACGCGGCCGCGGGGCTGCGCCTGCGCGTCCGGGAGCGGACGGTGACGCCGCGGCCGGAGACCGGCTCCGACGGTCTCGCCGAGGTGGGCGGCGAGCTGCGGGATAGGCTCCGCCGGGAGGTGGATCTGCTGCTGACCGCCGACGTGCCGGTCGCCACCATCACCTCCGGCGGGCTCGACTCCAGCCTCGTCACCGCCCTCGCCGCGCGGCGGCCCGGGACCCTGCACACCTTCAACATCGCCTACCGGGGACGCTGGCCCGCCGACGAGCGCCACTACGCGCGCGAGGTGGCCGAGCGGGCCGGAGCCCGCTACCACCAGGTGGAGATCGACCCCGCGACGTTCCCCGACATGCTGGCCGACGTCGTGTGGCACCTGGGCCAGCCGAACGCCGACCCGATCACGCTCAGCACCTACGCCCTGTTCGGGGCGGTGCGGGACGCCGGGTTCAAGGTCGCGCTCAGCGGGGACGCCGCCGACGAGGTGTTCGGCGGCTACGACCGGATGCGGGCCGCCGCTGCCGCCGCCGAGGCGGGCGCCCCCTGGCGCCGGGCCTACCTCGACAGCCTCGGGGTCCTGCCCGCCGACCGGCGCGCGGGCCTGTACACCCGCGACTACGCGGCGCTGCTGCGCGAGGGGCCGCCCGCCGTCCCCGCGGAGGCGACGGAGCTGCTGGACCGCGGCGGCGGGACCGTGCTGCGGCGGATCACCGAGTTCGAGCTGCGCCACCGCCTGCCCGCCTACCACCTGCGCCGGGTGGACCACATGAGCATGGCGCGGTCGGTCGAGGTGCGCCTGCCGTACTGCCAGCGCGGCGTCGTCGAGCTGGGCCGGGCGCTGCCGGACGGGCTGCGGATCGGCGGCGGGCAGGTCAAGCGCGCGCTGTACGCCGCCGCCCGCGGCCTGCTGCCGGAGAGCGTGACGAACCGCGCGAAGCAGCCCTTCACCCTGCCGGTCACCGCGATGCTCGCGCCCGGCTGGCCCCTGTGGGAGTACGCCACGGACATGCTCGCCGGCGACCGGCTGCGCCCCGCCGGGCGGCTCGACCCCGCCGCGGTGCGGGACCTGTTCACCCGGCAGGCGGCGCGGCCGGACGACACCACGGCGCTGACGATCTGGGCGCTGCTCGTCCACGAGGTGTGGCTCGACCAGTTCCGCCTGGGAACGCGCCGGCAGGCGGAGGAGACGGAGATGGCGGCATGATCGGCCACCTCGCCTACGCGGCGGGAAGCCCCTGTCCCACACTGGTGCTCGACGCCAGGCATCTGCCCAGGCAGCGGGAGCCGCTGCTCGCCGCGCTCACCGAGGCCCGCCGCTGGCTGGCCGACGCGGGCGGGGCGCACGTGCTCAAGATCGCCCTGATCGAGCCCTCCGCGCATCCGCTGTTCGACCTCGACTACCGGTTCGTCCAGGCCCTGCCGGGCGACCCTTCCGGCTTCGACCTGCGGGGCTCGTGCGGGAACTCGGTGCTGTGCGCCATCACGGCGGCGGCGGAGACCGGCGTGCTGCCCAGGCTCGGACCGGGCATGCGGGTGCGGGTGAACGTCCTCAACAACGGCGACTGCCTGGCCTGCGAGGTCGAGGAGGTCGGCCGGGGGACGACCGGGTTCACGATGCACTTCCTGCACGCGCCGCCCAAACCCGTCTCCCGGCTGCTGCTGACCGGCCGGCCCACGACGGACCTGGACGTGGACGGCGAGCGGGTCGAGGTCTCCCTGGTGTCCGCGGGCAACCCGTACGTCTTCGTGTCCGGCTCCGGCGCGCGGATCTCCGGCGCCGACGAACTGTTCGGCGACGACCCGGAGCTGTTCGACCGCCTGGTGCGGATCCGCGGCGCGGCCGCGGCCCACCTGGGCTGGCCGGCCGAGAGCGTGTTCCCGAAGGTGGCGGTCACCGTCCCGGCCGGGGGCGGGCGGATCGCGGTGCGCGCGGTGTCGGTGCCGACCTGGCATCCCACGCTGGCGCTGACCGGCGCGGCGTGCCTGGGGGCGGCGATCGGGATCCCCGGCACCGTCCCGTGGCTGGCCGCGAAGGAGGCCCGGTACGACGGCGGCGCGATCCACGTCGACACCCCCGGCGGGAGCGTCGACGTCCTGGCGGCCGTGCGCCTGCGCGACCGGGAACGCGAGATCGCCTGGATCACCGTCGGCAACCGCCGGGTCGCCTTCCACGGCTCGTTCCTCATCGAGTCGCTTGCCCATTTCCAGTTCAAGGAGACTGTCGAATGTCTGTCGGTGTCAGCGTGATCGAACCGGGCCCGGTGCTGGAGACGCTTCTCCACTCCGCGGCCCGGACCGCCGTCAGCGGATGGCCGGACGAGCAGGCGCTGGCCGAACTCCGCCGCTCGGGGCTGCTCGCCACCGCGGTGCCCGTGGAGTACGGGGGCGCGGGCGGGGACGCGGCCACGGTCAACTCGGTGGTCGAACGGGTCGCCCGGGTCAATCCGTCGGTGGCGATCATCCTGTTCCAGCACTTCGCCGTCACCATGCGCGTCGTCGAGTGGGGCGGCGCCGAGCAGAAGGCCGCGCTGCTGCCCGCGTTCGCGTCCGGCGAGTGCCTGGCCGCCTCGGCGTGGAGCGAGCGGGGCGCCGGCGCCGCCAAGAAGAACATCTCCACGACGGGCGTCCGGACGCCCGACGGCCGCTGGCGGCTCAACGGCGCCAAGTCGTTCACCACCGGGGCCGGGGTGGCGGACATCTACCTCGTGCTCGCGACGACCGCCGCCGCGCACGACGACCGCTCCGGCGAGGGCGCCCAGACCGGCCGGAACGGCCAGGGCGTTCACAGCGGCCAGGACGGCCGGAACGGCCAGGACGTTCACGCCGGTCAGGACGGTCTGTACGGCTCCGCGGGCCAGTCCTTCTTCCTGGTGCGGGGCGACAACCCCGGCCTGGAGGTGGACCGGTCGCTCGACCTGGCCGGCATGCGGGGGTCGGCGACCGGTTTCGTGAACCTGCGCGACTGCGAGGTCCCCGACGAGGACCGGCTGGGCCCGCTGGGGCAGGCGCCGGCCATCATCGCCGCCGTCCGCGAGACCGGCGCGACCCTCGGCGCGGTGTCGGTCGGCATCGCGCAGGCGGCGCTGGACGTCGCGATCGACCACGCCCGTAGGCCGGGACCGCTCGGCACGCAGGCCGCCAGGCAGCGGCTCGCGGAGCTCAGCGCCCAGGTGGAGGCGGCCCGCGCGATCGTCGACAGCGCGGGACGGAGGCTGTCGGCCACGCCCGGCACGGTCACGCTGCAGAGCAAGCTCTTCGCCTCCGCCACGGCCGAGCAGGTCTGCCTGGAGGTGGCCCGCATGCTCGGGTCCACCGCGTACGTGGTGGGCCACCAGCTCAACCGCTTCATCGCCGACGCCCGCGCGGTGGCGCTGATGGGGCCGACCAACGACCTGTGCCGGGACCTGATGGCGGCGTCATGGACGAACTGAGGACACGCCCCGACCTGGTGGTGACCGGCGGCCGCGTCGTCACCCCCGCCGGGGTGCGCCCGGCGACCGTCGTCGTGACCGGCGGCCGGATCACCGCCGTGCTCGACGCCGGGGGAGACGATGACGGAGACAGGGGCGGCGGGGGAGGCGGCGTGCCGCCGGACGTCCCCCGGGTGCGGGCGGACGGCTGCTACGTCCTGCCGGGGCTGATCGACTCGCACGTGCACTTCCGCACGCCCGGCCTGGAGCACAAGGAGGACTGGGCCCACGGGAGCCGCGCCGCCGTCGCGGGCGGCGTGACGACCGTCATCGACATGCCGAACACGGTGCCGCCGACCCTCGACCCGGAGACGCTCGTCGCCAAGGCCGAGCTGGTCGCCGGGACGTCGCTGGTCGACTACCGGTTCCACATGGGGGCCGACCCTCACCGCCCCGGGCTGCTCGCCCGCCTCGACCCCGCGATCGCGACGACCGCCAAGGTCTTCATGGCGGGCCACCACACCGCGCCGACCGTGGTCAGGGATCCGGCCGCGCTGGAGAAGATCTTCGCGGCCGCCGCGATCGGCGGTGTGCAGCTGCTTCTGCACGCCGAGGACGAGTCCATCTTCACCCTGCTCGACCGGTGGAAGGGGGAGCCGCGCTCCTACCTCGACTACGAGCGGCGGCGGCCGCGCAGCGGCGGCATCTCCGCGGTGGCGCGCGTCCTCGAACTGGTCGGCCGGTACGGCACCGCGGCCCACATCCTGCACCTGTCCAGCGCCGAGGAGGCCGACCTGGTCACCGCGGCGCGGGCCGCCGGGCTGCCGGTCACGTTCGAGGTGACCGGCCACCACCTGTCGTTCACCGACGCCGACACGAGCCGGCTGGGCGCCAGGATCCGGCTGTCACCGGCCATCCGCGCCCAGACGGACCAGGACAGGCTGTGGGAGGCGCTGCTGGGGGGCGAGGTCGCCTGCCTCGGCAGCGACCACGCCCCGCACACCGTCGAGGAGAAGACCCGGCCGGTCGCGGACGCCCCTCCCGGGCTGCCCGGCGTGCAGGAGCTCGCCGTGGCCGTGTGGACCGGCATGCGGCGGCGCCGGCCGGACGAGGACCCCGACGTGGCCGTCATGCGCCTGGCCGAGCACCTCTCCGCCAAGCCGGCCGAGCTGTTCCGGCTGCCGGGCAAGGGCCGGCTGGAACCGGGCGCCGACGCGGACCTGGTGGTCTTCGACCCCGCCGCGCCCTGGATGCTCTCCGCGCACGATGTGCGGTCCAAATGCGGCTGGTCGGCGTACGAGGGGTGGACGATGACCGGCCGGGTGCTCACCACGATCAGGGGCGGGCAGGTGGCCTGGGACGCCGAACGGGGCGTCTTCGGCCGCCCCGGGGGACGCTGGCTGTCCGCCGCCGCACAGGACCCGCCGCGTACGGAGGTCGTGACACGGGAGCCGTCCCGCGAGGCGGGGGAGCGGGAGGTGACCTCCGCGTGATGCTCAAGGGGATACACCCGAACATCAAGCTCCGCATCGGCATCGGGTTCGTCCAGCGCCTGCTGGACATGATGCTCATCCCGCTGATGATCATCCACTTCTCCGCCCTGTACGGCCCGGCCACCGCCGGCCTGATGACCGTGGTGGCCGCCGGAGTCGCGATCGCGTGCACCTTCCTCGGCGGCTACCTGTCCGACGCGCGCGGGCGCCGCCGCACGATGCTCGTCAGCGAGGTGGGCTGCTTCGTCGCGGCCGTGTGCCTGGCGCTCGCCAACTCCCCGTGGTGGGAGTCGGGCATCGCCACGTACCTCTTCTACCTGGTCAACACGGCCCTGATCAGCGTGGTCCGGCCGGCCAGCGACGCCATGATCATCGACGTGTCCACCCCGGAGACGCGGCCCAGGATCTACGCGGTCAACTACTGGGCGACGAACGTGGCGTTCGTGGTGGGCTCCCTGCTCGCCGGTTTCCTCTACGGCGGGCACTTCTTCCTCATCCTGGCCGCGGCGGCCGTGCTCTCCGGCGGGGTCGCCGTGGTCACCTGGCGCTGGATCTCCGAGACCAGACCGGTCCCCGCCGGGACCGCCGGGACCGCCGGGGAGACCGGCACCGGGGCCGGCGGAGGGACGGCCGGAGGGACGGACGCCGGGACCACCGCCGGGACCGCGGGCGAAACCACCGGGGAGACCGCCGCCGGGGCCGCGGGCGGGCCGGGGACCGGGCGGTCCGGCTGGCTGCTGCCGCTGCTGCGGGGCTACGCCGCCGTCCTGCGCGACCGCGTCTTCGCCCGCTTCTTCCTCTCGATCCTCCTGTTCACCTGCATCCAGGTGCAGCTCGCCAACTACATCGGGGTACGGCTCAGCCAGGAGTTCCCGCCGCAGCGGCTCTTCGACGTCGGCCCGTGGGCGCTGGACGTCGACGGGGTCAACATGTTCGGCATCCTGCGGGCCATCAGCACCTTCGTCGTCGTCTGCCTCGCGCTGTCCGCGACGACGATCTTCAGGCGGCTCACCGACGGGCAGCGGATCGGCGGGGGCACCATCGTCGTCACCGCCGGATACATGGTGCTGGCGGTGAGCAACGA
This sequence comes from Streptosporangium sp. NPDC053982, assembly GCF_055585205.1. Taxonomy (NCBI): domain Bacteria; kingdom Bacillati; phylum Actinomycetota; class Actinomycetes; order Streptosporangiales; family Streptosporangiaceae; genus Streptosporangium; species Streptosporangium sp. NPDC053982. The sequence goes on from NZ_JBVJKQ010000007.1 coordinate 333,417, forward strand.
CCCCGGGGTGCTGATCACCGCGACGGTGGTGTTCGCGCTCGGGGAGATCATGACCTCCCCGACGCGCCAGGCGCTGCTGGCCGACGTGGTCCATCCCGACGCGCGCAGCATGTACATGGCCGTCTACCAGCTGCAGTTCCGGCTCGCCGCGGTGGCCGGCTCGCTGTGCGTGACGCTCGGCACCTTCGTCCCCCCGGCCGCGATGAGCGTTCTGTACGGGGTCTTCGGCGCCGCGTCGTGCCTGCTGATCCTGTCGGTGCTGCGGGCACGGGCCGCGGGCGCGCGGCCGGAGGCCGTACCGCACGCGACCGGAGACCGGGCGGAGCCCGCATCGCGCACGGACGGCGAGGCGGGGGAGGCCGCGGCGGGCGAGGACGGCGACCGGGCCGAGGCCGTACCGCAGGCGGACGGCGACGCGGGGGAACCGCACACCCGACACGCGACATCAGGGAGCAGGCGATGACCCAGGACAGGACGCTGCTGTTCATCGGCGCCACCACGCGCGCACTCCGGACGGCGAAGGAGTTCGGCCTCGGCGTCGTCCTCCTCCAGCACCCGAACAAGTTCGAGGCCGAACAGGCCGCGCTCGCCGACGTGACGTTCGTCGCCGACTACACCGACTGGTCCGCGGTGCGGCCCCTGGCGCAGGTCGCGCGCGAACACTGGGGCGTCACGGCCGCGCTCGCCCTGACCGACCCGGCGCTGGACGCCCTGGGCCGGGTCAACGACCTGTTCGGCCTCGGCGGCACCGGCTACGAGGTCTGCCGGAGATTCCGGGACAAGTACGAGATGCGCCGGCGGCTGGCGGCCCACGGCGCGCCGACGATCGGCGCCGAGCCGCTGGAGAGCCGGGAGGACCTGACCTCCTTCGGCGACCGGTACGGCTACCCGTTCATCGTCAAGCCCACCGACGCGGCGGCCGGCATCGGCGTCTTCCGCGTCGACGGCCCCGACGGCCCGGACGGGGTGGACGCGGCGTGGCGGCGGGTGCTCGGCCTGCGGGAGACCGGGGTGGACCGCGGCTGCGGCTACCTGTTCCCGCTCACCGGCTTCATCATGGAGGAGTACGTCGACGGCCCCGAGTTCAGCGTCGAGGCGTTCAGCTTCTCCGGCCGCCACGTCGTGGTCGCCGTCACCGAGAAGCTCACCTCCGACGCCCACTTCGCGGAGCTGGGCCACACCGTCCCCGCCCGGATCACCTCCGCCGAGGAGGACCTGGTCGCGGCCGCCGCGACCGGCTTCCTCGACGCGATGGGGCTCACCGACGGGCCCAGCCACACCGAGATCCGGATCGGGCCGCGCGGCCCGATCGTCATCGAGTCGCACAACCGGATCGGCGGCGACCGGATCACCGACCTCGTGGAGGCGGTGTACGGGATCGACCTGATCGCCTACGCCGTCGGCCACCCCTTCGGACTGGTCGAGGAACCGGCCGGACGGCCCACGCCCCGCGGCGGCGCGGCCGTGCGGTTCCTGGACGCCGGACCGGGCCGGGTGACGGCCGTCGACGGCCTGGACGAGCTGCGCTCCCGCCCCGACGTCATCGCCGCCGACGTGTTCGTGAAGGTCGGCGACGTCGTCGGGCCGGTGCTCGACAACAACGACCGGCTCGGCCTGGTCGCCGCGACCGGCCCCGACGGCGACGCCGCCGTCAAGCTGTGCGAGGAACTGCTGGAGAACACCCTGAACGTGCAGGTGGTGAACCCGTGAGCATTGTCATCCTGGACCGGGCCGTCGGCCCGCTCCCGCCGTACGCGGACTGGCTGCGCGACAGCGGCCGGCCGCTCGTCCTGCTGACCGGACGATCCCTGGCGGAGGTCCCCGCCGGCGACTACGAACAGGTGGAATGCCTCCCCGGCTACGCGACGTCCACCGAGGCGGACAGGTTCGTGCTCGGCCTCGCCGAAAGCACCGCCGTCGCGGCGCTCGTGGCGACCGCCACCGAGGACCTCGTCAGGGCCGGCGCCCTGCGGGAGTGCCTGGGCGTCGCCGGGCAGGGCAGGGACGACGCCCTGGCGTTCGCCGACCCCGTGACGACCCGGCGGCTCCTGGCCGGGGCGGGTGCCCCCGCCGTCGGGCGCGAAGCCGTGAACCGGATCTCCGACCTCTACTGGCACGCCCACCGCTGGGGGTACCCGGTGCGGGTCCGGGAGCGCAAGACGTCCGGCTGGCCCACGACCGCGGTCCTGCGCGACGAAGCGGACGTGCGCGCCTACACCCGCGGCGGCCTGGCCCCCGACCTGGTGTCCGTGCCCGCCCTGATGGCCGAGCCGATGACGGACGGCGAACGCCGCCGCCTCGTCGTCACCGGCGGCACGGCGTGCGGCTCCGAGACCCCCGGCCTGGCGGCCGTCGTGGACGCCGCGCTGGCGGCGCTGCCGACGACGGACGGCTGCCCGTACCTCGTCGAGGCGGTCCGCGACGGCGACGGGCGGTGGCTGGTCGACACCGTCGCCGTGGACATCCCCGTGGACGCCGACGGCGACGACCGCCGCGCGGCGGTCCGGGTGCAGGCAGGGCTCGTCCCCGACAACCTGGAGATGATCCGATGAGCGTCCTGATCATGCACCACCGCGGCACCCTCGCCGCCCACGCCTACGACAGGTGGCTCTCCGACTACGAGGGGGACGTCCTGCTGCTGGCGTCCAAGGAGCACCTCGGCTGGGTCGGCGAGGAGCTGCCCACCGGGGAGACCGGCTACAGCCACATGGAGGCCCTGGACGACTACGAGGTCGGCGGCGTGCTGGAGGCCCGCGTCCTCGACCTCGCCAGACAGTACGGCGTGACCCGCCTGTTCACCTGCCAGGAGCACGACCTGGAGCGGGCCGCCCAGCTCCGCGAGATCCTCGGCCTGCCCGGCCAGACGTTCTCCAGCGCGCTGCCGTTCCGCAACAAGCTCCTGATGAAGGAGACCGTCCAGGCCGCCGGCATCGAGGTCGCGGCGCACCGCGGCGTCGAGTGCGCCGGGGACCTCGTCTCCTTCGCGCGGGAGCACGGCTTCCCCGTGGTCGTCAAACCCCGCGACGGGGCGGGCTCCATCGGCGTCACGGTGCTCCGCTCGCCCGAGGAGCTCGACGCGTTCGTCGCCGAGAGGCTCGACGTCTACGGGCCGCTCCAGTCGAACCTGATGGTGGAGGCGTTCGTGCCCGGCGCGATGTGCCACGTCGACGGGCTCGTCGTGGACGGCCGCGTCGCCCTCGCCTGGCCGTCGCAGTACCTGTTCACGCTGGCGTCCTTCAAGGAACTGCGCGGCGGCAGGCACGACGTCACGCTCGACCGCGACGACCCGCTGGCGCGGCGGCTGCTCGACTTCACCGACCGGGTGCTGGACGCCCTGCCCTCCCCGCGCAACTTCACCTTCCACGCGGAGGTGTTCCACACCCCCGACGACCGGCTCGTCCTGTGCGAGATCGCCTGCCGTACCGGGGGCGCCCAGACGCGGGGCGTCATCAAGACCATCTTCGGCGCCGAGCTGAACGAGTGCTGGGTGCGCGCGGAGGCCGGCCTGCCGCTGCCGATCGACATCGGCCCCGAACGGCCCGAGCCGGTCAAGATGACCGGGCAGCTGCTCCTGTCGCGCCGGCCGGGCAAGGTCGTCGAGCTCCCGGGGGAGCCGCCGTTCCCCTGGGTCGAGGAGTACAAGATCTCCGTCGAGCGCGGGGAGGTCATGCGGGTCTCCCGCTACTCCGCCGACGTCATGTGCTGCTTCCTCGTCTCCGGACCGGACCGGGCGACCGTCCAGGACCGGCTCCAGGAGCTGGAGGACTGGTTCCTGGACGGGCTCGTCCTGGAGGAACTGGAGGATCTGCCCGAGGACGGGACCCCTGCCGTCCCGGAGACGAGCCGGAGCCGGTCGTGACGGGCCCGAGCGTGGTGGTGGCCGGCGGTGGCATCGGCGGGCTCGCCCTGGCCGTCGCCCTGCGCGGCGCCGGGCTCGGCGTGACGGTCGTCGAGCGTACGGCGCGCATCGCCGAGGCCGGCTCCGGCATGGTGCTCTACCCCAACGCGATCACCGCCCTGGACGCCATCAGCCCCCGCCTGGGCCGTGCCGTGCGCGCGGCCGGGCACGAGGCCGTCCCCGGCGACACCAGGCCGACGCTGACCTCCGGCGGCACGACGCTGGCCATCGACGCGATCGGGGAGCTCACCCGCCGCTTCGGCGCCCCGCAGGTGACCCTGCTGCGCTCGGCACTGCAGCACGCGCTGCTGGACGAGGCCCTGGCCTGCGGCGTCGACCTCCGTACGGGCGTCCGCGTCGAGGACCACGCCGACCGCGGCGGGCACGTCGACGTGATCCTGTCCGACGGCTCCGTCCTGACCGCGGACGTCCTCGTCGGCGCGGACGGCGTCCGCTCCGGCGTCCGCCGGCGCCTGTTCGGCGACAGCCCGCTCCTCTACCGCGGCTACACCTCGGTGCGGGGCAGGACGAGAGGGTGCGGCGCCCACCCCAACGGGTTCATCGCCAGCGGCGACGGCGTCGACCTGTTCGCCGGACCGATCGGCGGCGGGCACCTGTACTGGGCGGCCAAGATCGTCGCGCCGTCCGGGGTGTGGCCCGCGATGGGCCCGGCGGCCGCGATGCCGGCCCTCCTGGACCTGCTCGACGGGTGGCACGACTCCATCGTGGAGATCATCCGCGACGCCGACGCCGACGGGATCGTGGTGACCGACATCGTGGACCGCGACCCCATCCCGTGCTGGACCTCGGGCCGGGTGGCACTGCTCGGCGACGCCGCCCACCCGATGACCCCCGGGGTCGGGCAGGGCGCCGGCATGGCGCTGGAGGACGCGGCGGTCCTCGCCCATCACCTGCGGACGTGCCCCGACGTGCCGGCCGCGCTGGAGGCGTACTCGGCGGCCCGCGCGCCCCGCGCGGCGGACGTGGTGCTGCGGTCACGGCGCACGGGACGCGTGGACAGGGAGTCGGGCGCGGGCGAGGCGTCGGGCGCACCCCGGGACTTCAGCACCCAGGACGAGGGGCCCATGACGCTGTTCGGGTGGCGGCCCCCGGGCCACGTCGGGCCCGTCGCCGAACCTGTTTCCGAGCCCGTCGCCGAGTCCGTCCCGGTGTGACGCGCGTGACATGTGCGGCACGCGCCTCATGCGTGCCGCACATGTCATCCGTCATCCGAAACGGCGGATGCGGCGGATGCGGCGGATGCGGCACACGGAAACGTGACGCACGAGAAAGCGGCCGGACGTCATGTCCGGCCGCTTCACCGATTGCACAGCTTTCGCGGGCTGCACAGATTTCACGGATTTCGCGGAGAGTGCGGGGAGACGGCGGGCGCCGCCGCCTCCCCGGAAACGCCCGACGGTCCTCGCGGAACGGCTCGAAGCGGTTCTTCGGCGGATCACATGGGGACGGAGGTCGTGAGACCGCCGTCCACCGCGAGCTCCTGGCCGGTGATGTAGGAGGAGCGGGGCGACAGCAGGAACAGCGCGGCGTCCGCGACGTCCTCGGCCGCGCCCAGCCGGCCCAGCGCCACCTGCGCGCGGCACGCCTCCTGCGCCTCGGGGGTGTTGGAGATCCCCTCGAACATCTCGGTCACGATGTAGCCGGGGCTGATCGCGTTGACCCGGATGCCCTTGGCCGCCAGGTCGGGGGAGAGGGTGCGGACCAGGTTGATGACCGCGGCCTTGGTCGCCGCGTACACCGAGGTGAACGCCAGGCCGCGGTGGGCCAGCCAGGAGCCGTTGATCACGATCGCGCCGCCGTCGCCCATCAGGGCCGCCGCCTTGGCGATGGTGAAGTACACGCCCTTGAAGTTGACGCCCACCAGGGCGTCGAAGCCCTCCTCGGTGACACCGGCGCTGGGGGCGAAGTCGGCGATCCCCGCGTTGGCGAAGACGCCGTCCAGCCGGCCGAACCGCTCCCCGATGAGGGAGAAGAGCCGGTCGAGGTCCTCGGTGCGGGAGACGTCGGCCGCCACGGCCAGGACGCGGTCACCCGCGCCGAGCTCCTCGACCGCCTTGTCCAGGCGCTCCTGGCTGCGACCGGCGATCACGACCTGCGCGCCCGCCGCCAGGAGCTTCTGCGCCGTGGCGAGGCCCATGCCGCTGCCGCCACCGGTGATGAGAACTGTTCTGTTCGCAAACTCCGTCATGCGGTCAGAATCACACGCGGGTGTTTCCGCGACATCCTCGGAATTGCGCTCCTCCTTCTTCCGGAGCGCCTTTCTCGATCGTCTTTACGGCGGCATGCCGCGCCTCCTTTCCGGTCCGCCGGATCCCCGTCCTTCCGGGTCCGCCAGGCAGCATTCCAGAAGATGCCCGGTGTAATTCCGGATGTGACGCTGTAGCGGATAGAGCAGCGGACCGCCCGTCTCACGGAGAAGGGCGGGCGCCCCGGCCGGCCGTACGGGACCGGCGGGCGACGACGGATCGCTGAAGGAAATCTTGAGCCGAGGAGGCGCTCCAATGGGTGATGTGGCAAAGACCCGTGCGGTGGTGCTCGGTGGAAGCCTCGCTGGGCTGTTCGCGGCCCGGGTGCTCGCCGACGCCTATGACGAGGTGCTCATCGTCGACCGCGACGTCCTGATCGGAGTGGAGGGGCCGCGCCGGGGTTGCCCGCAGAGCCGCCACATCAACGGACTGCTGGCCCGCGGCCAGCAGGTCATGGAGGAGCTGTACCCGGGGATCACCGAGGAGCTGTTCGCCGACGGCGTGCCCACCGGCGACCTCGCCGGGAACGTCCGCTGGTACTTCCACGGCAAGCCCATCAAGCAGCAGCACGCCGGCCTGGTGTGCGTGGCCGCCAGCCGTCCCAAGCTGGAGCACCACATCCGTGAGCGGACCCGGGCGCTGACCAACATCGCCTTCGCCGAGCGGCACGACATCCTCGGCCTGGAGACCACGCCCGACAACAGCCGGGTCACCGGCGTGCGGGTGCAGCCGCTGGAGGAGGAGGGCGCCGGCGAGAAGGTCATCGACGCCGACCTCGTGGTCGACGCCACCGGCCGTGGCTCGCGCACCCCCATCTGGCTGGAGGCCCTGGGCTACGCCCGGGTCGAGGAGGAGCGGACGAAGATCGGTCTGGGCTACGTCACCCAGCACTACCGCCTGACCGCCGACCCCTACCACGGCGACCTGTCCATCAACCCGGTCGCCTCGCCCGAGCTGCCCCGCGGCGCCATCTTCACCAAGACCGACGGCGACCGGGTCGAGCTGACCACCTACGGCATCCTGGGCGACCACCCGCCGACCACCCAGGAGGGCCTGTACGAGTGGATCAAGTCGCTCGCGGTGCCCGACATCTACGACGCCCTGCAGCACGCCGAGCCGCTGGACGAGCCGGTGGCGTTCCGCTTCCCCACGACCCTGCGCCGCCACTACGAGAAGATGACCCGCTTCCCCGACGGCCTGCTGGTCACCGGCGACGCGGTGTGCTGCTTCAACCCGGTGTACGCCCAGGGCATGACCGTCGCCGCGCTCAGCGCGCTGGTCATCCGCCAGCACCTGCACACCGGCGCGGCCCCCGACCCCTTCCAGTACTTCTCCGACCTGTCGCGCAACGTCATCGACCAGCCGTGGGAGATGACCCACACCGTGGACCTCAGCTTCCCCGGCGTCGAGGGGCAGCGCACCCCGCAGCTCCGCGCGGCCCAGGCGTTCCTGAACCTGGTGCAGACCGCCGCCACCCGCGACGGCGTGGTCGCCGCCGCCTACATGCGCGGCGCCGGCCTGATCGACGGTCCCGAGGCGCTGATGCGGCCGAAGATGCTCGCCCGCATCCTGTGGAACGCCCTGCCCTGGGGCAAGCCGGCCGCGCAGCCGCGCCGCAGCCCGTCCACGCCGGCGGAGAAGCCCAAGGCGTCGGTGTCGTGACCGCCTCCCCGGTGACGGCCGCCGTCTTCACCGGGCGGCCGGTCCATGAGCTGGTACGGCGGCACGCCCGGGCGACCCCCGACGCGGTCGCCGTCACCGGGGAGGGACGAGGAGTCTCCTACCGCGACCTGCTGCGGCGGGCCGACGCGGTCGCCGGCGTCCTGCGGGACGCCGGCGGGGTGCGCGGCCTGCCGGTGGCGGTGCGGATGGACCCGGGACCCGGCCTGGCGGCGGCGGCGCTCGGCGTCCTCGCCGCCGGCGGCCACCTGCTCTGCCTCGACACCTCCGAGGCGGGCGGGCGCAGCAGGGCGGTCCTTGAGGACCTGCGGCCGGCGTTCCTGCTGCTCGACGGGGCCGCCCCGGCCGGGGACGACCTCCTGACCTGGTACCGCGACGCCCTGGGCGGAACGGTCCTGGACGCCGGGCCGTCCCCGGGCTCCGCGGCGTCACCCGTGCCGTCACCGGGAACAGGCGGGGATGTCCGGACCGGTGCGGACGCGGACCTCGTGGCGGGGGAGACCCCGGAGACGGCGGACGCGGCGGGCGGCCACCCGGACGGGCGGGCGGACGACCGGCTGGACGGGTGGATGTACGTCACCTACACCTCCGGCTCCACCGGCCGTCCCAAGGGCATCCCCCAGACCCACCGTGGCTTCGCCCAGTTCATGGACTGGTTCGCCGCGGAATTCCGGATCGGCCCCGGAGCCAGGGTGGCCCAGTGGGCGGCGCCCGGCTACGACGCGAGCCTGGTGGAGATGTTCGCCCCGCTCACCTCGGGCGCGACCCTCTGCCCGGTCCCGGCGAAGCTGCGGGCCAACCCGGAGAAGCTCGCCGCCTGGCTCGCCGCCGAAGGCGTCACGCACCTGCAGACGGTCCCGAGCTTCGCCCGCCGCCTGCTGGAGGCCGTCACCGCCCCCGGCGCGCGGCCGCCCGCCTCGCTCGGCTGCCTCCTGCTGGCCGGGGAGGCGCTGACCGGCGAGCTGGCGGACGGCGTCCGCGCGGCGCTGCCCGCCGTACGGCTGGTCAACCTGTACGGCCCCACCGAGTCGATCCTGGCGGCCTGGCACGAGGTGACCGGGACGGAGGGCGACCGCGTCCCGATCGGCCGGCCCATCCCCGGCCGGGACATCCTGGTGCTGGACGGCCGGGACCGGCCCTGCCCCGACGGAGCCGTCGGCGACCTGGTCGTCCGCAGCCCGTACGTCACGCCGGGATACGTCGGCGCGGCGGCCGGGGACCTGTCGGGCTTCCGGCCGCCGCCGGGCGCGCACGGGCCGGACCGCTTCTACCGCACCGGCGACCGGGGACGCCGCACCGAGGACGGGCTGCTGGAGTTCCACGGCCGCCGCGACCACCAGGTGAAGGTCAACGGCGTCCGCCTCGAACTCGGCGACGTCGAGTCGGCGCTGGCCGCGCACGACTCGGTGGCCGAGTGCGCGGTGGTGGCCGTTCCCGGCAGACACCGGCAGGTCGCCGGCCTGGCCGCCTACATCGTGCCGCGCGACCCCGCGGCCGGCGACGCGACGCCGGCCGCCTGGCGGGCCGCCCTGCGCCGGTGGTTCGGCCGGGCCACGCCGCCCGTGACCTTCACCGTCGTCGGCCGCCTGCCGCGCACCGCCGGCGGCAAGGCGGACCGCGACACGCTGCGCCGCCTGGCGGCGATCCCCGAACCGCCCGCGCCCGGCCCTGGGCCGACGGCGAGACCCCGGCCCGACGACGCAACCCCCACCCCACGAAGCAAGCAGCACGCCGGCATGAGGAGCCAGGAGCAATGAGCGTTTCCGAGGTGCCAAGCCTGACCGCCGACATCACGAGCGACGGGCCGGACCGCGTCCCCCTGTCGTTCAACCAGGAGTTCCTGCGCGCGTTCGACAAGGGAGACGAGGAGGGGCCGTTCGGCCCCCGCTACACCATCGTCTGCGGCTGGCGGCTCACCGGGCCCCTCGACCCGGCCGCCCTGCAGCGGGCCCTGCACGACGTCGTCGCCCGGCACGAGGCCCTGCGCACCGAGATCCGCCGAGGCGAGGACGGCCACCAGCTGATCGCCCCGCCCGGCCTGGCGCGGCTCGACGTCCGCGACCTGTCCGGCCTCGCCCTCGCCGACCGCGAGCTGGCCGCCGAGCAGCTGCTCAACGAGGTCGAGGCCGAGCCGTACCCGATGAGCGACCTGCCGCTGCTGCGCGCCGTGGTCGGCCGGTTCGACGAGCGCGACGCGGTGCTCGCGCTGATGGCCCACCACACCGCCGTCGACGAGTGGTCGATGCGGGTCCTCATGCGCGACCTGGCCGCCCGGTACGCGGTCCGGAGCGGGCACGACGCCGAACTGCCCGATGTGCCGCAGTACCGCGACTACGTCGCCTGGGAGCGCTCCGGCGTGGACCCGCAGTGGCTGGGCAAGGCGCAGGCGTACTGGCGGGAGAAGTTGGACGGCGCCCACATGCTGGGCACGAGGACCGACCACCCCCACTCGGCCGGCCTGCCCAAGCTGACCGGCTGGCGGCGCTTCACCTTTCCCGCAGACGTCACCTCGGCCGTCCAGCGGATCGGCAAGGAGACCCGCTGCTCGCCGTTCATGGTGCTGCTCGCCGCCTACGTGCGGTTCCTCCAGGAGAAGACCGGGACCGACGACGTCGTCATCCCGACCTTCTCCTCCGGCCGGGGCCCGGCGCGGTTCCACGAGACCGTGGGGTCGTTCTTCAACTTCATGCCGCTGCGGACGGACCTGACCGGCTGCGACGACTTCCGCGACGTCGTCACCCGGGTCCGGACGAGCTGCGTCCAGGCCTACTCCCACGACATCCCGTTCGGCCAGGTCCTCCAGCAGGCCCCGGAGCTCATGCTGCCGGTGATGCAGGACGACATGGCCCTGGTCGCCTTCCAGGTGTTCCGGTCGCCGTTCCCCTCCGAGCGCGGCACCGCCGGGGATCTGGAGTACTCGGTGATCCGCAGGCGGCTGCTGTCGCAGCCGGTGGGCGGCGACATCCCGGACGGCGCGATGTGGCACCTGGAGCTCGAACCCGGCGGTGAGATCGTCGGTTCCATGGCCTACAACAGCAACCTCTTCGACCCCGCCACCATCGACGACATGGTGACGTCGTTCGGCGCCGTCCTGCGCCGCCTGGTCCTCCCCTCCGGCGAAGAGGGCTGACCCCGGCCCGCCCCGCCTTCCGGTGAGGAGGGCAGACCCCCGCCCTCCGCGCCCCCGCCGAGGAGGACCGATCCCGCCCTCCGCACTCCGGCACACCGCGCCGGGGCCGTCCATACGACGGCCCCGGCGCGTCCGCGCGCCCGGCTTCCCCACGAGATCGACCGGCCGGCCCGGCGTGCGGTAGGCCGGAGGCGTGACCGGCCGCTGACCGTACCCCCGGTGACCCGAAGGGCGAAGCCCATCCCTCGACCCCACCGCGTAGGGTCTCCTCCATGAAGGGCATGATCAAGATCCGTGAGGCGGGGCCCGGCGACGGGGACGTCCTCGGCGAGATCCACGCGACCTCCTGGGGCGTCTCGCACGGCCCGCTGTGCACGCCGGAGGTCGCCGCCGCCGGTGTCCAGGAGCGGCGCACCAAGTGGAACGCCATCCTGGCCGAGGACAGGGCGGAGGACGAGGACACGATCCTGATCGCGGTCATGGACGGTCGGCCGGGAGCCTTCGCCCGCTTCGGGGCCTCCTCCGATCCCGGTCTCGCGGAGATCCACACCTTCTTCGCCCACCCGGACGTCTGGGGCAGCGGTCTCGCGGCGGCCCTGCTGGTCGCCACACTGGGCCGGCTGAGGGAGGGCGGCTACGACCGCGTGCACCTGTGGACGCTCCGGGATTCACCCCAGGCGCGCCGTTTCTACGCCAAGCACGGTTTCGGCGAGACCGGCAGGCGACACGACCACGACTTCGGCGAGGGTCCTCCGATCGCCCTCATGGAGCTCGTGCGAACCGTGCCCGGCCCCGGTCTGTGACGCAGACCGTGCCTAGCCCGGTCTGTGACGAGCAGACCGGGTGACCGCCTCGGCGCACGGAAACCCGGCCCGTACGGTCAGGCGTCGGCCCGGGGACGCCGGGCGACGGTCAGCAGGTGGGCGCTGACCCCCAGGAGCGAGGGCACCGACTCCATCGACCGCTGGGCGTCGAGCAGGAGCCGGCGGCGTTCCGGGTCATCGAGCCAGTCGTCGACGTCTCCGTACAGCCAGAAGGCGCCTTCCAGCCCGTACCGCTCGGCGCCGGGAAGACCCGCGTCGGCGAACTCTCCGGGAATGTCCTCCGGGTCGTGGAGGTAGGCGGGGAAACCGTCGCCGGGGGAGACGATGTGCCCGTCCCGCACCGCCGCGTGCGCCGCCTCCCGCGGTTGCTCCTGAGCGTAGAAGCCGGTGAGGACCATGTCGTGCACGGCCGCGTGGCGGTTGATGGTCGCGGCGGCCACCGTGCCGCCGGGCCGTACCGCGCGCCGGGCCTCTGCCAGCGCCCGCACCCGGTCGGCGCGTTCGGTCAGGTGGTAGAGCGGGCCCAGGAGCAGCACCGCGTCCACGCTCGCGTCCGGCACCGGCAGTTCCCGCGCGTCACCCGGCCGCGCCGTCACCCCGGCCAGCTTCGAGGCCCGCTCCACGTGCAGGGGCACCGGGTCCAGCAGTTCGACGTCGTAGCCGTCGGCGGCCAGCCACTCGGCGTGCACCCCGGTGCCGCCGCCCACGTCCAGCACCCGGGCCGGAGCCGGGGGCAGCGTACGGCGCAGCACGTCCTGCGTCCGCCAGAGCTCCAGCCGGCCGTGCCCCGTACGAAGCCGGCCGTCCTCCCTGTCCTGCCCGTAGTAGGCGAGCAGCAGTTCCCTCGTCACAGCCATACTCGATCATGCTGTGCCCCGTTCGCCCCGGGCAAACGGTTTGTCCTCCGTCGCGTCACCTGACACTCCGGGCGCACCTCATGTCGCCGGGGTCATGCCCCCGAGAACACGATGCCGTTGCCGTCGGGGTCGGTCACGACGAGGATGCGTGAGGCGGTGACCTGCCGGACTCCGTGATCTATACCCTCACGTGTCAGCCTGTCGGCGAGGGCGTCCAGGTCGGACTCGTCCACGACCATCGTCGAACGTCCGGCGCGTTCGGCGTCCTCCCACAGCTGCACGCCGAAGTTCGGAGCCAGATGCCACTCGGCCATGCCGTCCATGGGCCGGGCGTCGGCGTCCCTGCCGAACAGCTTCGCATACCATCCGATGGCGCGTTCGAGGTCGACGATCGTCATCTGCGCGAGCAGTCGAGTCATGGCCATGCCTCACCGACTGCCCGTTCGCCGGCGCGTCATGCACGACGCGGTACGACCGGAGGCGGCCGGTGAGGGTCAGGAGGCGGGGAACCTCCTGACCGCGGCGGACAACCAGACGGCCAGCGCGGTGACGGCCATGACGGCGATGGCGATCAGCACGGGAAAGTACCAGCCTGGGAAAAGAGACCCGAGAACGACGTCGAGGGCGAAATAAAACAAGATCACGTAAGTGCTCAACAGAGCCAGCACGAGAGTGAACAGGTATGCCGTGCCGACGGCCGTGCACAGCACGAGGCCCCCGACGGTGGATCGACGGTTCAGCCGGCCACCCGATACGGCCAATACGGCCGCCTCGACGGCGAGGATGAGAGCGATGCCGAGCAACATTCTCCGCGCCGACGCGATCTCCCCGTCCAGCTGGCTCGGCAGCAGTGGATTTTCGTACATGGAGTCGAGCCCCGCCCGGACGGCCGACTGGAGTGCGATCAGGGTCACTCCGGCGTACAACACCGGCGCCGCCAGAGCACACAGCAGAGCGAGCGAGCGCTTCGGATGTCGAAGTTTCATGATCGGTTGGACGGCCGACTCGAATTGAACGTTCCATGACGGATCACCTTCTCGACGCCTGAGCCGGATTCTTTCCGCCGCTGGAAGTGCCGGTGCGCGGTCCGTCATGGAGGCGGATCGATGGACGGGCACCACTCTGGACAGCCGGCGCGGTATCACCCCTACCGGGGCTCTTCACCGCGGAAGGTCCCAGCGGGCCCAGACGGTTTTGCCGGGGGTGTCGGGGAGTGGGGTGACGCCGAAGGCGTCGGAGAGGGCTTCGACGATGGTCAGGCCGCGGCCGTGGACGGCGTCGAGGCCGAGGTTCAGGCGGCGCGGCAGTTCGGGGCCGCGGTCGGACACCTCGATCCACAGCGCCCCGTCCTCCGCGCGGAGGGTGAGCCGGACCAGTGGCTCGCCGTAGGAGATGGCGTTGGCCAGCAGTTCGCCGGCGGTCAGGACCACGTCGTCGGCGAGGTGGCCGAGGCCCCATGCGGTGAGCGTCTCCTCCACCAGCCCGCGCGTCTTGCCGATGACCGACAGGTCGTGGGGGAGCGTCCACTGCGCGGCGCGCGGGCCGTACGGCGTCACGGGCATGGCGTCTTCCGGGAGTGACGGCGGGACGGGTGCCGACAGGGGAGTGGTCCGGCCCCCATTCGGACCGGCCGGAGCGGCGAGGGAGGGGTACGGTCCGGCGGCGCGTTCGGCGCCGCGCATCAGGCGGCGCAGTCCGTCGGTCCCTGCGGCGTGCACGATCAGCGGTTCCGGGGCGGGCCAGGCGGCGACGGCGTAGAAGCGGCGGGTGCCGACGCCGTACCAGACGGTCCAGGCGGGCTCGGCCTCGTCCAGGCGCCGGGCGGAGTCGCGGTGGGCGCCGTCCCAGGGGTGAGGCCGGGCCGCCGTGACGGGTGCGCCGTGCCGGTGCCGTCCGCGCCGGGCCGGGGGTGGAGCGGACGGCTCGGGGCGCTCCGGCCGGAGACGGTCACTCTGGTGCGGGGGTGCGGAGGCACCCTGAGGCGCGGGTGCGGAGGGCGGTTCGGGGTGGTCCGGCTCGCTCGCGTGGGGGTTGCCGGAAGGTGATAAACCCGTGCCCACGGAACGGCCGGGTCGATCGCCCGGACCGGTCGGATCCGCTCTTTCGACGGCCATTAGTTCCTCCTTTTTCCGGACATTTCCGCCGGTTCTCTCGGAGATCCAGAAGGCGACTCTTCTAGAGAGGCGAAAGGGCCTCCACGTGGGATCTCACGCGAGACGTTTCCCTTCACAGGGTGCCCTCGGGCCACTACTTTGGGTATGGAACCCCAGGCACACACCCGTGACACTTTGTGTCATTGCTGTGACGTCCGCGCGCCGGGATATACCCCCCTTTTCCCGATGGAGGAAAGATGTCGGAATACTCCAAAGCCGGCCTCCCCCTAAAGCCGTGGACGTTCTTCGGCAACGAGCTGTGCAAGCACCGCAAGCGAGCCGGGTTCACCCAGCAGGCGCTCGCCGAGGCGACGCAGTTCAGCCGGAGCCTGCTGAGCTTCATCGAGCGGGGCGAGCGCACCCCCAGCC
This sequence comes from Streptosporangium sp. NPDC053982, assembly GCF_055585205.1. Classification (NCBI taxonomy): domain Bacteria; kingdom Bacillati; phylum Actinomycetota; class Actinomycetes; order Streptosporangiales; family Streptosporangiaceae; genus Streptosporangium; species Streptosporangium sp. NPDC053982. The sequence goes on from NZ_JBVJKQ010000007.1 coordinate 348,595, forward strand.
GTAACCTGGCCCAACGCTGCGACGATGCCCTGGACGCGAACGGGAACCTCATCCGGCTCTGGTCGCAGATCACCCGGGACGCCAGTCCCCGGTGGTTCCGCGGCTGGCTGGACATCGAGCAGGACGCGCACACCCTGCACACCTGGGAGCCCCTGGTCTTCCCCGGCCTGCTGCAGACCGAGGAGTACGCGCGGGCCGTCATTCGCGGCGAGCCGGGCATATCCGATGAGCAGGTGGAAAAGGCCGTCGCCGCCCGAATGGAAAGGCAGCAGATCTTCAACCGGACCAAGCCGCCGCTTTTCCGGGCGATCATCGACGAAGGAGTCCTTCACCGCCTGATCGGCGGGAGGAAAGCCATGCGCCGTCAACTCCAGGCGATTCTGGAGGCGGTAGAGTCGCCGCGGATCGGCGTCCAGGTCATTCCCCTGACCCTGGGGGTGACGACGGGCATTCTCGGCGGCTTCGTGATCGCGCAGCTTCCGGAGGACTCGGACGCGGCGTACATCGAATCGACGATCAACGGGCACGTGACAAGCCGCCCGGAGGACGTCGATGCTGTGCGCAGCAGATACGACATCCTGCGTGCCGAGGCGCAGCCCCGGCACGTGTCCCTCACCCTGATCAGAGAGGCGGAGAAACTGTGGAGCTGAGCGACGAGCTGAAGACCGCCGCCTGGCGCAAGGCCACCAAGAGCGGGTCCAACCAGGGCAACTGCCTGGAGGTGGCTCCGTTGTCCGGTGGGCGGGTCGGGTTGCGTGACACCGAGGCTCCGGGGCGGGCGCCGTTCGTGGTGAGCGCGAGTGTGTGGGACGCGTTCATCGACGGCGCGAAGAAGGGCGAGTTCGACTTCTGACCCTCGAACGCGAGGGAGGCCCCGGTGTGGCCGTGTGCGCCGCATCCGCTGGGAACCATGAGGCGGGACATGGTGTCGTTCGTGGGGGAATCCAAGGGCCGGGCATGACGACGGCCCCCAGGAGGAGCCTTCCTGGGGGCCGTCGTGGTCCTCCCGGTCGTCGCGGCCGGGCCGTACGCGGAAGCAGGCCGTACGGCGGGCGGTCCGTGGCGCGGGGGAGGGGCGCCGGGCATTCGGTCCTTGAAGAGGTCCGTGACCTCGGACGCTTCGTGCCTTCGGAAAAGGCCCGGAGCCCGTACCGGCGGTCACCGGTCCGGTCGTCCGGAGGCCGGGGCGGGCCGGCTCGTCAGGGCCGGTTGTTCTTGCCGTCCAGCCACAGCACGTCGGATTCGTCGCGGTGGGAACCCGAACTGCCGACGTGCTTGGCGTCGATCTGCGGCCCCTTCTTGATCACGTGTACCAGCGCCATCGCGTGTCCACGGCCGAGATCGTAGTCCTGCTTCAGCCAATCGATGATCACTCCGGCCTTCGTGGCCGGGGCGTCGAAGCCGCGTTCCTTCGCCAGGGTGATGAACTCGCGCGGCGTCAGCCCGGTCTTTTCCTCAATATTGTCAAGGTATGCCTGAAATGACATGATTTCTCCGTTCTATGGTGCAGCGCCCCATGCTAGCCCGCTGATAGCGGTTTGTCCGATGGGCGGGTCCATGACCGGAGTTCTTTCATATCGTTCCGGGTGAAGCCGTCGATTCGGCCGTTCGCCGTCACGGGCCGTGTTCCTTCACGAAGAGACAGCGGCCCGCTCACGGCCCCGAGCAAGGCGACGTCCCGCTGTGGCCCTGTGACGCGCCTGCCATGGCGAGAGGAAGGTGACCTCCGCGCCCGCCCAAGGGCTGCTTCAGAGGCTCTTCGGGTCGCGTACCCGCAGGCCGAAGGCCGACAGGCCCTGCTCGTGGTGCTCGATCAGTCCGAGGCGCCGGTAGAAGGCGTGATTGGCGGGGCTTTCGGGGGTGGATTCGTGGTCGGTGGTGAGGACGAAGTAGCGGCAGTGCGCGTACCGGTCCTTGAGGTGCTCCAGCAACCGGCGGCCGACGCCCTTGCCGTGGTACCGGGCGTTGACCAGCAGTTCCTGCACATAGCAGACGACCTCGTCGTCGGACACCGTCCGTGCCAGGCCGAGCAGGCGGCCCGACTCGTCCCTGGCGGTGACGACCAGGTGCGAGCCGGCCAGGCTCCGGCACACCCGGGCGACGTCGCGCGTCCACGGGTGCCAGCCGACCGAGTCGTAGAGCTCACGCACCTCGGCCTCGTCGAACGACGTCTCCTGAGCGATGATCACCAATTACGGGTCTCCTTGATGTTCCCGGCATGAAGCGACGCGTCAAGCGTAGCCGGGGAGGCCTCCCCGGCTACGCCGATCGAAGTCGTGATGATCATGGATGAGGTGCGGCCGGGTCCTCGCCTGTCCGCCCCGCGGTGGCGGTGTAGGCGGCGTCGAGTCGCTCGAACGCGCCCGGACCGTCGTGCGGTTTCGGTGGGGCGTCGAGGTGGCGGACGCGGAGCTCGTCCATGAGCTCCTCGACGAACGCCGGGCCCTCGTCGCGCATGATCTGCTGCCGGATTCGGAGCTCGGCGCTGCCGGATCTCCAGTCGAGGCCCCAGTTGCCGAGGGCGTAGATGATCGGCAGGGTCTGGATGCCGGCCTCGGTGAGGCTGAAGCGTGCGCGCTGTCCGCGGGCCGCGGTGCCGCGGGTGAGGATCCCCGCGTCGATGAGCCGTTTGAGGCGGTCGGCGAGGATGTTCGAGGCGATGCCCTCGATCGATCCGGTGAGCAGCGCACGGAAGTGCCGGCGGTCACCGAAGATGACGTCGCGCAGCACGAGCAGCGACCAGCGATCTCCGAGTATCTCGACGGCGGCGTTGACCGGGCATCCGGACCGTGGTTCCACGACTCCTCCTTGACAGGCGTTTCGCCCCCAATATAGTGGTTGCGAAATGCAATCACTATGGGGATGGGGAGATGATGGGCCGTTTCCTGTATTGGATGAACGTGTCCCTCGACCTGCGGATCGAGCAGGTCCCGGGGGACGATGGCGCCGGCGAGTGGCTTCGCATCGACGAGGACCTGCACCGCGAGTTCAACGCGCGGGCACGGGCGCTCGCGATGATGGTCCAGGGCCGGGTCATGTACGAGACCATGGAGGAGTACTGGCCGCGGGCACGCGAGGACGCGTCGCTGCCTGACGTCCTGCGTGAATACGGCGAGATCTGGACCACGACGCCCAAGGTGCTCGTCTCCCGCACCCGCCGCGACGCCGGTCACGGCACCCGGGTCATCGGCGGGGACGACGCGATCGAGCAGCTCGCCGCTCTGCGTGCCCGGACCGACGGCACCATCGGGGTGGGCGGAGCGATGCTCGCGACGCAGCTGCTCCGCGCCGGTCTGCTCGACGAGCTGTTGCTCTTCACCCATCCCTCGATCCTCGGCTTCGGCAGGCCGCTGTTCGACGACTACGACCGGCCCATCGATCTCGACCTCCTGGAGCAGCGATCGTTCGCCCACGGCGTCACGATGCACCACTACGCCGTCCGGGACACGAAGGAGATGAGCGCATGCTGACGCGGGTCGCGGAGGGCGTGTGGGTCCACCAGAGCGAGTTCGTGCGGAGCAACGCCGTCGTCGTGCGGGGCCGGGACGGGGTGCTGCTCATCGACCCCGGGGTGACCGGCGCCGAGATCGAATGCCTCGCGGACGACCTCCGTGAGGCGGGCCTATCCGTCGTGGCGGGGTTCTCCACGCATCCGGACTGGGACCACCTGCTCTGGCACGAACGGCTCGGCGAGGTCCCCCGGTACGGCACGGCGCGCTGCGCGGCCACCGTACGGGATCAGCTGTCGGACGCGGGTGCGAAAGACCGCGTCGCCGACCACCTGCTGGAGACGGAGGTCGCCGGGCAGGTGCCGCTCGACCTCCTCGGCCGCATCACCGGCCTGCCCGCCGAAACCACAGAGATCTCCTGGGACGGCCCCAGGATCCGGATCATCGAGCATCAGGCGCACGCCCCGGGCCATGCGGCCCTGCTGATCGAGGAGCGCGGGGTCCTCGTCGCCGGAGACATGCTCTCCGACGTCCTGGTTCCGATGCTCGACCCGGACGCCGCCGACCCGGTCGAGGACCATCTCGCCGCGCTGGACCTGATCGAGGAGATGGCGGGCGGTGCCGACGTCGTCGTCCCCGGCCACGGGTCCGTCGGCGGAGCCGATCAGATACGGGCGCGGATCGACCTGGACCGGGCGTACGTGCTCGCGCTGCGGGACGGCCGGGTCCCCGCCGACCCGCGGATCGGCCCATCGGCCGAGCCCGGCTGGGAGTGGGTGAGCGACGTGCATGAATATCAACTCCGGCGTCTCGCCCGCGGAGGCGAGCACGACGGGACGCCCCGCTAGCGCCGGGCTCGTGCGGCCTCGGAGCCGGGACCTCAGCACGGCGTCAGCCGCGGCGCCGGGTCTCCTCCAGGTAGCGCAGGACGGCCGTGACCCTCCGGTCCGCCCGGTCGGCGGGCGCCAGGTCGAGTTTGGCGAAGATGCTGCGGATGTGCTTGTGGACGGCGCCTTCGCTGATGAAGAGCCGTTCGGAGATGGCGGTGTTGCCCAGTCCCTCGGCCATCACGGCGAGCACGTCGTGCTCCCGGGCGGTCAGCCGTTCCAGCCCGCTGTCGGTGCGGGTGCGGGTGAGCAGCTGCGCGACGACCTCGGGGTCGATGGCCGTGCCCCCGGCGGCCACCCGGTGCAGGGCGTCGAGGAACTGGTCGACACGGCCGACCCTCTCCTTGAGCAGGTATCCGAGCCGGTCGGTTCCGCCGGCGAGCAGTTCGGTGGCGAACGTCTCCTCGACGTAGGCGGACAACACGAGCACCGCCAGGCCGGGCTGAAGGCGTCTGGCCTCGACGGCCGCGGTGATGCCCTCGTCGGTGTGGGTCGGGGGCATCCGGACGTCGACGATGGCCACGTCGGGCCGGTGGGCGGCGACGGCCGCCAGGAAGGCGTCCGGGTGGTCGGTCGTGGCCACCACGTCGAGGGACTCGGCGCGCAGCAGCAGCGCGACCCCCTCGCGCAGCAGCGGGTCGTCCTCGGCTATCACGATCCGCACGGCAACCCCACTTCGAGCGCGGTCGGCCCACCGGGCGGGCTGGTCAGGGTGAGGCGGCCGTCGTGCGCCTCGACCCGGCTGCGGATGCCGGGGAGCCCGGAGCCGCGCCGTTCGTCCGCGCCACCGACGCCGTCGTCCTCGATCCGCAGGCACAGCCGGTCGCCCGCACGCCGTACGGTCACCGTGGCGTGCCGGGCCCGGCTGTGCCTGGAGACGTTGGTGAGCGCCTCGGCGGTCACGAAGTAGGCGGTGGCCTCGATGGAGGCGGGGCACCTGCCGAGCGCGTCGACGTCCACTCGGCAGGGCACACCGCAGTTCGCCGCGAGCCCGGCGAGCGCGCCGGCGAGCCCCCGGTCGGCCAGTACGGGCGGCAGGATGCCGCGGACGGCCGTACGGAGTTCGGACAGCGCCTGCTCGGCGGTCTCCTGGGCGCGTTCGAGCATGTCCTCCGCGTCCGGCCGGTTCCGGGCCAGCGCGCGGCGGGCCGCGCCGAGCAGCACGGTGACCGCGACCAGCCGGTTCTGCGCCCCGTCGTGCAGCGAGCGTTCGATCCGCCGCAGCTCCGCGGCGTGGGCGTCCAGCGCCGCCGCGCGGGTGGCCGACAGCTGCGCGATCCGCAGCGACAGGTCGACGTCGGCGGTGGGCGTCAGAAGCCGGCGCCCCGGCCACCCCTGCAACCGGGCCATCCCCGGCCCCAGCAGCAGGAAGCAGACGGCCATCGCCACGCCGAGCGCCGCGACCGCCATGGCGTCGGCGTCGTCACGCACGTCCCAGAACACCGGGGTCGGGGTGCGGTCCTCCGCGGGCAGCGCCCGCCACCACAGCGGATACGTGATGTTCTGCACGGCGTCCAGCACCATGGTCATCCCGGCCAGGCCGAGGAACAGGCCCAGCGTGCCGTGCGCGAGGAGCCAGCCCAACTCCCGCCGGACGACCGGGTCGGCGAGCGCGGCGCGCGCGCCGGACGGTGCGGGCCCCATGCCGACGATCTCCGGTCCCCAGCGGGACAGGCGGTCACGCTCCCGCTCGGCGACGGCCCGTACGGCACGCGGCACGGTGGGCAGCAGGAGCAGGCCCACACCGATCACACAGGTGAGCCCGGCCACGACGAGCCATGCCAGGGCGGCGAGCGCCAGCAGCGCGGTGCCGAGGCCGCCGACGAGGTGTCCGAACGCGACGGAGACGTCACGGACGCGTGCGGCGGCGCCCCTCCGGCCGTCCCGCCGGGTGCCGCCCGGTTCCGGCTGGTGCGCCGCCATCGTGCCACCCCCTTGGGCCAGAGATTTTAGGACATTTGATCCTTCGGGGCGGTGGCCGGTGCGGACTGCCGCCTACCGTGCCGTTGACGACCCGACGGCCGGACCGTCAACGGCCGGGGCCGTGGACGACGTGCCCCGCGCCGGTCGGATCGACGGCCAAGGAGTCTCCGGCTCCGTCGGCGGGCTCCGGCGTGGGCTCCTCGGCCGGACGGTAACCGAGGCGGCCACGGGTCGCGGCGAGCAGTACGATCGCCGCCGTGGCGGCCGCGAGCAGGGTGACGCGGCTCCCCTGCTCGGCGGTGTCGATCGACGGGAACATCGCCCCGTAGACCATCGACATGAAGTTGTTGACGCTGACGTGCAGCAGCATGACCAGAGGCAGGCTCTGTCCGGTCCGGTTGAACACCCAGGTGACGACCACGCTGAAGGTGCAGCAGAAGGCGATGAACTCGCCGACTCTCATCAGGGTGACGTCCGGCCATCCGCCCCACTCGCTCAGATAAAGCGGTAGATGCCAGACGCCCCACAGCGGGCCGAGGAGGGCGGTGGCGCCCAGCGGGCCGAACCTGCGCTGCATGCGGGGCAGCGCGAAGTCACGCCAGCCGGGCTCCTCGGCCAGACCGGTGGTGACCATCTGGAGCAGCAGGCCGGGCACGTAGGCGATCAGCACGGCGACGGGTGGCATGCGGACGTCCTCGCCGTAGAGGGCCGAGGCGGCGACGATGAGGGCGACGGGGACGGCGAGGACCGAGATGAGATACCAGACCCAGCTGACCCGCCACTTGGTCATCCCCCGTATCCACCGGCGGACGCCTTCCCTGCCGCCCGTGACCCTGGTCACGATGTAGGCGGAGAAGATGGGGCCGAGATAGGCGCCGGGGAGCATCCCGGTGAGCTGCGAGGTGCCGAGCACCTCCGGGAAGCGGAAGTTCCAGACTCCGAGGCCGGTCGCCGAGAGGATGTAGGGCACCCAGGCCACCCAGCTCATCAGGTTGGCCAGTGTGAAAAAGCTGATCAACGGATGGCGGCGGATGAAGCCCCGGAGCCCGCTCTCACCGGTGGAGCGCGCGGCCTCAGGCCGGCTGTCGACTGTCATTTCACTTTCTCCTGGAAGAGCGTTTGACTGACAGTGATCAGCACATCAGCCGGGGGCCCTCCCGGTCGCTCCCGCGTGCACCCCAATGGGGGTACAGCCTGGGGTACCGAGGGAGACGACGGCCAGGTCGGAGCGGGGGCCGGGCATGACGACGGCCGCCGGGAGGAAACGCCTTCCCGGCGGCCGTCACGGTGGACCCCCCGATCGCGGCGGCCGGGCCGTACCCGTCACGAACGGGTCGTACGGCGGGCGGCCGGGCCGTGGGGGACCGGTGTTCAGCGCTATCTAGTGAGGAGCCCCGGGCGTTCACACGCGGGAGGAATCGCCGCGCTCTGGCCGGATCCGGCCGGGTCTGGCATCGGGCTTTTCCCGGACGCGGGCAGGGGCCGGTCGCTACTGTGTTCGAGGTGAAGCTGGTGGTGCAGGTCAAGCTCCTGCCGACGCCCGCGCAGGCGGCGGCCCTGGCGGCGACCCTGCACGCGGTCAACGCCGCCGCCACCGCCGTCTCCCGCACTGCGCATCGGACGAGCACGTTCGGTGTCTACGACCTGCGCCGACGCACTTACGGCGACCTGCGCGCCGATGGGCTGTCGGCGCAGACCGCCCAGCACGTCATCAAGAAGGTCACCGACGCCTATGCCGCCCTGCGCGGCCTGATCCGCACCGGACGGCTGAAGGGTAAGCGCCCGAGCAAGGCCGAGAGCACACCCATCGCGTTCCGGCCCGAGGCCGCCCACCCCTTTGACGACCGGTGCCTGTCCTGGCGCATCGACGCCCGCACCATCTCTATCTGGACGGTGCACGGCCGGATCAAGGACCTCGCCTTCACCGGCTCGACCGCCCAGCTCACGACGCTCGCCGCCCACCGGCGGGGTGAGTCGGATCTGGTGTGCCGGGGCGGCATGTGGTTCCTGATCGCCACCTGTGAGGTGCCCGAAGCGCCGCTCAACACCACCCCGGCCGGGTGGATCGGGGTGGACCGAGGCATCGTGAACCTGGCGACCACCAGCGACGGCGTCAACCACAGCGGCCGAGAGCTGAACCGCTACCGGCGGCGCATGGCCCGCCTCCGGGCCGAACTGCAGGCCAAGGGCACCAAGTCCGCGCGGCGCAAGCTCAAGCGGCGCGCCGGGCGGGAATCCCGGCACGCCGCCCAGGTAAATCACAAGATCGCCGACGAGATCGTGGCCGATGCGCAACGCACCGGGCGCGGCATCGCCGTCGAAGATCTGGCGGGGATCCGTGAGCGGGTACGGTTCTGGCCATCCCAGCGGGCCACGCTCTCGTCCTGGCCGTTCCACCAGATGGGCGAGTTCCTGTCCTACAAGGGCCGCCGCGCAGGCGTGCCGTACACGGCGGTGGATCCGGCCTACACCTCCCAGACGTGTCCGGTGCCCTGGTGCGGGTCTGTCTGCCGGGGCAACCGTCCCACCCGGGACGCCTTCTCTTGTCGGTCGTGCGGGTTCGCTGGGCCCGCCGATCACATCGCCGCCCTCAACGTCGCACGACGGGCCGGGGTGGCGTGGGTGTTCGTCAACGCGCCCAACGATCCCGCCGTGGAAAGCGGGGTCAGTGCGTCCCGCGCCTGCCAGCCAGGCAGGCGCGAGAGGCGCAAGCCCAGGGCATCAGCCCTGGGTCGTTGACCTGGCCTTGAAGAACTCCGCGACCGCGGGGGCGAGGACCTCGGGGGAGGCGTCGTGCGCCTGGCCCTCCAGGATGCGGTGCTCGCCGTTGGACAGCTTGTCGGCGACGGCGGCGCCGGCCTTGCCCATCCAGGGGGCGCTGTTCTCACCGGTCAGGACGAGCGTGGGGGTGTCGACGCCGGACAGCCGCTCGGCGGGCAGCTGGTTGCCCGGGCCGACGACCGCGGCCTCGTAGACGAGGGTGTGCGCGACGGCCTCCATGCCCTCCCAGTAGGGGGACTGGCGCATCTGGTCCACCATCTCGGCGGGGACCTCGGCGGCCTCGGTCATGAAGCGCGCGACCACGTCGCCGCGACGGCCCTCCGAGATGAGGGAGGCGAGCTGGGCCTCGAAGTCCTGGGGGACCGGCGCGCGGCTCTCGTCGACGATGTAGGGCGGCTCGTACACGGCGAGCTTGGTGATCGCGAGCCCGTGGGCCGCGGCCTCCAGGGCGAGCGCCCCGCCGGAGGAGCCGCCGAACACCATCGCCTCGCCGCCGGCGTGCTTGATGATCGCCTCGAGGTCCTCGATCTCCCGCTCGACCGCGTACGGCTGCGTGTCGCCGCTGCCGCCGCGTCCCCGGCGGTCGTAGTTGTACACGGTGAAACCAGCGGGGGCGAGAGCGTCGGCCATACCCGTCCAGATCGGGTGGGAGCGGTCGCTGAACCCACCCTGCACCAGGATGACCGCGGGCCCTTCACCGGACCGGTCGAAAGCGATGGTGGTGCCGTCTGCTGACGTTACGTCCATGGTGAATCTCTCTGTGTAGTGGATATGGACAGTTGTTCGGTCGTGCCCCACCGGGTCTCGCGCGACGGCGACCTGCGCCGGCCCCGCGGGAAAAGGCAGACCCGGTGGAACCAACCTGCACCACCCGTGACCCGGCTGGCATCTCCGAGGATGCTATTCCGGCGGACCGACAATTCCGCGGTCCGGCCGGAGAACGGCCGCTCCGGGCGCTCCACCGCGTTTCCCGAATCCGAGACCTTTCAACCACTGATAACATTTTTAAGGCATTTATCGCCTTATGTGAATTTATGTATCGATCGCGTATTTTGGCGTGGTTTCACGGCGCGGACCCGCGCCCGCACGGCGTGGACGGCCCGGCTCCTGACGCATCCGTACGGCGAGGCGCCCCGGATCCCGCCGCGCGCGTACGACGGGCCGGAACCGGCCCCTCATGCCCGTACGGCGGGCCGGCGCCGTGCGCCCGCCCGCCGTACGCCCGCCACGCGAACCCGCTGAGCGGCCGAGCAGCCGATCAGCGAGCCCGCCGAGCCCGCCGAGCCCGATCAGAAGAGCTCGAAGGCGGAGGGGGAGCGGTGCCAGCCGAAGGCCGGACCGGCGGCGGCCAGCGCGCCCGGGGTCAGCTCCCGGACCAGCCCGGTACCCGCCAGCGTCCGGATCGACGTCCCGCCCATGTAGAGGGCGCCCAGCGCGCGGATGTCGCAGGCCAGGTCGGCGGGGTCGGAGGTGGGGACGCAGGTGGCCGAGTCCGGCGAGCCGGTCAGCCGCCACCGGCCGGTGTTGACCGGCATGAACTCGTCGGTCACGTCGATCACGACGTCCACGGGCGCGGCGTACCGGCGCGACTCCAGGGCCTTGGCGACGTCCACGACGCGGATCCACAGCGCGTCGCACAGGTGCGCCGCGAGCTGCCGCGGCTCGCCGACCCAGTAGAACAGCGGCTCGTCGACCGAGCACGACCACGTCGTGACCGAGCGGGTGAGGTCCACCGTGAGCAGGAACCGCCACAGCGCGTCGTACGCCTCGGGGGTCGTGGAGACCTGCTCCACCAGCTCGACCTGCCCGATCGGGCCGTTGCCGGTCCAGTTGCTGCGCACCCGCCACAGGGCGTAGCCGTCGACGCCGCCGTCGCCCTCGTGCAGGACGACCCGCAGCGCCGAGGCGCCGGCCCGCATCGACATGGTGTCGGCCAGCCGGTAGTCCCAGTGGGCCTCGGTCCGCTCCGACCAGCCGGGCTGCTCGGCGTACACCTGGTCGTAGACCTTGACGAGGGCCTCACGCAGGTCGGCCGGAGTGCCCTCGACGATCCTGCCCTGACCCTTGCCGGGCGGCAGGGTGACCTCGCGGGAGTTCACGTTGAGCCCGATCCGGCGGATCGACAGGCCGTAGCCGAAGCGGTGGTAGATGCGCGCCTCACTGGCCCAGCACAGGGTGATGGCCTCGCCGAGGGCACGGGCGTCCTCGAAGTGCCGGCGCATCATCTTGGTCAGCAGGCCCTGACGGCGGGCGCCGGCGGAGACGGCGCCGCGGCAGCCGTGGGCGGCGGGGATGACCGCTCCGGGGACGGCGATCTGCCGGGTGTTGCACCCCAGCGTGCCGACGACCCGGCCGCCGCTCCGCGCGACCAGCGAACGGTCGGGCTCGAAGAGCTCGCGCTCGGTCTCGCGGCTCTGCGGGTCGCCGTCGATGTTGATGCCCGCGGAGAACGTCGCGTAGATGTCGTCCCAGTCCTCGTGGGTCGGGACCTCGATCGTGATGTCGTCGGCCACGGCTTCCCCAAGGTCGTTGCTCTTCATTTAGTAGCCTCCGGATTGCCACACTCGGGTTTTCGACCGGATTACGGTGAACGGCGTTCGCCCTCGTATCCTCACACCGCCTCATGGGCGGAACATCTCCTGAAATGCGGGACCACCGGCCCGCCGGCGCCCGCGGGGGAAGTCGGCAAAAGCAGAGAAGGGCGTTTACCGGGGGGCTGTAAGAATGAGCCGCATGAAGGCCCTGGTGCTGTCCGGCGGGTCTGGCACCCGCCTGCGTCCTTTCAGTTACTCCATGCCGAAGCAGCTCATCCCGATCGCGAACAAGCCGGTCCTGGAGCACGTGCTGGAGAACATCCGCGACCTCGGCGTCACCGAGGTCGGCGTCATCGTCGGAGGCTGGGCGGCCGAGATCGCCGGAGTGATCGGCGACGGGTCGAGACTGGGGGTGCGCGTCACCTACATCCGGCAGGACCGGCCGCTGGGCCTGGCGCACTGCGTGGCGCTGGCCCGTCCGTTCCTCGGCGACGACGACTTCGTGATGTACCTCGGCGACAACATGCTGCCCGACGGCGTGGAGGCCATCGCCGCGGAGTTCCGGGCCGGCCGGCCCGCGGCGCAGGTCGCGGTGCACCGGGTCGCCGACCCGCGGGCCTTCGGGGTCGTGGAGATGGACCGGGACGGCGAGGTCCGGCGGCTGGTGGAGAAACCCTCGCAGCCCCGCAGCGACCTGGCCATGATCGGCGTCTACTTCTTCACCGCCCGGATCCACGAGGCGGTCGCCGCGATCCGGCCCGGGGCCCGCGGCGAGCTGGAGATCACCGACGCGATCCAGTGGCTGGTCGACCAGGGCTCGACGGTCAGGGCCAGCGAGTACCGGGGCTACTGGAAGGACACCGGCCGGGCCGAGGACGTGCTGGAGTGCAACCGGCGGCTGCTCGCCGAGCTGGGCGACAGGGTCGTGCTGGGTCCCGGGGCGCGGGTGGTGCGGTCGGTGATCGAGGGACCGGCCATCATCGGGGCGAACACCCTGATCGAGGACTGCCACCTCGGGCCCGACGTCTCCATCGGCCAGGACTGCGTGCTGCGCCGTACGCGGCTGGCCGACTCGATCGTGCTGGACGGCGCGACGATCTCCGAGGTCCCGGGCCTGTACGGGTCGATGATCGGGCGTTCGGCCGTCGTCATGCCGGCCGACCGGGAGAAGGTCCAGCACCGGCTGCTGGTCGGCGATCACACGCGGGTCGAACTGGTCGCCTGACGGCCCGGTACGGCGGGCGGCGACCGTACGGCGGGCGGCGACCGTACGACGGGCGGGGAGGCGGCGGGAAGGCGGTCCGGCGGCCGGTCTCCCGGACGCCGGGAGGACACGGACGCCGGGAAGACGCCGATACCGGGAGAACACAGACACCGGGAGGACACAGACACCGGGAGGACACAGACACCGGGAGGACACAGACACCGGGAGGACACAGACACCGGAAAGACGCCGATACCGGGAAGACGCGAAGGGCCGGGCATGGAGAAGGGGGACCTCCACGGGGAGGTCCCCCTTCTCATCCGGCGTCCGGGCCGCCCGCCGTCCGCGGTCAGGCGGCGACGGCGGCCGGGCGGTGGTCAGACGGCGTTCGCCGGAGCGTTGTGATAGGCGGTGAGCAGCCACCGGCCGTCCTGCTTGGCCAGGACCCACGTGGCGTGGACCGCGCGCTCCGGCGCGGGCTGGGTCTCATCGCCCACCAGGGCGCCGCCCCGCGTCACGAGGATGGCGCCGTCGGCGCCGGTGAACCGCACCGAGATCGGCTCGCCGGCCACCCGGGTGCCCCGGAGGGGACCGGCGTAGGCCCCGGCCATGTAGCCGCGGATCCCATCGCGGCCGGAGACGAAGACCCCGGGCAGGACCATGGTGGCGTCCTCGGTGAAGACCTCGGCGAAGGCGTCGGCGTCGTTGGCGGCCCACGCGGCGATGATGCGCTTGGGCACCTCGCTGACGGCCGTGATGTCGTCGGTGATGGTCGGTGATGCGCTCATGCTGGCGTTCCCTCACTCGATGGCTGGGGCAGGGCAGGCCCGGCGGGTCGGCGGAGGGAAGGGGATCGCCCCGCGACCTCGCGGGCCCGCACATTCGCATCGTGGTCGCCCGGTGCCGGAAGGCGCACCTTTCGGCGTGCGGTGTCCGCTTTCCGGGCGTCTTCGCGGTGACCGGAAAGGCGGCGACGGCCGTGGACGGGGAATTCCGGCGAGCCGGGAACGCGCTGGTGGCAGGGACGGGAACCCGGAAGAACCGGAAAGAAGGGAAAAGGACTTCGACGGCCCGCTCGGGGCGCTGGCAGGAAGTTGCCGGTGACCGGCACCTTGCTGAGGGCTCCGTCCCTGGAACGCCGGGGGCGGCCCCGGAAGACTGACGATGCGGCCGATGACGTCCGCTTCCGGACGTCTCCGCGCCTGGAACGCCGGGTGCGACGCCGCAGGGCCGCCGATGCGGCCGATGACCGCGCCGCTCCCGGCGCCTCCGCGGCGGTTCCCGGACGTTCCCGAGGCGATCCCGGCCGCCCCCGCGCCGGAGCGCACCCCATGGAGGATTGATGATCTCGACGGAGATCGGCCGTGCCGCGGTTCTCGGCTGCGGCCTGATCGGAGCATCGGTGGCGCTCGCGCTGCGCCGTACGGGGGTCCACGTCACCCTGTCCGACCGCGACCCGTACGCGGTGCGCAAGGCCGAGCGGATGGGCGCGGGAACGGCGTCGGCCCACGGTGACCGCCCCGCCGACGTGGTGATCATCGCCACCCCGCCGTCCACGGTCCCCGGCGTGCTGCGCGAGGCCCAGGACCGCGGGCTGGGCCGGGTCTACACCGACGTCGCGAGCACGAAGGCCGGGATCCTCGCCGAGGCCGAGGCCGCCGGCTGCGACGTCTCCGTCTACGTGCCGGGGCATCCGATGGCGGGCGGGGAGTCGTCGGGGCCGGGGGCGGCGCGCGCCGACCTGTTCGCCGGCCGCCGGTGGGCGCTGTGCCCGCATCCGGCGACGCGGCCGGAGGCGGTGCGCCTGGTGACGGAGATGGTGGCGCTGTGCGGGGCCGAGCACCGGCTGATCCGCCCGGACGCCCACGACCGGGTCACCGCCGCGGTCTCCCACGTGCCGCACCTGATGGCGTCGGCGCTGGCGGCGAGGTTCGCGGGGGCCGACGAGACCACGCTCGCGCTGGCGGGCCAGGGCCTGCGGGACGTCACCCGGATCGCGGGCGGTTCCCCCGACCTGTGGTGCGACATCCTGCGGCAGAACGCCGGACCGATCGCCGAGGTGCTCGACGCGGTGGTCCGGGATCTGGCCGAGGTCGCGTCCGCGCTCCGGGAGGCGTCCTCCGGCGCGGCCATGACGTCCGGCTCACCGGAGCTGTCCGATGCGACCATGATGTCCGGTGTATCCGGGACATCCGGCGTGATCATGGCATCCGGTACGCCCGGGATATCCAGTGCGCTCGCCGACCTGCTCGTCCGGGGCAACCGCGGCCGGGCCCTCCTCGCGGACGCGCGTCCGGCCGGGGCGGCGGGCAGGCAGCTCGCGGCGCCGAAGGCGGCGGCCTGACCCGTTTCCCTGTCCCCCGCGATTTCCGCACCTCCCGGAGGGGGCCCTGCTCCCGTGATCCCACCCGATGAACCGCCCCTCGCTCCACGGGTGCCGACAACCGCACTCATGAAGGTGCCGCGGCCGTACGCGGATGCGACATTCGTGAGGAGATCACCGGCGGGCGCCTCCCGGTCCGTGTTTCCCGGAGCTTCCCGGACGACAGGACGAGCGTGCCGGCCTTGTACGCGTCGCGAGCCGGAGGCCGGGGAGCGGTCTTCCGGGGCTCGTCGACGACGACTAGGAGGAAATGGTGCTGACGACCGATGTCCCGGCGCGGGAAGAACTCGTTCGCCGCGCGTCCGAACTGCTGCCGGTGCTGCGGAAGAACGCGGCCTGGTCGGAGGAGAACCGTCGGCTTCACGACGAGTCGATCGAGGCCCTGGCCGAGGCCGGCGTCTTCAAGCTGAGGGTGCCCGCCCGCTACGGCGGCTACGAGGCCGACACCCGCACCCTCGTCGAGGTCGCCGCCGAGCTGGCCAAGGCCGACGGCTCCACCGCGTGGACGGCGTCCGTCTACTGGATCCCCACCTGGATGACCTGCATGTTCCCCGACGCGGTCCAGGACGAGGTGTTCTCCACGCCCGACGTCCGGGTGTGCGGGACGCTGAGCCCGAGCGCCATGGCCACCCCGGTGGAGGGCGGCGTGGTCGTCAACGGCCGCTGGGGCTTCGTCAGCGGCGCCCTGCACAGCCACTGGCAGGAGATCGTCGCCATCCAGGCCGGTCCGGGCGTCGAGCCGATGCCGATCATGGCGCTGGTCCCGATGTCGGACCTGGAGATCGTGGACGACTGGCACACCGCGGGCCTGAAGGGCACCGGCAGCGTCAGCACCGTCGCCAAGGACGTCTTCATTCCCGCCGAGCGCGTCCTGCCCCTGCCCGCGGTGCTCGCCGGGCAGTACGCCTCGGAGCTGAACGCCGCCTCCCCGATCTACCGCGTCCCGCTGCTGCCGGTCGCCTCGGCCTCCTCGGTCGGCACCGCGGTCGGCCTGGCGAAGGCCGCCCAGGAGGCGTTCTTCCAGCGGCTCCCCGACCGGAAGATCACCTACACCGGGTACGCCAGCCAGCGTGAGGCGCCCCTGACGCACCTCCAGGTCGCCGAGGCGGCCATGAAGGTCGACGAGGCCGAGTTCCACGCGGGCCGGCTGGCCGGCCTGGTGGACGGCAAGGGCGTCAGCGGCGAGCAGTGGACGCTGGAGGAGCGGGTCAAGGCCCGCGCGGACATGGGGGCGGTGTGCCGCCTCGCCAAGGAGGCCGTGGACATCTACGCCACGGCCAGCGGAGGGTCGTCGATCTACAGCCACATGCCGATCCAGCGGATCGCCCGCGACATCAGCGCCATGAACCTGCACGCCCTGATGCACCCGAACACCAACGCCGAGCTGTACGGCCGCATCCTCTGCGGCCTGGAGCCCGACACCTTCTATATCTGAGAGACGTCCGGCCCCCGGTTCGTCCGCGGCGCCCCGGCCCCAGGGCCGGGGCGCCGCGCCGCGTCCGGGGGCCCTCGCCGGGAAATCGAGGGGCCTCGCCAGGGAATCGGGGGTCTTCGCCGGGAAAACCGGGAGCCGGAGGATCCCGGATTCCGGGAAACGCGGCCGGCCTCCCGGCCGGGAAACCGCAGAACCCCGGAAACGGGAGAAGCGGCTCCCCGTACCGGGCGGAGAACCGGTGAGTCCGGGAACGACGAAGGCCGTTCCTTTCCGAAGGGTTCTCGGAAAGGAACGGCCTTCCGCCGTGTCCGTGCCCGGGACCGCTAGACCGCGGCGACCTCGGCCTGGCCGGCGACCTTCCGGACCAGCGCCTCCAGGTTGGGGTCCTCCTCGAAGATGTCGCCCACGTCGACGGAGACGCCGAGCTCCTCCTCGATCCGGGACACCAGGCGGACCGCCGAGATCGACTCCCCCTCGAGGTCGAAGAACGTGGCGTCCTCCATCCCGTCCGGCACGTCGAGCACGTGCTTCCAGATCTCCGCGACCCTGCCCTCGATGACCGAGAGGCTGAGCTCGCCGGGACGATTGCCATTCATCCGGGTTCCTCCCATCGCCAGACAAACGTCAATGGCGGCGTGTGAGCAGATCCGCGATCCGCGCAGGTCCGTAGGTCGATTCCTGTTTCCTCATCATCACGGCGCGGCGATCCGGGCGCATCTCCGAGAATGCGAGCGAGACGGCCCGGACGGCGTCACGAGAAAAGCGGGGAAGCGGAAAAGCGGGGAAGCGGGGAAGACGCCCGGCGGCATCACCTGAGGGTCCGCGCGGCGCCCCCCGGGTGCTTCACACCCAGTCGCTCGCGGATGCTCCGCCCGACCGGCACATCGAGCCGCTCGGCCAGTTCCAGGGCCCTGGCCCGCGCCTCGTCGGCCTCGACGCCGGCGCCGGAGGCGCGCAACGCCTCGCTCAGCAGGGCGAGCGCCTCGGCCTCCTGGAGGGGGATCTGCATCCCGCGGAACAGTGAGGCGGACCTGCGCAGGTGGACGGCGGCCTGCTCCGGGTCGCCGGCCACCATGGCCAGCTCGCCCAGCCCGGCGAGCACCTGCGCCTCGGCGAGCCGGTGGCGGGAGCTGCCTGCCGGTTCCAGTGCCTGGTTCAGCATGGCGTCCGCCTCCGCGATGCGCCCCTGACGCAGCCGGGCGATGCCCAGGCCGTGCAGGCTGAACGCCTCGCCCGTGGAGTCGCCGATCTCCCGCACCACCGTCAGCGCCTCCTCGAACGCGCCCGCCGCCAGGCCGAACTCGGACGTCCGGAGGTGGGCCAGGCCCATGCGGTGCAGCACCTGGGCGGTCACCCTGCGGTCGCCCCCGGACTTGCTGAGCGTCAGGGCCTCGGCGAGCATCCTCTTCGCGCCCTCGGGGTCGTCGCAGTCGAGGCGGATCTGGGCGAGGCTGTGCATCGTCTGCGCGGCGGCGGCGTCGTCGCCGACGGAGCGGAAGATCTGCAGCGCCTTCTCGTAGTCCTCCTCGGCGGCCTCGAGGCGGCCGTTCATACGTTCCATGGTCGCGATGCTGCGGACGGCCAGGGCGGTCCGCCGCTCGTCGCCGACGGCCTGGAAGAGCTCGACCGCCGCCTCGAACTCGCGCCGCGCGTCGCCGAAGCGCTGCTCGTTGAACGACAGCGAGCCGGCGGTGTACAGGATCTCCGCCTGGCCGCGCTTGTCGCCGGTGCCGCGGGCGGCCTCCAGGGCGATCTCGTGGGTCTCGCGCCAGTCGTCGAGGTAGACCCGCGACTCGAAGAACGTGGCGGCGGTCGTCGCGATGCGCCAGCACAGCTCCCCGAAACCAGCCTGCGCCGCCTGGCGGATGCCGTACACCAGGAGCGGGCGCTCGCGCTCGAACCACGCGATCGGTTCGGTGACGAGCTGCCGGACCAGCTCGTCGGGCAGGACCTGGGGGATCTCCGTCTCGTCGGAGATCAGCGGACAGGTCCCGAACTCGCGGCACCGGGCCGCGTCGACGAGGAGGAGCAGCCCGCTCAGCAGCCGGCCGAGGGCGGCGCTGCGTTCGGCGGCCGTCTCCTCGGCGGCGAGGCGTTCCCGGGCGAACACCCGGACGAGGTCGTGGAAGCGGTACTGGGTGTGCACGCCCCGCCCGGTGCCGACGACCTCGACGAGCTGGGCCTCGGCCAGGTCGTCCAGCAGGTCCTGCGCGTCGAGGAGCGGCCGCTTCAGCAGGGCCGCGCCGGCCCACCCCGAGAAGACGTGGGAGTCGAGGATCGCCAGCCGCCGGAACAGCCGGCGCGCCTCCTCGCTGATGCCCTCGTAGGTCAGGGAGAGGCTGGCGCGGATCCCCATCTCGCCGTGCATCAGCTCGTCGAGCCTGCGGGTCTCGTCACGCAGCCGGCCCACCAGCTGCCCGACGCTCCAGTGCGGGCGCGCGGCGAGGCGGGCGCCGGCGATGCGCAGCGCCAGCGGCAGGTGCCCGCACAGCTCGGCGAGCGCCGCGGCGGAGTCGGCTTCGGACCGCACGCGGTCGGTCCCGGCCACGTGGGAGAGCAGGTCCACCGAATGGGCCGAGTCGAAGAGGTCCACGTCGACGTGGGTGACGCCGGCCAGCCCGGCGAGCCGGCTCCGGCTGGTGATGATGACGGCCGACGCGGGGTTGCCGGGCAGCAGCGGCAGGACCTGGCTCTCGCTGCCCACGTCGTCCAGCACGATCAGCATCCTGCGGTCGGCCAGCATCGTCCGGTACGTCTCGGCCCGCTCCTCCAGCCCGTCGGGCAGGGCGGTGCCGGGTATGCCGAGGGCGCGCAGGAACCTTTCGAGCACCTGCAGCGGGCTGACCGGGCGGGACACGCCGCTGTGCAGGTTGGCGAAGAGCTGGCCGTCGGGGAAGTGCTCCATGACGCTGTGCGCGGCGTGGACCGCGACGCTGGTCTTGCCGATCCCGGCCCGGCCGGTGATCGCGACGATGGGTACGGCGAAGCGCGCCGCGCCGTCCGAGGCGACGGTCAGCCGCCTGCGGATGGCCTCCACCTGCTCGGCGCGGCCGACGAAGTCGGCGATGCCGGCCGGGAGCATGCCCGGCACCGCCGGGGCGGGGGCCTGCGGCTCGGCCGTGGCCCGCACGGGGGCCTGGGGGGCGTCGAGGCTCTCGTCGGAGGTGAGGATCGCGTGTTCGAGCTGCTGCAGCCGTTCGTTGGGCTCGATGCCCAGCTCGTCGATCATGGTGCGCCGGGCGTCGCGGTAGACCTGGAGCGCCTCGGCCTGCCGGCCCGAGCGGTACAGCGCCGTCATGAGCTGGCCGAGGAGCCGTTCGCGCAGCGGGTACTCCTCCACGAGCCGGGTGAGCTCGCCCACCAGCTCGTGGTGGCGGCCGAGGTCGAGCTCCAGCTGGAGGCAGTCCTCGTTGGAGGTGATCCGCTGCTCGGCGAGGCGGGTCGCGACCGACTGCACCAGCCGGCTGTCGATGCCCTCCAGAGCCGGTCCCCGCCACAGCGCGAGCGCCTCGCGGTAGTTCCTGACGGCCTCCTCGGGCTCGCCGTCGTCACGGGCGCGGCGGGCCCGCAGGACGAGGTTCTCGAAGCGGCACGCGTCTATCTGCTCGTCGTCGGCCCGCAGCGCGTACCCCTGCGACCTCGTCACGATCACCTCTTCGCCGCCGTGGCCGGCGAAGAGCCGCCTCAGCGCCGAGATGCAGATCTGCACCTGGGCCCGTGACGTGGCGGGCGGGTCGTCCCCGTAGATGGCCTCCATGAGCCGGCCCGTGGCCACCGTACGGTTGGCGTCCAGGAGGAGGACCGCCAGAACGGTCTGCTGCCGGACTCCACCGAGGTCCACACGTCGCCCCCCGGCGGTGACTTCGAGCGCTCCCAGAACGCGAAACTCCACGCGCATCTCCTTGAAGAAACTTCCGTCCCCCGGCGTGGTGGAACCTCCACGCTTTACCGCCTTGCGGAGTACGGGAAGTGGCGGACCTCCCGAGGCCGGCTTTCCTGGTCACAGGAAGTTTACGTAAAGCATGGTCCGGGAACGCCAGGGGTTCTGCGCGGTGTGTTCCAAGATCGGCACGCTAACGCCACCTTGTTCGCGATTGTACGCTCTGTCCGTTTCGTGAGTGGATGGTACATCGCTGAATGGGAGGTTGCCAGGCGAACCGCCTGCTCTCCGGCAATTCCCCTTGTCAACCAGGTGAAAAAACACGGAACGGCCGGGGGTTCGCGTCCCCGGCCGTTCCGTGTCAGATGGTGTGCCTGTCAGCCCCAGGGGTTGCAGCACAGGGGGCGGTGGGTGACGGGCGGCGGGGGGACGGGGGTGTCGGAGGCGTTCGCGGCCATGCCGGTGACGGTGACGCCCGCGAGGGCGATGACGATCGAGAAACCCAGTCGCACGACGGTCTTGCTGATCTTGCCGCTCATCTCTACCTCCGTGGTCGTGGCGGCGTCGCCGTAGACGCCGTTCCTGACACCGATGACGCTCGCACGGCCCGCCATCGAGTCCCTATCGCTTCCCTTAGCGTCAGGCATATCCCCAGTTGAGGATGTATTCAAGGGGTTTCGGCGTGCTCGAATGGTGATTAGGGTCAGCGGTTCGGGGCTGTCGGCCGGCCCCGGTCCGGCCATCCACCGCCGGGAGTCGCGGCGGGCGGATGGCGGGCGGATGGCGGACGCATGACGGGCCGATAAGCGGGCGAAGGTGAACCGATAGCGCGGTCCGCGAATCTTGGACGAAGCCCAGGCGGAGCCGGCGCTCGCAGCGGCGCCGTCTGGGCGGCCAAGGCGAAAGCGCCGAACCGGGCCGCCCGTGGACGGGCCCGTTGGACAGGTGACGGTGAGATGGGTATTGCTATTCAGACACTGGACAGTGTCTACGGCCGACCGGCCGCCAGCGTCAGGGTCCGGCTGGAGTGCTCCGAGGGCGGCCACTGGAATCCCGACGCCAAAGCCGAAACCGACCACGAGGGCTGCATCCGGGACTGGAGCGGCCGCCGTTTCGAACGCGGGGTTTACCGCCTCGTCTTCGAAAGCGACCGGTACTTCGTCGGCCTCGGGCTCACCGCCGCCTATTCGGAGATAGTCGTTCTCTTCCGCATGCACGACGAGACCGACTCCTACCAGATCCAGGTCCAGCTCTCGCCGTACTCCTATTCGGCGTATTTCGGCTCGGCCGGCTGACGGGTGTCAGCGCCCCCCAGGCACACCAGGTTCACGCAGGTAAGGGTTCCGACAGTGAATATCGGACGATACACCGCATTCCCCCAGGTTCCCCTGAACGGTCGCAGGTGGCCGGACGCCACCGTCACCGCCGCGCCCCGCTGGCTCTCCACCGACCTGCGGGACGGCAACCAGGCGCTGGCGGCCCCCATGACCCCGGCGCGCAAGCTGGCGATGTTCGACCTGCTGGTGCGCATGGGATACAAGGAGATCGAGGTCGGCTTCCCCGCCGCCAGCCGCGACGACCACGACTTCGTCCGGATGCTCATCGAGGACGACCTCGTCCCCGACGACGTCCGCGTCTCGGTGCTCGTCCAGGCCCGCGAGGAGCTGATCGAACGCACCGCGGAGAGCCTGGCGGGGGCGCGGCGCGCCACCGTCCACCTCTACAACGCGACGTCGCCGTGGTTCCGCAGCCGGGTGTTCGGCATGGACCGCGACGAGTGCAAGGACCTCGCCGTACGGGGCACCCGGCTGGTGACGAAGTACGCCGAACGCTTCCTGGACGGCTGCGACCTGGGCTTCCAGTACTCTCCCGAGCACTTCGCCGACACCGAGCCGGAGTTCTCGCTGGAGGTCTGCGAGGCCGTCATGGACGTGTGGCAGCCCGGCCCGGGGCGGGAGATCATCCTGAACTTCCCCACGACGGTCGAGCGGTCCACCCCCAACGTCTTCGCCGACCAGATCGAGTGGATGCACCGCAACCTGTCGCGGCGCGAGCACCTGTGCCTCTCGGTCCACCCGCACAACGACCGGGGCACCGGCGTCGCCGCCGCCGAGCTGGCCGTGCTGGCCGGGGCCCAGCGGATCGAGGGCTGCCTGTTCGGCAACGGGGAACGGGCCGGCAACGTGTGCCTGGTGACCCTCGGGCTGAACCTGCTCACCCAGGGCGTCGACCCCGGCGTCGACTTCCGCGACCTCGACCGCGTCCGGCGCACGGTCGAGGGGTGCACCGGGATACCGGTCCACCCCCGCCACCCCTACGGCGGCGACCTCGTCTACACCGCTTTCTCCGGCTCCCACCAGGACGCCATCAACAAGGGCTTCGACGCCCTGGAGCGGGAGGCCGCCGAGGCGGGCGCCGAGCCGGCCGGGCTGCCGTGGCGCCTGCCGTACCTGCCGCTGGACCCGCAGGACGTGGGGCGGACCTACGAGGCCATCGTGCGGATCAACAGCCAGTCCGGCAAGGGCGGCCTGGCCTACGTCATGAGCGCCCGGCACGGGCTGAACCTGCCCCGCGGGCTGCGGGTGGAGTTCGCCCGGACGGTGCAGGCGCTGGCCGACGCCGAGGGCGGGGAGATCGCCCCCGACCGGCTGCGGGAGTGCTTCGAGCGCGAGTACGTCATCGGCGCGGCGGACGGGCCCGGCGCGACGGCCCCGGCCGGGGCCGCCGTCTCCGTCACGGCCCCGGGCGGCGTCCCGGCGGCCGTCGTCCTGCACGTCGACGGCGGCGGGTTCGACGCCGGCCGGGACCGGACCGACGCGGTGCGGGCCGTACGCGCCGAGCTCGCCCGGCTGGGGCTGCGGGTGCGCGCCGTACACCACACCGGTCCGGCGGGCGGGACCGGCGGGGTCGGCGGGGTCGGCGGGGTCACGGTCTACGCCGAGCTCCAGGCGGGCGGGACGGTCTTCTGGGGGGCCGGGACCGGACCGGACCTGCGGGCCGCCGCGCTGTCGGCCGCCGCCTCCGCCGCCGCCAGGGCGCGGAGGGGACGGGCGTCCCGTACGGAGGTCCCGGCGTCCCCCGCCGCGCCTCCCGCGCCTCCCGCACCGGAGGCCGTGGCACCCGCAACACCCGCGGCACCCGCGGAGGAGGCGGCGACGCTCACCTGGACGAGGAACACGCGGACGAGGAGCACGCGGGCGAGGAGCACGCGGACGACGGCGGGACGGTGACGACCGGCGAGCGGTGACCGGCCGGATGACGGCGCGACGAGACGCAAGAGCCCCGGTGAGGGCTCAGACGAGGAGGG
The DNA here is from genome assembly GCF_055585205.1 of Streptosporangium sp. NPDC053982. Lineage (NCBI taxonomy): Bacteria > Bacillati > Actinomycetota > Actinomycetes > Streptosporangiales > Streptosporangiaceae > Streptosporangium > Streptosporangium sp. NPDC053982. The sequence continues at coordinate 372,378 of NZ_JBVJKQ010000007.1, forward strand.
AGACGGAGATGAAACTGGTCGAGCGGGAGGAGGAGCTGGCCTGCCTGCAGGCCCTCCTCGACAGCGCGGTGCTGGGCAGGGGCAAGGTGGCGCTGGTCGGCGGCGCCGTCGCGACGGGCAAGAGCGCGTTGCTGCACGTGTTCGCCGAACAGGCCATCGAGCGGGGCGCGCTGGCCGTCACCGCGACGGGCTCCCGCATGGAGCGGGACCTGCCCCTGGGCGTGCTCGGCCAGCTCATCCAGGACGCGCCGCTGGTCCCCGAGGAGCGCGACCGGGCGCTGGCGCTGCTGAGCGAGGGCGCGCGCACCGTGCTCGCGGAGGAGCCGGGGGACACCGGCGGCCGGCAGATCGACGCCCAGACCGTCCACGTCCTGTGCACCGTCCTGCTGGAGCTGTCGGAGCGGTACCCGCTCATGATCATCGTCGATGACGTGCACCACGCCGACCGCGCCTCCCTGCTCTGCCTGGCGTACCTGGCGCGGCGGGTACGGCTCGCCCGCATCGTGATGGTGTTCGGCCACGCCGACCACGGCCGCTGGGCCGACGGCTTCTTCCAGACCGAGCTGGTCCGCCAGCCGCACTGCCGCCGCATCCAGCTCACCCGGCTGTCACGGGCCGGGGTGGCGGCCCTCGTCGAGGAGGAGACGGGCCGGGAGACGGCCGAACGGCTCGCCGACGAGTGGTACGCCCTCAGCGGCGGCAACCCCCTGCTGACCACCGCCCTGGCCGACGACTACCGGCAGCTCGCCCGGTCCGCCGGTGAGGAGCCGCCGGACGGGATCACCGCTGGCGACCACTACGGCCAGGCCGTGCTGTCGTGCCTGCAGCGCGGCCACGAGCAGACCATGCGGGTGGCCCGGGGCCTGGCGATCCTCGGTGAGCCCGAGACGCTCGACCGGCTGCTCGGCCTGCCCGGCCCCGACGTCGGCAGGGAACTGCACTCCCTGAGCGCCGCCGGGCTGCTCACCCTCGGCAGGTTCCGGCACGACGCCGTCCGCGAGGCCGTCCTCGCCGGGACGGACGCCCGGGAGCGGGCGGACCTGCACCGCCGGGCCGCGGAGCTGGGCTACGACCTGGGCTCCTCCCCGGCGGTGATCGCGGGACACCTGCTGCTGGCCGGCCGGGTCGAGGCCCCCTGGGTCGTGCCGATCCTGGAGGAGGCCGCCAGGAGCGCCCTGCGCAACGGGCAGGTGGAGACGGCGGTCGACTACCTGCGCATGGCCTGGCGCGAGTGCGCCGACGAGACCCAGCGCGCGAAGATCATGACGATGCTGGTGCGCGCCGAGTGGCGGATCAACCCCGCCGCGCCGACCGGGCATCTCGCCGAGCTGACCGAGGCGATGAACCGGGGCAGCCTGCGCGGCGTCGACGCCGTCGTGCTCGCCCGGGCGCTGCTGTGGTACGGCCGCTTCGACGACGCGCGCGACGTGCTCGAACAGCTCAACCGGCCGGGCGCCGGGGCGGACCCCGAGACGGTCGCCGAGCTGGTGGTGAGCCAGCTGTGGCTGCGGGCCACCCATCCGCCCTTCCTCGACCGGCTGCGGCACCTCGCCGGCGACCGGGGCCTGGCGACCATGGTCTCGGTGTCGGTCAGCCGGCGGCTGGAGTCGGCGCTCGCGCTCGCCGAGGTCCTCACCCGGGGCCCGCGCGAGGAGGACATGGACGCCGTCGAGCGGATCCTGGAGGACTCCCGCCTGGACGAGATGACGCTCGACACCGTCGAGAACTCGCTGCTGGCCCTCACCTACGCGGGCCGCTGCGAGCGGGTGGCCCCCTGGTGCGACCTGTTCAGCGTCGAGGCGTCGTCCCGGCAGGCGCCGAGCCGCCAGGCCCGCCTCGCCGCGATCCGCGCCGAGATCGCCGTCCGCCAGGGCGACATGTCCGCCGCCGAGCACCACGCGCGCCTGGCCCTGGACATCATCCCGGTGAGCAGCTGGGGCGTCGCCATCGGCGGGCCGCTGAGCAGCCTGATCCTCGCTCTCACCGCGATGGGCAAGTACGACGCGGTGCGCGAGTACCTGGACCGGCCGGTGCCCGAGGCGATGTTCCAGACCCGCTACGGCCTGCACTACCTGCACGCCCGGGGCCGCCACAGCCTGGCCACCGACTACTTCGCGCTGGCGCTGCGCGACTTCCAGCGGTGCGGCGACCTGATGGCCGCCTGGAACCTCGACACGCCCGGCCTGATCCCCTGGCGGGCCGACGCCGCCGAGGCGTGCCTGCGGATGGGCCAGGCGGACGAGGCCCGGCAGCTCGTCCAGGCGCAGCTCGACCTGTGCGGCCCCGGCGCGACCAGGGGCCGGGGCGCCGCGCTCCGGCTGCTGGCCGCCGTCTCCGAGCTGCGCCGCCGTCCCCCGCTGCTGCGCCAGGCGACCGAGTACCTCCAGGCCGCGGGGGACAGGTACGAGCTGGCCCGCGCGCTGTTCGACCTGGTCGAGGTCTACGAGGCGCTCGGCGAGCACCGCCGCGCCAAGACGATCGCCGGGCGGGCGCGGGCCGTGGCCCTGGAGTGCCACGCCCAGCCGCTGGCCAGGACTCTGTCGCGCGCCGACGACCCCGGCGCGCCGCCGGCCCTGCCCGCCGGGGACATGATCGGCATGCTGAGCGACGCCGAGCGGCGGGTCGCCGCCCTGGCCGCGGCCGGATACACCAACCGGGAGATCGCCGCGAAGCTCTACATCACGATCAGCACGGTCGAGCAGCACCTCACCCGCACCTACCGCAAGCTCAACATCAGCCGCCGCGCCGACCTGCCGCTCGTCCTGGAGTTCGGCGACCAGCTCGTCGTCTGAGACTCCTCCCGGGCCCGTCCGGACCCCGAAATCCGCCGGGCCCGGGAGGGCACTCCCGAAGGTGCGCGCCGCCGTCGCCGGGTGCGACGGTCGTAGCCGGAGGTGTGCCGTGGAGGAGAACCCGGTCCTGACCGTCGTGCGGGGCAACCCGACGGCGGAGGAGCTCGCAGTGGTCGTCGCGGTCCTCACCGCGCGGGCCGCGGCCGCGGCGGCGGCGGCCGCGGAGCTCGCCGAGCTCGCTGAGATCACTACGGCAGGCCGTCCCCGGAGCGCCTGGAACGCCGAACCGGCCTGGAGCGCCGGGACGATCTGGGACGCCGGCTCCGCCTGGAGCGTCTGGGCCGCCTGGAACGCCGGGGCGGTCCGGCCCGCCGCGGCCTCCCGCTGACCCGCCGGTCCTCGTACGCCGTCCTCCCGTACGCCGGTCCCCGTACGTCGGTCCATGCACGCGTGCTGCCGCGGCCCCGGCCGGTGCGCCCGGTCGTTCCGATGGGAAAATCCCGATCCGCGGTCCGATCTGTGATCGTTCCGGTTGAATACGCCCCATGAGCGATCTGGCGACCGTCCTCTCGGCCTGGCTGGACGGGCAGTCGACCACCGGCATGGACCTGTACGGGATCAGGATGCTGGCGGTCGGCCGGTTCGGGAAGGGGCTCCTGTTCCTCGCGGGACTCTCCGTCGGCCTGGACCTGCTGGATCCCGACAAGGTCAGGGAGCGCGGCGAGGCGAGCGGAGAACGCGCCGAGCGCACCCTCGCCCGCGGCCGGCGCCGACGCGACGTGGCACGGCTGGCCGCGCTGCACAAGGCCGTCACCGAGGACATGGTCACCGTGTGGTCGGTGTCGGCGGACGACATCAACGGCCCGATCAGCGGCCTCTCCGTCCACCGCACGCCTCCCGGCCGGGTGCCCGAGGGACTCGACGTCACGCTGGAGACCTACCGAAGCTTCCACCGCGCGGTCATCGGCGAGCTGCCCGCCCACACCGAGAACGAGTACACGCACGCGAAGCGCCGCGCCGCCGAGTTCCTGGGGGACCACCTCGGTGGCCCCGACCGCGCGCTGTTCGCCGAGGCGGAACGGGCCGACGGCGCCGAGGGCTGCGCCGTGGCCGCCCTGGCCGCCGTGTTCGTCACGCTGGTGTCCGTCGTCGTCGCCCTCAGGACGAGCCCCGCGGCCGTGCCGTGGGCGGCCGCGGCGATGCTCACCGCGGCCGTCCTGCTCCTGCTCGCCCTCTCCACCGTGTCGCGCCTGACGGTCGCCGCCGCCTGGCGGTGGTTCCTCGGGCGGGCGCTGCGGCGGCTCGCCGCCACGCTGCGGAGCGCCCGGCCGTTCCACGGGTTCCGGAAGGCGGCCTTCGCACTCTTCTTCGCCGGGAGCATCCTCGACATGCTCGCCTCCTGACCCTCTTCCTCCTTCTCCGCCCGTGCGGACCGTCCCCGCGTCCGCGGGCCCCGCATTCTGTGAAAAGCCCGAGCGGGCCGCCGGTCGCATCCTGAGTGGTGTGCGCGGGGCGTTCCCCCGCACGCCGGGACGCCCGCGGCGGCGGTCCCGGGTCTCCGGGTGGTCTGAGGAGAGCGCCATGTCGACATTCTTCGGCTCGTTCCGCCGGTTGCTGCTGGCGCCGTCCCTGGCGGACGTGACGTTCGCGGTGCGCGGCTTCCCAGGCGCGTCGTCGCCGGCGGCCGAACGGCTGGAGGCGATCCCGCAGTCCGTCGTGTGCGGCTTCGAGTGGGGCATCGACGCGCGGAACCAGTGGGAGGTGGAGCGGCGGCTGGGCATGATCGACGTGGAGCTGCGCGGTTTCGCCTACGAGGGCGCCACGATGGCGCTGACCGTCCTCGACGCGATGGGCGGGGGCCGCGGCCACCGTACCCGCGACCTGCTGCTCGGGCCCGGCCGCCCGCACATCTTCCTCACCTACATCGGCATCGGCTTCGCCATGGCGCGGCTGCCCCGGCCGCTGTGGAAGAAGGTCGTCCCCGACCTGGGCGAGACGCCGTACCACCCGACGATGAGCTGGCTGGCGGTGGACGGCTACGGCTTCGACCGGGCCTACTTCGACACCCGGCGCTGGGTGGACGAGCAGCGGGTGCCCGCCCCCTACGCCTGGGAGGGGTCGCCCGGCTACTTCAACCGGGCCGTCGACCAGGGCATCGGCCGCGCCCTGTGGTTCATCCACGGCGCGCGGACGACGGACGTCTCCGCCGCGGTGCGCCGCTTCGCCGCCGGCCGCCAGGCCGACCTGTGGAGCGGCGTCGGCCTGGCGGCGACGTTCGCCGGCGGCTGCGGGACCGAGGCGCTGGCGGCGATGGGGGCGGAGGCCGGCGAGCACCGGGCCGAGCTGGCCCTGGGCGCGGTCTTCGCGGTCAAGGCCCGGGACCACGCCGGGTTCGTCCCCGAGCACACCGCGGCCGCCACCGCCGCGCTGACCGGCCTGGCGGTCGCCGACGCCGTCGCGCTCGCCGACGACACCGCCGTCGATCCCCACGGTTCCGGCCCGGTTCCGCAGTACGAGGTGTGGCGGCGGCGGATCCACGCCCGCTTCGCGCCGGACCGCGTCGGGCGCTGAACCCGGGCCCGGTGGCCCGGAGCACCGCACCCGGGCCCTCGTGCCCGGAGCACCGGATCCGGGCCACCGGGCCGGGATCGCCGGACCGCCGGGGCGCCGCGATCCCGGCCGCCGGGCGCCGGTCCGCCGGGCCCCATCGCCCGGCCGTGACGCCCGGTGAATTCATCGCGCCATTCATGAATGGTCCGACCGGCTGTTTTTCCGATCGCCGGAAAATGTCGCGCGCCCTGCCGGAAAGCGTGCCGGATGAGCACTTCCGAAGTGGAGGGCCCAGCTCGGCATATGCGTGAATCTATCAAAGGACACCTGTTGACGAGGGGTGGAGGGGTTGGGTTGGCCAGCATGTTCCGGTCATTGAGGCGTCGTGTCCTGACGCCGGACATATCAGAGACGAAACTTGCCACCCGGGGTTTCCACGTGAAGGACGACGCGTCCCGGGAATTGCTGGAGACGGTCGGCGAGACATTTCTCACCGGCTACGCCTTCGCGGCCGAGACCCGTTCCGCGGCCGAGGCCGAGGAACGCCTGGAGGAGATCCCCCGGCGCTTCCGGGGCTTCGCCTACGAGGGCGCGGGCATGGCCTTCGCGATCCTCGACCGGCTGACGCCGGGCGGCGGGCACCGTACCGCCGACTCCCTCGCCGGACGGGGTGACGCCCACAACTACATGATCTACGTCGGCATCGGCTGGGCCATGGCGCGGCTGCCGCGCTTCCTGTGGCCGGACAGCCGGGGGCTGGACCCGCTGCTGCTTTGGCTCGTCCACGACGGCTACGGCTTCCACCAGGCCTACTTCCACACCCGGAAGTACGTGCACGAGCAGTACCGCGAGACGCGCTTCCCCTGGCCGGCCGGCGGGCCCGAGGCGTACGCCGCCCGCGCCATCGACCAGGGCATCGGCCGCGCGCTGTGGTTCGTCGGCGGTACCGACGTCGAACACGTCGTCTCGCTGGTCGAGCGGTTCCCCGCCTCGCGCCGGGCCGACCTGTACGCCGGCGTCGGCCTGGCCGCGACCTACGCGGGAGGCGCGCCCGAGGACGAGCTGCTGGAGCTGCGCGAGCGGGCCGGGACGCACCGGCCGCAGCTCGCCCAGGGCAGCGCGTTCGCGGCCGAGGCCCGGGTCCGCGCCGGCCTGCTGGTGCCGCACAACGAGGTCGCGACCCGGGTGCTGTGCGGCACCACGCCTGAGGACGCCGCCCTGACCAGCCGCCGGACCCGCCCCGACGGGCCCGTCTCCGGCGACCTGCCCGCCTACGAGGTGTGGCGGCGCCGCATCGCCAATGAATTCGCATTTGCTGGAGGTGTTACTCCGTGACCACGACAGCTGGCTGGCTGCGCAGGCAACTGCCGGGAATCGTCGCCCTCGTCATGATGGCGGCCCTTTTCGTGGCGGGCCGCCCGTCCTTCGCCTCCGAGGAGGAGAAGGCCGGACTGGCGAGCGCCTACGCGTTCGAGCCGATGAGCATCGCGCTGCCCGCCGGGTACACGCAGAAGACGGTTCGCAAGGTGAACCAGCGCTACAGCAACATCGACGCCTGGATCTCCTCGGTCGGGGCCGGCATCGCCATGAACGACCTCGACATGGACGGCCTGTCCAACGACCTGTGCGTCACCGACACCCGGATCGACCAGGTCGTGGTGACCCCCACCCCCGGCGCGAAGGCCGACCGCTACCGGCCGTTCGCGCTGAACCCCGGCTCGCTGCCGATGAGCGACACGATGGCGCCCATGGGCTGCCTGCCCGGTGACTACAACGAGGACGGCCGTACCGACCTGCTGGTCTACTTCTGGGGCCGCACGCCGATCGTCTACCTCGCCAAGAGCGGTGCCACGCAGCTCTCCGCGGACGCCTACGTGCCCACCGAGCTGGTGGCGGGCGTCGGCACGGCGAAGTACACCGGGCCGCAGTGGAACAGCAACACCGCCACCGCCGCCGACTTCGACGGCGACGGCCACCTGGACGTCTTCATCGGCAACTACTTCCCCCACGGCCCCGTCCTGGACCCGAAGGTCAACGGCGGCGTGGAGATGAACGACTCCATGTCGGCGGCCGTCAACGGCGGCGAGGACTACTTCTTCCGCTGGACCGGCGCCACCGCCGGCGAGCAGCCGACGGTCAGCTTCGCCAAGCTCGACGACGTCCTGCCCGTGAACGTCTCCAAGGGCTGGGAGCTCGGCGCCAGCACCGCCGACCTGGACGGCGACCAGCTGCCCGAGCTGTTCCTGAACAACGACTTCGGCAAGGACCGGCTGCTGTACAACCGCTCCACCCCCGGCCGCATCGCCTTCTCCCTCGTCGAGGGCAAGTCCTCGCCGATCGTGCCCAAGTCCAAGGTGCTGGGCCACGACTCGTTCAAGGGCATGGGCTCCGACTTCGGCGACCTGGACGGCGACGGCCTCTACGACATCTTCGTCAGCAACATCACGACCTCCTTCGGCATCGAGGAGAGCAACTTCCAGTTCATGTCCACCGCCAAGGACCGGGCCGAGGTCGGCTCCGAGCTGAAGCGCGGCGTCGCGCCGTTCGCCGACCGCAGCGCCCCGAGCCGCACCGCGTGGTCCGGCTGGGGCTGGGACGTCAAGATCGACGACTTCGACAACGGCGGTGTCCCGGCGATCGTCCAGGCCACCGGCTTCGTCAAGGGCGACGTCAACCGCTGGCCGCAGCTGCAGGAGCTCGCCACCGCCAACGACGGCGTGCTGCGCAACCCGCACTCCTGGCCGACCGTCCACGAGGGCGCCGACATCGGCGGCAACCAGACGCTCGCCTTCTTCGTCAAGGACGCGAAGACGGGCCGCTACGCCGACCTGTCGCCGCAGCTCGGCATGGCCATCCCGGTGCCCACCCGCGGCATCGCCACCGGTGACGCCGACGGCGACGGACGGCTCGACATCGCGGTCGCCCGCCAGTGGGACGCCCCGGTCTTCTACCACAACCAGAGCCCGTCCCCCGGCGCGTTCCTGGAGCTGCGGCTGAACCACGAGAACGCCGCCGGCGCCGCCCCGTCCGCCGCCTCGCCCGCGATCGGCGCCGAGGTGAAGGTGACCCTTCCCGGCGGCCGCGTCGCCATCGGCAAGGTCGACGGCGGCAGCGGCCACTCCGGCCGCCGCAGCCACGAGGTGCACATCGGCCTCGGCCGGGACGTCACCGGCCCGCTGCCGGTGCACCTGACCTGGCGCGACCGGACCGGACAGGTCCACGAGCAGGATCTTCAGCTGACCCCGGGCCGGCACACCGTGCAGCTCGGCTCGCAAGCGAAGGAGCAGTGACGACATGGCCGAGAAAGCCAAGACGCCTCCGCGGCACGACCCGAAGGTCATCACGGCCCTGCGCCGGTTCGCCCTCTCGATCACGGTCTTCAACATCCTCGGCTACACGGTCCTCGGATTCGAGCAGCCCTGGACGTGGCCCCTCATCGCCCTGGCGACCGCCTACACCACCGAGATCGTCCTGGAGCTGATCGGCGCCAGGGTCGAGGGCCGCACCCCGCGCTTCCGCGGCAACGGCCCGCGCGGCGTGATGGAGTTCCTCTACCCGGCGCACATCAGCGGCATCGCGATGAACATGCTGATCTACGTCAACGACCAGGTCCTGGTGATGATGTTCGGCGTCGTCGTCGCCGTCGGCACCAAGTGGGTCATCCGGGCCCCCGTCCGCGGCCGGCTGCGCCACGTGATGAACCCCTCCAACTTCGGCATCGCCGTCATCCTGCTGCTGTTCCCGTGGGCCAGCATCGCGCCGCCGTACCACTTCAGCGAGAACGTCACCAACCCGATCGACTGGATCATCCCCTGCGTGATCATCGTCTTCGGCACCATGCTGAACGCCAAGCTGACCAACCGCATGTGGCTGATCGGCGCCTGGGTGATCGGCTTCGCCCTGCAGGCCGTCGTGCGCAGCGTCATCCTCGACGACGTCGCCCTCCTCGGCGGCCTGGCCATGATGACCGGCGTGGCGTTCGTCCTGTTCACCAACTACATGATCACCGACCCGGGCACCACGCCGTCCAAGCCGCTGTCGCAGGTCGCCTTCGGCGGCGGCGTCGCCCTGGTGTACGGCCTGCTGACCGGCATGAGCATCCCCTACGGCATCTTCTTCGCCACCGCGACCGTCTGCCTGGTCCGCGGCGCCTTCCTGTGGTCCCTGCACATCGTCGGCAAGGCCCGCGAGCGGGACGCGGCCCAGGTCAGCGCGGCGGCCGAGCAGGCCCTCGCCCCGGCCCGGAAAGAGGTCGCGAAAGTATGACCAGGCTCGCCATCGTCGGCATGGCATGCCGTTACCCGGATGCCACCTCGCCGCGGGAGCTGTGGGAGAACGCCGTCGCCGGGCGGCGGGCCTTCCGCCGGCTGCCCGACGTGCGGATGCGGCTCGACGACTACTGGGACCCCGACCCCACGGCCCCCGACCGCTTCTACGCCCGCACCGCCGCGGTCATCGAGGGCTACGAGTTCGACCGGCTCGCCTACCGCGTCGCCGGCAGCACCTACCGCTCCACCGACCTGACCCACTGGCTCGCCCTCGACACGGCCGGCCGGGCGCTGGCCGACGCCGGCTTCCCCGACGCCGAGGGCCTGCCCCGCGAGCGCACCGGCGTGGTGGTGGGCAACACCCTCACCGGTGAGTTCACCCGGGCCAACGTGCTGCGGCTGCGCTGGCCGTACGTGCGCCGGACCCTCGCCGCGGCGCTGAAGGAGCAGGGCTGGGACGACGGGCGGCTGGAGGCGTTCCTCGCCGACTACGAGGCCGCCTACAAGAGCCCGTTCCCGCCCATCGACGAGGACACCCTCGCCGGTGGCCTGTCCAACACCATCGCCGGGCGGATCTGCAACCACTTCGACCTCAACGGCGGCGGCTACACCGTGGACGGCGCCTGCTCGTCGTCGCTGCTGTCGGTGGTGACCGCCGGCAAGGCGCTGGCCGACGGCGACATCGACGTCGCCGTCGCCGGCGGGGTGGACCTGTCCATCGACCCGTTCGAGATCGTCGGGTTCGCCAAGACCGGGGCGCTGGCCAAGAACGACTTCCGCCTCTACGACCGCCACTCCAACGGCTTCTGGCCGGGCGAGGGCTGCGGCATGGTCGTGCTGATGCGGGAGAGCGACGCGCTGGCCGCCGGGCACCGGATCTACGCCACCGTCGCCGGCTGGGGCATCTCCTCCGACGGCCGGGGCGGCATGACCCGGCCGGAGGTCAGCGGCTACCAGCTCGCCCTGCGCCGCGCCTACGAGCGGGCCGGGTTCGGCATCGAGACCGTCCCCCTGTTCGAGGGCCACGGCACCGGCACCGCCCTGGGCGACGCGACGGAGCTGAAGGCGCTGTCGGGCGCCCGCTCCGCCGCCGACCCCTCGGCGCCGCCCGCCGCGGTCGGCTCGATCAAGGGCATGATCGGCCACGCCAAGGCCGCGGCCGGCGTGGCCGGCCTGATCAAGGCCGTGATGGCGGTGCACGGGCAGATGCTGCCCCCCACCGTCGGCTGCGTCGACCCGCACCCGGTGCTGGCCGAGGAGGGGGCGGCCCTGCGCGTGCTGCGCAAGGCCGAGCCCTGGCCGGACGGGGCCCCGCTGCGGGCCGGCGTCACCGCCATGGGCTTCGGCGGCATCAACACGCACGTCGTGCTGGAGAACGCCGCCCCCCGGCGGCGTTCCCCGCTGCCGGGCCGCGCCCGCGCCCTGGCCGCCTCGCTGCAGGACGCCGAGCTGCTGCTGGCCGACGCGGCCTCGCCGCAGGCGCTGCGCGAGCGGCTCACCGAGCTGGCGGACTTCGTGCCGAAGGTGTCCTACGCCCAGCTCGCCGACCTGGCCGCGACGCTCCAGCGGGAGCTGCGCGGCCTGCCGTACCGGGCCGCGGTGGTCGTCACCTCCCCGGAGGACGCCGAGCGGCAGCTCCAGCGCCTGATCACCGCGCTGGAGGCGGGCGAGACCGCCGTGCTCGCCCCGGACGGCCGCGCCTTCCTCGGCCGGGCCGGCGGCCCGGCCAGGGTCGGCTACCTCTTCCCCGGCCAGGGGTCGGGCCGTGGCACCAGCGGGGGCGCGCTGCGCCGCCGCTTCGCCGAGGTCGAGGAGCTCTACCTGCGGGCCGCGCTGCCCGAGGGCGGCGACACGGTGGCCACCGCCGTCGCCCAGCCGCGCATCGTCACCGGCTCCATGGCCGGTCTGCGCGCCCTCGCCCTGCTGGGCGTGGACGCCGACGTCGCGCTCGGCCACAGCCTGGGCGAGCTGTCGGCCCTGCACTGGGCCGGCGCGATGGACGAGGACACCCTGCTGCGCGTGGCGACCGTACGGGGACAGGCGATGACCGAGCACAGCGCCTCGGGCACCATGGCCGGCGTCCGCGCCACCCCCGGCACGGTGACCGGCCTGATCGGCGACCTGCCCGTCGTCATCGCCGGCTACAACGGCCCCGGCCAGACCGTCGTCGCCGGGCCCGTCGACGCGGTCGAGACGGTCGGGCGCCGCGCCGCCGAGGCCGGTCTGACCTGGACCCGGCTGCGGGTGTCGCACGCCTTCCACTCGCCGCTGGTCGCCCCGGCGGCCGAGGTCCTCGGCGCCCGCCTGGCGGACGAGGACTTCGCCCCGACGGACCGCCGCGTCGTCTCCACCGTCACCGGTGAGGACCTGGCGCCGGACACCGACGTCCCGGCGCTGCTGCGGCGGCAGATCACCGAGCCCGTCCGGTTCACCCAGGCCGTACGGCAGGCCGCCCCCGGCGTCGACCTGTTCGTCGAGGTCGGCCCGGGACGGGTGCTCAGCGGCCTGGCCGCGAACATCACCGACGTGCCGGTGGTCGCGCTGGACACCGACGACGAGTCGCTGACCTCGCTGCTCCGCGTGGCCGGCGCCGCCTACGTCACCGGCGTGCCCATCGCGCACGAGGAGCTGTTCCACGGCCGCCTCGTCCGGCCGCTGGAGGTGGGGGAGGAGTTCTCCTTCTTCGCCAGCCCCACCGAGCAGGCGCCGCAGATCGGGATCGGCGCGGCCCACCGCGTCACGGAGGCCGCCCCCTCCGCCGCACCGGCCGCCGAGGCCGGGCAGTCCGTCGCCGCGGCGGGTCAGGAGGGCGAGACGACCATCGACCTGCTGCGCCGCCTGGCCGCCGAGCGCGCCGAGCTGCCGCTGGAGATGGTCACCGAGGACAGCCGTCCGCTGGACGAGCTGCACCTCAGCTCGGTCACGGTGATGCACATCATCGACCAGGCCACCCAGCGGATGGGCGTGCCCGCCGCGCAGGCCCCGACGAACCTCGCCACCGCCAGCCTCCGGGAGCTGGGCGAGGCGCTCGACGGCCTGGCCAAGGCCCCCCAGGCGCAGCCCGCGAAGATCGTGGCCGGCGCCGCCGCGTGGGCCCGGCCGTTCGCGCTCGACCTGGACGAGATGCCGCTGCCGGAACGGCCCGCGGTGCGCGAGAGCGGCCAGTGGCGGCTGTTCGCCGGCGCCGGCTCCCCGATCGCCGAGCCGCTCCGCCAGGCCCTCGAGAACGGGAGAGTCGGATCAGGTGTCCTGGTGTGCCTACCGCCGGAGTGCCGGAGGGAAGACCTGGAGCAGGCGCTGCTCGGCGCCAAGGCGGCCGTCGCCGGTCCCGCGGGCACCCGGTTCGTGCTGGTTCAGCACGGCCGGGGCGCGGCCGGCCTGGCCAAGACGCTCCAGCTGGAGACCCCCCAGCTCCGCGTCACCATCGTGCACGTACCGGCGGCCGCCGAGGCCGTCGGCTGGGTGGTAGACGAGGTCGCGGCCACCACCGGCTACGCCGAGGCGTACTACGACGCCTCGGGCGTGCGGCGGGTGCCCACCATGCGCGCCCTGCCGGTACGGCCGGCCCGCACCGAGCAGCCGCTCGGCGCGGAGGACGTCCTGCTGGTCACCGGCGGCGGCAAGGGCATCACCGCCGAGTGCGCCCTGGCCGTCGCCGCCGACAGCGGCGCCAGGCTGGCCGTGCTCGGCCGGTCCGACCCGGCGGAGGACACCGAGCTGGCGGCCAACCTCCGCCGGATGACCGAGGCCGGGGTGGCCGTCCACTACGCCCGCGCCGACGTCACCGACGCCGGGCAGGTCCGCCGCGCCGTCGCCGAGGCCCAGGCGGCGCTCGGGCCGGTCACCGCCGTGCTGCACGGCGCCGGCCGCAACGAGCCGGCCGCGCTGACCAGCCTCGACATGGCCGCCTTCGCCCGCACCTTCGCCCCCAAGGTGGACGGCCTGCGCAACGTGCTCGACGCCGTCGACGTCGCCGGGCTGCGCCTGCTCGTCACCTTCGGCAGCATCATCGGCCGCGCCGGGCTGCACGGCGAGGCCCACTACGCCACCGCCAACGAGTGGCTGGCCGAGCTCACCAGGGAGGTGGCCGACAAGCACCCCCGCTGCCGCGCCGTCTGCATGGAGTGGTCGGTCTGGTCCGACGTCGGCATGGGCGAGCGGCTGTCGGTGGTGGAGGGGCTGACCCGCCAGGGCATCACCCCGATCACCCCGCAGCAGGGCGTGCAGATCATGCGCCGCCTGGTCGCCGACCCCGACGTCCCGCCCGTCGTGGTCATCAGCGGCCGTACCGAGGGCATCGACACCGTCCGCTACGACCTGCCGCCGCTGCCGCTGCTGCGCTTCGTCGGCAAGCCGCTGATCCGCTACCACGACGTCGAGTTCGTCACCGACGTCGAGGTCAACCCCGGCACCGACCTCTACCTCGCCGACCACCTCCTCGACGGCAACCTGCTGTTCCCGGCGGTGATCGGCATGGAGGCCATGGCCCAGGTCGCCCACGCCGCCACCGGGCGGCAGGGCGCGCCGGTCGTCGAGCACGCCGAGTTCCTGCGGCCGATCATCGTGCCGCCGGACGGCAGCACCACGCTGCGGATCGCCGCGGCCGTCACCGACGACGACACCGTCGCGGTCACGATCCGCAGCGCCGAGACCGGCTTCGACGTGGACCACTTCCGCGCCCGGCTCGCCTACACCGGCGAGCCCGCGCCGCAGGGCCCGCCCGGACAGGTCGCCGACGGCCTGCCCGCGGTGCCGCTGGACCCGGGGACGGAGATGTACGGCGACGTGCTGTTCCAGGGGCGGCGCTTCCACCGGCTGCGCCGCTACCACCGGGCCGCGGCCCGCCACGTCGACGCCGACGTCGCGGCGCTGGAGTCCGGCGACTGGTTCGCCCGGTACCTCCCCGGGGACCTGCTCCTGGGCGACCCGGGCATGCGCGACGCGCTCATGCACGGCAACCAGGTCTGCGTCCCGGACGCCACGCTGCTGCCCACCGCGATCGAGCGGGTGCACGCCGGCGGCGCGGCGCTCGCCGAGGCCGGGGAGCTCCGCTACTGCGCCACCGAGCGCAGCCGCGAGGGCGACACGTACATCTACGACATCGCGGTGCGCACCCCGGCCGGCGACGTCGTGGAGCGCTGGGACGGCCTGCGGCTGCAGGCCGTACGGAAGAAGGACGGGCGGGGCCCCTGGGTGACGCCGCTGCTCGGCTCCTACCTGGAGCGGACCGTCGAGGACCTCGTCGGCGTCCGGGTCGCGGTCGCCGTCGAGCCCTTCACCGCCGCCGACGCCGCCGGCGGTCCCGCCGGGGCGGAGGACGGCGAGGCGGCCCGGGAGCGGGCGGCCGTGGGGCTGGGCCGGGCGCTCGGCCGTCCGGTCGCACCCGGCGCGCCGGGGACCGGCGGCGAGGCCGGCGCCGAGATCGACGGCGCGACGGTCTCCGTCGCCCACGGTCCCGGCGTGACGCTCTGCGTCGCCACCCTCGGCACGCTCGGCTGCGACGTCACGGGGGCCGCCGCGCGGACGCCCGCGGAGTGGGCGGCCCTGCTGGGACCGCACACCCCGCTCGCCGAACGGGTCGCCTCCGTCACCGGCGACGGCCCCGACACCGCCGCCGCGCGCGTCGCCGCGGCCGCCGCGTCCCTGACGCGGGCCGGCCTGCCGAAGGAGTCGTCCCTGACCCTGACGGGGGAGGGGAGCGGCGCCTGGGCCGTGTTCGCCGCCGACGGCGTGCGCGTCGCGACGCTCGTCACGACCCTGCGGGACGCCCCCGACCCCGTCGTCTTCGCGATCTGCGTCCCGGAACGGACGCCGGTCGCGAGCGAGCAGCCAGAAGGGCGGTCACAGGAATGAGCAAGTACTACGAATACCTGCACACGGTCGGTTTCGAGGAGACCAACATCGTGGGCAACGTCTACTACGTCAACTACCTGCGCTGGCAGGGCCGCTGCCGGGAGATGTTCCTCAAGGAACGCGCCCCGGAGGTCCTCGCCGACCTGCAGGACGACCTGAAGCTGTTCACCCTCAAGGTCGACTGCGAGTTCTTCGCCGAGATCACCGCGTTCGACGAGCTGTCCATCAGGATGCGCCTGCTGGAGCTGGGACAGACCCAGGTGGAGTTCGGCTTCGACTACGTACGGCTCGGCAAGGGCGACGGTGAGGGCGAGACCCTCATCGCCCGCGGCAGGCAGCGGGTGGCCTGCATGCGCGGGCCCAACACCCGCACGGCACCAGCCAGGGTCCCCGAGCCGCTCGTCCGGGCGCTCGAACCGTATGCCAACTAGGCGCGGATCCAGGAGGTCAGCGTGAAAGTCGACCAATCTACGACGTCTTCCACGGTGGATGACGCCAAGGCGTTGCGGCGGGCGTTCGGAGCCTTCGCCACCGGCGTCACCGTGGTGACGACGGGAGGGCCCGTTCCGCACGCCATGACCGCCAACTCCTTCACCTCGGTCTCGCTCGACCCGCCGCTGGTGCTGGTCTGCATCGACCGGGGAGCGGTCATGCACCAGTGCCTCAGCATGACGGGGGTCTTCGGGGTCTCGGTGCTGGGCGCCCGCCAGGAGAAGGAGGCGCGGCACTTCGCCAACCGCTACCGGCCGATGGGCATGGCGCAGTTCGACCCCGTCGAGTGGCTCCCCGGCGAGCTGACCGGCGTGCCGCTCATCGGCGGCACGGTCGCCCGCTTCGAGTGCGAGCTGTGGCGCTCCTACGACGGCGGCGATCACACGATCTTCATCGGGAAGGTCCTGGGCATGGAGCAGCAGGCCGACGGCGACGGCCTGCTGGTCTACCGGGGCCAGTTCCGGGAGGTCACCTCCTACTGGCGGGAGGTCCCGGCATGAGCCTGCTGGGGGAGCGCACCCGGCCGGCCGCCCCCGCGGCGCGGCCGGGCACGCGCCGGCGCGGCACCGGCGCGGTGCCGCCCGGCCCCCCGCTCCGCGCCACGCCGGGCCTGTTCGCCAAGCTCGTGACCGACCGCATCGGGCTGTTCGCCGAGGCGACCGCCCGGTACGGCGACGCGGTCCGGCTGTCCATCGGCCCCAAGTCGATCTACCTGTTCAACCACCCCGACCACGCCAAGCACGTCCTGGCCGACAACAGCGGCAACTACCACAAGGGCATCGGCCTGACCGAGGCCCGCCGGGTCATCGGCGACGGGCTGCTGACCAGCGAGGGCGAGCTGTGGCGGACGCAGCGCCGCACCATCCAGCCGATGTTCCAGAACAAGCGGATCGTCCACCAGGACGAGGCCGTCGCCGACGAGGCGGCGCGCCTGGTCGCGCGGCTGCGCTCCCACGCGGGCGGGCCGCCGGTGGACGTCGCCGAGGAGATGACCGGCCTGACCCTCGGGGTGCTGGGCCGTACCCTGCTCGACGCCGACCTCGGCGCCTTCTCCTCGATCGGCCACTCCTTCGAGGCGGTCCAGGACCAGGCCATGTTCGAGATGGTGTCGCTCAGCATGGTGCCGCTGTGGCTGCCGCTCCCCGGGCACCTGCGGTTCCGCCGGGCCCGCCGGGAGCTGTACCGGGTGGCCGACCACCTCCTCGCCTCCCATCTCCGGCGCCTCCTGAACGGCGATGCCGGGGACGGCGGGGACGGCGGGGGCAGCGGGGACGGTCTGGTCGGGAGGCTGCTGCGCTCCGCCGCGCAGCCGGCGGGCGATCCGCGCGCCGCCCACCGGCGGCTCCGCGAGGAGCTGGTCACGCTGCTGCTGGCCGGGCACGAGACGACGGCGAGCACGCTGTCGTGGGCCTTCCACCTCATCGACCGTCACCCGGAGGTGGGGGAGCGGCTGCGGGCGGAGGCCGTCGAGGTGCTGGGCGACCGGCCGCCCCGCTACGAGGACCTGCACCGGCTGCGGTACACGGCGATGGTCGTCGAGGAGGTCATGCGCCTCTACCCGCCCGTGTGGGCCCTGACCCGCAAGGCCCTGGCCGCCGACGAGGTCGGCGGGTACCACGTCCCCGCCGGCGCCGACGTCGTGGTGAGCACCTACACCCTGCACCGGCACCCCGGCTTCTGGGACGACCCCGACCGGTTCGATCCGGAGCGGTTCGACCCGGCTGCGCCTGCCGCCAGGCCCAGGTACGCCTACATCCCGTTCGGTGCGGGGCCGCGCTTCTGCGTCGGCAACCACCTGGGGATGATGGAGGCGACGTTCGTCATCGCCATGGTCGCCCGAGAGCTGCGGCTGACCGGCCTGCCGGGCCGCGAGGCGTTCCCGGAGGCCATGCTCTCCCTGCGGGTCCGCGGCGGCCTGCCCATGACCGTCCAGGCGGTCTGACGAGCCCGTACGGCGGGCCCCGGCGAAGGGGCCCGCCTCGCGGGCTTCTCCGCGTGTTCCGTGCCGTTACGCGCGGACGCGGAACGCGACAGGCCCCGGGCGGTGTCTCCACCGCCCGGGGGCCGCCGTGTTCCGTCTCCGTCAGTACCGGCCGCCTCCGCTCAGCGCGCCCGCCGGCCGGGCCGGGCACACCGCGCGCGCCGGCCGGTCCGGCTCCTCCTCTTCCACCGGACGGCTCGCCCCCGCGGGGTCCGACGCCGACAGCAGGTCGCGCAGCGCCAGCAGCACCGGCGGGTCGAGCGGCCGCATCGGCCGCAGCTCGATGTCGGCGAGCTGGGGTCCGGCGCCCGGTCCCACGGTGACCGGCCGGCGCGCCAGGCAGAGCGCGTCGCCGTCACCCGGCCGGTACCGGACGGCGTCCTCGTAGCCGGGGGCGACGGACTGCGCGATCAGGTGCCAGCGGCCCTCCGGAACGTCCTTGAGCACGTACGGTCCCGGGCCGTCGAGCAGCGTGTAGCAGACGGGGCGGCCCTCCAGGATCCGGTCGGGGAACAGCCCCGCGAAGATCGGCCGGTCCTTCAGCGGGGAGATCACGGTCCCGCTGACCGTCACGGCCGGGCCCGGCGCGACCCGGGCGCGGCCGTCGTCGAGGGACTGCGGGGTCACGCTCTTGAGCAGCCGGTACCGGCTGGGGGACAGCCCCACGCTGCCGGTGAACCGGGAGCTGAAGGTGCCCACGCTGGAGTAGCCGACCTGGTGGCTGATGTTGGTGATGCTCAGGGAGGTCGAGGCGAGCAGCCGCTTCGCCTCGCCCAGCCGTACGGCGGACAGGAATCGTCCCGGGGACAGCCCGGTCACCCGCTGGAAGACACGGGAGAAGTGGAACTTGCTGAACATCGCGGTCCGTGCCATGTCGTCGACGGTGATCTGGTCTCCGAGGTTCTCATGCATGCTCTCGATCACTCGCAGGACGGCTCGCTCGATTACGTCATCCATGGCTCCTCCTGGGGTCCGGAGGCTTTCTGGTGGACAGGCCCGGACGAACGGGCCTTCGAAATAGGCCGGAATCTCTCCTGGCGCGGCAGCATCCGGTGGGCGCCGTCGAGCGCTTTCTCGGAAGCGGCCTGGGATTTATTTCCTGCGTCCTTCTTCTTCGTCGACATGTACACGCGGTGAGAGCCTTCCGGCGCTGCACCGCCACGCCGATAAATTCGCCCCGATATATGGGCGATATATCCGTGACGACATGTGTTCGGAGCGTGTCCGGGGTTCTCCCGGGCTGGTCACGGGCACCTTGCCGATATCTCCACCGCCGTCTGCGGGCGGCGGAAAAGACCGCCGGAGCGGTTCTGCTCTTTCACGGCGGCGCCCCGTGCGGGCGCCTTTCCCCTAGCGTGCCCCCGCGTCCCTTCGCGTTCCTATCGCGCTCCTATCCGACCGGCTCGCGGGCCGGTCGGATGCGGAAAAGAGGCGGCGGGCCGTGCGATCCGGTGGCCGCCCGGGGATGGAGACGGCCCCGGGGCCGCCCGCCGGCGACCCTCCGCCGCCGGTCTGCGAGCTGGTCACCTGGGGAGCGTATGCCCGCTTCGCGGGCCCGAGCGCGGGTTCGCCGGTTTTCTGGGGTGGGGGTGCCCGGAGTAAGGGCAGGTCAGAAGGCTCTAGGGGTTGTTGGTCCGGAAGAGTGCGCCAATTGTGAGGAGGTCGGACAAGAAGTGCCGAAACAACTGTTTGTCAGATTTAACCCCTTTTAACGTCCTATGTTCATAGGGCGTTCTTGGAGTGTGAAAAATGGCCGGGACACGCGACGACGAGTTCGCGCACTTCGTCGAGGCATCCAGGTCCGCCCTGCGGCGCGCCGCGTTCCAGCTCTCCGACGACTGGTACGAGGCCGACGACCTCGTCCAGCGCACCCTGATGACCCTGCACCGGCACTGGGAGCGGCTGGACCACCACGAGAAGATCAACGCGTACGCGCGCACCGTCATGACACGGCTGCTCATCAGCGACCGCAGGGCGCACCGGTGGTCCCGGGAGGTGCTCGGCGACTCGGTCCCCGAGTCCGTCCCCGCCCCCGACCCCTACGCCACCCTGGGCGACCGCCTGATGCTCATGGACGCCCTCGCCGGCCTCGGCCCGCGCCAGCGGGCCGCCGTCGTCCTGCGCTACTGGGAGGACCGCAGCGTCGAGGAGACCGCCCGCGTGATGGGCAGCGGCTGCTCGACCGTGCGCAGCCAGACCGTCCGCGGCCTGGCCGCCCTCCGCTCGGCCCTCCAGGCCGAGGGCGACGGCAACGTGGAAGATGCGCCGGACGAGGCGTTGTCCGGACCATGTGGAGAACCCGAGCTCAACTAGATGCGAGGAACGCGTATGCGCCCGCCAGCTCAGAACGAACCCCAGGACGACAGGACCATGACCCTCGAGGCGTTCGCGGACACGATCATCCCCGGCGAGAAGCGCTGGCCCGGGGATCGGGCCGTCGCGGGCGCGGCGCCGGGCGGCGGCGCGGTGGCCGCCGGGGCCATCGAGCTGCTGGAATGGGACGCGACCGGTATCTCCGGTGGCCTCGCCGACTTCGCGCGGGCGCTGGACGAGCACGCCCTGGCCTACGCCGCCCAGCACGGGATCGCGCTGGAGGAGGACGTCCCGCCGTTCGTGGCCCTGGACCACGCCGGCCGTACCGCGCTGGTGGCGACGCTCACCGCGCCCGGCCACCCCGAGAAGGCCCTGTGGGTCAGCCTCGCCCTGTTCAGCAACATGGCCTACGACTCCGCCGCGCACCTGAACACCGCCGACGCCCTCGCCGCCGGCCACCCCGGGCTGACCGCGATGGGCGTCACCCGGCCCGACGCCGACGGCCTGTGGCGGTTCCCCGCCTACTCCTACGGCCGCCCCCTGGCGGACCTGCACCCGGACACGACCCCCTCAGGGAGCCCCGCATGAGCAGCCCGGAACGCACCGACGTCCTGGTGGTGGGAAGCGGCTTCGGCGGCTCGATCACCGCCTACCACCTCGCGGCCGGCGGCGCGAAGGTCGTCATCCTCGAACGCGGCCCCTGGCTGAAGAGCGACGACTTCGAGCACGACTTCAAGCTCGGATCGTCCTACACCCGCGCCTTCGACTTCGTCGTGGGCGACGGCATGAGCATCCTCGGCGGCAACTGCGTGGGCGGCGGCAGCGTCGTCTACTTCGCCGCCATGCCCCGCGCGCCGCGCTTCGTCTTCGATCGCCGCGGCGGCATCAACCGCCGCATGTGGCCCGCCGCCGTCAGCCGCGACACCCTCGACCCCTGGTACGACCGGGTCGCCGAGTCCATCCCGATCACCCACCAGGGCTGGGAGGACGCCACGTACTCCGGGGGGCTGTGGGCCGCCGCGTGCCGTCACGCAGGCCGTACGGCCAACCCCGTCCCGGCCGCCGTGGACCGGGGCAAGTGCGTCAACTGCAACTGGATGATGGCCGGCTGCCGCTTCGACGCCAAGCAGTCGCTGCTGCTCAACTACCTGCCCGCGGCCCTCGCCCACGGGGCCGAGATCCGCCCGCTGCACGAGGTGCAGCGGATCGACCGGACCGACGACGGCGGCTACCGCGTCCACTACAGCGTCGTCGACGGCGAGGACTACCGGGTCACCTCCGGCGACGGCGCGATCGACGCCAAGATCGTCATCCTCGCCGCCGGGGCCGGCGCCACCCCGGTCATCCTGCAGCGCAGCGAGGCCGGCCTCGGCCCGATGCCGCACGCCGTGGGCCGCTACTTCTCCGGCAACGGCGAGCGGCTCAACACGGCCGTCCTCAACGAGGACCGGGTGCGCGAGGTGCTCGGCCTGGACCGCGGCGACGGCCCGGCCTACGCCGCCAACCAGATCGGCAAGGGGCCGACCGTGGCCAACTGGGACCGGCTGGACGGCTCGCTGCCCGAGTACACCCGCTACTCCCTCGAACAGCTCTACTTCCCGCCGGGCCTCGGCACCATCCTCGCCCAGGCGCCCGGCGCGAACCCCGGATGGTTCGGCGTGGAGAAGAAGGAGATGCTGAAGCGCTGGCAGTCGTGGCTGATCATCTTCCAGATGATCGAGGACGACAACGAGGGCGTGTTCGGCCCGCCGCCGGCCCGCGGCAACGCCGACCGCCTGTCGCAGCAGATGCTCGGCATCGGCCGGCTCAGCTACAAGCCGACCGCCAACACGATCCGCGCCTGGGAGATGGCCGACGCCGACGTCAAGGACATCCTGGAGCGCGACGGGCTGGCCACGGTGACGCCGTGGACCAACGACCTCGTCGGCGCCTACACCGTCCACCCGCTGTCCTCCTGCCGCATCGGCGACGACCCGCACACCTCGGCCCTGGACGACCGGCACGAGCTGCGCGGCCACCCCGGCATCTTCGTCACCGACGGCTCCGCCGTGCCGGGCGCGCTGACCGTCAACCCCGCGATGACCATCGCCGCCCTGGCCGAGCGGGCCGTCCCCGGCATCGTCCAGGCGGCGCGGGAGCGCGGCGTCGAGGTCACCTACGGCGCGCCCGCCCCGGACGGCTCCACCGCCGGCCGTCGCGGCGTCACCACGTTGATCCCGGAACTCACGCGACGGTGACCGCGCCGACGGCAGGACCGGCGGGGGAGAGGAGACAGGCGATGATCCGGATGCTCGCGCGGCTGATGCGCCCGGGAACGCTGATCCAGGTCCGGCACGTCTCCCCGGTACGGCCGGGCGCCGCGCGCGGCCTCGTCGCGCGGGTCTACCGGCAGCTCGAAGACGACTTCGGCGTGCTCGCCCCGCCGGTCATGCTGCACTCGCCCTCGCCGGAGGCGCTGGCCGCCTCCTGGACGATGCTGCGCGAGTCGCTGCTGGCCGCCGGGCGGACAGGCCGGGCGGAGCGGGAGGCGGTCGCCGCCGCGGTGTCGGCCGCCAACGCCTGCCCGTACTGCACCGGCGTCCACACCGGGACGCTGCACGGCCTGCTCCCCGGGACCCGCGCTGACGGGGCCGCCGGCGACCCCGCCGTGGCGGAGGCCGCCGAGTGGGCCCGGGCGACCGCGACCCGTGAGAGGGCCCTGCGGCACGCGGCCCCGCTCCCGGCGGAGCGGACGGCGGAGCTCGCCGCGGTGGCGGTCACCTTCCACTACCTGAACCGCATGGTGAACGTGTTCCTCGACGACTCCCCGATGCCGCCGCGGTTGCCCGGGGGCGTGCGCCGCCCCCTGGAACGGCTGCTCGGCCGACTCATGCTCCCGGCGGCGCGCCGGGCCGCCGTGCCCGGCGCCTCCCCCGCCCTGCTCCCCGCCGCCCCGCCCGCGGATTCGGCGTACGGCGTGGAGGCGGCGTGGGCGGACGCCGTGCCGCACTTCGCCGACGCCTTCGCCCGGGCGTCCGCCGCCGCCGGAGACTACGGCCGGCGATCGGTGCCCCGCCGGGTGCGGGAGCTGGTCGCCGCCGAGCTGGCCGCCTGGGACGGCGGGCCGGCCGGCCTCAGCCGCGTGTGGGCGACGGCCGCGGCGGACCGGCTGCCCGCCGCCGAGCGTCCCGCGGGCCGGCTGGCCCTGCTCACCGCGCTCGCCTCGCACCAGGTGGACCGGACGGTCGTCGAGGAGTTCCGGGGCGCAGGGGCGGGCGACCGGGAACTCGTCGAGCTGACCTCGTGGGCCGCCCTGGCCGCGGCGCGGCGGGTGGCCTCCTGGACGCCCGTGCCACCCGTGACATCCGTGCCACCCGTGACGCCCGGCTCCACCCCGGCCCCCGCTCCCGCCGGTCATCAGGTCCCCGCCCCCGGCGGGGCCACCGCCCGGCACACCCCGGCGTGACCGGCCGCCCCGGCCGTACCGCCCCACGACATCCGATGCGCCACCCGACGGAAAACGACAAGTAGGAGGACGGACGCGTGACCGACCTGGAGATCGTACTCGCGGACCTGACGGCCGACGGCGAGCAGCTCGACCGCCTGGTGGCGGGCCTGGACGCCGACCAGTGGAAGCTTCCCACCCCCGCGACCGGCTGGACGGTCGCCGACCAGATCGCCCACCTGGCCTTCATCTTCCGGCTGGCCGGCGCCGCCGCCGCCGACCCCGAGGCGTTCAAGGCCATGACCGCCAAGGCCCAGGAGAACTTCGACGGCGCGGTGAACGCCGCGCTGAAGGACTACGAGAACGACACCCCCGAGACGCTGCTGGCCCGCTGGCGGGCCGAGCGCGAGGCCGTGGTGCCGGCCCTGGCCGCCGTCCCCGACGGGCAGGTCGTGCCCTGGCTGGTCAACCCGCTGCCGCCCATCGTGCTGGCCTGCGCCGGCATCATGGAGCAGTTCGCCCACGGCCAGGACATCGCCGACGCCCTCGGCGTGGAGCTGGAGCGGGGCGGCAGCCTGCGTCACCTGGTGGTGTTCGCCGTCCTCACCCGCGACTTCGGCTACCTCTCCCGGGGCCTGACGCCGCCGGCCGCCGAGTTCCGCTTCGAGATCACCGGCCCCTCCGGCGAGCTGTGGGCCTACGGCCCCGAGGACGCCGAGCAGCGGATCAGCGGCCCGGCGGTCGACTTCTGCCTGCTGGCCACCCGGCGCCGCCACCGCGACGACCTCGCGGTCACCGCCGTCGGCGACGAGGCCGACCGCTGGCTGGACATCGCCCAGTGCTACCGGGGCCCGGCCGGCGCCGGCCGCACCCCGGGCCAGTTCGCCCCCGCCCTGCGCTAGATCCGTTTCGCGGGTCCCCGCCACGGCGGGGACCCGCGGCTCCGGGACCCGGGCCGCGCGCTCGCGGGCTAGTCCCGATCCCCGGTCCGGCGGCGGCGGGTGCGGGTCACCTCGACCGGGTCGACGCCGGCGGCCCACCGCCCGGCGAGCGTCAGCGTCGGCTCACGGCCGCCGGCGACGTGGCGCAGCGCGCAGACCGCCGCCCGGTCGGCGTCGCCGCCGGCGATCGCGGTGTAGAGCTCCTCGTGCTCGGCGCACTGCGTGGCGGGGTCGCGCTCGGAGGTCAGCAGGAACAGCCGGCGCAGCTGGGCGTCGAGGGGGCGCATCAACGCGCCGAGCAGGGCGTTCCCGGCGGCCTCGACGATCTCCGCGTGGAACTCGGCGTTGGCCGTCACGACGCCCCGGCGGTCGCCCCGCCGTACGGCGTCGCGGGCCCGGTCGAGGCAGCCGCGCAGCCGCGCGAGGTCGTCCGCCCCGGCCCGCCCGGCGGCCAGGCGCGCGGCCAGCACCTCCAGGCTCTCGCGCACGTCGAACAGGTCGCGCACGTCGGCGGGGGTGAGCGGGCTGACCAGGGCGCCGCGGTTGGGGACGATGACCACCAGGCCCTCGGCGGCCAGCAGGTGCAGCGCCTCGCGGAGCGGGATGCGGGAGACGTCGAGCTCGGCGGCGAGGTCGCGCTCCACCAGCCGCTCGCCCGGCCGCAGCTCCACCTCGACGATGCGCCGCTTGAGCGTCTCGTAGACCCGGTCGCGCAACGCGCTCACCTTCCGCTCCTTCCTGCCTGCGCCGAAGCCAGCCTATTGCCCCCGCTATTGGTATACCGTTAATGTCGCGACGACACCGCGGATGAGAAGGACAGAGGAGAGCATGAGCGAGCTGCTGCTGCGCGACGCCCGGATCCAGGGCCACGAGGGCCCCGCCGACCTGCTGATCCGTGACGGCCGGATCGCCGCGCTGCTCACGCCCGGCGCGGGCGGTCCGGACGTGCCGGACGTGCCGGACGGCTTCGCGGGCGAGACCGAGGACCTGGACGGCCGGCTCGTGCTGCCCGGCCTCGTCGACGGTCACGCCCACCTGGACAAGACCCTGTGGGGCGGTCCCTGGGTGCCGCACAGCTCGGGCCCCGGCCTGATGGGCAGGATCCGCAACGGCCAGGAGCGGCGGCCCGAATTCGGCATCCCCAACGCCGACCACATCGCCGCCCTGCTCGAGAACATGATCGTCTGCGGTACCACGCACGTCCGGTCGCACGTCGACGTCGACCCGCTGGTGGGCCTGGACTCCGTCGAGGCGGTCCGTGAGGCCGTCGGGCGCCTCGACGGCCGGATCTCCGCCGAACTCGTCGCCTTCCCGCAGGCGGGCATGCTGATCAGCCCCGGCACGGAGACGCTGCTGGAGGAGGCGCTGAAGGCGGGGGTCGAGCTGATCGGCGGGCTCGACCCCGCCGGAGTGGACCGCGACCCCGTCAGGCACCTGGACGCGATCTTCGGCCTGGCCGGGCGGTACGGCGCGGGCGTAGACATCCACCTGCACGACGGCGGCACGCTCGGCACCTGGCAGTTCGAGCTCATCATCGAGCGGACCCGCGCCCTGGGGCTGGACGGCAAGGTCACCATCAGCCACGGCTTCGCGCTCGGCGACGCCGACCCGGCCACCCGCGACCGGCTGATCGAGGACCTGGCCGAGGCCGGGATCGCCCTCGCCACCATCGCCCCGGCCAGGGGAGTGCTGCCGCTGCGGGCCCTGACCGAGGCCGGCGTCCGGGTGACCCTGGGCAACGACGGCGTCCGCGACCTGTGGAGCCCGTTCAACTCCGGGGACATGCTGGAGCGCGCCTTCCTCCAGGCCAGGGGCACCGGCGCGCGCGACGAGGACATCGAGCTGGTCCTGGACGCCGCCACCCGCGGTGGCGCCCGCGCCCTGGGTCTCGAAGACCACGGCCCTGCCGTGGGCGACCGCGCCGACCTGGTGGTGGTGGACGCCCGCAACGCGGCCGAGGCGGTGTGCGCGCGCCCGCGCCGGTCCCTCGTCGTCAAGGCCGGCCGGATCGTCGCCCGCGACGGCCGCCTCGCCTGACGGCCCCGGTGCCGCGGAGGGCGCCGCGGCCCGGTCAGGACCCGGGGACCGGCGACCCCGCCTCCCGCCGCAGGGCGGCGACCTCCTCGCCGAGGGCGTCGACGGCGGCGGCGAGCTGGGCGTCCGACAGGTACGGCGCCGGCCCGAACCGCAGGTACTCCCCGCGGCTGTCGGTCAGGACGCCCCGCTCCGCCAGCCGGGCCTGCAACCGCCCGGCGTGCGGCGACCGCAGCGACAGGAACCCGCCGAAGTCGCCGGGGGAGCCCTCCCGGTCGCGGGTGACGAGGTCGTCGGGGATGTCCAGCGCGTCGAACCCGGCGGTCAGCAGCCCCCGCTGGCGCAGCGAGATCCGGCGCAGCACGGACGGGGTCAGCCCGTGGTCGGCGAAGAAGCCGAACACGCGGGCGGCGCGGTAGTGGCTCGTCGGGTCGTAGGTGGAGCCCGCGAACCGGGCGGCCCCGGCGGGGTAGCCGACCGTGCCCTCCCGGTGGTCGGCCGCCAGCTCGGCGAACTCGGCGTACCAGCCGGTGATCACCGGCCGCAGCCCGGTGGCGTGCGGCGGGATGCGCAGGAAGCAGTTGCCCTCGCCGAGCTGCAGATACTTGTAGCCGCCGCCGACGACCCACGCCGCGTCGAACCCGTCCAGGGAGAACGGCACGACGCCCAGGGCGTGGTAGGCGTCCACCAGCAGCTCCGCGCCGCGCCGCCCGCAGGCGGCGGCCAGCTCGCCGAGACCGGGGACGATCCGCGCGGTCTCGAACAGCACCGCCGACACCAGCACGGCGGCCGTGCGGTCGTCGACGGCCTCGGCCATCCGGGCCGCCAGCGTGACGGCGGGCTCGGCCGGGACGCGGACGACCTCCACCCCCTCCTCGGCCAGCCGGCCGAGCTGGCGCCGCAGCGTGTGGAACTCCCCGTCGGAGGTGACCAGCCGGGGCCGGGACCGCAGATCCAGCGCCGACAGGAAGCGCAGCACCAGCTCGTGGGTGTTGCCGCCGAGGGCCAGCTCGGCGGAGGGGTCGCCGAGGAACCGCCGGAAGCCCGCCCGCACCTCGTCGGCCTTGGCCATCGCCCGGCCCCACTTGGCGTCCACCTCGCGGGCGGCGTCCTCGAACGCCTCCACCTGGCCGGCCATCGCCACGTCGGGCCACGCCTGGTGGGAGTGGCCGGTCAGCAGCATCCGCTCCGCCACCCGGAACATCGAGTAGTGCGGCGCGAGCAGCGCCGACCGGTCGCCGCCGGGCACGGCGGCCTCCGGGACGCGGGGGCGTGTGCCGTCCGGCACGGCCGCGCCGTCCGTGGCGGGAAGGTCCGCGCCGTCCGGGTGGCCGACGCGGCCCTGCGGGTTCTCACGGTGGTTCACAGAAGGCTCCTGACCGCCCACAGGTCCGGGAAGACCGGGGCGAACACGTCTCCGCGGGGATCGGCGTCGTCGCCGGTCGCCCGTTCCACGATCCTGGCGTGCCGGTACCGCCACTCCTGGAAGCCCTCGTCGAGGTCCACCAGCCGCTCGCAGATCTGGGCCGCCGCGCCGTCGTCGCGGTGGACCCGTACCAGGACGTCCTGGAGGCCGGGCGACGGCGCGGCCGGTGACGACACGTCCCGGTACAGCAGGTCGCACGGGACAGGATAGCCACGCGCCGCCAGGTAACCGAGGAGGGAGTCGAAGACCGACGGCCGGTGCCTCGCCGCCTCCGCCTCCGTCACCCCTCCGCCGTCCGGGGAACCGCCTGCCGGGTACGGCTCCGCGGACGGTGGGCGGCGGTCAGCGGACGGTGGGCGGAGGTCAGTGGAGGGTGGGCGGCGGTCAGCGGGGGACGGGCGGCGGTCGCGCCACCCCAGCACCGCCTCGGTCTCGCGGAACCCCGCCGGCTCGAATGCCCCCGGCCCGGCCGTCTCGCCGTCGGCCAGCTCCCACGCGGCCAGCGGCTCGACGACCTCCAGCTGGGCGACCAGCGCCCGCAGGATCCGCAGCGACCGGTCCACCGCGCGCAGCGCCCCGGGGCCGTCGCCGTGGTCGAGCCCGCGCTGCAGCGCGCCGAGCTCCCGCAGGAGCTGCTCGAACCACAGGCCCTGCGCCCGGAGGGCGACGGCGAGCAGCGTCCCACCGGACCCGCCGGGGCGCGTCCTGGGCGGTGGCGTCAGGATCTCGTCCAGCGCCAGGTAGGAGGGGTACGCCGTCTCCTGCGACTGGTCAACGATCATCTTCATCTCCCGTACCCCCTCAGGCCGCCTCGGACAGGCGTTCCGGCCGGCCGGCGCCGTCCCGGGCCTCGACGTCGCCGCCCGCGCCGTTCAGGGCGCGGCGGTCGAGCTTGCCGGAGCCGGTGTGCGGCAGCTCCGCGACGAACCTGATGTCGCGCGGGCACTTCTGCGGCGCGATCCTGGACTTCGCGAACGCCCGCAGCTCCTCGGCGGACAGCTCGCCGTCGGCCACGACGTAGGCCCGCAGCCGGGTCAGGCCGTCCACCTGGTGGCCGACGACCGCGCACTCCGTCACGGCCGGGTGGCCCAGCAGGCAGTTCTCCACCTCGGCGGGCGCCACCCAGATCCCGCCGATCTTCAGCATGTCGTCGGCCCTGCCGCGGTAGTAGAAGTAGCCCTCGGCGTCGCGGGTGAACAGGTCGCCGGAGCGCACCGTGTGCTCGCCGACGAACGTCTCGGCCGACTTCTCCGGCTCCTGCCAGTAGGCCAGGGCCACGGTCTCGCCGGTCACCTCCAGCAGCCCGGTCTCGCCGTCGGGCAGGGCCCGGCCGTGCCGGTCCACCACCCGCGCGCGGTAGCCGGGCACCACCCGGCCCAGGCTGCCGGGGCGGGTCCGGCCGGGCCGGTTGGACAGGTAGATGTGGTACGCCTCGGAGGAGCCGATGCCGTCGACGACCTCGACGCCGAAGGTGTCCAGCCACCGGCGGTGCAGCTCCTCCGGCAGCGGCTCGCCGGCCGACGTGCACAGCCGTATCGAGCTGAGGTCCTGCTTCGCGGCCTCCGGATGGGCGATCATCGCGCTCATCATCGTCGGCACGTTGACCAGGATGGTCGGCCGGTACTTCGCGATCAGCTCGAAGATCCGGTCGGCGGTGCTGCGCTCGGGGAAGACGATCCCGGCCGCCCCCACCCCGAACGGGAACAGCGCGGTCAGGTCGCGGGCGTAGCCGAAGAACAGCTTGGGCACCGGCAGCACGACGTCGTCGGGCCGGATGTCCAGCACGCCCCGGGCGTACCACTCGAAGCTCAGCAGCGGGCTGCGCGCGGGCAGCACGCACGCCTTGGGCGCGCCGGTGCTGCCGGTGGTGAACTTCCAGATGGCCACGTCGTCGCGCGTCGTCTCCGCCGTGGCCGGCTCGGACGGCTGCGCGGCGACGAGGGAGGCGAAGTGGCGCTCGCCGGGCCGCAGGTCCTCCTCGGGAACCCCCACCACCAGCAGGTTCGTCACCCCGGCCTCCCGGAGCCGGTCCAGGGTCACCGCGTCGGCCACCACGACGGCGGGCTCGGCGTACTCGGCGAAGTAGCGGTAGTCCTTGGGCTGCAGATACGTGTAGACCTCGGCGGTGACGACGCCGATCCGCTGCGCGCCGTACCAGGTGGCGACGAACTCCACCCCGTCGCCGAGCGCGAGCAGCACCCGGTCGCCGCGCCGTACGCCCAGCGCGCGCAGCGCGTTGCCCACCCGGCCGGCCAGCGCCCGCAGCTCGGCGTAGGTGACGGGACCGGCGTCGGTGAGGAGCGCGGTCCGCTCGCCGGGGTTGCGGTCCAGGAAGTGCTCGGCGACGTTGAAGCGGGGAGCGTCGTCAGGGCGGCCGTGGACATCGAGTCCGGGCGGCGTGGTGACGGAAACGTCCATGGGAAGACCTGCCTCGTGGCTGGTGGTTCGTCCTCGTGCCACCCACGATGCATTCCGGGCGGAACGCCGGACAGGCGGAACGGAGGCAGCAAAATGGCCGCGGCTGGCAGGAACCTGTCAGCCGCCTGACGCCGCGGCGCCTCCCCCGCACACCGGGAGAGCGTCCCCCGCGCTCGCCTCGCGTCCTGCGCCCTGCCTCCTGCGCGCCCGTCCCGCGCGCCCGCCCGGTGTGCCCCGGGCCGCCACGCGGGAGGGGGCGGCCGACCGTATCTTCTCGCGGATTGCTGACTGGGCTCCGCCGCGTTGACCTCCTACGGGACCGGCGTGCTGTACTGGATCACGTACCGGCCCCCGAACCGTTTCCGACGTCGGGGCGGGAAGCCGGTCGGCGGAGAAACCCCGGCCCGCGGCCGGCCGACGTCCCCCTTCCGCGAGGTGAACGGCGGCCGCGGGGCCGACGGCCTTCACTCCGGGCCCGCACGGGCCGGGATCTGTGAGGAGGAGGGACCGATGGCGTCCACATCTGCGGAACCCCGGCCGGTCACGGCACCGGAGGCGGATCCCGGAACGACGGGGGAGGTGACCGGCTGCCTGGGCGGCACGGTCCACCTGGCGTACGCGCAGGCGTCGCCCGCCGCGCCCGCCGTGATCGCCGCGGGCTTTTCCGCCTACGCGGCCCTGACCAGGGCGCGGGCCCGAGCCGACGCCCTCGGACTCCTGCACCGTCTGCCGGCCGGGTCCGATCCGGTGTCGGGCTCCGGCCCCGTGCCCGGCCTGGGCGGGCGGCGGCTGCGGCTGACCGACTTCGTGCCCGGCACGCCGGAGGACGGGCCGGTCGTCGCCGGCACCGGCCTGCTGACCGGGGACCGCTACCTGCTGCCGGCCGAGGTCTGCCGGCTGGGGGAGGGCGACGGCGTGGTCGAGCCCACCGAGGTCGGCGTGGTCGACAACGGGGTCTCCGCGGCCGTCGCCGAGCTGCTCGCCCACGACGTGGTCACGCGCTGGTGGGCCGATCCCCGGCGGCGGATCCTCCGGGTGTCCCGCTATCTCGACCGGCTGCTTCCCCCCGGGGTCGTCGAGGCCGCGTCCGGCCTGGGCCTGTGGGTGTCGGCGTTCGTGCTGCCCGCCCCCGACGCCCGGGTCGCCCTGGTCGGCGTGGGCGGCGAGGGGACGGCCATGGCGGCCGCCGCGGCCCGGACGGTCAAGGAGGCGGTCGGCGAGGCGTTCCTGCGGGCGATGGCGTCCCGCGCCCAGCCGTGGGACGAACTGCCGGCCGGCGACTCGCTGCGCCGTCTCGTGGTCTGGCACCGCGAGGCCGACTACCTCGCCTACCTGGAGAGTTCGGCCGTCGACACCGGGCCGCGCCTCCTCGGTGAGCCCGGCGGGCTGCGGCCGTCCAACTGGGCGGACGTCGCGTCCCGGCGGTTCGGGCACGAGCCGGTCGCGGTCACGGCCGGGCCGTCCCGCCAGGTCGTCAAGGTGGTCTGCCCCGGCGCCGCCTGCCACCGGCCGCTCCCTCCGGGCACCGCGCTGCCCTGCCCGGTGAACTGACCCCCGCTCCCCGGGGCGTACGACGGCTCCCGGCGTGGCGTACGGTGGCCTTCGACGTGGCCGTACGGCTGTACGGTGGCCCCCGGCGTGGCGTACGACGGCTCCCGACGTGCGGGGGACACCGCCGGCGGACCCCGCCGATTGACGGGGGAGCCGGCGGTCGGTGAACCTGTCGGTCGGTGAGCCTGACGGTCCGCGACCGCCACCGGGGGCGGACGCGGTGAGCCGGGAGGGGACGCGGTGACGAAGGACGGCGTGAGAGGCTCGGCCCCCGCCACGGAGATGCTCGCCGGGACGACCGGCTGGCTGCTGCACGAGACGGCCCGGCGGATCGTCGCCGAGACGGAGGAGGCGCTGCGGGGCGAGGGCCTGCGCTGGCGCGACTACGGCGTGCTCTGCCTGCTGCAGGCTGCGGGCCCGCTGTCCCAGCAGGAGCTCGGCCGCCGCCTCGGGGTGGACCGCTCGACCATGGTCCACCTCATCGACGCCCTGGAGGAGAGGGGGCTGGCCGAGCGGACGCGCGACCCCGCCGACCGCCGCGCCTACGCCGTACGGCTGACCGGCGCGGGCCACGCCCTGCTCGCGGAGGTGCTCGGCCCGGTGACCGAGACGGTCCACGACCGGCTCCTCGGCGGTCTCGCGGCCGAGGACCGGGCGCACCTCGACCGCGTTCTTGCTCACCTGGCCTTCCAGGGGGTCATCGGCTAGATATGCCGATTTACTGATTATCTCTTTGTTGTTAGATTGTAGGCGGGCGCACCTGTATGGCGGGGCAGTCTGCCCGCTTTTGGGGACGGGTGCGCATGGCCGGGAGGTGAGCCGTGGACGTGTCCGTCATCGGCATCTCGCCGGAGGCGGTGGAGATCTATCGATACTTCCTCCGGCACCGGGGGGAGGGCGTCGACTCCGTTCCCGAGGCGCTGGGCCTCGATCCGGATCTCGTGGAGTCCACCGTCGAGACACTCGGCCGGCTGGGCCTGCTCGACCTGCACGACCGGCACCGGGTCGTGGCCACCGAGCCGCGGATCGGCATCGAGCGGCTGGTGGAGAAACGACTCAACGAACTCAACGCCGAGGTCCTGCGCGTCCTCGCGGCGCGCGACGCCATCTCGGTCTTCATGGAGGACAAGCAGGAGGGGGAGCGCGCCGCGACGGCGCTCGACATCGAACGGGTCGAGGGCGCCGACCGGGTCCGCCAGCGGCTCGACGACCTCGCCTTCTTCTCCTACAAGGAGACGCTCTGCCTGCATCCCGGCGGGCCGTTCAGCCGGGTGATGATCGAGTCGGCGCTGCCGCTGGACACCCGCTCGCTGCGCCGCGGCCTGTCGATCAAAGGGGTGTACCACCCCGCGGCGCTCGAGGACGCCTTCATGCTCTCCTACCTCCGCGAGCTGGTCAGCCTCGGCGGTGAGGTGCGCATCACCGAGCAGCCCATGGACCGCATGCTGATCTACGACCGGAGCGTGGCGGTCGTGCCGATCGATCCCAAGGAGAGTGCCAGGGGCGCCCTGCTGGTCAGGGAGCCGGGCCTGGTGTCCCAGCTCGTGATCTACTTCGAGGGGATGTGGAAGTCCGCCGTCGACCTGCGCGAGTTCATCGAGCCCTCCACCGACCAGCCGTTGCTCTCCGAGATGGAGCAGCGGGTGCTGGAGGTGATGGCCACGGCCGACAAGGACGAGATCGCCGCCCGCGAGCTGGACATCTCCGTGCGGACCTACCGCCGCTACGTCGCCGACCTCATGGCCCGCCTCGGCGCGGTCAACCGCTTCCAGGCCGCGCTGCGCGCCAAGGAGGAGAACTGGATCTGACCGGCGGGACGCTCTGATCTCCCGAGGGGCCCGGACGTCTCGGGTGTCCTGAGCGTCTCAGGCGTCGAAGCGGCGGCGGGACTCCTCGATGTGGCCGAGGTACCGGTGGGTCCAGTCGCACATCTGGTTGGTCATCTCCCACAGGACCCGGCCCGGCTCGGTGAGGGTGTACTCGACCCGCGGCGGCACGGTGGGGTGGACGTCCCGCTCGACCAGGCCGTTGCGCTCCAGCATGCGCAGGTTCTGGGTGAGCATCTTGTGGCTGATCCCCTCGACGCCGTCCCGCAGCTCGCTGAAGCGCAGGGTGCGTTCCCCCAGGGCCTCGATGATCAGCAGCGCCCACTTGTTGGCGACGTCCGAGAAGATCTCGCGTGCCAGAGAGTCGGCGCGTGTCAGGTCCGCGTCCGCGGGCGAGCCCTCGAACTGCTTGGTCACCATGAGGTTCCCCAGTCACCGAAAAGTGCGTTCTTCCATGTCAGCGCACACTCTCCTACAGTTCCCCAGTAACCGCAAGAGACCACGAGCGTCGTGGTCCGACGCAGGCGAGAGCCCATGGCTCTCATGACGAGGAGACGAGTGGCATGGCCATCACCATGGTGAACCCCGGCGGACTGCCGGAAATCGATGTCTACCGGCAGGTGTCGATCGCGTCGGGGTCGAAGCTGGTCTTCGTCGCCGGGCAGGTCGCCTGGGACGCCGACGGGGTCACGGTCGGCGAGGGCGACCTGGCCGCCCAGGTCGAACAGTGCTACCTCAACGTCGGCACCGCCCTGTCCGGGGCCGGCGGTTCCTTCGACGACGTCGCGAAGCTGACCGTCTACGTCGTCGGCTGGACCCCCGACAAGATGCCCCTGCTCCTGGAGGGGATCACCCGGGCGTCCGCGAGGCTGGGGGTCACCCCGGTGCCGCCGGCCACGCTGCTGGGCGTCGCGGCCCTGGACGTGCCCGCCCATCTGGTCGAAGTCGAGGCCACCGCGGTCATTGACTGACCGCGACGACGCGGGCGGGCGTCCCCCCACGGGGTCCGTCCCGTCGGCCGGTGGGGGCGCCGGGCGGGCGCCGGGCAGCGGGAACCACCGTGGGCGGAGACCCCGGCGGGGAGTCGTGAGGCGGGGGAGGACCACGGCGCGAGGCCCATGCGATCAGAGCCCGTGCGATCGGGGCGCGTGTGAGCGGGGTCCGCCCGAGCGTGGTCCGCGTGATCGGGGCGCGCGTGGGTGTGATGCGTGTGATCGGGGCGCGCGTGAGCGGGTCCGCCGCTCCGGGCGAGGTTTTCCGGGGAGGCCGTACCGGCGGGGTCGACACACCGCTCGATGGCCTCGGGGCACTCTGCCCGCCGCCCTGGCTCTCTTCGGTCCTTTCCGGACCTTTCTCGTCTCTCCTCGCGGTTTCCGCTCCTCCCGTACGGTGGGCCCAGCCCCTCTCCCGTACGGTCCGCGTCCCGCCTTGCCGTGCGCCGGCTTTCCCTCATCCCGGTTCTCCGCGTTCCGCCTCACCCCGCCTTCGGCGCGGCGCGGCGTGCCGCCGGGGGCGCCGCCGGTCAGCCCCAGGTGTTGCCGGGGCCACCCTGCGGGGCGGAGCCCCAGGTGTTGCCGGGGCCCTCCGCCAGGACGCCCCAGGTGTTGCCGTCGCCCCGCGAAGCCGAACCCCAGGTGTTGCCGTCGCCCTGCGCGGCCGATCCCCAGGTGTTGCCGTCGGCCAGCACCGTCGCGTGCCGCCCGCCGGACTGCCCGGCCACCGCCTCGGGAGCGCCGGCCGCGAAGGTCAGCACCAGCGCGCCGGAGGCGACCGCGACGGCGCCCCTGACGACGCTCCTGTAGTTCACCGGGAAGGCGCTCAGGTTCCTCATATCACTGCCTCTTTCTCGTTCTTCGCTTTCTCGGCGGGTCGTCCCCGCACAATCAACTCTGCGTTCCCGCGAGGACCCGGACCAGGCTTGGCGAAGGCAGCAAGTTGCATGACGGTTACCACTTCCTGCCAGCCCCCTGCCCAGGGAGAAGGGCCTTGCGACGGCAAACGGCCACGCGTTTCCCGAAAAGGCCCGGACGGCCTCTGAACTGCGCGTTCGGCGGCAAGCACGACAGGAGATGACACCGGAAGGCCCGCCGCCTTTGACTGGTGGGGATTGGGAGAGGTGAACCGATGCTCGTAACTGTCACCGGCGGCACCGGATTCGTCGGCGCCCACTCGATCGCGGCGATGGTGAGCGCGGGCCACCGGGTCCGCATGCTGGTCCGCGACCCCTCGAAGGTGGAGCGCGCCCTGACGCCCCTGCTCGTCGATCCGGCGGCTGTGGACGTGGTGGCGGGCGACGTGACCGATGAGAGGAGCGTGGCCGGGGCCGTTCGCGGAGCCGACGCGGTGCTGCACGCGGCGTCGGTCTATTCCTTCGACAGCAGGCTGCGGGCGCGGATGCGCCAGGTCAACGAACGCGGCACCGAGGTCGTCCTCGGCGCCGCGCGGCGCGTCGCCGGCGGGCCGGTCATCCACGTCTCCACCGTCGTGGCCCTGGCCCCTGACCCCTCACGTGACCCGTCGTCCCCGGCGCGGGCCGGGACGATCGACGAGTGGTCACCCGTCGCCCGCCCACGCGAGACCTACGCGGCGACCAAGGCCGCGGCCGAACTGGTGGCCCGCCGCCACCAGGCCGAGGGCGCCCCCGTGGTGATCACCTACCCGCCCGCCCTGCTCGGGCCGCACGACCCCAACCTGGGCGACCAGACGGCCAGGCTGCGCGACGCCCTGCGCGGGCTGATGCCGCTGTGGCCGGCCGGTGGTTTCCCGCTGGGCGACGTGCGGGACACCGCGGCGCTGCACGCCCGGCTGCTGACCTCGCCGGGGGCCGCGCCGGGAATCACGCCGGGAGCCGCGCCCGCCGTGGGCACCGCGTCCACCCCGGACGCCGCGCCCGCCGCGCCCGCCGCGCCCGCCGCGCCGGGCGGTCCGGGGGCGGTCCGCTGCTTCGGGCCCGGCCGGTACGTGACGACCCGGGAGTACGTCCGGGTGCTGCGCGAGGTCACCGGCCGCGCGCTGCCGGCCGCCTTCCCGCCCGCGGCGGCGATGATCCCGGTCGGCCTGCTCGCCGACCTGGTACAGCGGGTGTGGCCGTGGCACATCCCGGCCGAGTACGGCGCCATCCACACCTGCGCCCACGCCGGACGCCCCGCCGGAACCGCCGGCACGGGCGGGATCACTCCGCGCCCCCTGGCCGAGACCGTCGGGGACACGGTGCGGTGGCTGTGCGAGAGCGGGCACCTGTCCGCCGGGCGCGCCGGCCTCGCCCGCCGGGCGCCCGCGCCCGTGAGGTGACACTCCACGTGGCCGCGGGCGGCCCGGGTCACCCGGAACACCGGCGCGTGCAACACCTGAGGGAGGATCTCCATTGAGCATCTCGGAACTCGACGCCGTATCCATACCGGCGCCGGCGCCCGCCAGGGAGGACCTCGCCGTCCGCCCCGTGGCGCCCCCCGGGGATCGGCCCGCCGCTCCCCCCGGGGATCGGCCCGCCGCTCCCACCGGGGATCGGCCCGCCGCTCCCGCCGGCGGCCGTGACGCGCCGCCGGCCGTACCGCCCGCGTCACCCGCGCCGGCCGTACCGCCCGCGCCGGCCGCCCGCCCCGCGTCCCGCTCCATGCGCGCGCTGCGCGAGGAGCACGGCCGGCTGCGGGACGGCATCACCGCCGGGAACGGCGAGGCGGTCGCCCGCCAGCACAAACTCGGCAAGCGCACGGCCCGCGAGCGGCTGGACCTGCTGCTCGACGAGGGGTCGTTCGTCGAGGTGGACATGTACCGGCGGCACCGGGCGCACGGCCTCCGAATGGAGCGGCAGCGCCCGTACACCGACGGCGTGGTCGCCGGATCGGGCACGATCCACGGTCGCCGCGTGTTCGTCTACGCCCAGGACTTCACCGTCTTCGGCGGCTCGCTCGGCGAGGCGCACGCGCTGAAGATCCAGAAGGTGATGGACCTGGCGATCGCCACCGGCTCGCCGTTCATCGGGCTGAACGACAGCGGCGGCGCCCGGATCCAGGAGGGGGTGATGTCGCTCAACGGCTACGGCGGCATCTTCCAGCGCAACGTCCAGGCGTCCGGGGTCATCCCGCAGATCAGCGTCGTGCTCGGGCCCTGCGCGGGCGGCGCGGCCTACTCCACGGCGCTGGCCGACTTCACCTTCATGGCCGGGGAGAACGCCCAGCTCTACCTGACGGGCCCCGACGTCGTGGAGGTGGTGACCGGCCAGCGGGTCACCCACGCCCAGCTCGGCGGCGCGCAGGTGCACGGCACCCGCTCGGGGGTGGCGACGTTCGTGCACGACGACGAGGAGAGCTGCCTGGCCGAGGTGCGCTACCTCGTCTCGATGCTGCCGGGCAACAACCAGGAACCGCCGCCCCGGTACCCGTCCCGCGGCGCGACCGACGATCCGCGGCCCCGGCTGGCGGAGATCGTGCCCGTCGAGCCGAACAAGCCCTACGACATGCGCCTGGTCATCGCCGAACTGGTGGACGACGGGGACTTCCTGGAGGTGCACCAGGGCTGGGCGCCCAACGTGATCTGCGCGCTCGCCAGGATCGACGGCGAGGTGGTCGGCCTGGTCGGCAACCAGCCCATGGTGCTCGCCGGCGTGCTGGACGTCGACGCGTCGCAGAAGGCCGCCCGCTTCGTGCGTTTCTGCGATGCCTTCGGCATCCCGCTGGTGACCCTGGTGGACGTGCCCGGCTTCCTGCCCGGAACCGACCAGGAGTACGCCGGGGTCATCCGGCACGGTGCCAAGCTGCTGTACGCCTACTGCGAGGCCACCGTGCCCCGCGTCCAGGTCATCGTGCGCAAGGCGTACGGCGGGGCCTACATCGTGATGGACTCCCGCTCCATCGGCACCGACCTGTCGCTGGCGTGGCCGACCAACGAGATCGCCGTGATGGGCGCCGAGGGCGCGGTGAACGTCATCTACCGCAAGGACCTCGCCGCGGCGGCCGACCCCGCCGCGCTGCGCGGGGAACTGCTCGGCCGGTACGTCGAGGAGCTCGTCCATCCCTACTACGCCGCCGAGCGGGGGCTGGTCGACGACGTGATCGACCCCGTCGAGACCCGGTCGGCGGTCGCCCGCGGGCTGGCGATGCTGCGTGACAAGCGCAGGCCCGGGGCCCGGCGCAAGCACGGGAACGTGCCTCTCTGACGCCCGCCGCGCCCGTCCGAGGAGCCGCGTCCCGAACACCGGGGCGCGGCTCCTTCGCGTTTCCGGCCTGATCCCCGCCCCTCGCGACCTCCCCGCACGGAACCCGTACGCCCCGCCGCGCCGTCCCGCTGCGCCATGCCGTACGGCCTCGCGGTGCCGTCCCGTACGGCTCCGCGGTGCCGTCCCGTACGCCCCGCGGTGCCGTCCCGTACGGCTCCGGCGCGTCCGCCGGCCGATGACAGGATGCGGCTACCCACCTGCAACTTGCTGCCTCCTCGAAGCCTGGTCCCGGCCCCTCCCGCGCCGCAGAGTTGAGGGTGTGAGAACGAATCACCGACCACGCCGGACGGCAGGGAGGTCGAAGGGCCGATGACCCGGCCGGCATCCGGTGAATTCGGGGAGCTCGCTGGGCCGTTCACCCGGACGGCCGTGAAACGTCGAGGAACCGGCCTTTTCCGATCGGCCGGTAAACGGGAGAAGGACCGTGGCTCATGCTGGTTCAGTTGACGATGCGCCATATCGACGGGCGACCGATACCGAATTCTCCGGTAGACGGCATCCGGATTCTGGCGCTTCTTCCGGAGAAATGGCACAAGGACCTCAGGCAGGCCACCGGTGACATCGTCATCCGGATACGCGCCGAGGAGGAGGCCACGAGCGCGCAGATCCGCGCGGAGGTGACCCGGATCCTCACCCGGCCGGAGGTCAGCCACCTGGAACTGGTGACCTGCTGCGCCCTGTCCGCCGGTCACCGCGAGTAGACGCTGCGACAAGGAGAAGATCGATGATCACTTCTGTTCTGTCGGCGGGCGAGTGCCACGTGTGGTGGGCCGATCCGCGGCAGGGGACGATCGAGGGTCTGACCGGGGTGCTCGGCCCCGCCGAGCGGGAGCGGGCGGCGCGGTTCCGGCGCGAGCCGGACCTGCGCCGCTTCCTCACCGGGGCCTGGCTGCTGCGGGTCACGGCCGGCGCCCAGCTCGGCCTTCGCCCCGAGGACGTGGTGGTCGACCGGTCGTGCTCGGACTGCGCGAGGAACCACGGCAAACCGCGGATCGACACCGGCGGGCCCCCGCTGCACGTCTCGATCTCCCACTCGGGCGACCGGGTCGGGGTCGCGCTGACGGCCGAGGGACCGCTGGGCGTGGACGTGGAGGCGGTGCCGACGACCTCGGTCGACGAGCTCGCGCGGTGCGCGCTGACGCCGGCCGAGCGCAGGACGCTGGAGGCGCTTCCCGGCGACGAGCGGTACGAGGCGTTCGCCCGGACGTGGGTGCGCAAGGAGGCGGCCCTGAAGGCCACCGGGCACGGGCTGCGGATCTCCCCGGACCGGGTCGAGGTCAGCGGCCCGGACGAACGGCCCGCGCTGCGGAGCTGGCCGCTGGACGTCCCCGTGGACGCGGTGCGGCTCCTGCCGCTCGACCCCGGATACGGCTACGTCGGGGTGGTCGCGATCCTCACCGGGAACCCCGCCGTGCGGGTCGTGGAATCCGACGCCGCCATCCTCGACCGGGCCTCCCTCGTCCGGGCATCCGGCAGGGCCGCCTGACGAGAGCTTGACGGGGCCCGGCACCGGGTTGCTGAATGGCGATGGGCGTCGCCGTCGCCGGACCTTTCGACAATGACGATGTCCCACCGCCGGAACGCGCCTCCCACGGGGCGCGGGCCGGCCGGAAGCAGGGGAAACGGACTCCTATGAAGAACTTCGTTCTCATCCCCGGCCCGTGGATGGGCGCCTGGGCCTGGGAGCCGGTGGCGCGGCGTCTGCGCGGCCACGGCCACCGGGTCCACGCGGTCACGCTGCCGGGCCTGACCACCGCCGAAGCCGACGTCGCCGACGTCGGCCTGGAGACGCACGTGGGCCACGTCCTGGCGACCATGGAGAAGAAGGACCTGCGCGACGTCATCGTCGTGGGGCACAGCTACTCGGGCATCGTGGCCGGCCTGGTGGCCGACCGGGCCCGGGACCGGGTGGCGCACACGGTGTTCGTCGAGGCGTTCCTGCCCCACGACGGCAAGTCGATGCTGCACGCCTTCCCCGAGCGGCTGCGCGCCGAGGAACTGCGGCTCATCGACGCCAACAACGGCCGCTGGCCGGCCCCCGACGCCTCGGTCGTGGCCGACGGCCAGGGGCTCTCCCGCCGCCAGGCCGGCTGGCTCACCAGGCGCTTCGTCGGGCACCCCGGGCGCACCGTCGCCGAGTCCGCCGTGCTGACGCGCCCGCTGGAGCAGCAGCGGGCCACCTACGTGATGTGCTCGATGGAGCACTTCGGCGGCCGGGTGTCCGCCGACGTCTCGGCCATGCGCACCGCGCCGGGCTGGGACTTCCGCACCCTCGACACGGGCCACTGGCCCATGGTCTCGGCCCCCGGCCGCCTCGCGGCCCTCCTCGACCAGGTCGCCGCCCGCCACACCTAGGCCCCGTCGGGACGGCGGGCCCGGCCGGCCTCTCGGACGACCGCCCAGGCGTCCGCCACCGGGCCCAGGTGCCGCAGCTTGTCAGGGTTGAGCACCGCGCGGATCGTCTGGATCCGCCCGTCGAGGATGTCGAACGCCAGGGTGTTGACGACCCTGCCGTCCCGGTCGCGGAAGATCGCACCCGGCTGGCCGTTCACCTCGTGCGGCTCCGCGGCGCCGCCGATCCGGTCGAACGGCCCGGCGATCGCGGCCAGCACCCGGGCCACGTTCCCGGCGCCGAATACGCCATCGCCCCACAGCGGGGCCTTGCCACCGCTGTCGGCGACCATCGACACGTCGGCGGCGAGCAGCCCGCGCAGTCCGTCGACGTCGCCTTCCCGGAAGGCGTCGAAGAAACGCCGGGCGAGCTCCTCCCGTTCCCGGCGGCCGGCCTCGAACCGGGCGCGCCCGGTGCTCATGTGGCGGCGCGCCCGCACCGCCAGCTGGCGGCACGCCGCCTCCGAACGCCCCACCGCCGAGGCGACCTCGCCGAAGCCGAACCCGAACACCTCCCGCAGCACGAAGACCGCCCGCTCCAGCGGGCTGAGCCGCTCCAGCAGCAGCAGGGCCGCCATCGACAGCGAGTCGGCCAGCTCCGCCGAGCGCTCCGGGTCCTCGTACGGGTCGGCCAGCAGCGGCTCGGGGAACCACTGCCCGACGTACTCCTCCCGCCGCACGCGTGCCGAGCGCAGCACGTCGATCGCGACCCGGGACACCGTGGCGGACAGGAACGCCTTGGCCGACACGGGCTCGGCCGGGGACGTCTCGTAGCGCAGCCAGGTCTCCTGGACCGCGTCCTCGGCCTCGCTCACACTGCCCAGGATCCGGTAGGCGATCGAGAACAGCAGCGGCCGCAGTTCCTGGAACTCCTCGATCCGGCTCACGCCGGCTCCTCCTCGAACCCCTCGGCGCGCGGCCGGCCGGTGACGGCGAACCGGTGATCGGGACGCCTGACGTCCGGTTCCCCGGAGACGGTGGTCATCCGGTGCGCGATCACCTCCGGCCGTCCCGGCACCCCGGCCCCGCCCGCCACGAACACCCTCATGATCCTCACCTTTCCGGTCCGAGCGTCCATCTCCACCGACTGAGACAAGACAGCCCGCCCGTCTCTGACACGGGAGGCGGGCCGGCCGGGAGGGGACCGTCCACGGTCGCCGACCGGCGTCGTGCGCTCACCCGGAGTCATGAGCCGGCGGGCGGTGGCCCGGCCATGTCACAGAACGGCCGGCTGTCTCGTCTCGGGTGACGGAAACGAACCCTCTCAGGGAGGAGATCGCTCGTGAACGAGCACACCGCGCACCGGCAGGTCGCGTTGATCACCGGCGCGAACAAGGGGATCGGCCGGGCGACCGCCGAGCGGCTCGCCGAGCTGGGCGTGACGGTCCTGATCGGGGCCAGGGACCCGCGGCGCGGCGAGGAGGCCGCCGCGGCGGTGCGCGCGGCGGGCGGCGACGCGCACGCGGTCACCCTGGACGTCACCGACCAGGCCGGTGTCCGGGAGGCCGCGAGGTGGATCGAGGAGCGCTTCGGCCACCTCGACGTGCTGGTCAACAACGCCGGAATCAGCGGCTCCGGGCAGGTCTCGCCGCAGGACGCCCACGACCAGGTCCCCAGCTCCGTCGACCTGGACATGGTCCGGGCGGTGTTCGAGACCAACGTCTTCGGGGTGATCACGGTGACCAACGCCATGCTGCCGCTGCTGCGGCGGTCACCGGCGCCGCGCGTCGTCAACGTCAGCAGCGCCGCCGGGTCGCTGACCGTCAACGGCATCCCGGACGGCCCGCTGTCGGGGCTGCCGGAGTCGGCCGCGTACTCGCCGTCGAAGACCGCGCTGAACGCGCTGACCGTGCAGTACGCCAACGAGCTGCGCAAGGACGGGATCCTCGTCAACGCCGCCGACCCCGGCTTCGTCGACACCGACATCAACGACCACACCGGGTACCTCACCACCGCGCAGGGCGCCGCGGCCGTGGTGCGCCTGGCGACGCTCGGCGCGGACGGGCCGACCGGCGGGTTCTTCGGCGCCGACGGACCGGTGCCCTGGTGACGATCGGCTGACGGCGTGACGGCCGGTTGACGGCGCGGTGCCCCGCCGGCGGCCGGTCGGCACCCCAAGGGCACAGGAAGATCACGAAACGCCCGAGCCCGGACGGTCCGGCGTGCCAGGATCGCCCGTATGACTTCCGTTTCCGAGAGTCCCGACGAGCAGACGGACACCCCGGCCGCTCCGGCCGCCGCGACGCCGTCGTGGATCCGCCCCGTTCCCGAGGAGTCCATCGGACCCGCGGAGCGGGCCGCGCTCAACGACTACGATCCCATCGCCGAGGGGTACTCGGCCG
The DNA here is from genome assembly GCF_055585205.1 of Streptosporangium sp. NPDC053982. NCBI lineage: Bacteria > Bacillati > Actinomycetota > Actinomycetes > Streptosporangiales > Streptosporangiaceae > Streptosporangium > Streptosporangium sp. NPDC053982. The sequence goes on from NZ_JBVJKQ010000007.1 coordinate 416,195, forward strand.
AGAACGAGACGAACCTCCTCAACGCCCACTACGAGCGGCCCGCCATGCTGGACCTGGCCGGTGACGTGGCCGGCCGGCGGATCCTCGACGCCGGCTGCGGCTCCGGCCCGCTGTCGGCGGCGCTGCGCGACCGGGGCGCCGCCGTGACCGGCTTCGACGCCAGCGCCAAGATGCTGGAGCTGGCCCGGCGGCGGCTCGGCGACGACGCGGACCTGCACCTGGCCGACCTGAGCGACCCGCTGCCGTTCCCCGACGCCTCGTTCGACGACGTCGTCGCGTCCCTGGTCCTGCACTATCTGGAGGACTGGACGGCGCCGCTGGCCGAACTGCGGCGCGTGCTGAAACCCGGCGGCCGGCTGATCGTGTCGGTCAACCACCCCTTCGCCGACTACCTGTCGGCCGGCCCCGGCACCAACTACTTCGAGACCCGCCAGACCTTCGACGAGTGGACCCTCGGCGGGAACACCGCCCTGCTGGGCTTCTGGAGCCGGCCGCTGCACGCGATGACCGACGCCTTCACCGCGGCCGGCTTCCGGATCGGTGTCATCAGCGAGCCGCCGCCCGCGCCGGCCGCCCGCGAACTGTTCCCCGACCTCTTCGCGACCAGGCCCACGGGGGTCTTCATGTGTTTCCTGTTCTTCGTCCTCGAGGCCGCCTGACGCCGCATCGGGCCACGTCCGCCCCGGTGTGCGAACCGGTGCGGGGGCCGGGCCGGCGGCGGGCCCCCGCACCGGTTCTCAACGGACCGGCTCCGCCGTCCGCGGCTCCGGGTGTTCCACCCCGCCGGGTGCGCCGGGCTCCCCGGACGCATCAGGCGCGTCGGGCGCCGCGCGGCCGGTGAGCGCCCGGCGCAGCGGCCCGCCGTACAGGTACACCGGGAGGGCGACCCCGATCAGGAGCAGCACCCCGGTGAAGACCCACTCCATCGAGCCGCCGGGGCCGTACACCTGCCGGGGACGGCCGACGTCCACGGCCGGGGTCTCCTGACCGGCCCGCAGCGACTCGCGTGAGCTCCCGTACATCGCGACCCCGGTCTTGCTGACCCCGCCGTCGGAGGAGCGGAAGTCGCCCATCCAGGTGCAGGACTCGTGCCCGGGGTGCTGGATGCACTCGAGCTGCCGCGCGGTGAACCGGCCGCCGATCCCGTCGGCCCGTGCGGCGCGGACGACCGGGCCGATGTTCGGCACGGCCAGGTAGAGCAGGAAGAGCGCGATGAGCGTCAGGACCGTGTTGAAGAACGGGGAGCGCCTCCTCGCCGGTCCGCCGCGCCGCCTCACCACTGGGGTGCGACCGCGCAGGTGCACCGCATCAGCGAGCGCTCCGAGGCGCGGGGACGCCGGTGGAGGACCATCGCGACCACCATGGGGATGAACACGAGGGTGTTGTAGAACAGGTGCAGCTCCACCCGCGGCACCAGGAGCTGGATGATGCTGGTCACGGTGGGGCGTCCCAGCAGGTGGTAGCCGCTGATGGCCTGGCTGAGCAGCAGCAGGTGCTCGAAGTGGTGCCAGACCTGGATGCCGAGTGAGATGTTCCACCAGGTGCGCGACCTGCCGGTGAAGCCGTGCCGCAGCAGGACCAGGCCGATCAGCATGAGCAGCGCGTAGCCGTAGTGCATCCACTCGGAGGTGACCAGCCAGGGGAACGGCAGGCCCAGGACGCCGCGCGCCTCCGAGAGCGGCCAGCCGAGGACGTAGATCTGGATGGCCTGGGCGATGTGCTCGGCCCAGTGGCCGAGGACGATCAGCATGTAGACGTTGAGCGCCGTCCTGTGGTGCCGGGTGTTGAGTGCGGAGATCCATCCGCCTGAGGGACGTGCCGAGACTGCCTCGGTTGCCATGCGCGAACCTCGCTTCGGGGGTCATGACCGTGTGCCGTCACGCGGACCGCGATCCCGGACATCCCGTGTTCCACATCCCGGTGGCGGGAACCGCGGGCCGCAGGGTCGATTTTTCCGTCCGCTCCCCAGGAGTGTTTATCGGCTCGTGCTGACTTTCCAGTCCCTCGAACGGTGCGGGCCGCGCGCCGGTTCCCCGGTGCGCGGCCCGCCGGCCCTCATGGCGTCCTCGGGCGCTCTCAGGCGTTGCGGCCGCGGCGCAGGCCCAGCACGCCGGCCACGGCGCCGACGAGCCCGAGGACCAGACCGGCGACGCCCAGCGCGCGGGCGGTGCCGTCGGAGGAGTCCACGCCGGGGGCCGCGACCACGGTGGCCGACGGCGTGGCCGGGGAGGCGGCCGGAGCGGCCGGGGCCGCCGAGGGGCTCGCCGTACCGGCGCCGTGGCCGTCGGAGCCGGCGGCGGCCGGGGTGAGCCGGAGCACCGGAGCCGGGTGCTCCGGCTCGGAGCCGTCGGCCTTGGGCTCGTCGGCCCACTTGACGACCTCGCCGCCGTCGTAGGTCTGGGTCGTCGGGAAGAGGAGGCGGTCGGTGTCCTCGGGCAGCGCGCCCATGGACACCTCGAACTCCTGGAACTGGCCCGGCTCGATCCGACCTCCCGACCAGACGACCTTGGTGACGGCCTCGGTGATCTCTCCGTACTCGGTGGTGACCGGCTTGGGCAGCTTGCCCTCGGTCACCTTGACCTTCCAGCCGGGCACCGGCTTGACCGAGACGAACGGCAGCGGGTGGTCGAGCGGGAAGGAGACCTCGACCTTGCTCGTCGAGTCCTTGTCGCGCTCGTTGGGGACCCGGAAGGCGACCTTGGTGAAGCCGCCCTGCTCGGCGGTGCCGGGGTTGATGCTCACGTGCGCGAGCGCGGGTACGGCCAGGCCGAGGGTGAGGGCGGTGGCGCCGGCGGTCACGGCGGCCAGGCGGCGGAACGTTGCGGGGAAGGACATGGGATTCTCCACTTCGGGGTTCAGGATGTCCGGAGAAGACGCGGAACCCATGACAGGGCCACGGCACGCGTGGGACCGCGGCGTGTGGAGCGGGTTCCGCGGTGAGAGGGTCAGACGGCGGGAAGTGGAGGACCGCGCCGGCTGACGGTGTGCCGCAGGACGCCCCACGCCGGGAGGGGCGGGACGGAGGGGGCGGCCGCCCGCGGGGGAGCGGGCGGTGTGGCGGGGGAGGGGAGCAGCCGGAGTGCCGCGCCGAGGCGCCGGCCCGCGGCGCGCAGCAGCGTCCACAGGGCGGCCTCGCCGCGGGCCAGCCACCAGCCGGTGAGCAGCGTGGCGGTCAGGTGTGCGACGAGCATGCCCAGGCCCTCGCCCAGCCCCCGGCCGTGGGAGTGCGTGACCAGGGAGATCCCCGAGGGGTCGCCGAAGGCGAACAGCTCGTGCAGGACGAGCTGCGCGGCCGCCAGGCCGGCGCTGATCACCGTGCCGGAGCGTTCGCGCCCGGCGAGCGTCGCCGTCGCCGCCGCGACGGCCGCCCAGGCGGCGGCCACCGCCTGCGGCTCGGGCCCGGCGCCGCCCGCGGCCCGGTGGCCGGCGACGGCCAGGGCCACGCAGACGGCCGAGAAGGCCGCCGCGCGGGCGAGGCGCAGGGGGAGGTGGGCGCGCATGGTGACCACATGTTCTCATGAACGATCCACGCCTGCCTTTTCCGGTCTTTTGCCGCTATGGTTGCCGCGAGCACCGCAGACAGTTCGTAGCTAGGCGAGGTCAATGCGGCATTTTTCCGGTTTTCTGGTCGGGCTGCTTCTCACCGCCGCACTGTTGGGCGGGGCCGGCTGGGCCGTACAGGAGGGTCTGTCGGCGGCGGCCGCCTTCACGCTCGGCGGCCCGAGATCCTGGACCGCGCTGGGCGCCATGGCGGGCGTCGGTCTCCTGCTCGGGCTGGTGGCCTCCGGCCGGGTCTCCCCGATGGCCGCCTTCGTCCCGTCGATCGTGCTGCTCGCCTGGACCGTGGTCTACTCCCTCGATCCCGCCCGCGCCACCGACCTGATCCCGCACGACCCCTCCATGCCCGCCGCGCTCCTGGAGGCCGGCCGGGGCATGGGCGTGCTGCTGTCCGCCGGCGTCTACGCCCTCGTGGGCGTCGCCCTCTTCGTGCCCGTCCTGATGCCCTCCCGCTGGGCGCCCCGGGTCCGCGACGAGGACTACGACGAGCCCGACGACGGCTACCACCGCTGACACCGGGCGGCGCCGGATCCCCGGGCGGCCGGTCCCCGGACCGGGCCCGACGGGGCTCAGCCGCCGTAGAGGCGGGCCACCACGTCCTCGATGGAGTCCTCCGGGGGAGCGGTGGCGCGCAGGTCGCCGAGCGTGCCGTCGAAGGACAGCCGCCCGTGGTCGATCAGCATCACCCGGCGGCACAGCTTCTCGACGTCCCCGAGGTCGTGGGTGGTGAGCAGGACCGTGGTGCCGTGCTCGGCGTTGAGGCGGTGCAGGAAGCCGCGGATGGCCGCCTTGCTCACCACGTCGAGGCCGATCGTGGGCTCGTCGAGCACCAGCAGGACGGGGTCGTGCAGGAGCGCGGCGGTCAGGTCGCCGCGCATGCGCTGGCCGAGGCTGAGCTGACGGACCGGGGTGGCAAGGAAGGGCGCCAGGTCGAGCACGGCGGTCAGCTCGTCCAGCCGCCGCCGGAAATCAACACGATCTACTTTGTAAAGGTGCCGGACCAGTTCGAAGCTGTCCCGCAACGGCAGGTCCCACCACAGCGTGGTCCGCTGACCGAAGACCACCCCGATCCGGCGGGCCAGGGCCGTACGGCGGCGCGTCGGATCGAGCCCGGCCACCCGCAGCCGCCCCGCGCTGGGCGCGAGGATGCCGGTGAGCATCTTGATCGTCGTGGACTTGCCCGCGCCGTTGGGGCCGAGGCAGCCGACGAACTCCCCGGCCCCGACGGTGAACGACAGGTCCCGTACGGCGTGCACGGTCCTGCGGGACCGGCCGCGGCCCACGGTGAACGAGCGGCCGAGCCGTTCGGCTTCGATCACGCGGATCAACTCCCTGTCGAGCGGTAGCGGCGGACGCCGGTCCGCCAGGCGAGGGCGGCCGCGGCGGCGAGGAGCAGTGCCGCGAGCGGAGCGGCGAAGCGGAGCCAGTACGGCAGGCCGAGGGGGTCGGGCCGGTCGAGCACGAACAGGGCGGGCTGCCAGTTGACGAACGCCAGCGGCAGGACGTAGGTGACGCCCCGGACGAGTTCGCCGCCGTAGACGCTCAGCGGGTACTGGACGAGGGTGCCGCCGCCGTAGGTGAAGGCGTTGGCGACCTCGGGGGCGTCGGTCAGCAGGAACTGCAGCGCGCCGCCGAGGGTGAAGACGGAGGCGAAGATCACGGTTCCGCAGACGATCATCAGCGGGACCATCCACGCCCGGCCCGCCTCCAGGTGGAGCCGGGACAGGGCGAGGCCGAGCACGACGGAGGCCTGGGCCACCCGGCCGAGGCGGTGCACGCCGAAGTGGTCCGCGGCCATCTGGACGAACGCGCTCGCCGGGCGGATGAGCATGACGTCGAAGGTGCCGGCCCGGATGTGCCGGCTGAGCCGGTCGACGTTGCCGAACAGCAGGTCGGCCAGGGCGAAGGAGACCCCGGCGGTGCCGTACAGGAACATGACCTCGGCGAGGCCGAATCCGGCGAGCGTCCCGGTGTGGCGGAAGATGACCCAGATCGCGGCGACGTCCAGCGCGGTGAGGACGAACGAGCCGATGATCATCATGGTCAGCGGCGCGGGGTACTGCGCGGAGGCGCGCAGCCACGTCCAGGCCAGCAGGAGGTAGGTCCTGGTCACCGGGGGCCTCCCCGCGGTCCCGCGGCGGCGCGGTCAGCCACCCTGGACCACCACCTTGCGGCGGGCGGCGCGGGTGGCGAGGGCGCCCAGGGCCAGCAGCGCGACGGCCCACGCGGCCTGGAACGCCAGGGCGGACAGGGCGTCGCCTTTGCCGAGGTAGACGTCGGCGGGCACCTGGGCCATCGCCGCCCAGGGCAGGGACCGGGCCACGTCGCCGAGCAGGCCGGGGAAGAGGTTGAGCGGGAGCGTCATGCCGCTGAAGAAGGTCGTCAGCACCATCGACAGCGTCTGCGTGCCGCGATCGTCGACGATCCAGCAGGCCGACAGGGCCACCAGGTACCGCCAGCCGAAGCTGACGATGACGCCGAGGGTGAAGCTGACCGCGAAGAGGCCCCAGGTCGCCGGGGAGGCGGGCACGACCAGGCCGAACAGCGCCGCCCCGGCGAGGGTCGGCGGGAGGCTGCGCAGCAGGAGCAGGTAGGCGGCACGGCCCAGGTCGTCGGCGAGGTTCCACAGCTGCAGCGAGGCGGGGCGCAGCAGGTCGATCGCGATGTCGCCGCTCTGCACGCGTTCGGAGAGCTGGAGGCCGCCGCCGAGGAACTGCATGGGGCCGATGAACGCCTGGGTGAGGAAGCAGAAGGTGACGGCGTCGGCGACGTCGTATCCGCCGAGTCCGGGCCTGGCCTGCCACAGGGCGATGAGGACGTAGGCGCGCAGGACGCCGAAGACGGTGTTGGTGAAGGCCCCGGCGAGGGCGGCGGCGCGGTAGGCGGAGTGGCGGCGGAAGCCGTAGCCGGCGACGCGTGCGTAGAGCAGGAAGGCTGCCTCCCGGGGTCGTCGGGACCACCCGATTTTCCCCGCCGTTCCCGTGCCCGGCAACGGGATTTACGGTGGCGGGGCGGGGGAGCGGGCGCCCGGTGGGGGAGTGGGGGGTTTCGCGGCGGGGAATCCTGTTTCCAGGAGGTCCGCGTGCACGGCCTTTCGGCAGGTCCGCGCTCGTGGTCCTGCGGGAGGTCCGCATGCATGACGAGATCGACGTGGACGTCTGTCCCGGTTACCCGGTGAGCTGGCAGGCCGCGGCTCTCAACGCGATGCTGCGCGGGACCTTCAAGCCGCTCGCCGGTCTGCTGCTGCGTTCCGGCGCGGGGGTGGCCGCGGGCTCCCAGCTCGCCGCCCTCGCGGCGCGGGTGCCGGTGCGCCTGCCCTCCCATGTGCGGGTGAGCCGGGACGGCACCGGGGTGTGCCGGGGGGAGTGGGTCCGGGCGGGGGAGGACCTCGACGAGGGCGGGGTGCTGCTCTACTTCCACGGCGGGGGGTATTTCGCCTGTTCTCCGGCGACGCATCGGGCGATCACCTGGCGGCTGTCGGCGGTCGCCCGGCGTCCGGTGCTGGCCGTGGACTACCGGCAGGGGCCGGTCCACCGGCCCGCCGAGTCGTTGCAGGACGCGGTCGCGGCGTACGGGTGCCTGCTGGAGCGGGGCTACGATCCGGCGAGGATCCTGTTCGCCGGGGACTCGGCGGGCGGTCACCTGACCCTCACGGCGTTGCTGGCGTTGCGCGACCGGGGGCTGCCGCTGCCGTCGGCGGCGGTGTGCCTGTCGCCGTGGGCGGACCTGACGGACGTGCCGCGCCGGGTGAACCGGCTGGTCGATCCGCTGATCCCGGCCGGCAGGGTGGACTGGCTGGCCCGTCGCTGGACGGCGGGCCTGGATGTGCGCGATCCCCTGGTGTCCCCGGTGTTCGGCGACTACCGGGGGCTGCCGCCGTTGATGATCGTGACCGGTTCCACCGAGGTCCTCCGCGACGACGGGCGCCGGGTGGCCGAGCGGGCGCGGGCCGGGGGGGTGCCGGTGACCTATGAGGAGTGGCGGCGGATGCCGCACGTGTTCGCGATCCTGGCCGACGTCCTGCCGGAGGCGCGCCAGGTCTTCCGGCACATCGACCGGTTCCTCACGGCGGCCCCGGGGGTGTCCGCCGGGTCCGGTCCCGCGGTGGCGCCGGATCTCTCGGCGCCGGACCTGTCGGGTGGTTCCGGGCTGGTGGCGGCCGGGGGAGCGGTACGGCCGGGCGTCGCGGCGGCGGAGGATCTCGCGCGGCCGGGTGCGGTGACGGCGAAGGATCTCGCGCGGCCCGGTGTCGTGACGTCCCGGGACCTGCCGGCGCCGTCCGGTTCGGCCGCCGCCTGACCCGCGGCGGTTCCGGTCATTCCGGCCGTGTGGCCGGAGGTCGCCGCCCGGCCCCCCGCAGCGCTTTTCGCGCCTGTGCCCGGCCGTACCGGTTCCCGGACCCGCCGCGGGCCGTGCCGGCCGGTCGCGGTGTCATGTCGTGCACCATCCGCGTCCCGCGTACCACGGGTTACTTACCTTGAGGGATCAGTCGCCTTACCTGCCATATCGCTTGTGTCCGGTCGGGCGCGAAGCGCCACGGGTTACGGCCACAGTGTGTTCTGCCGTATCGCGGACACGGGAGGCTCGACCAGGATGGTGCGTGGCGGAACCGGACCCATCGACGGCCTGCCGCCCGGTGTGCGGCCGCTGACCGTGGGGGACCCGGTCATCATCGGCCGTTATCTGCTGCTCGGCCGTCTCGGCGTGGGCGGGATGGGCGTCGTCTATCTCGCCGAGCATCCCCAGGGCGGTGTGGTGGCGCTCAAGACGCCGCATCCGCTGCATCTGCACGATCCCACGTTGCGGGCCCGGTTCGCCGAGGAGGTGGCGTTCTCCCGGCGCGTGGTGCCCTTCTGCACCGCGGCCGTGGTCGAGGACGGCGCCGACCGCGACCGGCCGTTCCTGGTGTGCGAGTACATCCCCGGGCCCGCGTTGTCCCAGGTGGTCTCCGCCGGCGGCCCGCTCACGCCCGACCTCGCCTACGGCGTCGCCCTGGGGGTGGCCGCGGCGCTGGTCGCGGTGCACGAGGCGGGGCTGGTGCACCGCGACCTCAAGCCCGGCAACGTGCTGCTGTCGCCCTCCGGGCCCCGGGTGATCGACTTCGGCATCGCCACGGACGTGGACGCCCCCGGCGCGCACACCCAGGCCGGGCAGGTCATGGGCAGTCCCGGCTGGGTCGCCCCGGAGCGGCTCACCGGGGGGCCCGCGCGGCCCGCCTCCGACGTCTTCGCCTGGGGCTGCGTGATCGCCTACGCGGCCACCGGGTACCACCCCTTCGGCACGGGTGAGCTCGACGTGCTGACCCGGCGCGTCATGGTCGAGCCGCCGCGCGTCTCCTCGGTGCCCATGCTGCTGCGCCCGGCGGTCGAGGCGTGCCTGGTCAAGGATCCGGCGCATCGTCCCCGGGCCGCCGACCTGCTCGTGGCGCTGCTGGCGGCGGGCGGCGTGCCCGCGCCGGCGGATCCGCGTGAGGCGGTCGCCGCGGTGCTGGGGGACATCTGGACGTCGGTGCCGTATCCCCCGGTCGCGCCGCAGGTGCCGGGTCCGGGCCGCTCCGGGGCGTCGCGGGCCGCGTTCTTCGGGGAGGGGGTTCCGCCGGGCGCCGTGCCGTACCCGTACGCGCCGGTGCCGTATCCGTCGGCGGGCGTGCCGTACCCGGCCGTGGAGGAGCCGGCCGTGGAGGGGGGACGGTCCGCGCCCGGCGGCCCCTCGCGGGAACGTTCCCGGGGACGGGGCGCCAGGCGGGCGGCGCCGGGCAGGGGCGGGGGCTTCTCGCAGGCGGGGTTCGCCGCGCTGGCCACGGTGTCGATGGCGGCGCTGACCGTGGCCGCCGCGGCGCGGGCCGGTGACGGCGGGACCGGCGGGGCCGGCGGCTCCGGCGTCCCCGAGCGCGTCCCGGTGGTGGTCCCGGCCGAGGGGGCGACGACGACGCCCGCGTCGCACCGGCCCCGCCCCGCGGAGGGAGGGCCGCGGCAGGCGCCGCCGATCACGCCGACGGCGATCACGGTCACCGCCACCCGCACGGTGCCGGTTCCCACCTCCCGTACTTCTCCGGACGTGTCGGCCGAGCCGTCCCCGAGCCGTCCCCGCGACACGGCCGGCCCGCCCGGCGGCGGTGACGGGCCGCAGACCTGTGCGGACCTCCCGGGGAACGGCGACGGCCGGGGCAACGGGCGTGGCGGCGGCCGGGGCCGGGGTGCGAACCGCGGCTGTCCCGAGGCGACGGGCGCGCCCACCCCCCGTCCCAGGCCCTCCTTCACCCAGATCCCGCAGACCGGCGACGGTGAGAGCCAGGCGCCGTCGCAGGCGCCGTCGGCCACGGAGGACGCGTCCCCGCCCCCGCCGGGCGCGACCCCGTCGTTCCAGATCGGCGACTGAGGGGCGGCGGCCCCGCCCCGCCCGGCCGGAGGCGGGGACCGCCGGGTCGGCTAGGGTGATCATCGTCGGACGTGCGGAACCGGACGGAGAGCGATGAGCGGGTTCGGGCCCGGGGCGGTGGAGCTGAGCGGCGTCGAGGTGCGGGTGGTGGGGCGGACCCTCCTGTCCGGCGTCGACTGGCGGGTGGAGTACGGCCAGCACTGGGTGGTGCTGGGGCCCAACGGGGCGGGCAAGACCACGCTGCTGTCGCTGGCGGCCGCCGTGCGGCACCCCAGCCGCGGTTCGGTCACCGTGCTCGGCCAGCGCCTGGGCCGGGTCGACCTGCGGGAGCTGCGGCGCCGGATCGGGCTGGTGGCGGCGAGCCAGCGGCTCGTCGACGAGGGGCTGCTGGAGGACGAGGGCGCGACCGCGCACACCGTCGTGCTGACCGGTCACACCGGCAGCAGCGCCCCGCTGTGGGACCGCTACGGCCCGGCCGAGCACGAGCGGGCCCATCGGCTGCTGGCCGACCTGGGGTGCAAGGACCTCGCCGAGCGGCCGTTCGGCGTCTGCTCCCAGGGGGAGCGGGCCAGGATCAGGGTCGCCAGGGCGCTCATGGCCGAGCCGGTGATCCTGCTGCTGGACGAGCCGTTCGCCGGGCTCGACCTGCCCGCCCGCGAGGACCTGATCGCCGCCGTGGAGAACCTGGCGGCGTCCCGTCCCGCGCTGACCACGGTCACCGTGACCCACCATCTGGAGGAGGTCCCGGCCACCACCACCCACGCCCTGCTGATGCGCGACGCCCGTGTCCAGGCGGCCGGCCCGGCGGGGGAGGTCCTGACGGGGGAGAACCTGTCGGAGTGCTTCGGCAGGCCGCTGCGGATCGACGCCCTGGACGGGCGCTGGTACGCCCGCGCCGTGCGGAGCTGACCCCGCGCCCCCGCCGGTTCCCGGGTCCGCCGGGTGCCCGCGCCCGGCCGTGGTTCCGCCGGGACGCGGTCGCGGCGCGGTCAGTCTCTCTTGCGCTGGCGGATGAGGCCCATGAAACCCGGGCTGGGCTTGAACTTGGCGGTCCAGGTCTCCGCGATCTCCAGGGGTTCGCCGGTCTGCGGGTTGCGCCCGGTGCGTGCCGGCTTGTGGACGATCTCGAAGGATCCGAAGCCGGGGATGGCCACCTTCTCCTCGGCGGCCACGCTCGTCTGGATCACGCTGAGGATGGCGTCCAGGGCGGCGGCGGTCTGCCGCCTGCTGAGCCCCGCCTCGGCCGCGGCCTTGTCGATCAGCTCGCGCTTGTTCATGGGGGATAGCTAACGCCATCACCGGCCGCGGCGTCGAGCCGGGCTCCCCGTACGGCCGCGGCGTGCCGGGGGTCCGTCGCGTGCCGAGGGCCGGGCGGCCGTGCGCCCCGGCCGGGGGCGCACCGGTCAGGTGAGGCCGGCGTCGTGGGCGAGGAGCGCGATCTGGGTGCGGTTTCCCAGGTCGAGCTTGGTGAGGATGCTGGAGACGTGCGCCTTCACCGTGGTGACGCCCATGGCGAGTTCCGCGGCGATGTCCGCGTTCGTCCGGCCGCGCGCGATCGCGAGGACCACCTCGTGCTCGCGGGGGGTGAGGGCGGCCAGCGCGGCGCGGGCCCGCTCGTAGGCGCCGGCCTGGGCGACGGTGCGGTCCATCAGCCGCCGGGTGACGCGCGGGGACAGGATCGGGTCGCCCGCCGCGACCCGGGTGACCGCCTCCACGATCTGCGGCGGCGGGGTGTCCTTGAGCAGGAATCCGCCGGCTCCGGCGCGCAGCGCGTGCAGGATGTTCTCGTCGGTGTCGAAGGTGGTCAGCACGATCACCTCCGGCGGGCGGGCCCGGGCGCGGAGCCGCCGGGTGGCGGTGATGCCGTCCACGCGGGGCATCCGCAGGTCCATGAGGACGACGTCGGGGGCGTGGGCGTCGGTGGCGGTGACGGCCTCCTGGCCGTCGGCCGCCTCGCCGACGACGGTGATGCCGGCGGCGCCGTCCAGCATCATGGACAGGCCGGCGCGGACCAGGGCGTCATCGTCGACCAGGAGCACGCGGATCACGCGGGCCATGGTAACCATGCCCGGAGCAGGAACCGTCCGCCGGTGTTCTGGTGGTCCAGCCGCCCGCCGGCCAGCCGTACCCGCTCGGTGAGCCCGACCAGGCCGACGCCGCCGCCGGGCACGGCCGGCGCCGGGCCCGGCGCCGGCAGCGGGTTGCGGACGTCGATCAGCAGGCGCGTGCCGGGGGAGCCGCGCAGCAGCACCTCCACCGGCTGGCCCGGGGCGTGCTTGCGGGCGTTGGTCAGCCCCTCCTGGACGACGCGGTAGCCGGTCCTTCCGGCGGCGGGGGGCGGGACGGCGCCGGCGGTCTCGTCGGCGACCCGTACGTCCTGGCCCGCCTGGCGCGCCTCGGCGACCAGCCGCGGCAGGTCGGCCAGCGTGGGCTGCGGTTCGGGTTCCTCCAGGAGGTCGTCCTCCTCGCGCAGCAGTCCGATCACCTGACGCAGCTCCTCCAGCGCCTGGTGCACGCCGGAACGGACCACTCCGGCGGCCCTGGCGAGCTGCTCGGGGGAGGAGTCCGGGCGGTACTCCAGCGCCCCGGCGTGGGTGGCCACCAGTGACAGGCGATGGGCCAGCACGTCGTGCATCTCCCGGGCGATCCTGCGGCGTTCGGCCATGCGGGCCTCGGCGACCCGCCGGCCCTGCTCTGCCTCGGCACGGCGGGCGCGCTCGCGCAGCGAGGCGAGCAGCGCGCGGCGGGAACGGGCCAGCGCGCCCCACCCGAGGAGCGCGCCGTACGAGGCGCAGATCAGCAGCAGCCACCAGCCGAGGGAGATGCCGGAGCTCGGCCGCCACAGTCCCTGGAGCGCGTGGGCCGCGAGGCCCGCCGCCGCCACCGCCGCCGCGACGGGGAACCGCCTGCGCTGGGCCACCTGCAGCGCCCCCGTCGTCGCCGCCGGGGTGGCGGCGGGGGAGAGCACGGCGAGGAGGGTCGCGGCGAGCGCTCCGGGGACCGGCCACCACAGCTGGGCGAGCGCCGCGGCCAGGCTCGCCGCCCCGACCGCGGCCTCCGGCCACGGCGGCGGCCCGCCGGCCCGGCCCCACAGCGACAGGGCGGTCAGCGCGCCCACCCCCAGGAACGTGATCGTCACTGCCACGGGGTGCGGGGGCCGGGTCTCGCTCACCGGCCCAGGCTAAGGCGTGTCTGATAATTCGGCGTGGCGGAGCCAGAGCAGCAGGGAAGCGATGGTGACGCCCGCGAGGTAGCGGCCGGCGAGCTTGTCGTAGC
>NZ_JBVJKQ010000008.1:0-137316 GCF_055585205.1 Streptosporangium sp. NPDC053982
GTGGACCCGTCCGAACCCGGGGAAACGTCCAGAGACGCGAAAGCCCCAGGCCCGAAGAGGGCCGGAACACCCACCCACCGCAGCGCGCGCCACCGCCCGGCCCGACAAGCGTGGACCCGTCCGAACCCGGGGAAACGTCCAGAGACGCGAAAAGCCCCAGCGTGAGAGAAGGGACCCGCCCGAGCCATCCGCAGAGTGAAAAGTTCCAGCCTGCGTGAGGGAGAAGCGCTACGGCTTCAGGGTCAGGAGGCGGTCGTCGCCGCGGCGGGGGGAGCCGCGGCCGTCCTTGTTGCTGGTGCCGAACCACAGTGACCCGTCCCGTGCCGTGGCGACCGCCCGGAGCCTGCCGTACCGGCCCTCGAAGAGCGGGACGGGCTTGCCGGCGGTGCCGTCCGGGTTCAGGGGGACCCGCCAGAGCCGCTGGCCGCGCAGGGCGCCCACCCAGAGGGAGCCGCCGGCGTAGGCCAGGCCGGAGGGGGACGCCTCCGAGGTGGGCCACGTGACGATCGGATCCGTGAAGCGGGAGCCGCCGCCGGTGCCCTCGACCTCGGGCCAGCCGTAGTTGGCGCCCTTCTTGATGAGGTTGATCTCGTCGAAGGATCCGGCGCCGAACTCGCTGGCGTACATCCGCCCGGAACGGTCCCACGCCAGGCCCTCGACGTTGCGATGGCCGTAGCTCCAGATCACGTTCCCGAACGGGTTGCCGGGCGCGGGCTTGCCGTCCTTCGTCATGCGCAGGATCTTGCCGCCCATGGAGCCGAGGTCCTGCGCCAGCGACTGGTTCCCGGTCTCGCCGGTGCTGGCGTACAGGTAACCGTCCGGGCCGAAGGCCAGGCGGCCGCCGTTGTGGATGCCGCCCCGGGGGATGCCGTCGAGGATCACCGTGGGGTCGGCCAGTTCGCGGTCGTAGCGGTAGCGCACGATCCGGTTGTCGCGGGCGGAGGAGAAGTAGACGAAGACCTGGTGGTCGTCGGAGAAGGCCGGGGAGACCGCGACGCCCAGCAGGCCGCCCTCGCCGGAGGGGCTGACGCCGTCGATCCGGCCGGCCTGGGTGACCTTGCCCGCGGGGGTGACGCGCAGCAGCCGGGCGGTGTCGCGTTCGGTCACCAGGGCGTCGCCGCCGGGCAGGAACGCGATGCCCCAGGGGACGGCGAGGTTCTCGGCGAGGGTGCGCGGTTCACCGGCGGGGGAGTCCCGGGGGCTCTGGGCGCCCTGGCCGTCCGGGGTGCTCCGGGTGCCCGGGGTGCTCCGAGTGCTCTGCGGGGCCGGGCCGGAGGAGCGTTCGGCCGGGGCCGCGGAACAGCCGGCCGCCAGGACGGCCCCCGAGGTGACGGCCACGACGAGGGCCGAGCGTGCGAAGCGGATCATGATTACCTCCTCCGTCAATACGGCTGCATACCCGAAGAGGTTCCGGAACGACCGTTGCTGATTCCGTAGTCGGATATCAGCAATCCGGGCATTACGGCCCGGAAGGTCCGTCACGGTGTCACCAGAGCGCGGGCTGCGCTTCGGTGTCCTGAGTACGGTCTCGCGGTTCCTTCCGGCCATGGGCCGGTTCTGCGCCACCTGCCCGCCCACCCGTGGCCTTGCGGCTACGGGTGGTGGCGCGGGTCTTGCGGTCGGCTCCACGCGGTTTCGGAGCTCGCGCTCCCTGGTCTCCGGCCACTCCGGTACCAGTGGTGCACCTCGCCGCGAGAGCGGCGAGGTTTCGGGCTGCGTTCTCGTCCCGGTCCATCACAAGGGGGCAGCCGTCACAGTCGAACACTCGAACATGCAGCGGCAGCTTGGCTTTCACCGCGCCACAGCCCGAGCAGGTCTTGGAGGAGGGATACCAGCGCGACGCCACGACGGTGCGGCCGTCTGCCCACTGACCCTTGTAGGCGAGCTGGCGCCGGATCTCCCCGAACCCGGCGTCAGCGATCTTGCGTGCCAGACGCCGATTGCGGAGCATCCCGGCGACGTTCAGGTCTTCCACCACCACTGTGCCGTACTCGGCGCGAATGCCGGTGGTGAGCTTGTGCAGCGCGTCAGTGCGCAGGTTGCTCACGCGGTGGTGCACCCGGTTGCGTTCGGCGTTGGCCTTGAGCCAGCGTTGCGAAGGCATCTGCCCGGCGCGCCGGTCCGGCCCCCGGCGGCGCGACACCCGGCGCGATGACCGCCTGAGCGTCTTCACCGCGGCGTCGTAGTGCGCCGGGTTCGGCACGTAGCGGATCTTTCCGGCGCTGTCGGCCAGCACCGCCAGCACCTTCACCCCGAGGTCCACCCCCACGGCCACACCGGGCCGGGCCAGGCGGGTGATCTCTCGCTTGACCTCCACCTGGAAGGAGACGAACCAGCGTCCCCGCTCATGGCGCACCGTCGCCGACAGGACGCGGGCGGTCCCGTTGCCAAGGCGGCGCTGGAGCTTGCGGGTGGATTCGTGGGTGCGGATGGTGCCCAGCCGGGGCAGGGTGACATGGCGGCGGTCAGGCTCGACGCGGATGGTACCGGTGGTGAACCGGCAGGCGAGCCGCGCCTTACGCTTCGACTTACGACGCGGCATCCCCATCCGGGCGCCCTGACGTTTGCCGCTTTTTGACTTCGCGTAGTTGTCGAACGCCGCCGCCGCGTTCGCCAGACCGGTGTTGTACGCCTCCTTGGAGTTCTCGCTCCACCAGCCGGCGAAGCGCGAGTCGGTCCGCTTGACCTCGTTGAACGCCTTGCGCAGCGCGGGCAGCGACCACGGCCGCCACGGCGTCAGCCCGGCCTCGGCAACGCCGTACGATTCCTCGGCCTTGCGCTGCCACCAGCAGGACGTCACCCAGGACACGGCCCAGTTGTAGGCGGCCCTGGCCGCGCCGCAGTGTGAACGCAGCGCGGCCTCCTGAGTCGCGTTCGGGTCCAGGGCGAACCGATATGCCTGGACCACGAAACCGGGCTGCGGCTCGAATTTCATTGTTGGCTTTCGTTCGCGGTTGCTGCGGCGATGGCTCTGGCGGCACGGTTCTTCGCCGCCCGTTGCCCGTACAGGCGGGCGCACATGGAGGTGAGCATGTCGGTCATGTCGCGTACCAGGTCGTCGGTGGTCTCCTCCGGATCGAGGATGATCAGCTTCCTGTCGGTTGCGGACAGGGCGGCTTGCAGGTGCTCGACACCGAACCGGGCGAGGCGGTCTTTGTGTTCCACGACGATCACGGTGGCTCGCGGGTCGGACAGAACGCGGTGCAACTTGCGGCGCTTGCCGTTCAAGCCGGAGTCGACTTCAGTGACGACCTCGCCCACCGGCAGGCCACGCTTTGCGGCCTCGGTGACAACGCGGGCGATCTGCCGGTCAAGATCTGGTTTCTGATCCGCCGACGAAACCCGGCAGTACGCGACCACATGGCCGGCAACGTGCTTGAGCGGTTCTTCGACGATCCACGTGCCGGAGGGCGCCTGGCGGACGGGTACAGGCATCTTGCCGTCCTTTACCCATCGCCAGGCGGTCTGATAACTCACGCCTTGCTGGCGCGCCCACTCCGAAAGCTTCACAAATCCATGATACACGACTATGCATGACCATGTTTGTCTATAAAATTTTGAGCAGTTGCCAACCCCCTGGATAATGCGGGACATGAAGATCTGGGTCCCCTCCCGAGCCGCCGCCGACGTCCTGTGTGATCTGCCCGAGGTGGAGTGCGTCGTCTATGACGGCACCGGTCCCCACCCGGCCGGAGCGGAGGAGGTGGAGGTCTGGATACCCCCGCTGATGCCGGTGCCGGACGTCGCCGGGCTGTTGGGCCGGATGACGGGGCTGCGTCTGCTGCAGACCGTCACGGCGGGGGTGGAGACGTACCGGCCGCATCTGCCCGAGGGCGCGGTGCTGTGCAACGCGCGGGGGGTGCACGACGCCGGGACGGCCGAGTGGGCGGTGGGTGCGATGATCGCGGTGCTGCGGGACTTCCCGGAGTTCGCCGCCGCCCAGCGGCGGGGGGAGTGGGCCTACCACCATACGGGCGTGCTCGCCGACTCCACGGTGCTGATCGTCGGTTACGGCTCGATCGGTGAGGCGCTGGAGCGCAGGCTCGACGGGTTCGAGGTGGACGTCGTCCGGGTGGCGAGGACCGCGCGGGACGGCGTGCACGGTCAGGACGAGCTGCCGGAGCTGCTGCCCCGGGCCGACGTGGTGGTGCTGCTGGTGCCGTCCACTCCGGAGACGGCGGGCCTGGTGGACGCGGCGTTCCTGGCGGCGATGAAGGACGGCGCCGTGCTGGTGAACGCGGCCAGGGGCGGGGTGGTGGACACCGGTGCGCTCGTCGCCGAGTTGCGCCGGGGCCGGATCCGGGCCGCGCTCGACGTCACCGACCCCGAGCCGCTGCCTCCCGGGCATCCGCTGTGGACGGCCCCCGGGGTGTTCGTCACCCCGCACGTCGCGGGCAGCACCCCGGCCTCCGGGCGGCGCACGCTGCGGCTGCTCCGCTCGCAGCTTCTGCGGTATCTGGCGGGGGAGCCGCTGAAGAACGTGATCACCGGCCCGTACTGACCGGGAAAGGAATCCGCCCGTGGCTGCCTCGTGACCTCCGCCGCCTACCGTGGATGACGCGATCTCGATCGTTTCATGGTTATCAGATCGGTGACGACTACGGCGTTGTCACCATCCGCGCCGACCGGAGAGCACAGACTGGTCGTGTGCCGCCCCGTTCGGGCGGAGGACGAAGGATGACGTGGTGACAGCGGCGACGCTGGAGCGGCGGCCAAGGGAACGCCGCGGAGGCAGGGCGAGACGACACCGATGGGCAGACGACATTGATCCGCTGGCGTGACCCCCGGGTGCCGCCGGCAGTGGTCGCCGGGTTCGGCGCGGTGGGACTGGCCGCCGCGCTCGTCGGCGGCGCTTCGGCCGCGGTCGCCGGGGCGGTGGCGGGTGTCGCCGCCGCCGCGGTCGCCGTCGTGTCACTGGTCATGGCGGTGCTCCGGATCGCCGACCGGCGCGAGGCGCGTGCCTGGCGCTGGCTGGCGGGGGGCGCGGCAACCTGGCTGGCCGGGGCGGGCGTGCGGCCGATCGCGGACGGCACGCCGTTCGCGGTGAGCTTCGCCGACCTGCTGGTCCTGGCCGGTACGGCGATGCTCTCCATCGGCACGGGACTGTGCGCCGTCCGCCCGGCGTACGGCCGGGCGTCGCTGCGTGACGCGTCCGACGCCTATGTGAGCGCCGCCTCGATATTCCTGGTCGGCTGGGTCGCCCTGCTCGGACCGGCCTACCACGACTCCGGGGGGCCGGGCGTCTTCGCGGTGTCCCTGGCCTCGCCGGTGCTCTGCCTGGCCTTCGCCTGCGCGGTGGGGCCCGCGGTGCTGCCCGCCCGGAAGTCCGCCGGGCCGGTCGGCCTGGCGGCGCTGGGGCTGCTGGCCGCGCTCACCGCCACGGAGACGGCGGGCGCGCTGACCCGGATGACGGGCGACGATCCGTCGCCGCTCGGGCTCTGGCTCGCGCCGGTGGCCTTCCTGCTGTTCGCCGCCGTCCCGTGGTGCCGCCGTATGGCGCGTGCTCCCGGCGCCTCGGGCGAGGAGGACGACCCGGACGTGGACGGAGGCGCGGGTGCGCAGGCCGCTTCCTCGCTGATCGCGGCGGTGCCGCTGATCCTCGTGCTCGTGGCGACCGTGGCCCTGGTCCTGCGGATGCTGGGCGGGGGCGTGGCGGGGCCGCTCGCCGTACCGGCGCTGGTGGCGGCGTCGGTCGTGGCGGTCCTGGTGGTGAGGCTGTTCGTGATGCTGGCCGACGCCGGCCGGATGCGGCGCCTGATGGATCTCGGTGAGCGGCAGCTGCACGACCTCGCGGAGAGCACCGGCGACGTGGTCCTGCTGTGCGACCACGACGGCGTGGTGCGGGAGATCGGCGAGGGGGTGGAGGTCACCTACGGCTACCGTCCCGAGGACATGGTCGGCGGGTCGATCTTCGACTACATCCATCCGGAGGACGTCCCGGGCATCCAGATGGCGCTGCGCGCGATGAGTCTGGAGGACGAGCGGGCCGAGGGCGGCGGCACCTGCATGATCGGGTGCCGGGTGCGGGCGGCCGACGGCACCTGGCGGCCCACCGAGTCGGTGGCCACCCGCCACTCCCGGGGCGAGGACCTCCTGCTGGTCACGACCCGCGACGTCAGCGGCCAGGAGGCGCTGCGCAACCAGGTGGCCCATCTGACGTTCCACGACGGCGTCACCGGTTTGCCCAACCGCTCCTACTTCGAGGAGCGCACCCGGGAGGTGCTGGCCCGTCCCGGGGGCCACAGCGTCGCCGTGGTGTTCCTGGACCTGGACGGGTTCACCGCGGTCAACGACTCGGTGGGTCACGCCAGCGGCGACTACCTCCTGGGGCAGGCGGCCCGCAGGCTCCGCGCGGCCGTACGGGCCGACGACACCCTGGCGCGGTGGGGCGGCGACGAGTTCGCGGTGCTGCTGGAGGTGGCGGGCGACGCCCAGACGGCGGTGGACCTCGCCGAGCGGCTGGTCCGGGCGGTCTCCGCCGAGCCGTTCCGGGTGGCCGACCGCGACATCGCGATGACCGCGAGCGTCGGGGTGGCCTTCGCCGACGAGGAGGTGTCCTCGGCCGACCTGATCCGCAACGCGGACGTGGCGATGGCGCGGGCCAAGGACATCGGCGGGCCGCGGGTGGAGGTGTTCGCCGCGCACATGCACGCCGACGTGGTGCGCCGCCTGGAGCTGGCGGCGGACCTGCAGCGGGCGCTGCTGGAGGACCAGTTCGCGATCGAGTACCAGCCGATGGTGGATCTGGCGACCTCGCGCGTCACCGCGGTGGAGGCGTTGGTGCGCTGGTGGCGGGAGGGCGCGTTCGTGCCGCCGGAGCGGTTCCTCGGCCCGGCCGAGGACACCGGGCTGATCGTCCCGCTGGGCGAGTGGATCCTGCGCCGGGCCTGCCGGGAGGTGGCCGCGTGGCGGGCGTCCTCCTGGGACATCGGGTTGTCGCTCAACCTGTCGGCCCGGCAGATCATGGCCCCGAGGTTCGTCGAGACCGTCGAGTCGGCGCTCGCCGAGAGCGGCCTGCCGCCCAGCGCGCTGTCGCTGGAGGTCATCGAGGAGATGCTGGTCGAGGACGCCGAGGAGACCCTCACGCGGCTGTCGGAGCTGCGTGAGCTGGGGGTGCGGCTGGCCATCGACGACTTCGGGACGGGCTACGCCTCGCTGGCGCTGCTGCGGCAGCTCCCGGTGGACATGATCAAGATCGATCCGTCGTTCGTGTCCGGGCTGGGCGCCGACGAGACGCTGACCCTGCTGACCCGCACGATCGTACGGCTCGGCCACGACCTGGGGCTGATCGTGGTGGCGGAGGGCATCGAGCGGCCCGAGCAGCTCGACCTGCTGCGCGAGATGGGCTGCACCCGGGGGCAGGGTTTCCTGGTGGCGCGGCCGATGGACGCCCGGGGGATCGACGACCTCATGCCCGCGGGCCTGCACAGCGCCGTCTGAGGGCCGTGCCGTACAGCAGGCGTCCCGTACGGCGCGGCCGTCCCATGGGCCTCTCCTGCCCGGAATTTCATCTCGGATCCTGAGACACCCGTCCCACCAATTTGACGCGGGGCCGCAATGTCGGCCATGGTGGGACCCATGCATCACCGTGGGATTCTCGTAGTACTTCGCCGGCGCGCAGGCCGATAAGCGAAGCACTTCGACCTGCGCGCCGCCCCAGACCCGCCCGGCAAGGTGGGATGGGGCCTTTTTTATGCCATACATCCCGCTCAGCCACATGAGGAACGAGCCGATGACCGAGCAGATGACAGGAGCCCAGGCGCTGGTGAGGGCGCTGGAGCACGTCGGGGTCGACACCGTGTTCGGGATCCCCGGCGGCGCGATCCTTCCCGCCTACGATCCCCTTTACGACTCCGCCAAGGTCCGTCACGTGCTCGTACGGCATGAGCAGGGCGCCGGGCACGCGGCCCAGGGGTACGCGCAGGCCACCGGCAGGGTGGGGGTCTGCATGGCCACCAGCGGTCCGGGCGCGACCAACCTGGTCACCCCGATCGCCGACGCCTACATGGACTCGGTCCCGATGGTCGCGATCACCGGCCAGGTGGCCAGCGCCGCCATCGGCACCGACGCGTTCCAGGAAGCCGACATCTCCGGCATCACGATGCCGATCACGAAGCACAACTTCCTGGTCACCGACCCGGCCGACATCGCCCGGACGATCGCCGAGGCGTTCCACATCGCCTCGACCGGCCGTCCCGGGCCGGTCCTGGTGGACATCTCCAAGGACGCCCTCGTGGCCACGACGGAGTTCCAGTGGCCGCCGGTGATGCAGCTCCCCGGCTACCGCCCGGTGACGCGGCCGCACTCCAAGCAGATCCGCGAGGCGGCGAAGCTGATCGTGGAGGCCAGGCGGCCGGTGCTGTACGTCGGCGGCGGCGTCCACAAGGCCGGCGCGGCGCAGGAGCTGCGGGAGTTCGCCGAGCTGACCGGCATCCCGGTGGTCACCACGCTGATGGCGCGCGGCACCTTCCCCGACAGCCACCGCCAGCACCTGGGCATGCCGGGCATGCACGGCTCGGTGCCGGCCGTCGGGGCGCTGCAGCGCTCCGACCTGATCATCGGCCTGGGCGTCCGCTTCGACGACCGCGTCACCGGTGACCTGTCGACCTTCGCGCCGAACGCCCGGGTCGTCCACGCCGACATCGACCCGGCGGAGATCTCCAAGAACCGGCACGCGGACGTCCCGATCGTGGGCGACTGCAAGGAGGTCCTCGCCGAGCTGATCGCCGCGGTGGGCAAGGAGGACCGCAAGGGCGACTACACCGAGTGGTGGGCCCAGCTCGACTCCTACCGCTCGACGTACCCGCTGGGCTACGAGACGTTCGCCGACGGCGCCCTGGCTCCGCAGTACGTCATGGAGCGGCTGAGCGCGCTCGTCGGCCCGGACGCGATCTACACCGCGGGCGTCGGCCAGCACCAGATGTGGGCGGCGCAGTTCATCGGCTACGAGAACCCCGGCACCTTCATCAACTCCGGCGGCGCCGGCACGATGGGCTTCGCGGTCCCGGCGGCGATGGGCGCCAAGATGGGCCGCCCGGACTCCGTCGTCTGGGCGATCGACGGCGACGGCTGCTTCCAGATGACCAACCAGGAGCTGGCGACCTGCACGATCGAGGGCGTGCCGATCAAGGTGGCGGTCATCAACAACGGAAACCTCGGCATGGTCCGGCAGTGGCAGACGCTCTTCTACAACGAGCGCTACTCCAACACGAACCTGCAGACGGTCCGCCGGATCCCCGACTTCGTGAAGCTCGCCGAGGCGTACGGCTGCGTCGGCCTGCGGTGCGAGCGTCCCGAGGACGTGGACGAGGTCATCGAGAAGGCGATGGCGATCAACGACGTCCCGGTCGTGATCGACTTCGTGGTCCACCAGGACGCCATGGTCTGGCCCATGGTCGCGGCCGGGACCAGCAACGACGACATCAGGTTCGCCCGCGACATGGCGCCCGTCTGGGACGGCGAGGACCAGGTGTGAGCGGCGGGCTGACGGACAGGCACGGCGGCTCGGCGAGACGCCCGGCGAGGAGGAAGGCATGAGCAGGCACACGCTCTCGGTGCTGGTGGAGAACAAGCCCGGTGTTCTGGCGCGCGTTGCCGCGCTGTTCAGCCGCCGCGGGTTCAACATCGACTCGCTGGCGGTCGGCCCGACCGAGCACGAGGACATCTCCCGGATGACCATCGTGGTGAACGTCGAGGAGCTGCCGCTGGAGCAGGTCACCAAGCAGCTCAACAAGCTGGTGAACGTTCTGAAGATCGTGGAGCTCGACCCGGCGCAGGCCGTGCAGCGCGAGCTCACGCTGATCAAGGTGCGGGCCGACGCCGAGACCCGGTCCAGCGTGCTGGAACTGGTCAACCTCTTCCGGGCGCGCTGCGTGGACGTCGCCCCGGACGCGGTGACGATCGAGGTCACCGGCACCCCGGACAAGCTCCAGGCGTTCGTGAGGCTCCTTGAGCCGTTCGGCGTCAAGGAGCTCGTCCAGTCGGGCATGGTGGCCATCGGCCGCGGTGCCCGCTCCATCACCGACCGTTCTCTGCGGGCCCTGGACCGGACCGCGTAAGCCGTACGAGAAACCCGAAAGGTTAAGCAAGTGACTGAGATCTTCTACGACGACCAGGCCGACCTGTCGATCATCCAGGGCCGGCACGTGGCCGTCCTGGGGTACGGCAGCCAGGGTCACGCGCACGCGCTGTCCCTGCGCGACTCCGGCGTCGACGTCCGCGTCGGCCTGCCGGAGGGGTCCAAGAGCCGGGAGCGGGCCGAGGCCGACGGCCTGCGCGTGCTCACGCCGGCCGAGGCCGTCGAGGAAGCCGACCTGATCATGATCCTGGCGCCGGACCACATCCAGCGTCACCTGTACGCCGACCACGTCGCCCCGAACCTCGTCGAGGGCGACGCGCTCTTCTTCGGCCACGGCTTCAACATCCGCTACGGCCTCATCGAGGCCCCCGAGGGCGTTGACGTCGCGATGGTCGCCCCCAAGGGCCCCGGCCACCTCGTCCGCCGCCAGTACAGCGCCGGTCGCGGCGTGCCGTGTCTCGTCGCGGTGGAGAAGGACGCCAGCGGCAACGCCTGGGACCTCGCGCTGTCCTACGCCAAGGCCATCGGCGGCACCCGCGCCGGCGCGCTGAAGACCACCTTCACCGAGGAGACCGAGACCGACCTCTTCGGCGAGCAGGCGGTCCTCTGCGGCGGCGTCTCCGAGCTGATCAAGGCCGGGTTCGAGACCCTCATCGAGGCCGGCTACCAGCCCGAGGTCGCCTACTTCGAGTGCCTGCACGAGATGAAGCTGATCGTCGACCTGATGTACGAGGGCGGCATCCACAAGATGTACTGGTCGGTCTCCGACACCGCCGAGTACGGCGGCTACTCCCGCGGCCCGCGCATCGTGACGGAGGAGACCAAGAAGGAGATGCAGCGCATCCTCGCGGAGATCCGGTCCGGCGAGTTCGCCCGCGAGCTGGTCGACGAGTTCGACAGCGGCCAGAAGAAGTTCACCGCCTACCGCGAGGACCTGGCCCAGCACCCGATCGAGACCACCGGCGCCAAGCTCCGCCCGATGATGAGCTGGCTGAAGTAGCGGCGCGCCCCTCCCGGACCCGCTGTCCGGGAGGGGCGCCCCGTACGGCGACGCCCCCGCGGACGGTCACCCGACCGCGGGGGCGTCGCCGTCTCCTCCGCTCTCCGGGCCGTCCGCGGGGAGGAACGGAACCGGCCCGGCCCAGGTGAGGAGGAGAGGGGGAGGGCCTTACGGCGTCCTTCAGCGGGCGGCGAAGTCCTGGGTCCAGTAGATCTGGCCCTTGGAGTTCTTGGCCGCGCCGACGCCGATGAGGGTGTACTTGCAGTTCATGATGTTGGCCCGGTGGCCCGAGCTGTTCATCCAGGCGGTGACCACGGAGGCCGGGGTCGGCTGGCCCATGGCGATGTTCTCCGCCCAGCCCGATCCGCCGGTGAAGCCCGCCGCGCGGATGCGGTCCATGAAGCTGCGGCCGTCCTGGGAGGTGTGGCTGAAGTAGTTCTTGGCGGCCATGTCGGCGGAGTGGCCGTAGGCGGCGGCGCGGAGCTGCGCGTCGTGCTTGAGCGGCTGGCAGCCGCCCTTCGCGCGCTCCGCGTTGGTCAGGCGCAGCACCTCGTTCTCGTCGGCCGTGCCGACCGCGCCTCCGGGGGAGGAGGCGGTGGGGGTGGGCTTGGGAGTGGGCTTGACGGTGGCCGTGGCCGTCGGGGCGGGGGTCAGGGTCGGCAGCGGAGTGGCCGGCGTGGTGGGCTTGGCCGTCGCGGTGGGGGCGGCGGTCGGAGCCGCGGTGGGCGTGGCCGACGCGGTGGGTGCGGACGTCGGGCCCGTCGTCGGGGCCTTCGTGGGAGTCGCCGTGCCCGTGGGCGAGGGGGTGGCGGTCGGCGTCGAGGCGTCACACGAGAGCCTGGCCGCCCGGGAGACGTCGGTGTTGCCGCGGTTGTCGCGCACGACGGTGTAGTAGACGCCCGGCGCGCACCGCAGGGTCATGATGGCCCGCCCGTTGCGGCCCTTGTACGCGCCGCTCTTGACGACCGGGTCGGCGCCGGCGACGGCCCGCTTGATCTGGATCCGCACCAGGGCGGAGTCGCGGCAGCCGAGCCGCGTGGCGGAGGCGTGGATCTTCCCGGTGGCGGTGACGACGGGCCGGTCCGCGTGGACGTCGCACGAGGACGGCCAGGCCGCCGCGTTCGCGGCGACGGGAGCGCTCAGGGCCGCCAGAGTTCCAATGCACACGAGTGCACCCAGCGGTCTGCGCATATCGATTCCTCCAGAGGGGTCGAGGCTGGATCGAACCCGTATTCTGGCGGCGCCACAACGCCCCTGTCACGAAATTTCGGACAAAATCTTGAGTTGTAGGTAAACCAAAGTGATCAGTGGTGCGTCTGGGACCGTTCCTATATGTCCGAAAATATGCCCTTGAACTGGTCTGCCGCCGCCGTGCGGACACGGCGGCGGCAGGGGCCCGGCGGGCGGGAAAATCTTTCCCGGTCGATCGGTTCCGGCGGACCGTACGGTCACATCCGGTGGATGCTCAGGTCACACCGGGTGAGATCGAGAGCCGGGGAGGGCCGGCGCCGGGCGGGACGGCGGGTCAGCACTGGGCGGGCTTCAGCCACGAGCACTCCAGCTCCGGAGCGTCCCCGTCCTGCGGCGTCTGCTTGAGCTGGACGACCGTGTCCACCGGCGCGTCGCGGCGGAACTGCGCGAGACGGACGGCGATCCTGTCCTCGATGTCCCGGGGAGCTCCGGACAGGTACTGGTTGAGCATGACGGAGAAGACCAGCGGCTCGTTGTCGGCGCTGGTCACGTAGCCCGACAGCGAGGTGACGCCGGTCAGCGAGCCGGTCTTGGCGTGGACGTTCCCGGCCGCGGGCGTGCCGCGCATCCGGTTGCGCAGCGTCCCGCCGACCATGCGGTCGGCCTGGCCCGCGATCGGCAGCGCGCCGTACCAGGCGTCGAACCACGGCTTGGCGCGCAGCGCGGCGAGGTAGCGCGTCAGCTCGCCCGGGGTGAAGCCGTCCATCCGCGACAGGCCGGAGCCGTCCCGCAGGCTCAGCGTCGTCACGCCGTTCGCCTTGGCGAAGGAGGTGATCGCGGCGAGCCCGGCGCCCCACGTCCCGGCGCCCGAGACCTTGCGCCCGATCGCCTTGGCGAGGATCTCGGCGTGCATGTTGTTGCTGAGCTTCATGAACGGCACCAGCAGCTCACGAAGTGTCATCGACTCGTGCGAGGCCACGACGGCCGCGCCCTCCGGGGCCGCCGCGCGGGCCGTGCCGCCCAGCACCCGCACCCCGTGCCTGGCCAGCGCCGCGCGCAGCAGCGAGGCGGCGTAGCCCGTGGGGTCGTCGACGGTGACCCACTCCTGCTGCTCGTCCGCGACGGTGCCGGTGATCACCACGGTGTTCGTGCCGTGCAGGCGCTCGATGGTGACGTCGGTCTCGGCGCCGGTCACGGCACGGTTGTCGATCTTCAGGTAGTCCGTCTCGGGCGTGGTGGTGACCTTGGGCCGCTTTCCGGCGCTCCCGGGGGCCACCGAGACGATGACGGTGCCGGCGTCGTAGTCGGTGTCGGGGGAAGCGGTCAGCGCCGAGATCTGCGCCGCGTAGTAGTAGGGCTCGTCGTCCCACGCCCAGTCGGTGCCGAGCCGTACGTCGTCGAACCAGGTGTCGTCGGCCACCAGCCTGCCGGTGACCACCTTGATCCCGGAGGCGGCGACCTCGGCGGCCAGCGCGTCGTAGTCGGCGGCGAGCATGGTGGGGTCGCCGGTCCCCCTGAGGTAGAGGTCCCCGGCCAGGGCCGAGCCCGCCCGGCGGCCGGTAGACAGCACGCTCGTGGTGAAGCGGAAGTCCAGGCCGAGGTTCTCCACGGCGGCGGCGGAGGTCAGCAGCTTGGTGTTGGAGGCGGGGGTGAGGATCTTTCCGGAGTCCACGGCGTAGAGCTCCTCGCCGGAGACCGCGCTGCGGACCACCACCCCCGCCCGCGCCGGCGTGAGCCGGGCGTCGCCGAGGATCTGGTCGATGTCCTTGACCAGGTCCACCACGCCGGGGGCCGGTCCGAGGGCGCCGGCCGGGGCGGCCGAGCCGGTCGTGGCCCAGGTGAGGCCGGTGAGCAGGAGGGCCGAAACAGAGAGGGTGGTACGTCGCGAGGGCCGCACGGTCGCTCCAGGTGCTAGGCGTCTGCGGAGATCATCGACACCTACGGCCCGCCCGACAATACGGAAATATTCGTATCTTTCACCCCTGTTGGGCCGGTGGCGGGTGGGGTTGAATGTGGCAATGGTCACACCGGCTCCCACCCCCCGCCCCGCCGGAGCCGCCGCCGTCACCGTGCCGCGCGGGGTGCGCGTCGGCTACGGGGTCGGATCGGTCTGCACCGCGACGTTCTCCACGGTCCCGGGCCTGCTGCTGCTGTTCTACATGACCAACGTGCTGGCGGTCCCCGCCTGGATCGCCGGCGCGGTGGCCTTCCTGCCCAAGCTCTGGGACATGGTCATCAACCCCTGGGTCGGCCAGCGCTCCGACCGCACGGTCTCCCGGCTCGGCGCGCGCCGCCCCTGGATGCTGGTGGGCGCGGTCACCCTTCCGGTGACCTTCGCACTGACCTTCGCCGGGCCGCCGCTGACCGGCCTGCCCGCCGCGCTGTACGTCACCGTCTGCTACTTCCTCACCGCCACGGCCTACGCCTTCTACGAGGTGCCCTACAAGGCGATGGCCACCGAGATGACCGACGACTACCACGAGCGCTCGTCGCTGCTCCAGTGGAAGATGGTCTTCCTGGGCCTGGCGATCCTGCTGTCCGGGGCCGGCGCGCCCGCCCTCGCCGGGACCGAGGTGAGCGGCTACCGGCTCATGGGCCTGGTCGTCGGCGCGGTGCTGCTGGCGTCCATGCTCGCCTCCGTCGCCGGTACGGCCCGCGCCCCGCTGGCCGGCCGGGCCGAGGCCGAGCCGTCGCTGCGGGCGCAGTTCGCCGCGGCCCGCTCCAGCCGGCCGTTCATGGTCCTGCTCGCCCTGAGCTGCGCGCAGATGTTCGCCGCGGGCACCCTGCTGGCCGGCGCGCCGTACCTCGCCACCTACGTCCTCGGCGCGCCCGGGGCGACCACCACGCTCTTCCTGTGCGTGGTCGGGCCGCTGCTGGTCACCATGCCGCTGTGGACGTGGCTGTCGCGGCGCTACGACAAGCGCGGCGCGATGATGCTGTCGGCGGCGCTGTTCGCCGCGGGCACGGCCGCGCTGGCGCTCGCCGGCCGGTTCGGCGCGGGCTACACGCACGCCTGCGTGCTCCTCGTCGGCATCGGCTACGCCGGGTTCCAGCTCCTGCAGTTCTCCATGCTCTCGGATGTGATCGTCCACGACGCGTCGGTCACCGGCAGGCGCCGCGCCGGGGTGTTCACCGGCCTGTGGACGGCCTGCGAGACCGTGGTCTTCGCGCTCGGGGCGCTGGTGCTGGGCTGGCTGCTCGGCGCGGCCGGGTTCGTGGAGTCCGCCGCCTCGGAGGCGGTGACCCAGCCCGGCTCGGCGATCGACGCCGTCCTGTACGGCGGGGCGCTGATCCCCGCGCTCGCGGCCGGGGCCAGCGTGCTGCTCACACTGCGCTACCCCATCACCGCCGAGACGATGCGGGCGGCGGACACCGCCGGTGCGGCCGTGGCGGGGGAGGAGCCGGGGATCACGGCGCACGGATGACGGACCGGAGCCGGCCGGAGCATGATCCGGTTCAGGCCGGCTGGGGCGTGATCACCAGGAAGCCGCAGTCACCGAAGGACAGCACGTCGCCCGGCCGTACCAGGGCCGGTCCGACCAGACGCCAGTCGTTCAGCCGGGTGCCGTTGAGCGAGCCGAGATCGACGACGATCCAGCCGTCCTCGGCGCGGCGCAGCTCGGCGTGCATCCGGGAGACGGTCAGGTCGGCCAGCACCAGGTCGCAGGCCGAGCCCCGCCCCACCACGTAGCGGACGCGGTCGTCGCCGGGCAGCGCGAGGCGGGGCAGCCGGGGGCGCCGCCAGGCCGACTCGACCCGGCGGGTGAAGTCGGACGCCGAGGCGACGACGTCGGTCACCATCCGCCGCAGCCGGCCGCGCGGCGGCAGGTCGGCGATCAGGCTCTCCAGCTCGCCCTGACTGCGGGCGCGCAGCGCCATGTCGACCCGGCCGAGGAACGTCTCGTGCGAGAGGCGGCCCTCGACGGCGCGGTCGCGGAGCTCGTTGATGGCGCGGTCGCGGTCCCCATCGGACGCGCGGGACGGGGGAGGCGGCGAGCTCATCCCCCGAGTATCCGCCCCGTCGGCGGAACCTGTCCAGAATATGCGGATCTCTTGCCGTGACCATACTGAGTATGCATACTCAGTATCTATGGCGATCCGACAAGGGCTGCTGGCCCTGCTCAGCCGGGGGCCCCGCTACGGCTATCAGTTGCGGGCGGAGTTCGAGGAGTCGACGGGGGCGACCTGGCCGCTCAACATCGGCCAGGTCTACACGACGCTCGCCCGCCTGGAACGCGACGGCCTGGTGGCCCCCGGCGAGCAGGACGACCAGGGCCGGGTCGTCTACGCGATCACCGAGGCCGGCCGGGCCGAGACGGAGCGGTGGTTCGCCACCCCCGTGGCCCAGGCCGACCGGCCCCGGGACGAGCTGGTCATCAAGCTCGCGATGGCGGTCACCGCCGGGACGGGCGTGCGCCCGATCATCCAGGCCCAGCGCACCGCGACCATGGGCACCCTCCAGCGGCTCACCCGCGCCAGACGGGCGAGCGCCGAGGACCCCGCCCAGCGGCTGGTGCTCGACTCCATGATCTTCCAGGCCGAGGCCGAGCAGCGCTGGCTCGACCACTGCGAGGCCGTGCTCGCGGCCTCCCCCCAGACGCAGGAGAGACAAGCATGAGTTTCGATCCGGTCGTCCGGCTCGCGGCCGTCAGCCGCGTGCACGGCGACGGCCCGGCAGCCGTGACGGCCCTTTCAGAGGTGAGCCTCGCGGCCGACGCCGGGGAACTGGTGGCGGTGATGGGCCCCTCCGGGTGCGGAAAGTCCACCCTGCTGAACGTCGCGGGCGGCCTCGACCGCCCCACCTCGGGCGACGTCGTCGTCGAGGGCGTCTCGCTGCCCCGCCTTCCGGCCGGGGAGCTCGCCGCACTGCGCCGCAGGCACGTCGGGTACGTCTTCCAGGACCTCAACCTGATCCCCTCGCTCACCGCACTGGAGAACGTGACGCTCCCGCGAGAGCTGGACGGGGTCCGTTTCCGGGACGCCCGCCGTGAGGCGCTGGAGGCGCTCGCCGAGGTCGGTCTCGCCGACGTCGCCGACCGCTTCCCCGACGAGATCTCCGGCGGCCAGCGCCAGCGGGTGGCGATCGCCCGCGCCCTGGCCGGGGAACGGCGACTGATCCTGGCCGACGAGCCGACCGGCGCCCTCGACACCCCGACCGGCGACGACATCCTCCAACTGCTGCGCGCCCGCTGCGACGCCGGGGCGGCGGTCCTGCTCGTCACCCACGAACCCCGCTACGCCGCCTGGGCCGACCGCGTGGTCTTCCTGCGCGACGGCCGGGTCACCGACACCGCCGCCGCACCGCTGGAGAGCGCCCGATGAGCGCCCCGGCACCGGTCATGGCCCGCGCCGGTACGGCGGGAGCGGCGCGTTCCCGGACGGCCGCGTTCCTGGCGGCGCTGCGGATCTCCCGGCGGGACGCGCTGCGGGCCCGGGGCCGCAGCGCCCTCATCGTCACGATGGTCGGCCTGCCCGTCCTGGTCATCGTCTTCGCCCTGATCTTCGCCGCGACGGCGGACATCACCCCGCGGGAGGGGCTCACCGCGCGGATCGGCGCCGCCGACCTGCGGATCACGACACTCGGGCCGCCCGACCCCGACGACCACGCACGGACGCCCACCTCGCCGGCCGAGGTCATGAGGCTGCTCGGTCCCGGGGCCCGGATCATCCCGGTGAACGACGGCAGCGCCGACCTCCGGGGCGAGCGCGGCTACGAGCACGTGTCCGCGCGCGAGCTGGACCTGCGCGACCCCCTGACGAAGGGGATGTACCGCCTGCTGCGGGGCCGCCTCCCGGCCAAGCCCGGTGAGATCGTGGTGACCCCCGGCGCGGAGGAGCGGGGCGCGCGGTTCGGCACGACACCGGCCGTGACCTTCAAGCTGACCCCGATGCGGGTGGTCGGGGTCGTCGAGCACCCGCACCGGACGGACAGCGCGGAGGTCATCGGCCTTCCGGGCACCCTGCTGTTCGACGAGCGGGACGGGAACGGCACGGGCTGGCTGGCCGACACCCCGAAGCCGGTCACCACCCGGGACGTCAACGCGCTGCTGGCGGCGGACCTGGGCGTCGTGTCCCCTGACGCGGCCAGGGACACCAGCGGCTACCACAGCACCGACGACGTCGTGGCCATCGGCCTGATCGTGGTGATGGGTGTGCTGGAGGTGGTGCTGCTGGCCGGTCCGGCGTTCGCGGTGGGGGCGCGGCGGCGGGAAAGGGAGCTGGCGCTGGTGGCGGCGCAGGGCGGCTCGCCGGGACAGGTGCGGATGGTGCTTTCGGCCGACGGGGTGGTGCTGGGCGGCGGCGCGGCGCTGCTCGGGCTGGCGCTGGGCGTCGGGCTCGGGGTGCTGTCGGCCGCGCTGGAGGCGGGCCGGCTGATCGGCGAGGTGGGCCCGCTGGACATCCCCTGGGCGCCGGTGCTGGCCGTCGCCGTGCTGGGGGCGGTCAGCGGGGTGACGGCGGCCCTGCTGCCCGCCGTACGGGCGGCCCGGCAGGACGTCGCGGCGGTGCTCGCCGGACGCCGGGGCACGGCGCGCGGCCGTGCGGGCCGTCCGATCCTCGGGGCGGTCCTGGTCGTCGCGGGAGCCGTGGCCACCGCGCTCACGATCAGGGACAGGGAGAGAATCTGGGTTTTCGCCGCAGAGGTGCTCGTCCTGCTGGGGCTGGTCGCGTTGACGCCCTCGCTTGTCCGGGGCGCGGCGGCGCTGACCGCCCGGACGCTGCCGCTGCCACTGCGGCTGGCCGCCCGCGACGCGGCCCGCAACCGGGGCCGCACCGCCTCGGCCGTCGCGGCCGTCATGACGGCCGCCGCCGCCTTCACGATGGCGGCCGTCGCCTTCGACAGCAACTTCGCCGAACGGCGCGACGCTTTCCACCCGATGGTTCCGGTCGGGACCGTGCAGGTCGACGGGGCACGTCTCGACGACGCCCGGTGGGCCAAGGCCAAGACGCTCATCGAGCGCGCCCTGCCCGGCACCTCGTTGATCGAGGGCGTCGCGCCCCGGGACGCCCGGGGGGCCGTCATGGGGCTTTCGGTCAGGCGTCCTGACGGTCCGGGCGACGGGTACATGGACTACTCCTTCAACGTGGGCCTGCCGGTGGGGAGTGGGCGGCTGCTGGAGTTCGTCCAGGGGCGGCGGGACCCCGTCGCGGCGGCGGCGTTCTCCGCCGGCAGGGCCGTGGTGTTCGACCCCGCTATGGTGCGCGACGGGCGGCTGCGGTTGTCCGCCGTTCAGTTCGGCTCTCGGAGACCCGAGGTTCCGGACGATCTCACCGTTCCCGCGGTCGTGGCGCGGGCCGCCGATCCCCGGCACGCCGTCGCGGTGCTCCCCGCCTCCGCTCTGCCCGGCCTGGGTCTGAAGTCCGAGGCGCGCGTGCTGTACGCCGCGCCCTCCTCCGTCCGGCTCACCGATGAGCAGGAGTTCAAGCTGGAGCGGGAGCTGGCGATCATGGCCGGTGTATCCCAGGTGACCGTCATGCGCGACGTCGAGCAGGACGGCTTCGTCAAGCCGCTGCTGTTCCTGGCGGCGGCGGTCCTGGCGCTGGGCGGCACGCTCGCCGCCACCGGCCTCGCCGCGGCCGACCTGCGGCCGGACCTTTCGACCATGGCCGCGGTCGGCGCGAAACCCGGCACCCGCCGGCTGGTCGTCGCCGGCCAGGCGGGGTTCATCACCGCTCTCGGCGCGCTGGCGGGCGCCCTCGCGGGGATCCCGGCCGGGGTCGCGGTGGCCTCGACGTCGAGGCCGTACGGCTACCCCCTCTGGACGTCGGGCTCGTCGCCGTCGCTCCTCGACCGGCTGCCGCCGGTCGAACTCCCCTGGCTGTTCCTCACCGCACTGGTGGTCGGCCTGCCGCTGCTGGCGGCGCTGGTCGCGGGGGCGTTCACCCGGACCCGGGTCATCCTGACCCGCCGGATCACCTGACCTCTCGACATCGAGGGACGACCGGCCGGTGCGGCGAGGGTACGCCGTGCCGGGTGTCCGGGCTGGTAGGTGTGGTGGTGAGGTTCCGATCACCAGATCCCGGCGGCGAGCGAGACGATGCCCCACGATGTTCCCGGCGACCCGCCGGACGGCCCGGCAGGCGGGCCCGGCCCGTCTGGTCCGCCCGGCCCGTCCGGCCTGTCCGGCTCGCCTGGTCCGCCCGGCTCGTCCGGCTCGCCTGGCGGGCCGGAGGACACGGGTCCGTCCGATGCGGCCGACGGCGGGCCCGGAGAAACAGGCGGCCCGGGAACGGTGGGCGGGCCGGGGGACGCGGTCCGGTCCGGTCCGCGCGGCGGTGAGGGCCGGTTCGGCGTGGCCGGTGCCGGTGGACCCGGTGCGGCCGGCGCCGGCCGTACCGGGTCCACCGGCACCGGCCGTTCCGGCGCGGCGGCGTTCCTGCGGGACCTGTGGCGCCGGCCGTCCCGGCGGACGCTGTTCGGCGCCGTCTACGGGACCGTCCTGGCCAGCAGCCTGGCCGCGGCGCTCGACAAGACCGGAGTCCCGCCGAACCCCGGCTACGAGTTGCTGTGGATCCTGGTGTCCGCGCTCGTCTCGGCCGCGGCCCACGCCTACGCGCACGCCATCGCTGAACCGGCGCGGACGGGCGGGTCGTTCGCCCACGCGGCGCGCTCGCTGCTGGCGGAGTGGCCGCTGGTGGCGGCGGCGCTGCCTGCGGTGGCCTCGCTCCTGGCGGCGCACCTGCGGTGGTGGGACCCCTACATCGCGGTCGAGGCGGTCCTGGTGCTCAACGCGTTCACGCTCTTCGGCCTGGGGGTGTGGGCGGCGCGGGTCTCCGGCCGCGCCCGTTGGGCGGCCCTGCGGACGGGCGGCGCGAGCATGCTGCTGGGCCTGTTCGTCGTCGCCGCGAACGTCCTGATCAAGTGACCCGCCCGGGGCCGGTGCCGGGAGGGTGGCGCCGGCCGTACCGGTTCACGCGAAGGCGTCGCGAGGGCACGGGGACGGACCCGGGCGGCTCGGGGTCGCGAGCCGGGCGTCGTCCACCGGGCGGGGACCGGCCCGGGCGGCGTGGGCGGGACGTCCCGCCCACGCCGGAGGACGGTCTCAGTCGATGACGTCGGCGCAGACCACGTGGGCGCAGAGCTCGATCATCCGCCGCTCGGTGCGCGCGTCGGCGACCCGTGCCATCAGGATCGGCGCCTCGCTGGCGGCGAGCTGCGGCAGCCGGGCGCGCACCCCGCGGTGGATGTCCCGGACCACGTCCTCGGCCGCCGTCATGTGCACCTTGACGTGCAACATGATCCCGGGCGCGCCGGAGGAGGTCCTGGCCTCGGAGATCCACACGTGGTGGACGAGCGGGTAGTCGGCGAGGACCTGCGCGATCGCCGCCCGCAGCGCGGGCAGGATGGGATGGCGGCAGCGACGGTAGCCCGGATCCACCATCTGCATCGGCCCCGACAGGTGGGGCCGGGGGGCGGGGATCCACGGCTGCGCGGGCACTGCGGCCCCGGTGGGTGCGGCGGTCCGCTGCTGGGGGCGGACCGGCGCGGGACGCGACACCGTGGCCATCGCCCCGGTGGCGTACGCCGTCGGGGTGCTGGACGTCAGCGCGGGCGCGGGACCGCTGCGGGTGGAGTCGAGATATCGCCTGAGGTCCTCGATGGGGACGGCGGCGGCCGCCGGTCCCGCTGCGTCGATCACGATTTCCCGCACACCGGTGACGCGCTGGATGTCGAGGATGGTGTCGGCGTCGCAGGCCGACAGGGAGTGGCTGCCACGGTGCCGTGCGTAGGTGCTCGTCGAGGTGTATCCGAGGAGCACGCGTTCACCCGTCTGCGTCGTGCCGAGCACGACGGAGCGGTCCGGTCGCACGGCTACCAGGAGTCCCCATTCGGCGAGCGCCGCCAGCAGCCGGTGCGGGCCGCCGTGCTGTGCGAGCACGTCGCCGAGAGCGGGGTTCCCGATGCTCATATGAGGAACGATAGGTAGGGGACCACGGCTTATGAGGGTAATC
Source organism: Streptosporangium sp. NPDC053982 (assembly GCF_055585205.1). Classification (NCBI taxonomy): domain Bacteria; kingdom Bacillati; phylum Actinomycetota; class Actinomycetes; order Streptosporangiales; family Streptosporangiaceae; genus Streptosporangium; species Streptosporangium sp. NPDC053982. The sequence goes on from NZ_JBVJKQ010000008.1 coordinate 22,221, forward strand.
GTGAACTTTTGTGGTGAGCAATACCAAGTTGAATTTTGTACGCATGAGATCGTCCCGGATGGGTAGCGGCAAGACCCGTCTCGTATGCCGGGACACTCGTGAACACGTTCACAAGCGTCGGTAGACTCGAGAGGTCGTGCAGCAGCCTCTCGTCTTAAGGATCCCGCCTGTGAACAAGCCCGTCGTACTGGTCGCAGAGGAACTCTCCGAGGCCGGTCTCGCGGTCCTGGGCGCGGACTTCGACGTCCGCCACGTCGACGGCGCCGACCGCGCGCAGTTCCTGCCCGCCCTCGCCGGGGTCGACGCCCTCATCGTGCGCAGCGCCACCCAGGTGGACGCCGAAGCGATCGCCGCCGCGCCGAAGCTCCGGGTCGTCGCCCGCGCCGGCGTCGGGCTGGACAACGTCGACGTCGAGGCCGCCACCAAGGCCGGTGTCATGGTCGTCAACGCCCCGACCTCCAACATCACCAGCGCCGCCGAGCACACCGTCGCGTTGATCCTCGCCTCCGCGCGCAACGTCGCCCAGGCGCACTCCGCGCTCAAGGGCGGCGAGTGGAAGCGCTCCAAGTACACCGGCGTCGAGCTCGACCAGAAGGTCGTCGCCATCCTCGGCCTCGGCAAGATCGGCCAGCTCGTCGCCCAGCGCCTGCAGCCGTTCGGGGTCGAGCTGATCGCCTACGACCCCTACCTGCAGCCGGCCCGCGCCGCGCAGATGGGCGTTCGCCTGGTGTCGCTGGAGGAGGCCCTCGCCGAGGCCGACTTCATCACCGTGCACCTGCCCAAGTCCAAGGAGACCATCGGGCTCATCGGCGACAAGGAGCTGCGGGCCGTCAAGCCGACGGTGCGCCTGATCAACGTCGCCCGCGGCGGCATCATCGACGAGAACGCCCTGTACTCGGCGATCAAGGAGGGCCGGGTCGCCGGCGCCGGCGTCGACGTCTTCCCCAAGGAGCCGGTCACCGACAGCCCGCTGTTCGAGCTGGACCAGGTCGTCGTCACCCCGCACCTGGGCGCCTCCACCCACGAGGCCCAGGAGAAGGCCGGCACCCAGGTCGCGCGCAGCGTGAAGCTGGCCCTTGCCGGGGAGTTCGTGCCGGACGCCGTCAACGTCCAGGGCGGCGCCGTCGCCGAGGACGTCAAGCCCGGCCTGCCGCTGGCCGAGAAGCTCGGCCGGGTCTTCACCGCGCTGGCCGGCGAGGTCGCCACCCGCCTGGACGTCGAGGTCCGCGGTGAGATCTCCGCGCACGACGTCCGGGTGCTGGAGCTGGCCGCGCTCAAGGGCGTCTTCGCCGACGTGGTGGAGGACTCCGTCACCTACGTCAACGCTCCGCTGCTCGCCAGGGACCGCGGGGTGACCGTCGAGCTGGTCACCAGCCCGGACAGCCCCGACTGGCGCAACGTGGTGACCGTGCGCGGCGTCCTCGCCGACGGCCGTACGGTCTCGGTCTCCGGCACGCTGTCCGGCCCGCGGCAGATCACGAAGATCGTCGAGGTCAACGGCTACCAGATGGAGATCGAGCCGACCGACCACCTGTCGTTCTTCGCCTACAGCGACCGTCCCGGCGTCGTCGGCGTCGTCGGGCGCATCCTGGGCGACCACGGCATCAACATCGCCTCGATGCAGGTGGCCCGTGACGTCAAGGGCGGCAAGGCGCTCATCGCGCTGACCGTCGACACCGCCATCCCGGCCGACGTGGTGGACCAGATCGCCGCCGAGATCGGCGCCGACAGCGGCCGCTCGGTCGACCTGGCCGACTAGCCCGCCGTCTCCGCGGGTCCCCGGTACGGCGGGGGCCCGCGGAGACGTCTCCGAGCCCGTACGGCGAGCGGACCCGAGCCCGTACGGCGGAGCGGATCCCGGGCGTGCACGGCGGGACGGGCCGTCACGCGGAGCGCGCGCTGTCGTCTCATCATGTGAGAAATGTGTACGGCGGGCGAGACGGCGTTCCGGCGGGCGGGTACTGTGACAGGAAATGCGCCAGGTTCTCGTAATCCTTACCTGCCGCGGCGGGGCCTGACGGACAGGCCGGCACCTCGCCGCGGTGCGATGGCGTTCGCCGGCTTCACCTTCGCGTCGCGGATCCGCGTCCCGGATCCGCGGCCCCAGGCCCGGTCGGACTCGTGACCGGAGTCCCCCATCACATTTCCCGCTCGCCCGTGAACGAGACGAGGCTTGTCATGTACGACATGTATCCCTGGAACCGTCCGGAAGAAAGCAAGGACGAGGCCGCCGACGCGCTGCAGACCGCGCTGGACCGGCGCGACAACGGCGGGGTGCCCATCCGCTGACCCGGATCGACCGATCCGGATCGACCGGCCCGGAGTGACCGGCCTGGAGTGACCGGCCCGGATCGACCGGCCCGGAGTGACCGGGAGAGACCGCCGGCCGGGATCGGGGCCGGCGGTCTCCCGCGCCGCGTCAGGCGTCCTTCGCGTCGCCCTTCTTGTCGTCCTTCCCGGTGTCCTTGCCGGTCGTCATGGTGCCGTTCTCGATCGAGATCTTGACACCAGAGCGGTCGGGGCGGACGGCCCCGGCGAAGACGCTGCGCCGCCAGGAGCTGAGCTTCTCCTCGCGGATGACGTCGCCGGTGCGCGGGGCGTGGACCATGTAGCCGGGCCGGCTGATCATGCCGACGTGGCCGAGGCCGCTGAAGAAGACGAGGTCACCGGGCTTGAGGTTCTTCCAGGAGACCTTCTTGTGGAAGGCCGCGTACTGGTCGTAGGTGACCCGGGGGAGCTTGATGCCGGCGGCGCGGTAGGCGCGTTGCATCAGGCCGGAGCAGTCGAAGCCGCCGTGGCCGGTGCCGCCCCAGACGTAGGGGACGCCGCGCTTGGACATCGCCCACCGCACGGCCTGCTTCCAGGCGGGAACGATCGCCTTGGCGGGGGCGGCCTTCGCGGGCTCGGACGTGGACCCGGACTCGGCGGCGGCCGCGGGGGCGGGGGCCGGCGTGGGGACGGCGGCCGGGAGGGCCGCGGAGAGCGTGGGTGAGGGGGCGACCACCGGTGAGGGGGCCGGGGTGTCCGCCATGGCGGCGGCGGGGGTCGCGAGCGCGGCGGTGCCGGCGGCGACGATGGACAGGGCACGGGGGAAAAACTTGCCGGACAGGGTGGTTCCTTCCATAAGGCCTGCCGGGTTAGCTGTCGGGCTCGGGCGTGGAGGCCGCCCTACGGCGCGGGAAACGCGCTGATTCGCCCCAAGGAAAACCCGTGTGGGCAGCCGGAACGCGCTCGCTGACAGCGGAGTCATGTGTTCCGGCGCCCCGGGTTTTCCGGAAGGTGGGTCCCCGGCTCCCCGGGGCCGGACATGGGGGTGGCCCACGGGGATTAGGCGTCGATACGAATGGGAGGACCATAACGAAGGTTCATGAATCGGTCAATACGTCGCAAAGTCGGACAAATCGATCAAGGGTTTGTGACACGCCGTTCTGTCCGTAGCGTGAGATGGGTGTTCGGCAGTCGAGACAAACCGGTAGGGTGCGAACATGGACTCGCGCAACATTCGCCTGGCAGTCATCCCCGGCGACGGGATCGGAGTGGAAGTCGTCGCCGAGGGGCTGAAGGTCCTCCAAGCGGTCGGCGCCAAGGCCGAGACCACCACCTACGACCTCGGCGCCAAGCGTTACCACGCGACCGGTGAGGTCCTCACCGAAGCTGTTCTGGACGAGCTGCGCGGATACGACGCGATCCTGCTCGGCGCGATCGGCGACCCCAGCGTGCCCCCCGGCGTCCTGGAGCGCGACCTGCTGCTCAAGCTCCGCTTCCGGCTCGACCACTACGTCAACCTCCGCCCGGTCAAGCTCTTCCCCGGCGTGGAGACCCCGCTCGGCGGTTCCCGGCCCGAGGACATCGACATGGTCGTCGTCCGCGAGGGCACCGAGGGGCTGTACGCCGGGACCGGGGGCGTGATGCGCCGGGACACCCCGCATGAGATCGCCACACAGGAGTCGCTGAACACCGCGTTCGGTGTCGAGCGCGTCGTCCGCTACGCCTTCGACAAGGCGCGGAGCCGCCCCCGCCGGAAGATCACGCTGGTCCACAAGACCAACGTGCTCACCTACGCCGGAGACCTCTGGGCCCGCACGTTCGACCGGGTCGGCCAGGAGTACCCCGAGGTCCAGACCGACTACTGCCACGTCGACGCGGCCTCGATGTTCTTCGTCACGCAGCCGGAGCGGTTCGACGTGATCGTCACCGACAACCTCTTCGGCGACATCCTCACCGACATCGGCGCCGCCGTCGCCGGAGGAATCGGCCTGGCGGCCAGCGGCAACGTCAACCCCGACCGCACCGCGCCGAGCATGTTCGAGCCGGTCCACGGCAGCGCGCCCGACATCGCGGGCCAGGGCAAGGCCGACCCGACCGCCACGATCCTGTCGGTCGCCATGCTCCTCGACCACCTCGGCCTGTCCGAGGAGGCCGCCCGGATCGAACAGGCCGTGGCCGACGACCTCCTGGAGCGGCAGACCGGCTGGGCGGGCCGGACCACCCACGAGATCGGCGACGACATCGTCGCGCGAGTAGCCGGCTGAGGCCGCCTGCTCGATTCACCCACGCGCCCGGCGGCTCCGCGAGCCGCCGGGCGCTGCTTTTTGTCCGCAGTGCCACGTCCACTGCCGACTTTGTCCTAGATGCAGTAGTTTCCCGGTATCCAGTCCATCGCAGAATGGACTGAGGTGCAGTTCGACTCGAAGAGAAGGATTCCCGCCATGGCCACCGCTCAGAAGCTCAGCTTCAACGTGCAGCACTCCGACCACGCTCGCACCGCGGCCGAGCGCGAGCAGGTACTGGCGAACCCCGGATTCGGCCAGGTCTTCACCGACCACATGATCCGGATCGACTACACCGAGGGCCGGGGCTGGCACGACGCGCGGCTCATGCCGTACGGCCCGCTGAGCCTCGACCCGGCGACCGCGGTCTTCCACTACGCCCAGGAGTTCTTCGAGGGACTGAAGGCGTACCGCCAGGAGAGCGGCTCGATCGTGTCGTTCCGGCCGCAGGCCAACGCCGCCAGGTTCAACCTCTCGGCGGGCCGGATGGCCATGCCCGAACTGCCGGAGGAGGCGTTCGTCGAGTCGCTGGAGCTGCTCGTCCAGACCGACCGCGACTGGGTGCCCACCACCTCCGGCCACAGCCTCTACCTGCGCCCCTTCATGATCGCCACGCAGCCGGCGCTCGGGGTGAACCACCCGTCCTCGACCTACTCCTACATGGTGATCGCCTCCCCGGCCGCCTCCTACTTCGGCGGGAGCCGGCCCGTCTCGGTCTGGCTGTCCACCGAGTACACCCGCGCCGCCCCCGGCGGCACCGGGTTCGCCAAGTGCGGCGGCAACTACGCCGCCGCCTTCGTGGCCCAGCGCCAGGCCGTCGCGGAGGGTTGTGACCAGGTGGTCTGGCTCGACGCGAACGAGCACCGCTACGTCGAGGAGATGGGCGGGATGAACCTCTTCTTCGTCTACGGCGACCGCCTCCTCACCCCCGCCCTCACCGGCACCCTCCTGCCCGGCATCACCCGCGACTCGATCCTCACCATGGCCGCGGACCTCGGCCTGACCGCCGAGGAGGGGCGCCTGTCCATCGAGGAGTGGCAGTCGGGCGCGGAGTCCGGCGAGCTCACCGAGGTCTTCGCCTGCGGCACCGCCGCCGTCGTGACCCCGGTCGGCACTGTCAAGGGCGCCGACCGCGCCTGGACGATCGGCGACGGCGGCCAGGGCCCGGTCACCACCCGCATCCGCGAGGAACTGGTCGGCATCCAGTACGGCACCCGCCCCGACCCCTACCACTGGGTCCACAAGATCTGCTGAGCGGACGTCCGGGTGCGGGCGGCGCGGGCATCCCCGCGCCACCCGCCCTCTGTCCCAGAGTCGACCAAGCACAGGAGGCCTGCGGGGAAAACCGTGAAGAGCCCGGACCGCCGGACGTTCATGGCGCGGAAGCGGGTCCTCGGAGGGCTTCCGGGCATCGGCGCGAGAGAGTTCAGCCGACAATGGCCGGACTCTGTGCGCGGGGTCTACTCATTGACCAGCTTGCTGGTGTCGATGGTCAGATCCCAGGGTGCGGGCAGGTCGAGGAAAGCGCCGAACTTGATGACGACCTCCTGGGTGTAACCGGCTTCACCGGGACCGCTGAGAAGGCGGATCTGCTTCTGGAACGTATCAATGACCAGGTAGAGCGGAACACCCGCTCGCCCGCAGTTTCGTGGTTTCACGACGTGATCGTCATTGCTGCTGCTTGACGAGACCACCTCCACCACGAGGAGTGTCGAGTCGCCGTGGACCTCGTTCTGATCCCACATCCGGGGCTCGGCCGGGACGATGGTCAGGTCAGGACGATACCGGTCGCTCTGCGTGCCCAGGTGAAGCATGATGTCGTTCCAGATCAACCAGCCTCGCTCGGTCACGAACCCGAAGATCTGCCCCAGGATCCAGAAAACGATGGTGTTATGGGTTCTGCTCGGCAACTCCCTCACCACGATCCGGCCGTTGATGAGCTCGACGCGCCGATCGGGCCATCTTTCCTGCATCTCTGGAAGGAATTTTTCCAGGTCGTCCTCTTGTGCCGACTCCGCGGCAGGTCGTTCCAGCGCCTTGGCCATGGCTTCACCGTTCCCTCCGGGGGCGGGCGTAACGTATCCGAGACGCCACCCAAAGTAACGGCAAAGGTGCGCCCCCGCCCCGGATTCGGAGAGACTCTCGCCAGTGTTTTCGAATCAGCTCTTCCTGATCACGGTGAGCCCGTCGGCCATGGGCAGCATGATCGACGTGACCCGGTCGTCCGCCGTGACCAGGTCGTTGAACTCGCGTATCGCCCGGGTCTCCTCGTCGTCGGCCGTGGGGTCGGCGACCCGTCCGCCCCACAGCGTGTTGTCGACCAGGATCAGCCCGCCGGGGACGAGTCGCTCCATCAGCAGCTCGTAGTAGACGGGATAGCCCGCCTTGTCGGCGTCGACGAACGCGAGGTCCACGCCCTGCCACGGCGGCAGCTCCGCGAGCCGCTCGGCGGCCGGGCCGAGGCGCAGCTCCACCCGGTCGGCGACGCCCGCCTTGTCCCAGTAGCGCCGGGCGACGTCCGTCCACTCCTCGCTCGCGTCGAAGCAGGTCAGCCTGCCGCCGGGGGCGAGCCCGCAGGCGATGCAGATGGAGGAGTAGCCGGTGAAGGTGCCCACCTCCACCACGTTCGCGGCGCGGCTGATCTGAGTGATCATCGTCAGGAAGCGCCCCTGGTCCGGGGAGACGAGCATGTTCGCGCCCTCGCCGGTCAGCTCGCGGGTCTCCATGGCCAGCGCGTCCAGCACATCGTCGGGGAGCGTGGTGTGCGCCAGCAGATACTGCCCGATCGCCGGGTCGATGTAAGTCGCCTTCATGGCGGCCATTCTTGCCGCCCACCGGGTTCCGACACCGGAAAACATCCGTCGGCGCGGCGCGTGTCCCGGATGGTGAGATGTACGTGTCAGATGGTGGTGGAGTATGGGTAGACTCCGAGTCACCATGTTCTACGGTCTGCTCATTATCGGCAGGCGCGCCGGCTGAAAAAGGGACAACGCCGGCGCGCAGACCTCTCACGTCCGTGAGGGGTCTTTTTGTTTGCCGGGCTCCGCGGACCTTGGGGAGCCGGACGGACACGCGGCGGACGACCCGGACCCGCAAGGAGACTCGCATGAACGACGACCGGTTCCATGTGTACGACACGACGCTACGGGACGGAGCCCAGCAGGAGGGCCTGAACCTGACGGTGGCCGACAAGCTGGCCATCGCCCGTCACCTGGACGACCTGGGCGTCGGTTTCATCGAGGGCGGCTGGCCCGGCGCCAATCCCAAGGACACCGAGTTCTTCAGGCGGGCTCGAACAGAGCTCGGCCTGAAGCACGCGCAGCTCGCCGCGTTCGGCGCGACCCGCCGGGCGGGCGTGAAGGCGGCCGACGACCCGTTGGTGGCCGCGCTGCGCGAATCCGGCGCGCCGGTCGTGACCCTTGTCGCCAAGAGCCACGACCGGCACGTCGAGCTGGCCCTCCGCACGACCCTTGAGGAGAACCTCGCGATGATCCGCGACACGGTCTCCCATCTTCGTGCGGAGGGCCAGAGGGTCTTCCTCGACGCCGAGCACTTCTTCGACGGCTACCTGTCCAACCCGGCCTACGCGCTGGAGGTCCTGCACACCGCGGCCGAGGCGGGCGCCTCGGTGATCGCGCTGTGCGACACCAACGGCGGCATGCTGCCCGACGAGCTGGCCGAGGTCGTCCAGGCGGCGGTGGGCACCTCCGCCCGGATCGGCATCCACTGCCACGACGACACCGGCTGCGCCGTGGCCAACACCCTCGCCGCGGTCCAGGCGGGCGCCACCCACGTGCAGGGCTGCGCCAACGGGTACGGCGAGCGCTCCGGCAACGCCAACCTGTTCACCGTCGTGGCCAACCTGCAGCTCAAGCGGGGCTTCGACCTCGTCCCGGCGGAGTCGCTGTCCGAGATGACGCGGATCGCGCACGCGATCACCGAGGTGACCAACGCCACCCCCAACTCCCACGCCCCCTACGTGGGCGTCTCGGCCTTCGCGCACAAGGCCGGACTGCACGCCAGCGCGATCAAGGTCGATCCCAACCTCTACCAGCACATCGACCCGGCGCAGGTGGGCAACGACATGCGGATGCTCGTCTCCGACATGGCCGGCCGGGCCTCCGTGGAGCTCAAGGGCCGCGAGCTGGGCTACGAGCTGCCCCCGGAGACCTCACGCGAGCTGGTGGACCGCGTCAAGGACATGGAGTCGAAGGGCTTCACCTTCGAGGCGGCCGACGCCTCCTTCGAGCTGCTGCTCCGCGACACCGTGGCGGGCCGCCGGCTGCGCCACTTCACGGTCGAGTCCTGGCGGGTGATCGTCGAGCGGACCCGCGGGGCCGAGCTGGTCAGCGAGGCCACGGTCAAGCTGCACGCCAAGGGGGAGCGGATCGTCTCCACCGGGGAGGGCAACGGCCCGGTCAACGCGCTGGACAAGGCGGTCCGGCTGGGTCTGGAGCGGCTCTACCCCGAGCTGGCCGAGCTGGAGCTCACCGACTTCAAGGTCCGCATCCTGGAGGGCACGTCCGGCACCGGCGCGGTCACCCGCGTGCTGGTCACCACCAGCGACGCGGACGGCGAGTGGTCCACCGTGGGCGTCGACGAGAACATCATCGAGGCGTCCTGGCAGGCCCTGGAGCAGGCCGTCACCTACGGGCTGTTCCGGGCGGGCCACGTCGCCGGCTGACCGCCGCCCGCCGTGCCCGCCGTGTCCCGGGGTACGGCGGGCCGTACCCCGGGCGTATCCGGGTGGGGCTCAGCGCAGGTCGGCGCCGGAGACCCGGAAGCTCACCGGCCCCTGGGAGGTCTCCACGGTCACCTTGGAACCGGAGCAGGAGACCGAGGGCCTGTCGGTCCCCGGCACCACGACGGTGAGCACCGGGTCCGCCGACGCGGGGGAGACGACCGCCGGGGCGGGCTGCTTGCTGAGGTAGGCGGTGGAGACCCAGCCCTGGTAGGGGTTCCGCTGCCCGCGGATCACCTCGAGCCCGCCGACCGGCTTGCACGAGGGCATCGAGACCTGCGCCAGCGTGGCCTTCCAGCCCGCCTTGTCCTTGACCACGACCCGGCCGCCGGAGGCGGAGACGACGGACAGCTCCGAGGCGAGATGCCAGGTGGTCGTGACCTTGGAGCCCTTGGCCACGGTGTCCAGCACGGCCATCACGTCGCGCCCGTGGCCGACCAGCACCGAACGGGTCCTCGGCACGCCGTAGGCCCGGTCGGTCAGCCGGTAGCTCTGCCGGTCCTCGCCGAGGGACGACCTGCTCAGGGAGGTGGCGGTCTTCCCACGGAACGGCCGTCCCGCCACGGCCGGGGTGTTGTGCGCCTGCGGCGACCCCGTCCAGCGACGGTAGGCGTTCTCCTCGTAGGAGTGGAAGCCCACGTCCACCAGTACGTCGCGGCCCTGGGCGTAGTAGGTCACGCCCAGGTGGTCCTCGTGCCCGTGGTACTTCAGGCCGGGACCGAAGCGGATGGAGTAGAACGCCGACTCGGGCTTGTCCCAGGCGGTGCGCCCGTAGACGTAGCCGTTGCCGAACACCTTGACCTTCGCCTTGGGGTGGTCGTAGCCGGTCGGCCGCACGTCCGCGCCGCCGTCGCCGATCGGGACCATGAACCCGTTCGGCTGGGTGGAGTGGGAGATGAAGGTCTCCAGCCCCTCCCACCGGTCGGCGATCCCGGCGGGGACCTTGAGGCCGCACGCCTTGATGTTCTCCATCGCGACGCTGAGCCGCTCGTGGACGTAGAGCGCGTAGCGCGGCGCCTGCTCGCGCAGCACGCCCTGGGAGTCGACGTCCAGCTTGACCGTCTCGGTCAGGCGCCGCAGGGCGAGGCCGGACCACTTCGGGCGCTTGTAGCGGCACCCGATGCCCAGCAGCGCGATGTCCTGGTCGATGCCGTGGTTGTGGCCCTTCTCGTACAGGCGGGGGTCGGACAGCACCGCGGCGTGCTCGGCCAGGCTCTTCGACAGCCAGGGCTCCTGGACGTGCTTGCTGAGACAGACCAGGGCGGGGGCGCGCAGCGCGACGGGGTGCTCCTGCCAGGCGTACGGGCTGGCCTTCGGGCCGCCGCGGCGCGGGTTGTCGGCCACCCAGTCCTTGGCGATCTCGGTGGCGCGGGTCAGGTAGGACTTCTCCCCGCTGGTCTCGTACTCGGCCACCAGCCGCCCCATCCAGCGCAGTGAGTGGAAGACCATGCTCCAGGAGCGGTTGCGGTAGGGGTCGGTGCGCCAGTCGACGTCCTTGCCGACCTTGACCGGCGGGAGGTCCAGGAACTCGACCTCGCCGTTCATGATGTCCGGCGCGGTCGGGGTGGCCGGCAGCCAGTCGCCCTGGCACTCGGAGGTGCGTTCCACCGCGGCCTGAGCCGGACCGGTCACCGTGGCGTGGCTCGCGAGGAGGACGGTGGAGAGGATGAGTGCTCTGGTGCGGCGGCGCACGCCTGTTCCTTCCGGGGCTGACGACGGGGGCGGATCATGCTGTCCGTATCCCACCAAACCGGTCAAGTCGGGAAGGGCGCTTTCAGGGGATCGTTAGCAACCAGATGCGCGCGGCGCGTCCGACGACGGCTCCGGAGGCGGGTTCGGCCGGCCGTCATCACGTCCGCCCGTCATCACGTCCGCCCGTCATCACGTCCGCCCGTCAACCCGCCTTCGCCCGTCGTGCTCCGCCCACGCGGTCTCGCCGAAATCCCGTCCGCTCCGCCCGCAGGCCGCGTCGCCCGGGTCTTCGACGCCGCGGATCCCCGGGTGCGCCCCGGGGGTCCGCCTGCCTGAGAAGCGCCGGGCGCTCAGGACTCCTGGCCGCCGGGGCCGGTGCTCTGGACGACCTCGAACGACCACAGCTCGGACCCGGTGGCGGCCGGCGCCTGGCCCTGTCCGTGCCCGTGTCCCTGACCGGCCTCCTGCCCGTGGCCGTGGCCGTGTCCGGCGCCGCCGCCCTCCCCGGCGTGACCCCGCTGGAACGCCTGGCTCTCGGTCCAGCGCCTGAAGTCGTCCTCGGAGCGCCAGCGGGTGTAGACCATGTAGCGGTCGGTGCCCTCGACCGGGCGGAGCAGCTCGAACCACTCGAACCCGTCCGCCGACTCGACCATCCCGGCGCGTGAGGAGAACCGGCGTTCCAGTTCCCGGCGCATCTCCGCCGGCACCGTCAGGACATTGATCTTCACGACCGACACATCTTCTCCCTGGCGTTCGAGGCGTTGCCTGCGGAAGGCCACTCTACGACCGGCGTCCCTCAGGCGACGGTCCGGCGGGGGCGTGGCGGCTCGGCCAGGTTCACCCTGGCCACGGCCGGTACGTGCTCGGCCTCCAGCGCGTACCGCGCGTGTGAGACGGCCACCCCGCCGATCTGCTCGCAGATCGCGCTCATCGGGGCGGTCTCGTCGGCCGTCAGGCGCAGCCGTACGGCGGGGTGGGCGCTCGTGCCCGTCATGGCGGCGGTGACGTCGTGGACGGCCGGGTGCGCGCGGACCTCGGCCGCCACCGCCTCGGTCACCGTGTCCGCGCGGACGTCGGTGGCGCCGCCCGGTCCGTGCTCCAGGCGGATGCCGCGCAGCCTGCCGCTCCGTCCCTGGACGATCAGCCAGCGCAGCCCGAACAGGGCGAGCAGCGTCGCGGCCAGGGAGAGCGCCCCCCAGCTCCACGGGGCGTTGCGGGCGAATCCGGCGCGCGTCGCGGGGCTGATCAGCGGCTCCGTGGCGGACGCCCAGCTCTGCGGGAGCAGCCGGGTGCCGCGGGCGAGCGCGTAGGCGCCGGCGATGGTCAGCAGCAGACCTATGATCAGCAGCCCCAGCCGGTTGCCCCGCGCGGTCCTCCTGTCCACCTCCGGCTCACCTCCCCCGCAGCCGCACGGTCACCGGATGGTCGTGCACGGGGGAGAGCTCCTCGATCCGCGCGCGTACGGCCTGCCGTACGGCCTCGGGGAGTCCGGACGCGTCGCGCAGCGTGGTGCGGGCGGTCACCCGCGCGGTCCGGCCGGCCAGCCGTACCCGGGAGTGCTCGACTCCCGGCACCCGGTCCGCCGCGTGGGCCAGGGCGCCGGTGAACCCGCGCCGCCGCACGCCGACGATCAGGTCGGGGTCGCCGGTCCTGACCGGGACCGTCCCGGGCCTGCCGGGGATGAGCGCGAGCAGGATCAGCAGCAGGCCCAGCGCGGTGAGCAGGGTCGCGGCCCCCAGCGCCTGCGGGGACCGCCACGGCGTCGAGGAGGCCCAGGCGAGCATGCGGTCGTACGGCACGACGCGCAGCGGCATGCCGAGCAGCGCGGAGATGATCTCAGCCGCCACCAGGCCGCCGACGGCGAGCATCAGGACGGCCGTGACGACGGCGGGGACCACCCGGCGCGGGCGGAAGGCCCGGACGGCCGCCCGGTCGGCGGCCCGGTTCCGTGGGACCGGGCCGGACGCGGACGGGCCGGCGGCCGGGGTCTGTTCCGGAGTCCCCGCGCCGGGTGCGGTCGGCGGGCCCGGGGGAGGGGACCCGGTGGGCGTCCCCCCGGAAGCCGGGCCTGCCGGTCCGGGCGGTCCTGCCGGTTCGGGCGGTCCTGGCGGTCCGGGCGGTCCTGCCGGTTCGGGCGGTCCGGGCGGTTCCGGCGGTTCCGGGGCGGCGGAGGCGGTCATGGCGTGTCATCTCCCGGGGACGGCACGAGGTCGGTCACGCCGATGTCGATGTGGCCGACGGAGAGGCCGGTGAGGTCGTGGACGCGGCGGGCGACGTGCCGCCGGATCTCCTCGGCGACCTGCCGCAGCGGGACGGGGTAGGCCACCGACACGTCCAGTTCCAGGACGGCGAGCTCGTCGTGCACGACGGCGTGGGTGCCGCCCGGGGCCAGCCCGCCGCGCTCACGGACCCGGTGCACGTGCGGCACCTCCCCGGCGGCCCGGGCGGCGATGCGCGCCACCACCCGCTCGGGGATGTCGGTCCTGCCCCGCCGCTCGGGCGGCACACCCGACGGGCCGGGCCCGGCGCGGGCCGCCTCCCACGCGGGGACGCCGCCCGGCTCCGGCGGGACATCCGCCGCCGCGGGCGGCGCGGACCCGGCGGGAGCGGTCATCTGCGCCTCGCGGACAGCTTGGACAGGTCCACCGCGTCGCCGTCGACGAGGCGGCCGATGATCAACCCGACGGCGCCCAGGACCAGCACCAGCAGGAACGCGCCCAGGCCGCCGAAGGCCGCCGCGAAGCCCAGGGCCACGCCGGCGATCAGGCCGATGAGCGACCAGATGGGAAATCCGTTCACCGTATACCTCCGATGTGGATGTTCACCGGGCGGCCGCCCACCAGCGGGGCGAGGGCGGCGCGCACGTCTTCGGCGATCTCCGGCAGCGGCCGTCCGGGCCGGACGACGATGGAGACCTCGACCTGGTCGTCCCGTACGGCGACGCCGGGCACCTTCTCTCCCGGCAGGTAGGTCGCCACCGCGCCGAACGGGCCGCCGGAGAGCCCTGCGACGCCGGGGCAGTGCCGTACGGCGTCGGCGACCTCATGGGCCAGCTCACTCACCGGACACGCGCCTCCTGCTCGCTCTCCCGTTCCCTTTCCGGTCGTTCCGGCTCGGGCAGATGGACGTCGTCGACCCGGATGTTGACCTCGGTGACCTCCAGGCCGGTCATGCGCTCGACCGCCGAGATCACGTTGCGGCGCACCGAGCCGGCCAGGTCGGGGATGGCGACGCCGTACTCGACCACGAGGTCGATGTCGACGGCGGCCTGCCGCTCGCCCACCTCCACGGCCACGCCCTGGGTGACGTTCCGGTCGCCGCCGCCGACCATGCCGCGGACCGCGCCGAGGGCGCGTGTTCCGCCGGTGCCCATGGCGTGGACGCCCTCTATCTCACGGGCGGCCATGCCGGCGATCTTCGCGACGACGCCGCTCTCGATGCTCGTGGTGCCCTTCGGCGTTATCAGGTCTCCGCCGGATCCCGGGTTGTCGGTCCGCGTCCGCGACGGCGGGGCGCCCTCGTCCCTCGGCCTGTTCGCCGTGCTCGCTTCGGTCACGTCGACTCCCTCCCCCGAGGGGAAGTCCGCCTGCTCCCCCGAACCAGTGCCTGTAAAGGGTGGTACCCCTAATAACAATAGAAATCAGGACATGATAATTATTGGGCGGATAATGGAAATAGATGGCTGATTGATTACCGCGGTTTTCCGGGGAAATTCCGAAAAGGGATCCCCGGTGATCGTTCCGGCGTTCCCGATGTTCCCGGCGGCGGCCGTCCGGAGCCGTACGGGGGCGGGGGAGCGGTGAGGACCGGACGGCCGGGGACCCGGGGCGGCGGGCCGGGGAGCGGCGGCGGTCCCGGGCGGCCCACGGGCGCGACTAGCCTTGTCCTGTGCGTATCGCGAGGTTCTCCACAGGTGAAGGTGTCGGATTCGGGGTGGTCGAGGGCGGCCCCGGCGAGGAGTTCGTCTCCGCGATCTCCGGGCACCCGTTCGGCTCGATCCAGTTCACCGGCGAGCGCCACCCGCTCTCGCAGGTCCGGCTGCTCGCGCCGATGCTGCCCAGCAAGGTCGTGGCGATCGGCAGGAACTACGCCGAGCACGCCCGCGAGATGGGCGGCGACGTCCCCGAGGAGCCGCTGATCTTCCTGAAGCCGTCCACCTCGGTGATCGGCCACGGAGAGACCATCGCCTACCCCGTCGGGCTGTCGGAGCGGGTCGACTACGAGGGCGAGCTGGCCGTGGTCATCGGCAGGCTCTGCCGCGACGTGCCCGCCGAGCGGGCCCGCGAGGTCATCTTCGGCTACACCTGCGCCAACGACGTCACCGCCCGCGACCTGCAGAAGAAGGACGTCCAGTTCACCCGGGCCAAGGGCTTCGACACGTTCTGCCCCCTCGGCCCGTGGATCCAGACCGTGCTCGACCCGGACGACCTCGCCATCACCACGACGGTGAACGGCGAGCTCCGGCAGAGCTCGCGCACCTCCAAGCTCATGCACGACATCCCGGCGCTGATCGCCCACGTCAGCGCGGTCATGACCCTGATCCCCGGCGACGTCATCCTCACCGGGACCCCCGAGGGAGTCGGACCGCTGGACGTCGGCGACGAGGTCAGCGTCGGCATCGAAGGAATCGGCACTCTCACCAACCGGGTGGTCTCCCGTGATTAGGGTTCGTTTCGCTCCCTCGCCCACCGGCATGTTCCATGTCGGCGGCGCCCGTTCGGCGCTGTTCAACTGGGCGCTGGCCGAGCAGTCCGGCGGCAGGTTCGTCCTGCGCATCGAGGACACCGACGCCGCGCGCAACCGGCCGGAGTGGACCGAGGGCATCATCTCGGCGCTGGCCTGGATCGGCATCCACGAGGACAGCCCGTTCTTCGAGGGCCCCTACTTCCAGTCGTCCTACGAGGAGCAGCACCGCGAGGCGGTGACCAAGCTCCTCGCCGCCGGCCGCGCCTACCACTGCACCTGCACCCGCGACGACGTCAAGGCCCGCACCGGCTCCGAGCACCGCGGCTACGACGGCTTCTGCCGCGAGCGGGGCCTCACCGAGGGCGCGGTCCGCTTCCGCACCCCCGACGAGGGCGTGACGGTCGTCGACGACCTCGTGCGCGGCAGGGTCGAGTTCCCCAACGACGCGATGGAGGACTTCGTCATCGCCCGCGCCGACGGCTCGCCGCTGTTCGCGCTGGCGAACGTGGTCGACGACATCGAGATGCGGATCAGCCACGTGGTCCGCGCCGAGGAGCACCTGTCCAACACGCCCAAGCAGCAGCTGCTGTGGGAGGCGCTCGGCGTGACCCCGCCCGTCTGGGCGCACCTGCCGGTCATCGTCAACGAGAAGCGCCAGAAGCTCTCCAAGCGCCGCGACAAGGTCGCCCTGGAGTCCTACCGCGACGAGGGCCACCTGCCGGAGGCGATGGTCAACTACCTCATGCTGCTCGGCTGGGGTCCCGGCGGCGACCGGGAGATCATGCCCTGGTCGGAGATGGTGCCGCTGTTCCGCCTGGAGGACGTCAACCCCTCCTCGGCGTTCTTCGACGAGAAGAAGCTGCGCGCGTTCAACGGCGAGTACATCCGGGCGCTGGCGCTCGACGACTTCATCGACCGCTGCGACCCGTGGCTCGCGCCCGACTGGGACCGCGAGACCTTCGCCAAGGTCGCCGGGCTCGCCCAGACCCGCATCGCGGTGCTGAGCGAGATCACGGCGAACGTCGACTTCCTCTTCCTGGACGAGCCCGTCTTCGACCAGGCGTCGTGGGACAAGGCGATGAAGACCTCCGCCAGGGAGATCCTCACCGGCTACCTCGCCCGTCTGGAGAAGGCCGACTTCGACCCCGAGTCGCTCAAGACCGCGCTGGAGGAGGTCGGCGCCGAGCACGGCCTCAAGCTCGGCAAGGCCCAGGCCCCGGTCCGCGTGGCGATCACCGGCCGGACCGTCGGCCTGCCGCTGTTCGAGTCGATCGAGGCGCTGGGCCGCGAGCGCTCCGTCGCCCGCCTCCGCGCCGCCCTCACCCGCCTGGAGGGCTGAGCCTCTCCCGGACCCCCGGGAAACGCGCCGGTGCCCGGACGCGGCCTTCGCGTCCGGGCACCGGTCGTACACGGGTTCTCCTGCCAAGCCGTATGCGGTGCCGGCTCGTCGTGTGTGTTGAGCCTGGACGGACCTCTGCGGCCCGGATGCCGCCTCGGCGGAGCCCGCGGGCTGTTATACGAATGCGCGACGATTGTTCAACGGCCGCGTAGCATGAACGCATGGGAACGATCGGCTTCAGGCCCACCGAAGAGGACGAGCGGATCATCAAAGCGGCACAGCGGGGCGGCGAGCGCACCAGCGATGTGATCCGCCGCGCCCTGCGTCTCCTGGAACGTGAGGTGTGGCTCGCCCAGGCTCGTGTCGACGCCGAGCGGCTGGCCGACGAAGATCTGTCCGAAGAGCAGGACGCCTGGTGATCCGGGGCGCGGTCTACCGCGTGGACTTCGGAGACGCGAAGCGAGGGCACGAACAGCGGGGGCGCCGTTACGGCCTGGTGCTGAGCCCGAGCTCCATGCCGTGGAACGTCGCGACCGTCGTCCCCACCTCTACCAGCGCACAGCCGGCGGCTTTCCGTCCGGAGCTGGAGATGGCGGGAACCCTCACCCGTTTCCTGGTGGACCAGATCCGGTCCGTCGACATCGCCTTCATCCACGGCGACCCGGTGCACTACCTGGACCACGACGAACTCGCCGAGGTGGAGCACGCCGTCACCCTCTACCTGGGGCTGTAGGCTCCCGTTCCCGCGCCGCCCTCATCTCCTCGAAGGGCTGAGCCTCTCCCGGGCTCCGGGAGGTCCCATCCCGGTTTCCCCGAATGAGACCTCTCCCGAGTCCCCGGGGAACGCGCCGGTGCCCGGATGCGGTCTTCGTGTCCGGGCACCGTTCGCACGCCGGGAAGGTCACGCCGGGGCGATCGGCTCCTGGAGCTCGGTCACCCACCCCCGCGGATCGCCGGGGCATTCGAGGTAGAGCTCCCGGGGATAGCCGGCCGAACGGTGGCCGCTCGTCTCGATCCAGTTGGTCAGCGTCTGGGCCGTGGGCAGGACGTCGTCCATCGGGCCGCGGTGCACGATGGTGGCGGCCCGCTCGATCGCGGGCAGGTCCACGATCGTCAGGCCGTGACCGTCCGCGGGGCCGGCCGCGACCGGCATCGCGGCGTGCACGAGGACGGCTTCGCCGTCCGGGGCGTCCTGGTAGTAGGCGATGCCCGGCCCCACCGGGGTCACGCCCGCCCGCTCCAGCCTGCGGCACAGCTCGTCGAAGAGCGGCCCGGCCACCGGGCCGATGTCCTCGGGCTCGTAGCTCGCGGCGGTGCCGCTCAGCTCGGCCACCCGTACGGCGGGAATGCGCTTGACCACCACGTCGTCGATGTTCATGCGTCCCTCGCTTTCGATCGTCCGGAGCCTCGCCTCGATCTGGGCCAACCGGGCCGCCGTGGCCGCGAGCGCCGTCTCCAGCTCCGCCCGCCGCAGCCGGAGCATCCCGCGCAGCTCCTCGGCACTCACCGGCTCGTCCACGATCGCCGCCACCTGCCTGAGGGTGAACCCGAGGTCCTTCAGGGCGACGATGCGGTTGAGCCGGGCGAGCTGACCGGCCTCGTAGAAGCGGTAACCGCTGTACGGATCGACGTGGGCGGGGCGCAGCAGCCCGACGGCGTCGTAGTGGCGCAGCATGCGGACCGAGACGCGGCCGTGTCTGGCGAAGGCTCCGATGGTGAACATGGTCCTCCCACTTCAGGGCCTCACACGATGTGAGGGTCAAGCCTGCCCGATTTCCGGCGGGCCGGCGTTCCGGGGAGGTCCGCTCCGGTGGCGGGGGGGGGGGGGGGGGGGGGGGGGCCGGGGGGGGGGGGGGGGGGGGGGGGGGGCCCCCCCCCCCCCGGCGGGTCAGTGGAGACGGTGGAACAGGGCGATCCACCGGTCCGGGTGGACGTGGGCGACGACGCTGTCCGGATCGACGCCGGCCCCGGCGAGGGCCGCGTCGACCTCGGCGGCGGAGTGGCGGCGGCGCAGCGAGGCGCGCAGAGTGCCGCCGACCCCGCTGAAGCCGAGTTCGACCAGATCGCGGTAGGCGTCCATGGCCTCCGGAGGAAGCAGGCCGGCGGGCCTGCGCCGGATGCGCAGGATCGCCGAGTCGACCCCGGGGACCGGGCGGAACGCGGCGCGGTCGATCACGCCGTGCAGGTGCCAGGTGTGGTGGGGCCAGCTCACCACGGTGAGCCTGCTCCACCTGCCGTAGTCGCCGGTGCGTTTGCGGGCGTACTCCAGCTGGGTGACGAGAGTGGCCGAGGTGAGGTTCCCCGCCCGCAGGCACCAGTCGACGATGCGCGAGGTCACCGCGTAGGGGATGTTGCCCACGACGGCGAACGGCTCGGCGGGCGGCCTGGCGGCGGTGAAGTCGCCGCGGACGACCTCGATCCGGTCGTCGTCGCGGGTGCGTGCGGCCAGCTTTCCGGCCAGCAGCGGATCGATCTCGTAGGCGATGACCTTTCTGCAACGGCCGGCCAGGACCCGGGTGAGGGGGCCCTCTCCCGCGCCGGGTTCGAGGACGAGGTCCCCGGGTTCCGGCGCCGCGGCGGCGACGACACGGTCGATCTCGCGGGGATCGGCCATGAAGTTCTGCGAGAGGGCACGCCTCGCCTGGTCGCGGGTGGTTCTCCCGCCGCCGCCGGCCCTGACCTTCTTCTGGGTGTGTGAATGGTTTCCGTGTGCGAATGAACGCGCCACAGCGTTTCGCCCCTTCGGGGTCCGAGAGATGGATCGGGTCTCGGAGAAGCCCTGGGCGCACGCGTGCGGACGCGCGTCATGAGATGCGGAGCGCGCGTCCTAGCGGGCCAGGGCCCGGGTGGCGCGAGGCCGCTTGACCAGGCCCACCCGGAGGTGGGCGTAGCACAGTGCGTGGTTCATGGCTCCAGGTTAGGGAGGGCCGCAACCGGTTTTCCCACGGGAGACCCGGCGGTGACGAACACGGTGACGAGCGCGGCGGCCAGGGCGGTGCCCGCCGCCATGGCCAGCCAGACGCCGGTGACGCCGAGCGCCGCGCCCAGCGCGTGGGCCAGGACGAGCTGTACGGCGAAGCCCGTCAGGGTGGCGGACAGCACCCGGCTCCCGCGCCCGCTCGCCTGCAGCGTCCCGCCCGCGGCGATCAGCGCGCCGAACGGGACGAGGTAGAGCGTCATCCACCGCAGGAAGTCCACGGTCCCGGCGGCCACCGCCGCGTCCGCGGTGAACAGCCCGGCCACGGGCACGGCGACGGCGTTGAGCACGGCCGCCACGACCCCGCCCGCGGCCAGGCCGAGGGACAGCGCGGGACCCGCCCGGCCCGACCGGGCCGTCTGGATCATCGCGGCCTGCCGGAGCGCGTAGAAGGCCATCACCCCGGCCATCATGATCTTGGTGCCGGTGCCGTACGCGGCCAGTGACGTCACCCCGAACCCGCCGACCAGCTCCACCATGAGCATGCCGACCAGCGATCGGGCCAGGAAGTCCCCGGACATGGGCAGGCCGGTGCGGACGATCTCTCCGGCGTCCCGGACGTTCCCGGCTCTCCCCGGCTCCGTGAGCCTTCCCGGCCCCGCGGTGTCCGGGGCGTCCCCGGCGTCCCCGGTCTCCGCTGTGACCAGGCGGAGCCTTCGCGCCGGAGGCCCGGCGGCCGCGCGGCGGGACAGACGCCGGGACAGGAGGGTCAGTGCGACGCCGAGGGCCGCGGCGCGGGCGGTGACGGTCGCCGCGGCGGCCCCCTGGACGCCCATGCCGAGGCCGTAGACGAACAGGGGATCCAGAACGATCACCAGCGCGTTGCACAGCAGCGCGGTGCGCATCGGGGTGGCGGTGTCGCCGAGGCCCTTGAAGATCCCGTC
This sequence comes from Streptosporangium sp. NPDC053982, assembly GCF_055585205.1. Lineage (NCBI taxonomy): Bacteria > Bacillati > Actinomycetota > Actinomycetes > Streptosporangiales > Streptosporangiaceae > Streptosporangium > Streptosporangium sp. NPDC053982. The sequence continues at coordinate 43,090 of NZ_JBVJKQ010000008.1, forward strand.
GGTGAGCGTCTGGGCGTAGAAGACCGGCAGGCCGGCCAGGGAGACGAGGAAGAAGCCGGCGGTCAGCCGGGCCGTCCCGGGGTCCTCGGTGAACAGCCGGGCCAGCGGCTCGCGCAGCAGCACGCCGGGGACCGCCACCGCCAGGCTCACCGCCCCGCCCAGCAGCCAGGCCGTACGGACGACCGGCCCGAGCGGCTCCCGGCCGTCGCGGCGGCCGACCGCGACGGTGGTCCCGGTGGAGACGGCGAGCACGACGCCGAGGGCGAGGTTCTCGGCGGCCGTCGCGATCGTCACCGTCGCGACGGCCGGACCGCCCAGGGGGGACACCCAGAGCAGGTCGATCAGGCCGACCGCGACCACGGCGGTCAGCAGCTCCACGTAGACGGGCAGGGCGAGGCGGAGCAGCTTCATCTTTACCTCTTTTCGAGCTATCTCGTTTAGAGGTATAGCGTTACGATGCGCCCATGGCAAGCGGCGATCTGACCCTGTCGATCCTCGGCCTGCTCGGACGGGGGCCGATGCACGGCTACGAGCTCAAGGCCCGCATCCACGGGCTGAGCGGCCACCTGCGCCCGGTCAGCGACGGCGCGCTGTACCCGGCGATCGCCCGCCTGGAGAAGAAGGGGTTCGTCGAGCGGCACGAGGAGGAGGGGGCGGGCGCGGCCCGCCGCCAGGTCCTCACGCTGACCGAGCCGGGCCGCCGCGAGCTCCTGCGGCGGCTCCGCGAGCCCGCCGACCTCGACATCAGCGACCAGACGCGGTTCTTCGGCCTGCTCGCCTTCCTGTCCCAGCTCCCCGGCCGCGAGGCGCAGGCCCGGGTGCTGCGCCGCCGCCTCGACTTCCTGGAGACGCCCGCCAGTTTCTTCTACGAGGACGGCAGGCCGCTGCGGGCCGACGAGGTCGGCGACCCCTTCCACCGGGGCATGCTCGTGGTCGCCCGCTCGGCCGGCGCGGCGGAGCGGAAATGGCTCCGGGAGGTCATCGCGGAGCTGGAGTCCGCGTCCGGCGAGGCCCGCCCGGGGTGACCCGGGCGGGCCTGGAGCGTTCCGGAGCGCGCCCGGGTGCGCGCCTCGGTACGGCCGCGGCCGGAAGCGCCGCGCGGCCGTACCCGGGGCGGGTCGTCACACCAGGCCGCGGCGCTCCAGCAGGGGCTCGATGCGCGGGTCGCGGCCGCGGAAGGCGCGGAAGGCCTCCAGCGCGTCCTTGGCGCCGCCGACCGACAGCAGGGTCGAGCGGAAGTGGTCGCCGTTGGCGCGCACCAGGCCGCCGTTCTCCTTGAACCACTCGACGCTGTCGGCGTCCAGCACCTCACTCCAGATGTAGGAGTAGTAGCCGGCGCTGTAGCCGCCCGCGCCGCTGGAGAAGATGTGCGCGAAGTAGTTGGTCCGGTAACGCGGCCGGACCAGTTCGAAGGCGATGCCGGCGCGCTCCAGGGCCGCGGCCTCGAACGCCTCGGCGTCCTCGACGGTCTCACCCGGGGCGAGCTTGTGCCAGGCCCAGTCGAGCAGGGTCGCGGCGAGATACTCGACGGTGGCGAAGCCCTGGTTGAACTTCTCGGCGGCCTGCATCTTCTCCACCAGCTCCGCCGGCACCGGCTCGCCGGTCTCGTGGTGCCTGGCGAAGTTGGCGAGGATCGACGGCCAGGTCGCCCACATCTCGTTCACCTGCGAGGGGTACTCCACGAAGTCGCGCGGCACGGCGGTGCCGGAGACCCTGGGGAAGCGCACGTTGGAGAACAGGCCGTGCAGGGCGTGCCCGAACTCGTGGAAGGCGGTGTTGACCTCGTCGAAGGTCAGCAGCGTCGGACCCTCGGCCGGCTTGGTGATGTTGAGGTTGTTCATCACCACGGGCAGCCGGCCGAACAGATGCGACTGGTCCACGAGGTTGTTCATCCAGGCGCCGCCGCGCTTGGTCGGCCGGGCGTACGGGTCGAACACGAACAGGCCCAGCTCCGAGCCGTCGGCGTCGGACACCTCGAACACCCGGACGTCGGGGTGGTAGCCCCGGAGGTCGTCCCGCTCGGCGAAGCGCAGGCCGTACAGCTCGCCCGCCGCGTGGAAGACGCCGTCGCGCAGCACCCGGTCCAGCTCGAAGTAGGGGCGCAGCTCGGAGCTGTCGAAGTCGTAACGGGCCTTGCGCACCTTCTCGGCGTAGAAGGACCAGTCCCACGGCTCGATCGGGAAGCCGGCCTGCTCACTCAGCGCCTCGGCCTCGCGGCGGGCGTTGGCCACCGCCGGGCCGACCAGCTTGCCGAGCATCTCCTCCACGGCGTCGGTGGTCTTGGCCGTCTGGTCGGCGACGGTGTAGGCGGCGTGGTTCGGGTAGCCGAGCAGGGCGGCCCGCTCGGCGCGCAGCGCCGCCATCTTCGCCGCGAGCCCGAAGTTCTCCGGGGCCCGGCCGGTCGACAGCCCGTACAGCCTGCGGCGGGTCTCCCGGTCGGTCAGCTCGGCCAGCGCGGGCTGGTTGGTGAAGTTGAGCAGCGGCAGGACGTACTTCCCGTCCTTCTCGATCGCCCTGAGGGCGGTCTCGGACAGGCCGTCGAGCTCCTTGGCGTCCTCGGCGACCAGCGCCGAGGAGGTGGTGGCGGCCAGCAGGTTCTGGGAGAAGGCGGTGCCGAGCGTGGACAGCTCCTCGTTCAGCTCCCTGAGCCGCTCCTGCTCGGCCTCCGACAGGTCGGCGCCGGCCCGGACGAAGTCCACGCGGTACTTCTCCAGCAGCCACGCCTCCTCCGGGTCGTCGGTGGCGACCTGCTTGAGCCGGGCGTACAGGGCGCGGTTGAGGTGGATGGCGTCGCCGTGCTTGGTCAGCCGGGGGGCGACCTCCTTCTCGATCTCCCGGATGGCGTCCGTCGCGTGCGAGGCGGCGACGCTGAAGAAGACGATCGCCGTCCGCTCCAGGATCTGGCCGGAGCGCTCCAGAGCCTCGACGGTGTTGGCGAAGGTCGGCGGGGCGGGGTCGGCGACGATCGCGTCCACCTCGCGAAGCTGCTCGGCCATGCCGCGCTCGAAGGCGGGCAGGTAGTGCTCCTCCTTGATCTCGGCGAACGGCGGGAGCTGGTAGGGCAGGGTGCTTGGGGCGAAGAAGGGGCTCTCAGCCACGACGCGGGCTCCTCATGTGGGGTTCTGTCTGCCCCAGCAGCGTTACACACCCGGCCGGTCGAGGCCATGCCGGTGTCACACGATCGGACGCCCGGCCAGGCGCGGGCCAATCGTTTTGGTCTCCACGCCCAACCTGGGCTATTCTTTCGGAGTCGCAAGCGAGCACCGCAAGGAGCTCAACCGCGGTGGGGTATGGTGTAATTGGCAACACGACTGATTCTGGTTCAGTTATTCTAGGTTCGAGTCCTGGTACCCCAGCTGCGTCTTCCTCGCGAAGGCGTCGCGGATTTGGTTCCCCCCGAATCCGACGACAGTGTCTCGGTCCCGTCGTCTAGTGGCCTAGGACGCCGCCCTCTCAAGGCGGTAACGCCGGTTCGAATCCGGTCGGGACTACCACACTGTCATCTCTGCAAGGCTCCGTCGTCTAGTGGCCTAGGACGCCGCCCTCTCAAGGCGGTAGCGCCGGTTCGAATCCGGTCGGGGCTACATCGGTGAAACCCCCGGAAGCAATGGCTTCCGGGGGTTTTCTGCGTTCCGGCGGTTCCGGCGGTTCCCTGCCGATCCTCCGTGTCCTCCGCATCCCGGCGCCTCCTCGCCAGGTCCTTCGCTCTTCAGCGTTCGGACACGTTTCCGCCGGCCTACGCGTTCCTGCGTTCCGGCGCGTCTCCGCCGGCCCTCCGCTCTCCCGTGTTCCGGCCGGGCTCCTCCGCTCCTCGGCGTTCCGGGTGATCCTCCGCGTCCCGGCGCGTCTTCCGTGATCGCGCTCTTGCCCGGATGCCGGTGCTTCCCAATAATTAGAGAGCAACACTATCCAATAGGGGGCGAAGATGATCACTTTGCTGGCGGACGGCCGCGAGGAGAAGGCCGACGGGCTCGTCGTGCCGCACGGGACACCGATCCTCGGCTGGGAGCGCAAGCCGCACGGCTGGTGCAGGGGTGAGGCGTGCATCCCCTCCTTCCGGGCCGCGACCGCCGAGACCGGCGACGGCGTGGACCTGGTGAGGTTCGCCGAGCTGCTCGGCCGACCGGCGGTCACCGACGAGGATGAGGGCGTGGTCGCGATCGGCGAACCCGCCGGGACCGCCCTGGACCGCGCGCCGGACTTCCCGGAGCTGGTCGCGCTGCGCGGCGTCAAGGTCGCGCTGGTCTTCTGGGCCTCCTGGTGCGGCTGCCGCTACGACCTGCCCGCCTGGGACGCCCTCCACCGCGAGCTGGGCGGGTACGGCTTCAGCCTGCTCAGCGTCTCCCTCGACCGCGACCCCGCCGACGCCGACGAGTGGCTCGCCGACGTCGCCCATCCGGCCGTGGTCGACGCCGACGGCCGGATCGCCGAGCTGTACAACGTGATCAACGTGCCGACCGTGGTCTGGGTCGACGAGGAGGGCCGGATCGCCCGGCCGCAGGACACCATGACCGCCACCGACACCTTCCGGTCGATGAACGGGCTGTCGTCCGAGCGCGCCGTCGCGGCCCTGCGCCGCTGGGTGGTGGACGGCGACGCCGGGGCGACGACCCGGCGGCTGCGCCCCCCCACCGACGGGGAACGCCTGGCCCGGCTGCACGGGCGCCTGGCGGCGTGGCTGCTGCGCCGCGGGCGCGCCGAGGCCGCCCGGCGCCACCTCGACGAGGCGGCCGCCCTGGCCCCCCACGACCTCGCCGTCCGCCGCGGCCTGATGCCGCTGGCCGGCGTCGACCCGTTCGGGGAGGAGTACTTCCGCGTCCGCGAGGAACTGGAGAGCGCGGGCGTCGCGATCTACCGGCCGCTGCCCGACTGGCAGGGAGAGGACGCGTGAGCGCCGAATGGCTGGCCTCGCCGGCCACCGTCGCGCTGGCGCCGGTGCTCGCCGTGCAGGGGCTGCGGATCCGGCGCGGGACACCCCGGCTCCCCGAGGCCGCGGGACCGCTCGCCGGCATGACCGATGTGATCGACGTGACCGGCAGGGGCGGCGGGGCGTCGGCCGCGGAGGTCTCCGAGACGCCAGGGGCCGCGGGAGCCGCGGGGGCCGTGGGCACCCTGCCCGGCGGGGAATCGGGGCCGGTGTTCAGGCTGGCCGTGCTGGGGGAGTCCACCGCGGCGGGCGTGGGCGTCGCCACCCACGACGAGGGACTGGCCGGCTTCCTGGCCCGCGAGGCGGCCGCGCGCACCGGCCGCCCGGTGCGCTGGCAGGTGGCAGCCAGGAGCGGTGTCAACACCCGCACCACCACCGCCGAGCTGGTCCCGCTGCTGGAACCCGCCGACGTCGTCGTGGTCGCCCTGGGGGTGAACGAGCTGCTGGAGCTCAACCGGCCGCGCAGGTTCCGGGGCGAGCTGCGGGAGCTGGTGGAGGCGGTGCGCCGGAGGCTGCCCGGGGTGCCGGTGGTGGTGGCGGGCATGCCGCCGGTCGGGAGGTTCCCCGCGCTCCCCCAGCCGCTGCGGGCCGTACTGGGCCTGCGGGCGCGGGCGCTGGACCACGTCATGCGCGAGGTGGCGCGCGACGCCGAGGGGGTCGTCCACGCCACCGCGGAGGTGCCCGTCGAGATGGCCGGGTTCTTCGCCTCCGACGGGTTCCATCCGTCGGCGACCGGCTATCGTCACTGGGCCGAGGCGCTGGTCCGCGCCCTGCCGGGCCTGCCCGCCGCGGGCTGAGGCGCATCGCGAGGCCCGCCGGTCAGGGATCGGGAGACGCCGCGGGGCCCGCCGGCCACGCGCTGACGGCCACGAGGCCCCCTGCGGCGCACCGCCGTACGGCACGGCCGGCCCCGGGATTCCCGGCGGCCGGCCGCGGTGTGCTCAGTTGTGCGCCGAGCGGGCCTTGAACAGGGCCCTCTTGGCGGCCTTGCCGACCTGCTTGTCCGGGTGGGCCTGCTCGATCGCCTCCAGCAGCTCCTCCAGGTGCGGGTGCGGCACCTTCCAGATGACGTCGAGGAGGCCGACCAGGCTCGACGCCGTGCCGATGTCGTCGAGGCTGCTGACGAACTCCGGCCGGCCGAGACCGGCGGAGATGGTCAGCATGTCGAGGATCAGCCAGTGGGTGTCGGCCTGGGTGGGCGTGGGCGCGCCGTCCACGCCGAGCTGGGCCAGGTGGGTGGCCGCGTAGGGGCGCAGGGACGGCTCGTCCAGGGCCTCCTGCCAGGCGGGCACCGCCACCTCGCCGAGCGAGCCGACCATGCTGGCCGCCTGCACCCGGACCAGGGCGTCGGCGTCGTCCTCGGCCGCGGCCTCCAGCAGCTCCCTGGCGGCCTTGGCGGGCTCGCGCAGCTCCATCCAGGCGGCGAACTCGGCGTCCGCCTCGTCCTCGGGCAGCTCCGCGCTGAAGGTCAGCAGGTCGAACGCGGTCATCGCGTCGATGGCGGGCCGGGCGTCCAGCTCGATGTCGGAGTCGTCGGCCAGGTGGACCACGCCCTCCATGCCGAGCGGGGTCAGCCGTACCTGGTCGTGCTCGACCTCGGCCATGCCGTACCCGGCGAGCCAGTCGAGGACGGGGTTGAGCGGGTCGCCGTACTTGGCGGTGGCCGCGGCCCACGCCTCGGCGCCGCGCTCGTCGTACTCGGCGGCGGCCTCGGCCAGCTCGGCGCGCAGCTCCGGAAGCGACCTGGACCCGCTCGCCAGGAGCACCCGGACCAGCAGCGCCCGGGTCAGCCCGGACAGGGCGATCGTGGCGTCCTCGTCGTCCAGCTCGGGGTCGCCGTAGTCGACCGAGTGCAGGCCGGCCATCCAGACGTCCAGGGCGTCGTCGTCGTCCTCGAACGGCCAGTCGGCGGCGTCGGGGTCGGCGCCGACGGTGTCCTCACCCTCGGGCTGGAGGAAGTCCAGGTCGATGGCGAGGTTCCAGATGTTCCAGAGCGCGGGCACGCGGTCCGACAGCGGCTGGTCGCCGCCCTGGGGGACGGGCAGGCCGAGGGCGGCCACGGCCTCGGTGATCTCGGCGTCGGTGAGCAGGCTCGTCTCGCCCACCCGCCGCTCGGAGCCGACCCAGAGTGCGAGGTCGCGAGCCTTGCCGATCAGCGGTGACCTCCGTACGGCCCCGGCCAGCTCCGCGTCGGGGCGCAGGCGGATCGTCGGCAGCTCGGCGAGATCGTCGGCGAACGGCTCGAAGTCGCCCAGCCCCTCGATCTCCTCCTCGTCCTCCTCGTCGTACTCCTCGTCGTCCTGCTCGGCGACGAGGTCCTCCATCGCGTCGACGAAGTCGTCCTCCAGGCGGTCGAGCTCGGCCATCAGGTCCCGGAGCGGGGAGGACCCCTTGGACAGCCGGCCGGTCTCCGACAGGAACGTCAGGTAGGCCCGCAGCGCGGGCACCATGCCGTCCGCCGCGGCGTCGGGGTCCTCCACGACCTGGGGCATCCGTTCGAGGAGCACCTTGCGCAGATCGGCACGCTTCCACCGGCTGACGTCGTCGGAGGCGGTCAGCCGGTGCCACAGGGCGACGGGACCGACCAGGTTGGAATCGGTGCCGGGCGCGTTCTCGCGCGCCCAGAGGATGAAGTCCTGGAGCAGGGGACGCAGTTCCGCCGCGGCCGCCTCGATGCGATCTGTCACGCACCCAGACTAGGGCTCCGGAAGGGTGCTCGCCCCCTCATATCGCGCCCCTCCGCGGGCCCTTTCAGTTGGCCCGTCGCATCGCCTCGGTGATCCGTTCCGCGGCGCTCACCACCGGCGCCGCGTGCAGGCGGCCCGGCGTGCGGGTGAGGCGCTCGATCGGCCCGGAGACCGAGATCGCGGCGATCACCTTCCCGGCCGTGCCGCGGATCGGGGCCGACACGCTCGCCACGCCCTGCTCGCGCTCGCCGACGCTGTGGGACCAGCCTCTGCGCCGCACGCTCGCCAGCGTCGCCGCGGTGAACTTCGCGCCGCGCAGCCCCCGGTGCAGCCGGTCGGGCTCCTCCCACGCGAGCAGGATCTGCGCGGCGGACCCGGCGAGCATCGGCAGCGCCGAGCCGACCGGCACGGTGTCGCGCAGCCCGCTGGAGCGCTCGGCGGCGGCCACGCACACGCGCTCGTCGCCCTGGCGGCGGTAGAGCTGGGCGCTCTCGCCGGTCAGGTCGCGCAGCTGGGCGAGGACCGGCGACGCCACGGCCAGGAGCCGGTCCTCGCCCGCGGCCGTGGACAGCTCGGAAAGGCGCGGGCCGAGCACGAAGCGGCCCTGCGTGTCACGGGAGACGATGCGGTGGTGCTCGAGTGCGACGGCGAGCCGGTGGGCCGTGGGTCGCGCCAGACCGGTGGCCTGGACGAGCTGTGCCAGGGAGGCCGGGCCGGCTTCGAGGGCGTTGAGCACGAGCACGGCCTTGTCCAGTACGCCGACTCCGCTAGAGTTGTCCATACACCGATACTGCCGTCTCGACATATGAGAAAGCAAGTCGGGTGCGGAATGACTGATCGCAAGGAGGCGACATGGGCCGCACGCTGGCGGAGAAGGTCTGGGAGCAGCACGTGGTGCGACGTGCCGAAGGGGAACCCGATCTGCTCTACATCGACCTTCACCTCATCCACGAGGTGACCAGCCCGCAGGCCTTCGACGGCCTGCGCATGGCGGGCCGTCCCGTCCGGCGGCCCGAGCTGACCATCGCGACCGAGGACCACAACGTCCCGACCGTCCTCGGCCCGATCGAGGACCCCGTCTCGCGCACGCAGGTCGAGACGCTGCGCAAGAACTGCGCCGAGTTCGGCATCCGGCTGCACCCGATGGGCGACGCCGGCCAGGGCGTCGTGCACATCATCGGCCCGCAGTTCGGGCTGACCCAGCCCGGCATGACCATCGTCTGTGGCGATTCTCACACCTCGACCCACGGCGCCTTCGGGGCCATCGCCTTCGGCATCGGCACCTCGGAGGTGGAGCACGTCCTGGCCACCCAGACCCTGCCGGCCTACCGGCCGAGGACGATGGCCGTCGAGGTGTCCGGTGAGCTGCCGCCCGGCGTCACCGCCAAGGACCTCATCCTGGCCATCATCGCCAAGATCGGCACCGGAGGCGGCCAGGGGCACATCGTCGAGTACCGCGGCGAGGCGATCCGCGGGCTGTCGATGGAGGGCCGGATGACGGTCTGCAACATGTCCATCGAGGCCGGCGCCCGCGCGGGCCTGATCGCCCCGGACGAGACCACGTTCGCCTACCTCGAGGGCCGCCCCCACGCCCCCACCGGCGCGGACTGGGACGCCGCCGTCGAGCACTGGCGCTCCCTGGCGACCGACGAGGACGCCGTCTTCGACACGGTCGTGGAGATCGACGCCTCGACGCTGACCCCGTTCGTCACCTGGGGCACCAACCCGGGCCAGGGCGCCCCGCTCGGGGAGTCGGTGCCGGACCCGGAGGACACCTCCGACCCGGCCGCCGCCCGGCGCGCCCTGGAGTACATGGGCCTGACCGCGGGCACCCCGCTCCGCGACATCGAGGTGGACACGGTCTTCATGGGCTCGTGCACCAACGGCCGCCTGGAGGACCTGCGGGCCGCGGCCGAGGTGCTGCGCGGCCGCAGGGTCGTCACCCGCACGCTCGTCGTCCCCGGCTCGATGCTGGTCAAGCTCCAGGCCGAGCAGGAGGGGCTGCACGAGGTGTTCAAGGCCGCCGGAGCCGAGTGGCGGGAGGCCGGGTGCTCGATGTGCCTGGGCATGAACCCCGACACCCTGGCCCCCGGCGAGCGCAGCGCCTCCACCTCCAACCGCAACTTCGAGGGACGCCAGGGCCGGGGCGGCCGCACCCACCTGGTCTCGCCCCAGGTCGCCGCGGCGACCGCCGTCACCGGCAGGCTGACCGCCCCCGCCGACCTGGACCAGGAGGTCTGATCATCATGGAAGCCTTCACCACCCACACCGGCCGGGCCGTGCCGCTGCGCCGCAGCAACGTCGACACCGACCAGATCATCCCGGCCGTCTGGCTCAAGCAGGTCAGCCGTACCGGGTTCGACAGGGGACTGTTCTCGGCCTGGCGGGAGGACCCCGGCTTCGTCCTGAACGACCCGGCCCGCCAGGGCGCGTCGATCCTGGTGGCCGGCCCCGACTTCGGCACCGGCTCCTCGCGTGAGCACGCCGTGTGGGCCCTGCAGCAGTACGGCTTCCGCGTCGTGATCGCCGCCCGCTTCGGCGACATCTTCCGCAACAACTCCACCAAGATGGGCCTGCTCCCGGTCGTCCTGCCGGCCGCCGTGGTCGAGGAGATCCAGGCGGCGACGGAGGCCGACCCCTCCCTGGAGGTCACCGTCGACCTGGTGGAACGCCAGGTGCGCTGGGCCGGTGGGACCGCCGCCTTCGAGATCGACGACTACACCCGCTGGCGGCTGATGGAGGGTCTGGACGACATCGGCCTGACCCTCCGCCACGCCGACGACGTGGCCGCGTACGAGAACGGCCGGCAGCCGTGGTTGCCGACGACCGTCTGACGAACCCGGAAGAGGAGCTGGCGCGGCGGCTGCGCGAGGCGCACCGCCGCGTCCGCGGTCTCCGCCTGCCCGCCGACCGGCGGGAGCGCCTGGCACGACGGCTGATTTCGATCAACGACGCGGCCAAGCACAACGTGGGTCATGCCGCCCGACGCCTGGATTCCTTCCTTCTGGACCTAGATGCTCTGGTTTCAGACACGCCGAGTCCTGGAAACATTGCGGAAGGTGATTGAGTCATACGGCTCCGTCCCCTAATTTCAAGCGGGCAAGGGGTTTCTCGCTCTGTTGAGACCTCATGCCGTGACAAATCGGGTGATGACGGGGCGATATACCTCATGGCCCACTCCCAGACATCGGTAAGCAGGGGGAGCAAACCTATGAACAAGAAGGAACTCGTCGACGCGGTCGCTGATCGGGTCGGCGACAAGAAGACGGCGACCGAGGCCGTGAACGCGGTGATCGACACCATCCAGAAGGCCGTCGCCCGAGGGGACAAGGTCTCCATCACGGGGTTCGGCGCCTTCGAGATGGTCAACAAGCCCGCCCGTACGGCCCGCAACCCTTCCACGGGCGCCGAGATCAAGGTCGCCGAGAGCTGGGGGCCGAAGTTCCGTCCCGGCTCCGACTTCAAGGAGCTCGTCAACACGGAGGGAAAGAAGGCCGCGAAGAAAAAGTAGAGCCTTCTTCCGGACGCCCGGGCCCTGGGGGGTCCGGGCGTCCGGCTGTCCGGGGGTCCGGCTGTCCGGCTGTCCGGGGGTCTGAGGGGCCCGGCTGCTCGAGGCGTGAGGCGGGACGCCGGGCCGTCAGGGCTGTCAGGGCCGGCCGGGCAGCGGGAAGGTGGACAGCGTGACGTAGGCGACCCGGTCGTCCTCGAGGAGGATGTTCACCCGCTGGCCGGGCCGGAGCAGCCGGAGCGGCCCGGCGTCGAACGCCTCCGCGCCGAACGGCAGCTCGGCCCCGTCGTCGAGGAAGACCGACCCGGACCGGGTCGCCGCGTCGAAGATCCGCACCGTCGCCTGCACCCGACCAGCGTAGCCCGCGACCGCCCGCGCCGGGCCGTACGGATGGCCGCTCTGCCGGGCCGTGCGCGGGGGCGTCCGTCTCCGGCGCGCACCGGGCGGCCCGCGTCCGGCCGCCGGGCCGTACGGACGTCCGTCCCCGACTCCGTCGTCGTCAGCGCTGGCGGGTCTCGCCGGGCTCCGAGGTCTCCGGGGCCTCCGGCGTCTCCGAGGGGGTCCCGGCCGCCGGGCGCTCCGGGCTCCCCGTCCCGGCGGTCGCCGCCTCGTCGTTCGCCGCGGCCTCGGCGGCGAATGACGCCAGGCCCCGGATGATGATCTCGACGCCGAGGTCGAAGCGCTCGTCGTTGGACCGGCCGAGTATGGAGTGCGACAGCGCCGTCAGGTGCGGGAAGCGCTCGGGCGGCAGCTCGGCGAAGTAGCGCTCCAGCGCCTCGCGCATCCCCTGCCACGTCAGCTCGTCGGAGGCGGAGTAGCGGTCCTGCCACATGTTCTCCTCCAGGGCGAAGCCGTCCACGAAGGTGGAGAGCACGTCGCCTGCGGCCCCGGCGACGCGGTCGGGCAGGCCCGCGGCGCGGAACACCCCGAGGAGCGCGTCCATGTGGGGGAGCATCTCCGGTTTGAACGGCACGGCGCCCATCGAGACCCTGGCCATGTCGCGGTGGGAGCGGAGCCTGGCCAGCGCGGCGCGGGTGTAGTCCCTGAGCTGTTCCCGCCAGCGCTCCGGATCGGGCTCGGGCCATTCCAGATCGGCGAAGAACCGGGCGTACATCAGCTCCAGCAGCTCGTCCTTGCTGCTCACGTGGGCGTAGAGGGCCGAGACGGCGACGCCCAGCTCGGCCGCGACCATGCGCATGCTCAGCCGGTCGTAGCCCTCCCGGTCCAGCACGGTGAACGCGGCCTCGATGATCCGGTCCCTGGAGAGGGGGATCCGGGGCGGGCGCGTCCGGCCGCGTGGGCGGTCCCAGGGCAGGGCGGGCAGCTCGTCGCTCATGACGCCAGTGTATGCCGAGGTGAACAGTGATCACCGCACTGAACACCGATCTCATTCGCGTCATATCTTGTCTTACGACATGATGCGACATATCTTAAGAACGGCGTACCGATTGTTGAACGATGTTCTCTAGGAGAACAGTGATCGGCTATCCTGAACACTGTTCACCAATGCTGGACGTCGTTCCCGCAGATCCCTGAGGAGTCCCCCGTGGCCGCAGAGCTGACCACCCCCGCTCCACCCGAGGCGGAGGCGCCCGCCTACCGCTGGCGCTGGGCCGCCCTGTTCGTGATCCTCGCCGCCGAGGTGATGGACCTTCTCGACGCGATGGTCACCAACATCGCCGCACCCACCATCCGCGCCGAGATCGGGGGCACCGCCGCCACGATCCAGTGGCTCGGCGCCGCCTACACGCTCTCCATGGCCGTCGGCCTGATCACCGGGGGACGGCTGGGCGACATCTTCGGCCGCAGGCGGATGTTCCTCATCGGCGCGGCCGGGTTCACCGCCGGCTCGCTGCTGTGCGCCGTCGCCCAGACTCCCGAACTGCTCATCGCCGCACGGGTCGTGCAGGGCCTGTTCGGCGCGGTCATGCTCCCGCAGGGGCTCGGCATGATCAAGGAGATGTTCCCGCCGAAGGAGATGGCCGCCGCGTTCGGCCTCTTCGGGCCCATCATGGGCCTGTCCTCGGTGGGCGGTCCCACCCTGGCGGGATGGCTTGTCGAGGCCGACCTCCTCGGGACGGGCTGGCGCATGATCTTCCTGATCAACCTGCCGCTCGGCCTGGCCGCCGTGCTCGCGGGACTGCGCTTCCTGCCCGAGTCGCGCTCGCCGCATCCGCTCCGGCTCGACGTGCCCGGCGTGCTGCTGGTCTCCGCCGCGAGCTTCCTGCTGGTCTACCCGCTGGTCCAGGGCAGGGAGAGCGGCTGGCCCGTCTGGGCCTTCGTCATGATGGCCGCCTCGATCGCCGTCTTCGCCGTCTTCGGCTGGTTCGAGTCCCGCAGGAGCCGCGCCGGCGGGGACCCGCTGGTCGTGCCCAGCCTCTTCCGCAAGCGGGCCTTCACCGGCGGCCTGCTGACCGGCATGGTCTTCTTCTCGTCCATGACGGGCTTCACGCTGGTGTTCAACCTCTACACCCAGATCGGGCTCGGCTACTCGGCGCTCAAGGCCGGCCTGGTCATGATCCCCTGGTCACTGGGCATGATCGCGGGTTTCGGCGCCGCCCAGGCGGTGCAGCGGTTCGGGCGCCGGGCGCTCCAGGGCGGAATCGTGATCATGACGCTCGGCACGCTGGGCGTGCTGCTCACCGTCGCCCTGGCGGGCCAGACCGTGACCGCCTGGCAGTTCGTCCCCGCCCTGGTGGTCACCGGATTCGGCATGGGCCTGCTGATGGCGCCGTTCTTCGACATCGTGCTCGCCGGGGTCGAGCAGCACGAGACCGGCTCGGCCTCCGGCACGCTGACGGCCGTCCAGCAGCTCGGCGGCTCCTTCGGCGTCGCGCTGCTCGGCACGGTCTTCTTCAACCTGCTGACCTCCGGCACCGACATGGGCACCGCGATGCGGACCGTGCTGTGGGTGGTCGCGGCCATGCTCGTGGCGACCCTCGTGACGTCCTTCCTGCTGCCGAAGCAGGCCCGCGAGGGGGAGCCCGCCGGCCACTGATCCCGATCCCGCCCGGCTCGGGCGGGACCTCAGCGAGGGGAGTCCCCCGGCGGGGACTCCCTTCCCGGCCCCCCGGCGATCTCCGGCCCCTCGGTTCCCCCGGGCGTGCCGGCGGCCCCCGGCCCCCCGATTCCCGCCAGCCTCCCGGCGATCCCCGCCGTACGGGGGCCGACACCCAGACGCAGGGCCGCCCGCAGGTCGTCGGGGGTGTCCACGTCCCGGCGGACCGAGTCGACCCCGTACAGGCACAGTTCCTTCGCGCCGCGCCGCAGGTGCCGGTCCCGGGACGGGCCGCCGAATCCCGGGGTGAACGGCACGCCGGGGCGCACGCCGTAGAAGGTCGTGCCGACCTCGACGGCGTCGGGGAGGAAGGACTGGTCGAACTCCCCGGCGGCGGCCAGCACGAGCGCCAGCTCCGCCGGGCGGAGCGCGGGAAGGTCGGCCTGGAGCGCGCCGACGGGGCCGCCGGGCGCCAGCCGTACCGCCTCCAGGCAGCCGTGCCGCAGCGCCGCGTTCAGCCCCGCCTCCGGGTCGCCGGTGACGTGGGCGCCCACCTCCGCCAGCGCCGGGGCCGCCACCGGGTCGCCCGTCACCACCACCACCCGGGCCACGGCGGCGCAGCGCAGGGCCGCCTCCACCGTGTCGCAGGCGATCGCCACGGCCAGCGCCGCCCGGTGCGGCCCGGCCGCCTCCGACAGGCGCGTCTTGGCCGCGACGAGTGTCTTGACCGGCACGACCAGGGTCCAGCCGGGGTTCTCCGCAGGAGGCATAGCCTTAGCATCCCGCCTCGACACCTCCCGCGGCCAACCGGGACACTTGGGGCCGCACCACACCTACATGGAGGAGCTATGAGACGCCCTGGATGGCCTTCCCGGTTCTGGGTCGCCCTGGCGGTCGTGATCGTCAAGCCCGTCTCGTGGCTCCTGGTCAGGAAGGACTGGCGCCGTGCCGACCGGCTGCCCAGGACCGGCGGGATCATCCTGGTCGCCAACCACCTGTCGTGGGTGGACCCCATCCTGATCTCCCACTTCCTCGTCAACAACGGCCGCTGGCCGACGATCCTGGCCAAGTCGGGTCTCTTCTCGGTGCCGCTGCTCGGGCACGCGGTGCGGTCGCTGATGGCCGTGCCGGTGTACCGGGGCAGCGCCGAGGCAGCCCGCTCGCTGGCCGAGGCCGAGCGCAGGCTCGCCGAGGGGGCGTGCGTGCTGTTCTATCCCGAGGGCACCTGCACCCGCGACCCGGACCTGTGGCCGATGGAGGGCAAGACCGGCGCGGCGCGGCTGGCCCTGGCCACCGGCGTGCCGGTCATCCCGGTGGCACACTGGGGTGCCCAGGAGATCCTTCCGTACGGTTCCAAGAAGCCCAGGCCGCTGCCGCGCAAGACGTTCCGCACGCTGACCGGGCCGCCGGTGGACCTGTCGAGGTACGAGGGGCGGCCACCGCACGCCGACGTCCTCCGCGAGGCGACCGCCGACATCATGGCGGCGATCACGGCGCTCCTCGCCGAACTGCGCGGGGAGGAGCCGCCGGGGACGCCGTACAAGAGACCTGCGCACCACTGACTTCGACGTACGGTGATGAAATGACCAAGGCGGCTGTATTCGGTACGGGCTCATGGGGCACGACCTTCGCGATGATCATGGCGAGGGCGGGCACCCGGACGACGCTCTGGGGCCGCAGGCCCGAGATCGTCGAGGCGATCGACCGCCGCCACGAGAACCCCGACTACCTCCCGGGCGTGACGCTTCCGGAGTCGCTGCACGCGACGACCGACCCGGCCGAGGCCCTCGACGGAGCCGACTTCGTGGTCCTCGCGGTGCCCTCCCAGACGCTGCGTGAGAACCTCACCCGCTGGACGCCGCACCTGCCGCCGGAGACGGTGCTGGTGAGCCTGATGAAGGGCGTCGAGCTGGGCACCACCAAGCGGATGAGCGAGGTGATCCGCGAGGTCGCCGGGGTGCCCGGGGAACGGGTCGCGGTGGTGTCCGGCCCCAACCTGGTCGGCGAGATCGTCCGGGGCCAGCCCGCGGCGACCGTCGTGGCCTGCACCGACGAGCACGCCATGGAGCGCCTCCAGGAGGCGTGCCACCTGCCGTGGTTCCGCCCCTACACCAACCCCGACGTGGTGGGCGTCGAACTCGGCGGGGCGGTGAAGAACGTCATCGCCCTCGGGGTCGGCGTCGCGGCCGGCATGGGCCTCGGCGCCAACGTCGGCGCGATGCTGATGACGCGCGGGCTGGCGGAGATCTCCCGGCTGGGCGCGGCGCTCGGCGCGGACCCGCACACCTTCGCCGGCCTCGCCGGGATGGGCGACCTGGTGGCCACCTGCACCTCCCCGCTCTCCCGCAACCGCACCTTCGGCGAGAACCTCGGCCGGGGCATGAAGATGGCCGAGGTCGTCGCCGCGACGAAGCAGACCGCCGAGGGCGTCAAGTCGTGCGAGTCGGTCCTGGCGCTGGCCAGGAAGCACGACGTGGAGATGCCGATCACCGAGGTGGTCGTGGCGATCGTCCACGACGGCATGCCGCCGGACGAGGCGGCGGTGCTGCTGATGTCCCGGACCCCCAAGCCGGAGCGGTACGGCGTCTGACGCCGCACCGCCCGCGCGCCGTTCCCGCCCGGGAGGCCCGCGCCCCGGCGCCCGCCCGCGCTCGCGTCCCGCCCCCGGTGCCTGCCCCGCCGACGCTCGCGTCACGCGCCCGTCCGGCCGCGCGGCCGGACGCCGGGGCGGCCCGGCCCGCCCACCAGCGCGTCAGATAACCGGGACGACCCGCTGGAGACGGTACATTCGGTCATCATGAGCGAGCAGCACGAAACCCGGCCCCGGGTCGCGGTCGTCTTCGGCGGCCGTAACTCCGAGCACTCCGTCTCCATCCTCGGAGCCGGGAGCGTGCTCGACGTCATCGACCGGTCCAGATACGAGGTGATCCCCGTGGGGATCGCCCAGGACGGGCGCTGGGTGCTCGTCTCCGACCGGCAGCGGTACGCGATCGAGGGCCGGGAGCTGCCGTCCGTCGACGCGGACGGCACGGCCCTGGCACTGCCCTCCGGCAGCGGCGCGCTGGTCTCCTACGAGCCGAGCCGCGTCCCGGAGGAGTTCGGCGAGGTGGATGTCGTCTTCCCGGTGATGCACGGGCCGTTCGCCGAGGACGGCACCCTCCAGGGACTGCTGGAGATGGCCGGGGTCCGCTACGTCGGCTCCGGGGTGCTGGCCAGCGCGGTCGGCATGGACAAGGGCTACATGAAGCTGGTGCTGGCCGCCGCGGGGCTGCCCGTCGGCCCCTACGTCGTGATCCGCGACCGTGACTGGCGGACCGACCGCCAGCGCGTCCTGAAGGAGGTCGAGGAGCTCGGCTGGCCGGTCTTCGTCAAGCCCGCCCGCGCCGGCTCAAGTCAGGGCATCTCCCGGGCCACCGATCTGGGCGAGCTGGAGCGGGCCGTCGAGTTCGCCCGGGAGCACGACCCCAAGGTGCTGGTGGAGGCGGCGATCCCCGGGCGCGAGATCGAGTGCGCGGTGCTGGAGTCCCCCGGGGACGAGGCGCCGAGGGCCAGCCTGGCGGGCGAGGTCGTGGTCGCCGGCGACCACGACTTCTACGACTTCGAGGCCAAGTACATCAGCGACGCCACCTCCGTGGCGGTGCCCGCCGACGTCCCCGACGACGTCGCCGAGAACCTGCGGGCGATGGCCGTGCGCGCCTTCGAGGCGCTGGACTGCGAGGGCCTGGCCAGGGTCGACTTCTTCTACACCCCGGACGGCCGGCTGCTCGTCAACGAGATCAACACCATGCCCGGCTTCACCGCGACGTCGGTCGCGCCCCGGCTGTGGGCGGCCAGCGGGCTCTCCTACCCCGAACTGGTCGACCGGCTGATCCAGCTCGCCCTGCACCGCGCCACCGGCCTGCGCTGACCCGGCCCGGGGTACGGTCCCGCCGATCCGCGCCGCCCCGCCGATCCGCGTCGTCGGCTCGCGCCGGCCCGGCCCGGGGTACGGCCCCGCGCCGCCGGCCCGCGCCGGCCCGGCCCCGTGTCATCCCCGGGAAAGTGTCCGCCGTCCCCTGGGCGGCGGGCCCACGCCCGCGATGCGGCCAGGCGCCATGTTGGCGTGCACCTGCCCGGGGCCGAGGCCGTGCCGTTCGGCGAGCCGGTCGGCGACGATCCCGGTGGTGAAGGCGTAGACGCCCTTGTGCAGCAGGTCCACCACGAGTTCGCGCCGGGGCCAGGTCCACGGCGGGGCGCCCGCGCCGGTCGCGTTCTCCAGCGTCTGGTCGTTGGTGAGCCGTACGACCCAGAACATCGCCGAGGACCACGGGCCGCGCAGCCCGGCGGTCGCCATCACGCCGCGCAACGCGCCGAGCAGGCATCCCTGCCCGAGGTGCATCGCCAGATTGAGTGGGACGGGCTGCCGGGCGGGCGCCTCCGGCAGTCCGGTCAGCCGCTCCAGCACCCGAGCCGGCACGTGGGAGTCGGGCCGGCCGGTGAGGCGCTGCTCCACCTTCTCGGCGAGGGTCATGGCGACCGCGCCGGCCGCCCCTGCCACCAGTCCTTCGAATACCGCTTTTCCCCACATTCGTGCTGGATGCCCGCTTCGGGTCGGGTTAAGCGGCCCGCGCGGGCGTCCCCGCGTGGCCGGGGACCTCTTCCCGCTCACGGCCTCCGGGCTGCGGCCTCCAGGCTTCCGGCCTCCGGGAGAACGGGCACGCGGCCCCGGCGGGTCACCCGGTCTGGGGCAGCGCCGCCTTGATCGGGGCCGCGAGGTCGACGAGAACGCTCTCGGGCACGTGCTTGCGGGAGACCGTCACCTCGACGTACGCCTCCCGGCCGATCGCGGTGAACAGCAGGGGCCGGGCCGGGTCGGAGAACCACGCCACCCCGTCGATCTCCGGCACCTCGGCGGTGGCCGACATGGACGGCGGCCTGGGCACCCCGCAGCGCAGCGCGATCTCGCCGCCGCCCCAGACCGCGACGTACGGCGACGCGGGCTCCGACTCCGTCCGCTCCGCGCCGTCGAGATCGGCGGGAAGCCGCCCGCCGAGCGCCCGGCATCCGGCGGCGGCCTCGCCCTGCGGGACGGGAGGTTCCACCCGGACCGGGCCACCGCACCCGGCCAGCGCCAGGAGCGCGCAGGCGGAGGCGGCCCAGCGGGCGGACCGGAACGGCGTCCGGCGTCTCCCCGTGACGCCCGGACCCCTCATGACGCTCGTGCTCCCCGTGCCGTCCGGGCCCCCCGAGAGCCCTGGGCCTCCGGCGACGCCCGGTTCTCCCGCGGCGCCGGAACCCCCGATGACGTTCAGACCTTCCGTGACGCTCGGCTCCCCGTGACGCTCAGATGTGGACGATGGGGCACGTGAGCGTGCGCGTGATCCCCTCGACTCCCTGGATCCTGGCCACGACGAGCTTGCCCAGCTCGTCGACGTTCCGGGCCTCGGCGCGGACGATCACATCGTAGGGCCCGGTGACGTCTTCCGCCTGCGTGACACCGGGGATTCCGGAGATCTGCCCGGCCACGCTCGCGGCCTTGCCGACCTCGGTCTGGATAAGGATGTAGGCCTGCACCATAACGTCCTCCGGGGCGATTGGATCAGTGCCGAAGGGCCACCGTACCCTGTGATGAACAGGAGGTGCGTCATCACAGTCGGAGATCTCGGCGAATTCGGGATTGTTTCACGTATTTCCGGACGCTTGCCACAGGGAGGGACGGTTTTACTCGGTCCCGGTGACGACGCGGCGCTGTTGCGGGCCCCCGACGGGCGGGTCGTCGTGACGACGGACCTCCTGATCGAGGGTAGGCACTTCCGTCGCGATTGGTCCAGTGGCTACGACATCGGCCGCAAGGCCGCCGCGCAGAACCTCTCCGACGTCGCGGCGATGGGCGCCCGCCCCACCGGCATCGTGGTCGGCCTCGGCCTGCCCGCCGGCGCGTCCACCGACTGGCTGGACGACCTCACCGACGGCTTCCGCGACGAGTGCGACCTGGTCGGCGCCAGTGTGGTCGGCGGCGACATCACCCGCTGCGACCCGGTGGTGATCGGGGTCACCGCCCTGGGAGACCTGGGCGGACGCCCGCCGGTCACCCGCTCGGGGGCGCGCCCTGGAGACATCGTCGCGGTGACGGGACGGCTCGGGCACGCCGCCGCCGGCCTGGCCCTGCTCGGCGCGGGACCGCCCGTCCCCGGGGAACTGGCCGGGCTCGTCGAGGCCCACCGCCGTCCCCTGCCGCCCTACGCCCGCGGCCCGGAGGCGGCCGCGCTCGGCGCGACGGCGATGCTCGACGTCAGTGACGGCCTGCTGCAGGACCTCGGCCACGTGGCGCGGGCCAGCGGCGTCGGCGTCGTGCTCGACCCCGGGCGCCTCCCCGTGCCCGGCACGCTGAGCCGGGCCGCGGACCTGCTCGGCGCCGACCCGCTGGAATGGGTCCTTTCCGGCGGAGACGACCACGCGCTCGCCGCGACCTTCCCGGACGGCGTAGCGTTGCCCCCGGAGTGGACCACGGTCGGCCGGGTCGTCGAGGGCGGGGGCGCACGGGTCGAGGGACGTTCGGTGGAGCACGGCGGCTGGGACCACTTCCGCGAGTGACGCGTGCCACTGGTGTGACCCCAGTGAAATTTGCCCTCAAGGGTTACTGAACTGGTATGAAGATGTGCTGTCGGAATTCCTGGTGGAAGGGGCGACATGGGCCGCCATGGTGGACATAGGGAGGACGCTCGCCGCGTACAGCGGGAACGTGACCCGGAGCTCCCCGAGGAGACCCGCAGTCTCGACACGCCGGTCGGCCGGCGCCTCCGGCCCGAGGAGTCGGCGGAGACGGTGACCGGCACGGACGAGACCGTCACCCGCACGGGCTTCCTGGGCTCGGGCTGGACGGCCACGTCCGAGATGCAGGAACCGGCCTGGCCGGAGGACCGCCGGCGGGCCGGGCGGGGGAAGAAGACCCTGCTCGCCGTCGCCGCGGTGACCGCGGTGCTGGGCGGGACCTTCGGAGGCGTCCGGCTGCTGAGCGGCTCGGAGACGGCGCCGGACGCGGCGTGCCCGCCGGGCGGCTGCCACGCGACGGCCTTCGACGAGACCGACGGGTCCGCCTCGCTCCCCCCGGAGGAGGAGAGCCCGCCCGCCGACGAACCGCCCGCCGAGGGGACGCCGGCCGCCACGGAGAGCGCGACCCCGTCCCCGGCGCCGCCCCGGATACCGCAGCACCGCTCCGGCCGCACGCCCACCGCGACGCCGCGGCCGGACGAGACCCGTGCCCCGCGCCGCGCCGAGCGTCCGCGTTCGGACGACGGGTCCGGCGACGACTCCACCGCCGGTCCGGGCGACCAGTCGCACGTCGTCGGCCCCACCACCGGTTCCCGGAACGACACACCGCAGACCCCGCAGGCCACCACCCCGCCGCCGGTCGAGCAGACCCCCGAGACGCAGTCGGCCACCGCGGAGCCGGCCGCCGCCTCCGTCCCGGGCGCGGCCCTGCGGGTCGGGTTCGGCGTCGTACGGCAGAGGCAGCAGGCCTACACCGCCCGGCTCGTGGTCGCCGCGGACGAGCGCCTGCCCCAGCTGGACCTGAGCCTTCCGGTCGGCGGCGAGGTCACCTCGGTCGAGGGGGCCGGCTGGCGGCAGGACGGCGACACCCTGGTGATCGAGTCGGCCGAGGACATGGACGCGGGGGAGAGGCTCGTCCTCACCGTCACCGCGCAGGGCCGGGCCGAGACGCCGAGGACCTGCCACAGCACGCAGGGGGAGTGCACGGTCACCTGAACCGGCCCGGCCCCGCCGGACCGTCACGCCACGCGGGGGGAGTGCGCGGCCACCCGGGCTCGACCGGGCCGTGGCGTGGTCCCGCGGGCCCGCCCGTCCTCCGGGGAGAGCGCGGTCACCCGGGCGGGACCTGGTTGGATGGCTGTATGACCGATTCGATCCCTCCCCGCGTGCTGACCGTCGCCGGGTCCGACTCCGGCGGCGGCGCGGGCATCCAGGCCGACCTGAAGACCATGCTGGCCCTCGGCGTGCACGGCATGAGCGTCATCGCCGCCGTGACGGCGCAGAACTCGCTGGGTGTGCAGGGATACTGGGAGCTTCCCCCCGAGGCGGTGCGCGCGCAGCTCGACTCGGTGCTGGGCGACATCGGGGCACAGGCCGTCAAGACGGGGATGCTCGCCTCCCCCGTGCTCGTCGAGACGGTCGCGGAGGTGCTCGCCGGGGTGGGCGTGCCGGTGGTGGTCGACCCGGTGGGGGTCTCCAAGCACGGCGATGCGCTGCTGGCGGCCGAGGCCGTGGACACGGTGCGGACCCGGCTGCTGCCGACGGCCACCGTCGTCACCCCCAACCTCTGGGAGGTGGCCCAGCTCACCGGGGTGAAGGTGGAGGAGGAGGGCGACATGCGCCGGGCCGCCGACGCGGTCCTGGAGATGGGGCCCGCCTGGGTGCTGGTCAAGGGCGGTCACCTGCCGGGCGCGCCGGTCGACCTGCTGACGGACGGCGTCCGGGAG
Organism: Streptosporangium sp. NPDC053982; assembly: GCF_055585205.1. Taxonomy (NCBI): domain Bacteria; kingdom Bacillati; phylum Actinomycetota; class Actinomycetes; order Streptosporangiales; family Streptosporangiaceae; genus Streptosporangium; species Streptosporangium sp. NPDC053982. Next base: position 65,687 of record NZ_JBVJKQ010000008.1, read on the forward strand.
TTCCGCTTCACCGCCGAGCGGCACGACAACCGGCACACCCACGGCACCGGATGCACGCTGGCCTCGGCCATCGCCTCCCACCTCGCCCTCGGCGAGGACGTCCCGGGGGCGGTGGGCAGGGCCAAGGAGTACGTCACGGGCGCGATCGCCCGGGGGTTCCCGCTGGGCGCGGGCATCGGCCCCGTCGACCACGGCTGGCTCTGGCGCTGACGCCCCGGCCGCCGCTCCCACCCGGACCCGCTTCCCTCGGCCCCGGCTCCGCGGCGGGCCGTGCCGGGTCCGGGTGAGGCGGGCCTGCCGCGACGGGGCCCGGCGGGCCGTGCCGGGCGGACCCGGGAAAGGCGGCAGCCCGCCGTTCCCTCGACGGGTACGACGGGCTGCGCGGGAGGTCCGACTAGCGGGCGACCTTGCCGGCCTTGATGCAGGAGGTGCACACGTTCATCCGCTTCGGCGTGCCGTTCACCACTGCGCGCACGGTCTGGATGTTGGGGTTCCAGCGGCGGCGGGTGCGGCGGTGCGAGTGGGAGATGTTGTTGCCGAAGGTCGGCTTCTTAGCGCAGACGTCGCAGACGGAAGCCACGATTCGCTCCTTAGATCGGTAGAGAGGCTCGATCCGCCTCGCTAGCGGGCGGTCATCGGGCACGCCGGGACGACCGGCTGGCCACACGAGGATATCCGATGTCCGGCCGTGCGTGCCAACAGGAGCCGTCACGCCTGGTCGAACGGAGATAATCTCCAGGACAACCGTAGCGCATCCCGGATGGGCAGCCTCCGCGATCCGCGGGGACGAGCAGGAGGGCGGGCATGTTGCAGGTTCTCGACGCGCCGGCGGTGCGACGCTGGTCCCGGCTGGCCGCGGAGACCCTGGGCAGGGCCCGGCGGGAGATCGACGCGCTGAACGTCTTCCCCGTCCCCGACGGCGACACCGGCACCAACCTGCACCTGACGATGCTCTCGGCGGCCGAGGCGCTCGACGAGCTGCCCGGCGACGCCGACACCGCGGCCACCTGGCAGGCGTTCGCCCGGGGCGCCCTGCTCGGGGCCCGCGGCAACTCCGGCGTCATCGTCAGCCAGGCGCTGCGCGGTCTCGCCGAGGTGCTGCGGACCGCCGAGGGCAGGGGAGCCGACCTCGGGCGCGGGCTGGTCAGGGCCGCCGAACTGGCCCGCGAGGCGGTGGCCAGGCCGGTGGAGGGCACGGTGCTCAGCGTGCTCACCGCCGCCGCCGGGGCCGTGCGGGGGCTGTCGGCCGACCTGACGGCGGACCTGGCCGCGGTGGCGGGGAAGGCCGCAGAGGAGGCGCGCGCGGCGCTGCGCCGTACGCCCGGACAGCTCGACGTGCTGGCCAGGAGCGGGGTCGTGGACGCCGGCGGGGCGGGCCTGGCCCTCATCCTGGAGAGCCTCGCCGCGGTGGTCACCGGCTCCCACCCCGCCCGGCTCGACATCCCCGCGCCGGCCCGCGGAGCCGTGCCCGGACCCGCCGCCGAGCCGCCGGGCGGACCCTGCTACGAGGTGATGTACCTGCTGGACGCGGGCGCGGACGCGGTCGGGCGGCTGCGCCGGGAGCTCGACGCGCTCGGCGACTCCCTGGTGGTCGTGGGCGGCGACGGCCTGTGGAACGTGCACGTCCACGTGGACGACGCGGGGGCGGCGATCGAGGCGGGCATGGCGGCGGGCCGGCCCCACCGGATCAGGGTGACCTACCTCGGCGGTCCCGGGCACACCCATCCGCCCGCCCGCAGCCGGGGCGTGGTGGCGGTGGCCGCGGGTCCCGCGCTGGGCGCGGTGTTCGGCGAGGCGGGGGCGGTGGTGGTGCGCAGGAGTCCCGGGTCCAGTCCGCCGCTGGCGGCCGTCCTCGCCGCGATCCGGGAGGCGGGCGAGGAGGTCGCGGTGCTGCCCAACGACGACGGCACGCGGGAGGTGGCGACGGCCGCCGCCGAGATCGCCCGGGAGGAGGGCCTGACCGTGGCGGTGCTGCCCACCAGGGCGTCGGTGCAGGGGCTGGCCGCGCTGGCGGTCCACGACCCGCTGCGCCGCTTCGACGACGACGTGGTCGCCATGACCGAGGCCGCCGCGCACACCCGCCACGGGCACGTCTGGGTGGCCGACCGGGAGGTCATGACGAGCGCCGGGCTGGTCGCGCCGGGGGACGTCCTGGGCGTGGTCGACGGCGACGCCGCGGTCGTCGGCGCCGACGTCGCCGGCGTCGCGATCGAGATCGTCCGCCGCATGGTGACGCCCGCCAGCGAGCTGGTGACCATGCTGGAGGGCGCCGGCGCGCCGCCCGGCCTGGCCGGCGCCGTACGCGACCACCTGGCCGCCGAGCGGCCCGACGTGGAGGTCGTCGTGTACGAGGGGGGCCAGGGCGGCTACCCGCTGCTCGTCGGCGTCGAGTGAGCCGCGCCCGATCCCGGCACGGTCGCGCGACGGCGTACGGCGCGACGGCGCGACGGGACGGCGGCGTACGGGACGGCGGCGTACGGGACGGCGGTGCGGCGTGCCGTACGGCACGGCGGGACCGGCGGGGCGGCGGCGAGCCGGTTCTGTCCGCCGGACGCGGTAGAAACGTGGGGTGACGAGCTTCGACGAGCCGCTGACGAAGGCGCTGGACCCCAAGACCTCCAAGCTGCTGGAGAGCGTTCTCGGCCTGCGCACCGTCGGTGACCTCCTGCGGCACTACCCGCGCCGCTACGCCGAGCGGGGCGAGCTGACCGACCTCGACGACCTGCAGATCGACGAGCACGTCACCGTGGTGGGCGAGGTGACCAGGCTCATGCGCAGGCCGATGCGGAACAAGGGCGGCACCTGGCTGGAGGTCGAGGTCGTCGACGGCCGCCGCAGCAAGATCTATCTCTCCTTCTTCGGCCGGGCGTCCCACATCGCCGAGACACGGCTGCGTCCCGGGCGGCGCGGCATGTTCGCCGGCAAGGTCGGCGCGTTCGGGCAGGGCGAAAAGCGCAGGTGGCAGCTCTCCCACCCCGAGTTCGAGATGTTCGACGAGACCGAGGCGGCCGCCGAGGAGTTCGCCGCGGCGCTGGTGCCGATCTACCCCGCGGGCAAGGACGTCACGCCCTGGGCGATCCGCCGGGCGCTGGGGGTCGTCCTCGACACCCTCGGCCCGCTCGACGACCCGCTCCCGGCCGACCTGCGTGCCCGCCACCGGCTGCCCGGCCTGGCCGAGGCGCTGCTGGCGATCCACCGGCCGCGCGACCACGCCGACGTCTCCCGGGCGCGCAAGCGGCTGAAGTTCGACGAGGCGTTCACGCTGCAGGCGGTGCTGGTGCAGCGCAAGATGGCGGCCGGATCCTGGCCCGCCACGCCCCGGCCGCCGCGCGGCGACGGCCTGCTGGCCGACTTCGACGCGCGCCTGCCGTTCCAGCTCACCGAGGGGCAGCGGGACGTCGGCGAGGAGATCGCCGACGACCTCGCCCGGCCCCACCCCATGCACCGGTTGCTGCAGGGCGAGGTCGGCGCGGGCAAGACCGTCGTCGCGCTGCGCGCCATGCTCCAGGTGGTCGACGCCGGCGGGCAGGCCGTGCTGCTGGCCCCCACCGAGGTGCTGGCCCAGCAGCACCACCGCTCGATCACCGCCATGCTCGGCGACCTGGCCACGGGCGGCATGTTCGGCGGCACCTCCGTCGCGCTGCTGACCGGCTCGCTGGGCGCCGCGGCCCGCCGCTCGGCCATGCTCGACGCGGCCTCGGGGGCGGCCGGCATCGTGGTCGGCACCCACGCGGTGCTCCAGGAGCGGGTGCAGTTCGCCGACCTGGGCCTGGTGGTGGTGGACGAGCAGCACCGCTTCGGCGTCGAGCAGCGCGACGCGCTGCGCGAGAAGGCCGGGGAGGGGCGGCCGCACGTGCTGGTCATGACCGCCACCCCGATCCCGCGCACGGTCGCCATGACGGTCTTCGGCGACCTCACGGTCTCCACGCTCTCCCAGCTCCCCTCCGGCCGCGCCCCGATCACCACGCACGTGGTGCCCGCCGCGGAGAAGCCGCACTTCCTCGACCGCGCCTGGACGCGGCTGCGTGAGGAGGTCGGGCTGGGCCGGCAGGCGTACATCGTCTGTCCCCGCATCGGCGACCTGGAGGGCGACGAGGGTGACCTGACGAAGGGCGACGACGAGCGGCGGCCGCCGCTGGCCGTGCTCGACGTGGCCCAGATGCTGTCGGAGGGGCCGCTCTCCGGCCTCCGTACGGCGGTGCTGCACGGCAAGCTGCCTCCCGAGGAGAAGGACGCCGTGATGCGGGCCTTCGCCCGCGGCGAGGTCGACGTCCTGGTGGCGACCACGGTCATCGAGGTCGGCGTGGACGTCCCCAACTCCTCGGTCATGGTGATCATGGATGCCGACCGGTTCGGCGTCTCCCAGCTCCACCAGCTGCGCGGCCGGGTCGGCCGGGGCGGGCTGCCGGGGCTGTGCCTGCTGGTGAGCGACGCCCCGGGCGGCACGCCCGCCCGGCAGCGGCTCGACGCGGTGGCCGCGACCCTCGACGGCTTCGAGCTGTCACGCGTCGACCTGGAGCAGCGCCGCGAGGGCGACGTGCTCGGCGTGGCGCAGTCGGGGCGCCGGTCGTCGCTGAAGATGCTCCAGCTCTTGCGTGACGAGGAGGTGATCCTCGCCGCCCGCGCGGACGCCGAGGAGATGCTTGCGGCCGACCCCGAGCTGATCGGGCACCCGGTGCTCCGTACGGAGATCGACCGGCTGCTGGCCGACGAGCGCGCCGAGTATCTGGAGAAGGCCTGACGGCGGCGTGCCCGGAAGGGCCGTGCCGGAACGGCGGCGCGGGATCGGCGGAGGCGAGGGTCCGGCGGCGCGGGGACGCGGAGGTCCCGAGGGCCCAACTGCGGGGACGGCCTCCCCCCGAATGCCGTCCCCGCTTGGGCCCACTCTCGGGTCAGGTGCCGAGAGCACCGGCGTGCGGAAGGGCTCACGACCACGCCGGTCGGCCTTCCCCTGGGACTGTCGAAGGCCGCAGGACTCATCATGCAAGGCGTGGGGGCCGGGGGGAACGACCCTTGCGGTTTCGTCGCCGCTCCTTGCCCACTCTTGACCTAGATCACCTGGCGAAACCCTTTTGACCTGCGGTTATGCGATGCGCCGCGACACGCCGGGGTGCGCCGCCGTACCGCTGCCGCGCTTTTCCGGCGACCGGTCGCCGGCCTGCCGGGAGGGGGCCGGGCGGCCGCGCGGCCGGACGCGCCGGGAGGACTGGGACAATGAGCCGGTGAGCCGAGTGATCGCGGGAAGCGCAGGGGGGCGGCGGCTGGCGGTGCCGCCGGGCCGGGGCACCCGCCCCACGAGCGACCGGGCCAGGGAGGGCATCTTCTCCACCGTGGGCTCGCTCCTCGGCCCGCTGGACGGCGCCAGGGTGCTCGACCTGTACGCCGGGTCCGGCGCGATCGGGCTGGAGGCGCTGTCACGCGGGGCCGCGCACGCGCTGCTGGTGGAGTCCGACGCCAAAGCGGTCCGGACGATCAGGGCGAACATCGCGAGCCTGGGCCTGCCCGGAGCCGAGCTCGCGGCAGACCGGGTCGAGCGGGTGCTCGCCAGGGGCGCGGCCGAGCCGTACGACCTGGTGTTCGCCGACCCGCCGTACGCGGTGGCCGACGCGGAGGTGCGGGCCGTCCTGGAGCGGCTGCGCGACCACGGCTGGCTGGCCGGGGACGCGCTGGTGGCGGTGGAGCGGGAGAGCCGGGGCGAGGCCCTTCGGTGGCCTTCGGGGTACGAAGAGGAGAGGGTCCGTCGCTATGGCGAAGCGTCCGTTTGGTACGGTCGCGCCGCCGGGAATCCATAGAGCAGGGGGTCGCGCCTTGCGTCGCGTCGTATGCCCGGGATCGTTCGATCCCGTCACCAACGGCCACCTGGACATCATCGGCCGGGCCTCCCGGCAGTACGACGAGGTCGTCGTATCCGTCCTGATCAACATCGAGAAGAAGAGCCTGTTCACGGTCGAGGAGCGCATCGAGATGCTCCGGTCCGTCACCAAGGAGTACGGCAACGTCCGGGTGGACAAGTTCCACGGCCTGCTGGTCGACTACTGCAGGCAGCAGGAGATCCCGGCGATCGTCAAGGGGCTGCGCGCGGTCAGCGACTTCGACTACGAGCTGCAGCAGGCCCAGCTCAACTACCGGATGTCCGGGGTGGAGACGCTGTTCATGGCGACCGGCCCGGAGGTGTCGTTCCTGTCGTCCAGCCGCATCAAGGAGATCGTCCGCTACGGCGGGGACGTGACCGGTCTGGTGCCGGAGCTGGTCGAGCGACGGCTGGTGGAACGGCTCAGGGGTTAGGCCCTGGTATTCTCTTGTTTTGCCTTGCACGACGGCGGTGATTCGCCATGCCTGATGAGAGTGACATGACTCTGCAGACCCTCGACCCCCGAGCCCCGTGGGTGATCTCCACCCATGATCTGGGGCGGAGGCCGGGAAGTATGCGGCAGATGTCCCTCACCCTTCCGGCACCGGCGAACCTCGGCGTCGAGATGATCGGCGTCCCCGTGGACGCCGACGTCGAGCTGGACATCCGCCTTGAGGCGGTCATGGAGGGCGTGCTCGTCACGGGCACGGCGCAGACCCCGCTGCGGGGGGAGTGCGCACGGTGCCTGGAAGAGATCACTTCGGAGACCGAAGTGGGCTTCCAGGAGCTGTTCTTCTACTCGGCGGAGGATGCCGCCGAGGACGACTCGCTTCTCGACGGTGAACTGTTCGATCTCGAACCCGTCTTCCGTGACGCGGTGGTGCTCACACTGCCGCTGAGCCCGGTCTGCAGTGAAGACTGCGAGGGGCTCTGCGCGGAGTGCGGGGTCAGGCTGGCGGACGCCGAGCCCGGTCACAAGCACGAGGTGATCGACGCCCGCTGGGCCAAGCTGCAAGGTCTGGTTCCGGAACATAACAACGATCAGGAGAGCTGACGTGGCTGTCCCCAAGCGCAAGATGTCGCGGAGCAACACTCGCTCCCGCAGGTCGCAGTGGAAGGCCGCCGCGGTTTCGCTCGTGAGCTGCCCCCAGTGCCGCTCGCCGAAGCGTCCGCACGTGGCGTGCCCGTCCTGCGGCACCTACAACCGCCGTCAGGTGATCGAGCCCTCCGCCTGATCGCGTTCTGACTGTACGGATGCCGGCCGGGTCCCCTTCGGGCCTGGCCGGCGTCTTCCGTTCCATCCGGCGCGATGGCGGCTCGCCCGCGGCTGTGGTGGACGCCGGGGTCACGGTGCCGTGCACCCTCCCGACGCCCACCACGTCTTCGGGCACTCCCGTCTCTCTTCGCCATCGCGCGTTCACCGTCGAAGAGCGAGGAGAAGACGTATGGGTGCGAGCGTCAAGCCGATGGCCGTCGAACTGGCCCGTGACGAGCTGGAGCGGGTCCTCGGGGTGCGGCTGGAGGCCGCGATCCTGGAGCGGGCCCTGACCCACCGCTCCTACGCCTACGAGAACGGCGGGCTGCCGACCAACGAGCGCCTGGAGTTCCTGGGCGACTCGGTGCTGGGCCTGGTGGTCACCGACACCCTCTACCGCAACCACCCCGACCTGCCCGAGGGGCAGCTGGCCAAGCTGCGGGCCGCGGTGGTCAACATGCGCGCCCTCGCCGACGTGGCCCGCACCCTGGAGCTCGGCAGGTTCATGCGCCTGGGCCGGGGCGAGGAGGGCACCGGGGGGCGTGACAAGTCCTCCATCCTCGCCGACACGCTGGAGGCGCTGATCGGCTCGGTGTACGTCGACAAGGGCCTCGGCGAGGCGTTCCGCGTCGTCCACCTGCTGTTCGACCCGCTCATCACGCGTTCGGCGTCGCTGGGCGCCGGGCTCGACTGGAAGACCTCCCTGCAGGAGCTGACGGCCTCCGAGTCGCTCGGCGTGCCGGACTACCACGTCGAGGAGAGCGGTCCCGACCACGCCAAGTCCTTCGCCGCGGTGGTCCGCCTCGGCGGCGAGGAGTACGGCTCGGGCTCCGGGCGTTCCAAGAAGGAGGCGGAGCAGCAGGCCGCCGAGGCCGCCTGGAACCGCATCCGCAGCGACCGCGACAGGCGCGAGGCCGGCACCGCGCCCTGAGCGCCCTGAACGTCCGGGGCGCGCCCTGAGCGTCCGGGGCGTGTCGGCCGGGCCCCACGGGTACCGTGGGCGCCTGAGCGGTCGGCGGCGCTGCGTCCCACCGTGTCTCCGCACGTCGCGCCGCCCGGCGCGGCGTCCGTGGCCAACGTCCTGAGAGAGGGGGCCGGCATGCCCGAGTTGCCGGAGGTGGAGGTCGTACGGCGCGGCCTGGAGCGCTGGGTGTCCGGCCGGGTCGTGGCCCGCGCCGAGGTGCTGCACCCCCGGGCGATCCGCCGCCACGTCCCCGGCGCGGAGGAGTTCGCCTCCCGGCTGGCGGACCGCACGGTCGGGACGGCCCAGCGGCGGGGCAAGTATCTCTGGCTGCCGCTGGACGGCTCCGACGCGGTGCTGGCCCATCTCGGGATGAGCGGCCAGCTGCTGGTGGTCGAGCCGGACTCGCCCCTGGAGAAGCACCTGCGGATCCGGATCGCCTTCGCCGACGGCGGCCCCGAGCTGCGTTTCGTGGACCAGCGGACCTTCGGGCACGTGCTGGTCACCCCGCTGGCCCGCGCCGGGGGCCGGGACGTCCCCGAGCCGATCGTCCACATCGCGGCCGACCCGTTCGAGGAGCACTTCGACGAGGACGGCTTCGCCCACCGGCTGCGCGCCCGGCGGACCGAGGTCAAGCGGGCGCTGCTCGACCAGTCGCTGATCAGCGGGGTCGGCAACATCTACGCCGACGAGGCGCTGTGGCGGGCCCGGCTGCACGGGTCGCGGCCCACCTCGGCGCTGACCCGGCCGGAGATCTCCGAACTGCTGGGCGCGGCCCGCGAGGTGATGTCCGCGGCCCTGGCCGTGGGCGGCACGTCCTTCGACAGCCTGTACGTGAACGTCAACGGCGAGAGCGGCTACTTCGAGCGGTCGCTGAACGTGTACGGCAGGCGCGACGAGCCCTGCGGGCGGTGCGGCGCGCCGATCGTCCGGGAGTCGTTCATGAACCGCTCCTCCTACAGCTGTCCCCGCTGCCAGCCGCGTCCGGGCGGGGTCGCGGCGTGAGCGCCGTCCGGCTGACCGCCTGGGTCAGGGGGGACGTCCAGGGGGTGGGTTTCCGCTGGTGGACGCGGTCCCGGGCGCTGGAGCTCGGCCTGGCCGGCTGGGCCAGGAACACCGCCGACGGCCGGGTGGAGGTCGTGGCGGAGGGTCCCCGGGAGTCCTGCGAGGAGCTGCTCACCCTGCTGCGCGGCGGCCGCACTCCGGGGCGGGTCGACGGGGTGGCGGAACGTTGGAGTGAGGCGAAAGGATCACCCGTCGGCTTCGCGGAACGTTAAACCATTTCCCTGATTCGCCAAATTAGGGTATAATTCAATGTCGAGAGTGCCCACAGGTGCATCCATAGGGAGCGTTCAGCTTGACCGTCTCTCTCGCCGGTGCGACTCTTGATAAGAACCACGCGCACCCCTCCCGCGGCAAGAAGTGCGCGAACCAGTCTGGTCACTCAGCGTGGAGGACCCTTAACATGGCGAAGGCTCTACTCGGCCACGTCGGCGGTCCTGACCCTCGGATGGTCTCGGAAATGCGCCGTCTCCAGCAGCGCATCCGTGATCTCGAGGCAGAGCTCACCCGGCTCCAGGCCCAGAACGCCGAACTCACGGGCAACCGTGATGAGGAGTTCACCCGCCTGCAGGATCGTGAGCCGGCTCTCACCTAGAGGCCGGGGCGAACACACATTGTCCAGGGACGCCTCTTGAGGCGTCCCTTGTCATGTCGCGGGCCGCACGCACCAGGCGGCCCGCCATGACGTCTCCCGTTCCGGGCCGCGTCCGACGCGGCCCTTTCCGGCGTTCCCCGCCGCGGATCACACCCGATCGGCCCGTAGCGGCGTCTTCCGTTCTGATGACGGTCGCGGGCACGTCCCCGGCCCGGCAGAGCGGAGCGGATGCCTACTTCCGTTGCGAGATCTCCGGCCGCGTGCGATGCGGCCCGTCCTGGCCTCTCCCGCTCCGGGCCGCCTCCCGCGCGTGCCCGTAGCGGTGTCTTCCGCTCACCGGCCGGCCGCGCCCCTCCCTCCCGGGGAACGGCCCGCTCTCCCGCGGGCGGACGCCGCCGAAGAACGGTAGTCTTCCCAGGCGGGAGCGGTGACCTCCCGGGCGGACGGGCGGAGAAGCCGAGCCGCCCGCGCGACGAGGGGCACCGGCACCCGCGCCCGACCCGCGCCGACGCGCGGCGTCCGGGCCGGTCATCACGCGGGAGGACGGGGGATCTCGTTGTACCTCAAGACCCTCACCCTGCGCGGTTTCAAGTCGTTCGCCTCGGCCACCACCCTGCGCTTCGAGCCGGGCATCACCGCCGTCGTCGGCCCCAACGGGTCCGGCAAGTCCAACGTGGTCGACGCCCTGGCCTGGGTCATGGGCGAGCACAGCGCCAAGTCCCTGCGCGGCGGCAAGATGGAGGACGTCATCTTCGCCGGCACCTCCTCCCGGGCCCCGTTGGGCCGGGCCGAGGTCACGCTCACCATCGACAACACCGACGGCGCGCTGCCCATCGACTACACCGAGGTCACGATCAGCCGCCTGATGTTCCGGGCCGGCCAGAGCGAGTACGCCATCAACGGCGACACCTGCCGCCTGCTCGACATCCAGGAGCTGCTGTCCGACTCCGGCATCGGCCGGGAGATGCACGTCATCGTCGGCCAGGGCCAGCTCGACCAGGTGCTGCACGCCGGCCCGGAGGACCGCCGGGCGTTCATCGAGGAGGCCGCGGGCGTCCTGAAGCACCGCAAGCGCAAGGAGAAGGCGCTGCGGAAGCTGGACGCGATGCAGGCCAACCTCACCCGGGTCCAGGACCTCACCACCGAGCTGCGCCGCCAGCTCAAGCCCCTGGGACGGCAGGCCGAGATCGCCCGCCGGGCCGCCGTCATCCAGGCCGACCTGCGCGACGCCCGGCTCCGGCTGCTCGCCGACGACGTGCTCACCCTGCGCGCCGCGCTGGAGCGGGAGGTCGCCGACGAGGCCGCGGTGCTTGCCCGCCGTACGGCGGTGGAGACCGAGCTGGAGGAGGGCCAGCGGTCCGAGGCGGAGCTGGAGGCCGCCGAGGCCGAGGCCCAGCCGAGGCTGGCCGCCGCCCAGGAGACCTACTTCGGGCTCGCCTCGCTGCGCGACCGGCTGCGCGGCCTGTCCGGGCTGGCCGCCGAGCGCCACCGGCACGCCAGTGACACCGCGGTGGAACGGCGCGGCCGCGACCCGGAGGATTACGAACGCGAGGCCGAGGAGGTCCGCGAGCAGGAACGGGTGCTGGAGGAGCTGCTCGCCGACGCCCAGGAGACGCTCGCCGCGGCCGTGGCCCGGCGCGCCGAGACCGAGTCGGCTCTCGCGACGGAGGAACGCCGGCTGGCCGCCGAGGCCAGGGCCGCCGCCGACCGGCGCGAGGGCCTGGCGGCCCTGCGGGGCCGCGTCGGGGCCGCCCGCAGCCGCGCCGAGGCCGCCGAGGCGGAGATCGGGCGTCTGGAGCGCTCCCTTGAGGAGGCGCTGCGGCGCGCCGAGACCGCCCAGGCCGAGCACGACAGCCAGGAGGGCTCCGACCCCGCCTCCGCCGACCCGGCCCTCACCGCCCTCGCCGAGGAGCTGGAGATGGCCCTCGCGGCCGTCGAGGAGTCCCGGGACGCCGTCGAGCGGGCCAGGGCGCTGGTGGACGACGCCAAGGCCGCCGTCACCGGCCCGACCTCCGCCCTGGGCACGGCGCGGGCCGCCCTCGCCGCGGCGCGCAAGGCCGAGGCGGAGTCGCAGCGGCAGGTCGCCGCGCTGGAGGCCCGCCGCGAGACGCTGGAGCTGAGCCTGGCCAGGGGGGTGGACGGCGGCGCGGCGCTGCTCGCCGCCGACCTCGCCGGTGTGCTCGGCCCGGTCGCCGCGATGCTCGCCGTACGGCAGGGCGCGGAGGCGGCCGTCGCCGCGGTGCTGGGCGCCGCCGCCGAGGCCGTCGCGGTGGAGTCGCTGCAGAGCGCGGCCGACGCGATCGACTTCCTGCGCGGCCGGGACGGCGGCCGGGCGGACCTGGTCATCACCGCCGACGGCTCCGGGGGCGGCTCCCCCCGCGACCCGGTGCCGGTCGCCGGGGCCGAGTGGGCGCTCGACCTGGTCGAGGTCCCCGCCGCCCTGAGCGCCGCCGCCGAGCACCTGCTGGGCGGCGTGCTGGTGGTCGACGACCTCGCGACCGCGCGCAAGGCGGTCGAGCAGTGGCCAGGGCTGCGCGCGGCGACCCGCGCCGGCGACCTGCTGGGCGCGCACGTCGCCCGGGGCGGTTCCGCCGACGGCGGCTCCGCGCTGCGGATGCGGGCCGCGCTGGACGAGGCCGCCGCCGACCTGGAGGAGGCCCGGCACCGGGCCGAGGAGGCCGCCGCCGCGCTGGAGGAGGCGGCCGAGGCCGAGGGCGAGGCGCAGCTCGCCGTCGAGGCGGCCCAGGCGCGGGTGGCCGAGACGCAGTCGGGCGTGCAGACCGCCCAGGCGGGGGTGAACGCGGCGCAGGCCGTACTGGACGAGCTGAGGTCCCGCCAGCGCGACGCCGACCAGCGGACCGCCGCCGCGGCCCGCCGCCTCGCCCAGCTCGACGCCGCCGCCGCCGCGGCCCGCGGCGAGTGCGAGCGGCTGGCCCGGGGCGTGGCGTCGGCCCGCGAGGCCCGCGACCGCGACGCGGCGGGCCTGGCCGAGCTGGAGGAGCGCCTCGCCGCCGCGGAGAGCGCCGAGGAGCTCACCGAGGAGCCCACCACCGAGCTGCGCGACGAGCTGGCCGAGATCTGCGCCGAGGCCCGGCAGGGGGAGATGGAGGCCCGCCTGTCCGTGCGGACGGCCGAGGAGCGGGTCAGGGGCATCGCGGGCCGCGCCGAGGAACTGGAGCGGGCCGCCGAGCAGGAGCGCGAGGAACGGGCCAGGGCGGCCGAGCTGCGGGAGCGGCGGCGCCGGCAGGCCCGCACGGCGCAGGCGGTCGTCCGGGGCGCCGAGCGGGCGCTGGCCGTGCTGGAGGTGTCGCTGGCGGCCGCCGCCGCCGAACGCGACGAGGCCGAGCAGGCGCGCGGGCGGATCGACGCCTCACTGAAGTCGATGCGCGTCCGGGTCCGCGAGCTGACGGCGGAGCTGGACAAGCTGGTCAACCGCGCCCACGGCAGCGAGGTGGCCCGGACCGAGCGGCGGCTGCGCCTGGAGCAGCTCGAAGCGCGGGCCACGGAGGAGTTCGGCGTCGAGACCGACGTCCTGGTCGCCGAGTACGGCCCCGACCAGCCGGTCCCGGCGGCCGACGGCGACCCCGTCCCCTACGTGCGCGAGGAGCAGGAGAAGCGGGCGAAGGCGGCCGAGCGGCAGATGACCCAGCTCGGCAAGGTCAACCCGCTGGCGCTGGAGGAGTTCGCGGCGCTGGAGGAGCGGCACGCGTTCCTGACCTCCCAGCTGGAGGACCTGAAGAAGACCCGCCGTGACCTGCTGCTCGTGGTCAAGGAGGTGGACGACCGGGTCGAGCAGGTCTTCGCCGCCGCCTACGAGGACGTGGCGCGGGAGTTCGAGCAGATCTTCACCCGGGTCTTCCCCGGGGGCGAGGGCAGGCTGCTGCTGACCGACCCCTCCGACATGCTCACCACCGGAGTCGAGGTCGAGGCCCGCCCGCCGGGCAAGAAGGTCAAGCGGCTGTCGCTGCTGTCGGGCGGCGAGCGGTCGCTGACCGCGGTGGCCTTCCTCGTGGCGATCTTCAAGGCCCGGCCCTCGCCGTTCTACGTGATGGACGAGGTCGAGGCCGCGCTCGACGACACCAACACCCAGCGCCTGCTGACCCTGTTCGAGGAGCTGCGGCAGACCTCCCAGCTCATCGTGATCACCCACCAGAAGCGCACGATGGAGATCGCCGACGCGCTGTACGGCGTGTCGATGCGCGGCGACGGCGTCTCCCACGTCATCAGCCAGCGGCTGCGCGAGCAGGAGGACTGACCCGGGGTCCGGTCGCGGGCGCGCGGCCGAGCGGTCGAGCCGTACGGGCGGCCGAGCCGTACGGGCGGCGGTCCGGCCGCGGGACCGACGCCCGGACGAGGGGGCACGGGGCCGGTTCGGGCCCCTCGGGGTACGGAGCATCACCCGCCGTCTGGAAAACTGTGGTCTTGTGGAACCCATCGGCATAATCGCGATCGTCGTCGCCATCCTTGTGCTGGCGGCCGGCAGCATGGTCCTGCTGCTCCGGCCGCGTGGCAAGGCGGCGCCTCCGCCGGTCGAGCCGCCCGAGGTGCGGATCCCGGAGGAGACACAGGCACCGCCCAGGGCGGCGGTGGAGGACCAGGAGGCGACGACCACCGTCCCGCCTCCGCGGACCACGCCGGCCGAGCCGATGGTCGTCCCGCCCCCGGCGGTGGAGGTCCCGCCGCCGTCCGCGGGCCGGATGGTACGGCTGCGCGCCCGGCTGGCCCGCTCGCAGAACACCTTCGGCAAGGGCCTGCTCGAACTGCTCTCCCGTGACCGTCTCGACGACGACACGTGGGACGAGATCGAGGAGACCCTGATCACCGCCGACGTCGGGATCGCCCCGACGCAGGCGATGGTCGAGGATCTGCGGACGCAGGTGAAGATCCTGGGCAGCCGCACGCCCGACGAGGCGCGCGCCCTGCTCCGCAAGGAGCTGCTCACCCAGATCGGCACCGACCTCGACCGCACCCTGCACGTCCAGCCGCACGGCGAGCGCCCGGCCGTGGTGCTGGTGGTCGGCGTCAACGGCACCGGCAAGACCACCACCACCGGCAAGCTGGCCCGCTCCCTCGTCGGCGACGGCCGCTCGGTCGTGCTCGGCGCGGCCGACACGTTCCGCGCCGCCGCCGCCGACCAGCTCCAGACCTGGGGAGACCGGGTCGGGGCCGAGGTCGTGCGCGGCCCGGAGGGCGGCGACCCCGCCTCGGTCGCCTTCGACGCCGTCGCCAGGGGCACGGCCGACAAGGCCGACGTGGTGATCGTGGACACCGCCGGCCGGCTGCACACCAAGACCGGCCTGATGGACGAGCTGGGCAAGGTCAAGCGGGTCATCGAGAAGAAGGCCACGGTCGACGAGGTCCTGCTCGTCCTCGACGCCACCACCGGCCAGAACGGCATGCGCCAGGCCCAGGTGTTCGCCGAGGTCGTGGACGTCACCGGCATCGCCCTGACCAAGCTGGACGGCACCGCCAAGGGCGGGATCATCATCTCCGTCCAGCGGGAGCTGGGCGTCCCGGTCAAGCTGGTCGGCCTGGGCGAGGGCCCGGACGACCTGGCGCCGTTCGACCCCGAGGTCTTCGTGGACGCGCTCCTCGGCGACTGATCCTGCTCACACGAGACGGCGGACGCCCCCGGGACATCCCGGGGGCGTCCGCCGTCCCAGGACCGGGCCATGGGCCATGGGCCATGGGCCGGCCGTTCCGGCCCTTGCACCCGAGGATGTCTCGCTGAGGGAACCTCGATTGAGACGGTCGACACCGCGGTCACACTTCATGGTGGCCGGCGACATCTGTCACCGCGGGTGACCGCGTCGGCGATCGGTGGGTGTTCACGTCACACGTTGTCCTCGAGGAGTTGTCGTACGCGGGTGAGGAATGCCTGGCGGACCTCTTCTGGGTGCAGTATTCGAAGTGGTCGGCCGAGGCTGAGCAGGTAGCGGGCCAGGCCGTCGGCGTCCGGCCCGCCGATGTCGATGATCGTTGCGTCATCGCCGTCCGGGTGGTGGACGCCGACCGTCGACGGCACCAGCCTGCGCGCCTCATCGGCCGGTACGGCCAGGCGGATGGTCACCCGCACCGGGTGGGGCCTCAGCGCGATGCCCGTACCGACCATCTGTGCCGGATCCGGCGGGTCGGGCAGGGCGGCGGCCTGCCCGGTGGCCGTGGCATCGATGATGCGATCGGTGCGGAAGGTGCGCCAGTCCTGCCGTGTCAGGTCGTAGGCGAGGAGATACCAGCGGCGGCCGGTGTAGATGAGCCGGTGGGGGCCCACTCGGCGGGTGGACGTCGTTCCGGTCCGGTCGCGGTAGGTCAACCGGGTGCGTTCGCCTCGCCGGCACGCGGTGGCCAGGTCGAGGAGCAGCGCGGGGGAGATCTGGCTGTCGTCGGGTCGTGCGGTGTGGGTGAACGCGGTGTCCAGCCCGCCGAGCCGGTCGGCGATCCTGGCCGGCAGCACCTGGCGTAGTTTCAGCAGCGCCGACAGGGCTGCCTGGTCGCTGCCGGAGACTCCGCTGAAGGCGGCGGTGCGCAGCCCGACAGCGACTGCGAGGGCCTCCTCCTCGTCAAGGATCAGTGGCGGAATGCTGGTTCCGGGCCCGAGGTGGTAGCCGCCCCATGGGCCCATCTCGGATTCGATGCCGTAGCCGAGTTCACGTAGCCGGGCGATGTCCCGGCGAACCGTCCGTTCGGTGATCTCCAGCTGGGCGGAAAGATCAGCGCACGTCCAGGACCGCCGCGTTGACAGCAAAGACAGCAGCCGCAGCAGCCGTGCCGAGGTGTTGACCACGGCTCACAGTCTGCTCGATGACCAGGACCGTTTCTGACCGGGTCATACCGTAACGTCACCGCGTGGCCGGGAACTCCTCGGCCGAGAAGTCCATTACGGCGATGACCTCCGCCAGGGCGCCTCAGATGACGGGCCAGGGTGGGCGCACGTAACCGATGAGGGGCAGGATCCATGGAAGCACGTATGAAGAGCGTGGCGAATCCCGATGTGATCACGGCGATTCAGCATCTCCAGAAGGCGATTCACGCCGGTGGCGTCGACCCGCTCGTGCTCGAGCTGGTCCATCTGCGGGCCAGCCAGGTCAACGGCTGCAGCCCGTGTGTGTTCGCCGGCGTCCAGTCTGCGAAGAAGCATGGCGAGACCGAGGAGCGGCTGCACAACGTGGTCGCCTGGCGCGAGGCCCCGTTCTTCACCGAGGAGGAGCGGGCGGCGCTCGCGCTGACCGAGGCCGCCACCCGGATCCAGGACGGCGCGCCGGGGGTGACCGACGAGATCTGGGATGCCGCCGCCACCTACTTCGACGAGAACCAGATGTCGGCGATCATTCTGAACATCGCACTCACCAACTTCTTCAACCGGATCAACCACACGATCCGGGAGCAGGCCGGCAAGGCCTGGTGAAGGCGGGCGGGCGCCATCCGGCCAGAGGCCGCGGTGGCGGCGTGGTGAAGGACGTGATCGGCCGGCTCCTCGCCGGCCGATCCGGCGCCGCTTCCGGCAGGTCCCCGTCCTGGGCTTCCACCTTCGGGTGACCGCCGGCAACCATCCCTTCTATGATCATCAGGGGCGCATGACGATGAGCGACGAACCACCGGAACTGACCGTCACCGATGCCCGAGCCTGGCGGGAGTGGCTCGGCAGGCACCACGACAGCTCGGCAGGGGTGTGGCTGGTCCTCGCCAAGCGAAACACGACCCGGCCCACCAGCCTGACCTATGACCAGGCGCTCGACGAAGCCCTCTGCCACGGCTGGATCGACGGTCGGCTACGACGGCGGGATGAGATCACCTTCTGCCGGCGCTTCACCCCTCGCGGAAGGCGAAGTCCCTGGTCGGCGCGGAACGTTTCCATCGTCACCCGTCTGATCGGCGAGGGCCGGATGCATCCGGCCGGAATGACCGAGGTCGAACGCGCCAAGGCCGACGGCCGCTGGGAGGCGGCCTACGCGGGACAAGCCGGCATCGAGGTGCCGGCCGACCTGGCCGCCGCACTGGCCGCGAAACCCCAGGCACAAGCCATGTTCGACATCCTCACCTCCCAGAACCGCTACGCCGTTCTCTATCGGATCACGAACGCCAAACGCGCCGAGACCCGAGCCCGCCGTATCACCCGGCTCGTTGACATGCTCGCCCGCGGCGAGGCGATCCACCCGCAAAAGCGCGCCCTCGGCGGTTGAACGCCGGCCCACCCCTCGCTCCGCCAAGCCCACGCACATGGCGGCTCGGCGTTCGGCCAGACCCGGGACCTTGCTCACTCGTGCTTCTGGATTCTCCCGGAGCCGGGAGCCACAGGTCCGGCCGCGTTCGACGAGATGGGCTTGCAACGGGGCCATGACACGGGGCGACGGCCGCCGCGCGGACGCCTCCGGGAACCATCCCGGAGGCGTCCGCATGTTCCGGCCGGGATCAGCGGGAGTAGACCTCCATCTCGTAGAGCGAGTAGCCGTAGGAGGTGGCGCGTTTCGTGCCCTTCATCCGGACGTATCTCGCGGTCGCCGGGGCGAACGTCACGTTGTCCACGCCGCCGTTCCCGGTGGTGGTGGAGAAGACGGTCGTCCAGGACGAGCCGTCGGCGGACGTCTGGATCGAGTACGCCGAGCCGTAGGCGTCCTCCCAGCGCAGCAGCACCCGGGCCACGGTCTGCGGCGAGCCCAGGTCCACCTGGAGGTACTGGTCGTCGCTGCGGGCGCTGGACCAGCGGCTCCCGGGATCGCCGTCCACGGCCTTGCTCGCCGGGTAGAGCAGGAACAGCTCCGAGCTGGACGCCTTCGCCGTACGGCCGGCCGCGAGGTTGCCGATCGGATCGCCCCGGTGCGAGGGGAACGACACGACCTGCTGGTAGGTCGGCCGGTTCTGCCAGGAGATCAGCGACTGCTTGATCCCGCCGAGCGGGGAGTGGCGGACGCTGTCGGCGCACCACTGGTCGCCCGCGCCGCAGACGTCGTCGGCGGGGTAGGTCGTCGCCGCGGGTTCGGCGAGCGCCGCCGCCAGGCTGTCCAGCAGCACCGTCCGGCAGCCCGCCACCGTGCCGTCGCCGCAGTACTTCGCGGGCAGCGGCCCGGAGACCGGTTCGCCGAGCACGGCCCGGAGGTCCTTGCTGACGTAGCCCCACCAGCCGTACTGGAACGACGAGCCCTTGTGCGCCTGGGCCTCGTTGGCCGAGCCGGGCGAGCCCGAGTCACCGTTCTGGTGGCCGGAGGGGGACTCGTTGATCTGCAGGGCGCCGGTCAGGGACCGGTAGAGGCCCTCGCCCATCCCGGGCCGGAACTCGGCCTGGACGAGCCGGGGCCACCAGGCGTCGAACGCGCGGATCGCCGCGGCGTGCGCGTACGTCCGGTTGCCCGGCGCGGTCTCGGTCCGTTTCGCCCCGGAGTCCGCCCATGCCTTCAGCCCGGCGACCGCAGAGGCGAGGGCCGGGTCGGCGGGGGCGTCGCCGATCACCCGCAGCAGGTGGGGCAGGACCTTCTTGCCGCGCAGGTCGGTGACTGCGGCCTCGGCCATGATCTTCACGGTGCCGGCCCGGTCGAGCTTGCCGGGCCCGGCCAGGGCCGCCTTGACGGGGGCGTCCAGCAGGTCCACCCGGTGGACCGGGCCGAAGCTGAAGTTGCCGTCGGCGGCGCCGTAGTCCTTGGCCTGCTTGTTGTTCCAGCTGACGAAGTAGTCCTGGTCTACGGCCTGCGGGTGGGTCGCCGGGGCGGTGTAGGTCGCGGTGCGGGCGTCGGGGTCGAAGCCGGCCCACTCGTGGGCGGCGTCGGCCGTCATCGGCAGGTTCGGGTCGGAGACCGCGGACCTGACGGGGGTGTTGCCCGACATGAAGTACGCCGAGCGGGCCGAGTTGACGTAGAACCAGTTGAACGCGAACCCGATGTCGGAGGCGGCGGCGGTGAAGCCCGCCGGGTCGCCCATCTGCGCCGGGTCGTTGAACCGCTGGAACCCGATCGCCGAGTCGGCCTCGTGCCCGTAGGTCGAGCGCAGCGAGGCGAAGGCGGTGGGCCGCCCGCCGACGGTGCCGCGCCAGGTCACCAGCCCGTACTTGGTCCGTTTGATCACCAGGTCGTAGGAGCCCGCCGCGGTGCTGTCGGCGACGGTGGGCTTCCAGGAGTTGGTCTTGCGCAGCGTCTCCATGGCCGTGCAGACGCCGCGGTAGAGGTAGTGGTCCGATGCCGTGGTCGGGGTCCCGCCGCCGGGCTCGCAGAGCTCCAGGGCGTAGGTGTCGGTGATGTCCTGGCCGCTGGAGGTGGCGCTCCAGGCGTAGTCGGTGCCCCGGCCGAGCAGCACGTACAGGTTGAGCCCGGCGAACGCCGCGCCGCGCGCCCGGATGCCGGGCCCGGACAGCTCCTCCAGCATGAGCAGCTGCGGGGCGAAGTAGCCGGTCTGCGGGCCGAACACCGCGACCGGGTGGCCGGTGGTGGACTCGGCGCCGGACACCACGACGGCGTTGGACATCCCGGGCCTGGCGTTGTCCACGGTCAGCCCGCCGAGCACGCCCTTCTCCGCCTCGCCGGAGCGGGCGGTGAGGGCCGGGCCGGTGGCCGACCCCTTCTCGTTCTGGGTGATGTCCACCGGCGCGGTCGTGGCGGCGTCGGGCAGGACGACGCCAGTGGCGCCGGGCGCGTCGCCCGAGGGGAAGCTCTGGCCGGCGTGCAGGGTGAGGGTGGTCTCGGGGTCGTTGCGCGACCGGAACGCCTCCCAGGCGCGGTCGCCGGCGGCGACGCCGTACTTGGCGCGGGCCGCGACCCGTACCAGCGCGGACTGCATCTCCGCGCCGCCGCCCCCGCCGAACAGGCCGCCGACCACCCCGGAGATCGCGATGAGGTCGGTCATGGTGAAGTCCTGGGGGCCGCCCGCGTTGGTGACGGCGTCGAGGTGGCCGGTGAGGACGTACTCGCCGGGGCAGTTGCGACCCGCCATGCAGTGATCGATGTAGGCGTTGATGCCGTCGATGTAGGACCGCACGTCGGCGTAGAGCTGCGCGCCCCGGGGGCCGGAGTCGCGCAGGCGGGTGAGCTGCGTCTGCAGGTCCGCCTCGGTGTAGGGGGAGTTGAGCCAGACGCTCTGCTCCAGCGCGCGGTTGCCGGGCGCGCCGCCGGCGAAGGGCGTCAGCTCGCCCCGGCCGACGTGCCGGATCAGGTCCATGACCCACAACCGGTCCTGCGCGCCGGCGTATCCGGCGCCGAACATGGTGCCCTCGCGGGTCGTGCCGGTGATGTGCGGGACCCCGGTGGCCCGGTCGCGGACGATTTTCACGTCGGACCGCGGGCTGACGGTGCTCTCCACCTGCCCGTCCGGTACACCGAAGGAGGCGTCGTTGAAGAACGCGGCGATCTGCTCGTCGGTCAGCCCGGTGTAGCCGGAGACGAGGTCCGCATACCGGCCGAGCTGGTCGGAGCTGTGCCGGGGCATCGTGCCCAGCGACTGGTTGGCGAGGATCTCCACCAGTGTGGCGTTGCCGTTCTCGCCGGGTGGCAGGATGTCGGCGCACTGGCCGAGGCAGTGGTCGTCGGGGGCGAGGGTGTCCGCCGACGCCGGGGCGGGGGAGGTGAGGGGGAGGGTGAGCGCGACGATCGCGAACGCCGAGGCGGCGGCGATCATCCGCCGGAGACGTGAGTGCACGGGGAACCCCCAGAACATGAGGAGCACTCGGATGTTGGGAGGAACATACGCCCGGGGGACCGGCCGATCAACAGCCCATCCGGTAACCGCGCCTGCCTCTTCCGCCCGTCCCCGCCATCGGCCGGGCCTTCACCGCCCCCCGAGCCTTCAGCGGCGCCGGGCCTTCGCCGCCCACCCGGGGCCGGGCCGGGGCGGGGCGGGCGCGCACGGCGTCCCCGCTCACTCCGTCAGCGTTCGGACGCCCCCAGCCGCGCCATCAGCCAGTCGGCCGCGGCGGGGAGCCAGTCGGGGTGGGCCTCGCCGAGCAGGTGGTCGGCGTACGGCACGAGCAGGTACTCGCCGTACGGCGCCAGGCGGGCCAGCGGCTCACCGTTGACCACGCCGGGGATGGCGTCCCGCCCGCCGTCCACCACCAGCAGCGGTACGGCGACGCGCGGGGCGAGGTCCGTCAGGTCCACGTGGCGGGCGAAGTCCCGGGCGGCCTCGATGCCGCCGGCGCGCTGGGTCAGCGTGTCGTGCACGAACGCGGGCAGCCCGTCCCAGTCGAGGCGGAAGGGGCCGCTGACGGTGACGGCGGCCCTGACCCGGGGCTCCCTGGCGGCGCTCTCGGCGGCGTAGTAGCCGCCCAGGCTGAGCCCTACCAGGCCGATCCCCTCGACGCCGAGGGCGTCGACGACGTCCCCCACCACCCGGTGGTAGTCGGGGCGGACGACGGTGGTGGCCGCGAGCGCGCCCTGACCGGGGCCGTCCATGGCGAACACCGCCGCGCCCCTGCGCAGGAACGCATCGGCGACGGCGTGGAACTCCTCCTTGGCGGAGTCCATGCCGGGCACGATGACGACGGTCGCGGCCGCGTCGGCGGGGCCGCGGAGCCGGCCGGTGAAGCCGGGGCCCTCGATCCTCCGGGCGGCGGGCTCCAGGATCTCCAGGGCGCGGCCCATGGCGGCGTCGGCCTCCGCGGCCGCCCCGGCGGCGAGCGCGCGGTCCGGATGCGGCACGAGGGCGGCGAAGTGGAACCACCTGGCGGCCGTCCGGAAGTGCTCGCCCGCCGAGACCGCGGACGCCGCCGCCCCGGCCAGGCCGAGGTGGCGCCGGCCGGTTCGGACGAAGGCGTCCGGCCAGTCGTCGAGGGACGCGAGCCCGGCCGTGACGCGACGGTACTCGTGCGGGTCGAGGCCGGCGGCGGTGGCGCGGCTGAAGTTGGCCTCGGCGAACACGGCGACGCTCATCGCGACTCCTTCGGAGTGAGGGGGGATCCGACGGTGAGGACGGCCTTGCCCCGCACCCGCCTCTCCCGCAGGTCGACCAGGAGGTCCGCGGCCTGCTCCCAGCCGGCGATCCGGCCGACCTCGGGGCGCAGCCGTCCGGCGTCCACCAGCCGGACCAGCGTGGCGAGGTCTTCGCCGTAGGGGACGCCGGCGTAGTGGAAGTGGCGGATCACGGCGTTCTCCGGCCCGGCGAGGAGATCGAAGAAGTCGAGGGTCACCGGGGTCCGGCTGGCCTGGCCGTACCAGATCAGCGTGCCGCCCGGGGCCAGCGCGGCGAGGGCGACGGGCAGGGCGGTCCCGCCGGTGGACTCCAGGACCAGCGGGAAGGGCCCGCGCGCGTCGGCGACGTCGTGCACGACCTCCGCGGCGCCCAGCTCGATCAGCCGCCGGCCGCGTTCGGGCGAGGCGGTCACCGCGGTGATCTCGGCTCCGGCCGCGGCGGCCAGTTCGGTGACGTAGTGGCCCACCCCGCCCGAGGCGCCGGTGAGCAGGATCCGCCGGCCCGTCACGGCGCCGGCCGCGCGGAGCAGACGCAGCGCGGTGATCCCGGCGAGGGGCAGGGCCGCGGCCCGGACGGAGGTGACGGAGCCGGGCAGCCCGGCGAGCGAATGGGTGGGGACCGCGACGTACTCGGCCCAGCCCCCGTACGGCGGATGCCCCACCACGCGGGTCCCGGCCACCGGGCCCGAGCCGTCGGCCGCCGCCTGCACGACCAGGCCCGCGACGTCCTTGCCCGGGACGAACCCCGGGCGCGGGTCCTCCAGCAGGAAGGTCTCTCCCCGGTTGACGGAGAACGCCTCCACCCTGACCAGGGCCTCGTCCGCGGCCGGGACGGGCTGGACGTCCTCGGCGAGGCGTACCGGGCGTTCCGGGTCGCCGGTGGGGATCAGTCTCTTCATGTCCGTCATGGAATCGGAGGCCGGGGCGCTCCGGCCAACAACCGGCGGGTGGAGGCCACAACCACCGGTTGTCGTCCGGGGTCCGTGGCGGGGGACCGCCCGGGTGACCTGGACCGGTGATCGACCCTCGGGCCAGGTCATAGGGTGTGGGCCGTGGATCTCGATCTGGCACAGGTCCGCGCGTTCGTGCTCGCCGCGGAGGAGCTGCACTTCGGCCGGGCGGCGGCGGAGCTCTCGATCTCCCAGCAGGCCCTGTCCAAGCGGATCGCCGCCCTGGAGGCCCGGCTCGGCGCGCGCCTGCTCGACCGCGGCGGACAGGGAGTACGGCTCACCGCGGCCGGGCTGCGTTTCCTCGCCCCCGCCCGGCAGGCGCTCGCCGCGGGGGACCTCGCCGTGGCCGCCGCGCGCGAGGAGCGCCGGCCGCTGCGGGTGGACGTGTGGGGCCACCTCTACGCGCCGATGCGCACGCTCTCCCGCGCCGCGGAACGCGCCGAGGGGCTGGAGCTCGAACTGGGGCACGCCCGCGACCTGCCGTCCGTGGCGGCGGCGCTGCTGCGCGGGGAGACCGACATCGGGTTCGGCAGGGTCCATCCGCCGCTGCCGGAGGGGCTCACCCACCGGCTGGTGCGGCTGGAACCCGTCGACGCGGTGGTCAGCGCCGACCATCCCCTGGCGGACGAGCCGGTCCTGCGGCCCGAGCGGCTGCGCGCCGGCGTACTGTGGACGCCGGGGCCGCTGGACCGGCTCGACTTCCTCGGCCGCTTCGCCGACCACTTCGGCGTGACCGCCCGGGAGCAGGGGCCCAACCTCGGCCTCGACCACTTCGCCGCGCGCATCGCCGCCGACCCCGGCTGCTTCTCGCTGCTGCCCGCCGACTGTCCCCTGCCGGACGTCCCCGGCGTCCGGACGATCCCGCTGGTGGATCCGACCCCGCTGTACGCCTGGTCGCTGCTGTGGCGGGGCTCCGGCGGGCACCCGCCGATCGAACCGCTGGTGGAGGCGTTCCTGGCGGAGGCGGGCCGCAACCGGTGGCTGGAGTACGACCCGCGGCGCGACTGGCTGCCCTGAGTGCGCCGTACGGGGACCTCGCGCGGGGACTTCGCACGGAGACCCCGGGGAGGGCTCAGGAAGGGCTCAGTGGCGGACGCCGACCGGGACGACCAGGGGGGTGCCCGCCACCGGGTCCTCGATGACCTTGGCCTCCAGGTCGAAGACCTCGGCCAGCAGCGGCTCGGTGAGGACCTCGTGCGGCGTCCCGGCCGCGAGCACCCGGCCGGAGCGCATGGCGACCAGCCGGTCGGCGTACCGGGCCGCGAGGTTGAGGTCGTGCAGGACCATCACCACGGTCCGGCCGTGCTCGCCGTGCAGCCGCCGCACCAGCTCCAGCACCTCGATCTGGTGGGCGAGGTCCAGGAAGGTCGTCGGCTCGTCCAGCAGCAGCAGGTCGGTGCCCTGGGCCAGGGCCATCGAGATCCACGCCCGCTGCCGCTGCCCGCCCGACAGCTCGTCCAGCGGGCGCTCGCCCAGGCCGTCCAGGCCCGTCATGGCCAGCGCCTCGCCGACCGCCGCCTCGTCGCCGGACGACCACTGCCGGTACCAGGTCTGGTGCGGGTGCCGGCCCCGGGCCACCAGGTCGGCCACGGTCAGCCCTTCGGGGGCCGTGGGCGCCTGCGGCAGCACGCCCAGGATCCGCGCGACCTCCTTGGTCGGCATCCGGTCGATGCGCTTGCCGTCCAGCAGCACCTCGCCGCCGGACGGCTTCAGCAGCCGTCCCAGCGCGCGCAGCAGCGTGGACTTGCCGCACCCGTTGGGCCCGATGATCGTGGTGACCGTCCCGGCCTCGATGCCGAGGTCGAGGCCGTCGACGATGACGCGGTCACCGTAGCCGAGCCTCACGCCGACCGCCTGCAGCCTCACGTTCGCTTCCTCTCCGTGCTCTCTGTGCTCTCCGTGGTCGTCCGTACGGTTCCCGCCGTTCACGCGCGTGCCCCCCGGCGTGCGCGGACCAGCAGGTAGATCAGGTAGGGGGCGCCCAGGACCGCAGTGACCACGCCCACCGGGAGCTCGGCGGGGGAGGCCACCGTACGGGCGGCCAGGTCGGCGGCGGTGACCAGGACGGCCCCGCACAGCGCCGAGACGATCAGCGGCGGCTGGGCGACCCCGGCCACGCGCAGCGCGATCTGCGGCGAGGCCAGGGCGACGAAGGCGATCGGACCGGCCGCGGCGGTGGCCACCGCCGCGAGCAGCACCGCGGCCAGGACCAGCAGGCCCCTGGCGAGGTTCGTCCGCACGCCCAGGCCGGTCACGGTGTCGTCGCCGAAGCGCAGCGCGCCGAGCGACCGGGTGCCGGCCAGCGCCGCCGGCACCAGTACGGCCAGCGCGATCGCGACCGGGACCACGTGCTCCCAGCCCCGGCCGTTGAGCGAGCCGCTGATCCACACCATGGCCCGGCCGCTGTCGGTGACGTCCCCCACGGTCAGCAGCCAGTACTTGACGTTGGTGAACACCGCCGAGACGCCGACGCCGACCAGGACGAGGCGGTAGCCGTCCAGGCCCCCGCGCCAGGCCAGCAGGTAGACGGCCAGCGCCCCGGCCAGCCCGCCGGCCAGGGCGACCAGCGGGACGCCCACGCTCGCCAGGGCTCCGCCCGCGCCGCCCGCCGCGCTGCCCGCGGTCACGATGATCCCGACCACGGCGACGCTGGAGCCGGTGGTGACGCCGAGGACGTCGGGGCTGGCCAGCGGGTTTCGGGCGATGGCCTGGGTGATCGCGCCGGCCAGCGCCAGCGCCGCGCCGACGAGGACGCCGGTCAGCGCGCGGGGGAGCCGCAGCTCCATCACGACGAAGTGGTCCGGCCCGCCGCCGGCGACCGCCCGGAACACCTCGGCGACGCTCATCGGGATGTCGCCGATGCGCATGTTCAGCGCCATCAGCAGCACCGCGGCGGCCAGCAGGACCAGGGACGCGGCGGCCGAGCGCAGGCGCAGCAGCCAGGAGGCCGGGCCGAGCCGCAGCGGCCGCTCGTGGGCGAGCCGTACGGGCACGGGGGTCACGGGGGTCACGGGCGGGACGTCTTCCGGACGGGGCGGAGGCTTCGGCGAGGGGGCCTGCGAGGGGCTCTGCGGGGAGGTCACAGACTCAGCGGCTTCCTGCGCCTGACCAGCGCGACGAAGAACGGCGCGCCCAGCAGGGCGAGCACGACGCCGACCTCCAGCTCGCCGGGCCGGGCCACGACCCGGCCGACCACGTCGGCGCCCAGCAGCGCCGCGGCGCCGAGCAGCCCCGAGTACGGCAGCAGCAGCCGGTGGTCGGGTCCTGACAGGGGACGCGCCAGGTGCGGCACCATCAGCCCGAGGAAGGCGAGTGCCCCGCAGGCCGCGACGGCGGCGCCGCTGAGCAGCGTGATCGCGGCGACGCCGACGGTGCGGGTCAGCGTGACGTTCTGCCCCAGGGCACGGGCCACGTCCTCGCCGAGCGCGAGGGTGTTGAGGCCCGGGGCGTTGACCAGCGCCAGGACCAGTCCGGCCGCGACGAACGGGAGCACCTGCCAGGCGACGTCGGCGCCCCGGCCGGCGATCGACCCGGCCTGCCAGAACCGGAAGACGTCCATGGCCTGCTCGTCCATCAGGACCATGGCCGAGGTGAGGGCGTAGAGGAAGGCGCTGACCGCGGTGCCGGCCAGGGCCAGCGTCACCGGCGTGGGGCCGCCCCGGCCGCCGCCGGCCATGCCGAGGGCGAAGACGCCCACGCTGGCCACCAGCGCCCCGGCCAGGCCGAACCAGATGTAGCCGTACAGGCTCGTCACGCCGAACACCATGATGGCCGCCACCATCGCGAAGGCCGCGCCCTGGGTGACGCCGAGCAGTCCGGGGTCGGCCAGGGGGTTGCGGGTGTGGCCCTGCATCAGCGCGCCCGCCACGCCGAGCGCGACCCCGGCCAGCAGGCCGAGGGCGGTCCTGGGGACGCGCAGCGAGGAGACGACGATGTCGTTCTCGGTGCCGGTGGGGCCGGTCAGCGCGTGCCAGACGTCGGCGGGCGGCACCGGCCGGGCGCCGACCATGACGCTCAGCACGGCCGCCACCGCCACGGCGCCCAGCAGCCCGGCCAGCACGAGGGGCGGGCGCGGGCGGCCCGTCCGGGGCCTGCCGGGCGCGGGCGGCCGGACGGCGGTCACCGCTGTGCTCACCCGTGCTCCTCTCGGGTCGGTTGCCGGATTTCAGGCAAGTATGTCAGGTTAGGTATGCCTAAACTAAATTAGGCATGGCTTCGGTAAAGGAAAATCTGATGAGAGTGTTGCGCACCCTGGCCGCCGGCGTCGCGGGGGCCGTGCTGGCCCTCGGGCTCGCCGCCTGCGGGTCGGGTTCGTCCACCGGCACGGCCGCCGGTCCGGGCTCGGACGCGCAGGCGTCCGGCCCGCGGGCGAGCGGTACGGCCGGCGCGGCCGCGTTCCCCCGGACGATCAAGCACGCCATGGGCGAGACCGAGATCCCGGCGCGGCCCAAGCGGGTCGTGGCACTCGACCAGAGCTTCGTGGACGCGGTGCTGACCCTGGAGACCGACGTCGTCGGCTACACCACCTACCGGTCGATCGAGGAGAAGCTGCCCGACTACCTCGCCCCGGTCCTCGGGCACGCCGGGGACGCCACGTCGGTCGGCACGCTGGAGCAGCCGAGCCTGGAGAAGATCGTCGCCCTCAAGCCGGACCTGATCGTCTCGGCGAAGGTCCGCCACGAGGCGCTCTACGACAAGCTGTCGAAGATCGCGCCGACGGTGTTCAGCGAGACCACCGGCGCCATCTGGAAGGAGAACCTCCGGCTCGTGGGGCGCACCCTGGGCAGGGAGGACCTGGCCGAGCAGCGGATCACCGCCTACCAGGACCGGGCCGCGAAGATCGGCGAGTCGATCGAGGCGAAGGAGGGCGGGATGCCCACCGTCTCGGTCGCCCGCTTCGCCGGCGAGCCGACCGTCCGCCTCTACGTGGAGAACTCCTACTCCGGCCTGGTGCTGAAGGACGTCGGCTTCCCGCGGCCGAAGGACCAGCCGACCAGCGCGGACGCCATCGCGGTGGACGTCAGCCAGGAGAACATCTCCCAGCTCGACGCCGACCACATCTTCGTCGCCGCCTACGACGACCCGTCGGTCGGGCCGATCAGGAAGAAGTTCGAGGCCAACCCGCTGTGGGACCGGCTGAAGGGCGCCAGGCATGACGTCTCCGACACCACGTGGATGAGCGCCGTCGGCATCCAGGGCGCCCACGCCATACTCGACGACCTGGCGAAGATCTTCGAGGTCGACCCGGCGAAGGCGGCCTGAGCGCGCCGGGCCGGTGGACGGCGCGTACGCCCCGGCCGGCGGAGTGCGCGCCCCGCCGCCGGCCGGGTGCGGGGCCGCAGACGCCCCGGCCGCCCGGTCCGCTCTCCTGCGTCACACCTCCGACAGGAAGGCCCGCAGGTCGCGCAGGTGGGGGGTGATGTCCAGGCCCTGCTCGGCCAGCCAGGCGTCACTGTCGTACGTCCCGCGGTAGCGCTCGCCGCCGTCGCAGAACAGCGTGACGACGCTGCCCCGCTCGCCCGCCGCGCGCATCTCGCGCAGGATCCGCACGGCCGCCGCCACGTTGGTGCCGGTGGAGCCGCCGACGTCGCGGCCGGTGACCTCCCGGACCCAGCGCATGGCCGCGACGGACAGCGCGTCGGGCACGCGGATCATGCGGTCGATGACCTCGGGCATGAAGGAGGGCTCCACCCGGGGGCGGCCGATGCCCTCGATGCGCGAGCCCGGGGCGGTGACCGCGGTGTCGCCGCTCTCCCAGGCGGGGTAGAAGGCCGACCCCTCGGGGTCGACCACGGCCAGGCGGGTGAGGTGGCGGCGGTAGCGGATGTAGCGGCCGATCGTCGAGGACGTGCCGCCGGTGCCCGCGCCGACCACGATCCAGGCCGGCTCGGGGTGGGGCTCCATCTCCATCTGCTGGAAGATGCTCTCGGCGATGTTGTTGTTGCCGCGCCAGTCGGTGGCCCGCTCGGCGTAGGTGAACTGGTCCATGAAGTGACCGCCGGTCTCGGCGGCCAGCCTGCGCGACTCCGCGTAGATCGCCTTGGGGTCGTCCACGAGGTGGCACTTGCCGCCGTAGAACTCGATCAGGGCGATCTTCTCCGGCGAGGTCGAGGCGGGCATCACCGCGATGAACGGCAGGCCGACGAGTCGGGCGAAGTACGCCTCGCTCACCGCCGTGGAGCCGCTGGACGCCTCCACGACCGTGGTGGACGGGCCGATCCATCCGCCGGCCAGGCCGTACAGGAACAGGGAGCGGGCGAGCCGGTGCTTGAGTGAACCGGTCGGGTGCACCGACTCGTCCTTCAGGTAGAGGCTCACTCCCCAGTGGGCGGGGAGGGGGAAGACGTGGAGGTGGGTGTCACAGCTCCGGTGCGCGTCGGCCTCGACGCGGCGGATGGCCTCGGCCACCCAGGAGCGGGTACGGGGATCGTGCCGATCCACCTGGTCCATCGGGGATTGCATGGGGGTAAAGGTAGCGTGAGCTGCGGCGATGTGAGTGTGGACACACTTTACGACTATTCAGAGGGAAAGATGTTACGATAACGAGACTTGTCCGGCTGTGGGGCGTGTGTCCGTCCGCCACCGATGCAGCCAGAAGCCGACCCCCTGACCAGCTGGAACTCTTAACGGCACCTTTACGGCGTGCCTGCGAGCATGCGATGGCCTGTCAGGGGAAGGGGCATCGCGCGATGTGCCGGATGTTACTGGGGGAAGGCCCGAGGGGGATTACGTGATCACGATGACCGAAGAGCAGCGCAACGACTGGTTCGAGCGAGACGTCGTTCCGGTGACCAACCAGCTCTACGCGTCCGCGATGCGTCTCACCCGCAACCCGGCGGACGCCGAGGACCTGGTCCAGGAGACCGTGGCCAAGGCGTTCAGCTCCTACCACCAGTTCCGTGAGGGCACCAACCTCAAGGCGTGGCTGCACCGCATCCTCACCAACAACTTCATCAACGAGTACCGCAAGAGGCAGCGCTCGCCCAAGCTCTCGGCCACCGAGGAGATCGAGGACTGGCAGCTCGCCGCCGCCGAGTCCCACACGTCCTCCGGGCTCAAGTCCGCCGAGACCGAGGCGCTGGAGCAGCTCCCCGACACCGCGGTGATGAACGCCCTGCGGACCCTGCCCGAGGAGTTCCGTGTGGCGGTCTACCTCGCCGACGTCGAGGGGTTCGCCTACAAGGAGATCGCCGACCGGATGGGCACCCCCATCGGCACGGTCATGTCCCGCCTGCACCGCGGCCGCCGCCAGCTGCGGACCCTGCTGTCCGACTACGCCCGCGAGGAGGGCGCGGTCCGGCTGCCGGAGCAGCGCCGCGCCGCCTGACCCTCTCCGGGCGCCGCGCCGCCTGATCCTCCGGTACGGCGCCGCGCCGCCTGATCCTCAGGGGGACGGCGCCGCGGCGATCAGCGTGACCGCGACCAGGGTGGCGCCGACCCCGGCGACCTGCACCGCGTTCAGCCGCTCGCCCAGCACCTGCCGGGCGAGCAGCAGGGTGCTCACCGGGTAGAGAGAGACCAGGACGGCGACGAGGCTGAGCATCCCGCGCTGCTGGGCGAGCAGGAACAGCACGTTGGCCGCCATGTCGAGCATCCCCGCCGTGATCACGATGCGCGGCACCCCGGGCCCCGGGCGCAGAGTCCGGCCGGTGACCGCGGCCAGCAGGGCGATCATGGTGATCGACACCGTCCTGGCCCCGGCCAGCGGCCACAGGCCGCCGTCATCGGGGGTCTGCGCCAGCAGCACGAAGAAGCCGCCGAAGCCCGCCCCGGCGACGAGCGCGGCCAGGACCGGGGTGCGCCGCGGGCCGGACTCGGCCGTGGCGGACTCGCGGCTCACCAGCACCACCGCGACCAGCGCCAGCGCCACGCCGCCCAGCGCCACCGGCTCCGGACGGTCCCCGGTGGCCACGCCGAAGATCACCGGCAGCGCCGCCGAAGTGACCGCGGTGATCGGCGCCACCACGGACATCGTCCCGGTGGCGAGCGCGCGGTAGAACAGCACCAGTCCGACGGTGCCCGACAGGCCCGCCGCCATGCCCCAGCCCAGCGCCTCCGCCGACGGGTGGCCCGGCAGGAACGGCAGCAGGACGCCGACCGTCACCAGGCCCGCGAACTGCGACAGGACGACCACCGCCATGACGACCTTCGAGCGCCGGGTCGCCAGGCCGCCGAAGAAGTCCGCGGTGCCGTACACCACCGCGCAGGCCGTCGCCAGCACCACCGCCGTCATGTCTCCTCCTGGTGCAATGAGTTGCACTATAAGTACAGCACATAAGGTGCACTGCGGTGCAACTTTGGTTCACTACAATGAACCGGTGGATCCTGAGACCATCACCGGCGCCATCGCGAACAACGTCCGTGCCCAGCGCGCGCACCGGCACATGACGCTCGACGAGCTCGCCGCGCGCTCGGGCGTCAGCCGGGGCATGCTCGTCCAGGTCGAGCAGGGGCGGACCAACCCCAGCATCAACACCCTGACCCGCATCGCCGACGCGCTCGGCGTGACGGTCGCCCGGATGGTCGAGGTCGCGGACACGCCGGTCGTCCGGGTGGTCTCCCCCGCCGACGTCGTCACCTTCCCGCACGGCGAGGGGAGCTCCGCCCGGCTGATGGTCGGCAGCGACGCCCCCGCGATCCTGGAGCTGTGGGACTGGCGCCTGGCCCCGGGCGAGCACCACGACGGCGACGCCCACCCGCCGGGCACCCGCGAGATGCTGAGCGTGCTGGAGGGGGAGCTGACCCTGTCGGTCCACGGCAGGAGCCACCTCGTCCCGGCCGACGGGGCCGTCCTGTTCAGCGCCGACCGGCCGCACCGGTACGCCAACCTCGGCGACGCCCCGCTGCGTTTCGTGATGGTCGTGACCGAGCCCCGGGGGACACCCGACCAGTAGGCCCGTCCGTGGCCGGGTCCCGGGGAACACCCGGCCGGTAGGCGTCTGTGGCCGGGCCCCGGGAGGTGCCCGGAGGGCAGGGGCCCGCAGGCCGTCCCCCGCCGGAAACGCCCGGCCAGTAGGCGTCCGTGGCCCGGAGGACAGGTGGGGCGCCGACGCGGTCCGGGTACACCGACCACGGACGCGTGTCCCCAATGGCGCGTCGATACGTTGAATTGCCAGTCGATGTCCCATCCTGGTGGGAGGAACTGGCCGAGATCGTGCGGGGAGACGCGGTCCAGGATCACCTCTCGCCCCGCCGCGATTATCGGAGGGCGGGCATGCGGCTGCGGATCGTTCCGGTGGCGCTTCTCCTGTCGGCCGGGGCGTGCGCCGCCCCCGTCCACCGCGTGCAGACCCGCGAACCGGCCCCCGCCCCGTCCGCGGCCCCCAGCCGGCGGCCGGTGGACCCCGCCGAGCTCGCCCTGAAGCTCGCCGGGATCCAGCCGGGCTGGCCCAGGCGCGGCTACCCCCTCCCGCCCCCGAAGCGGAAGATCGACTGCGGGCGGGTCAAGTGCGTGGCGCTGACCTACGACGACGGCCCCGGGCACCACACCGCGAAGCTGCTCGACATCCTCGCCAGGTACCACGCCAGGGCCACCTTCTTCCTCGTCGGGAAGATGGTCCTGGCCAACGCCGACGGCGCGCTGCGCCGCATGGTGCGTGACGGCCACGAACTGGGCAACCACACCTGGAGCCACCCGCAGCTCACCGCCATGTCCGAGGGCGCGGTCCGGGCGGAGCTGACCCGCACCCAGAAGGTCATCGAGCGCAGGACCGGCGTCCGGGCGACCCTCATGCGCCCGCCGTACGGGGCCACCGACAAGAGGGTCGCGGCCGTGGCCCGGCACATGGGGCTGGCCCAGGTCCTGTGGAGCGTGGACACCCTGGACTGGCGCGACCGCGTCACCCCGGTCGTCGCGCGGCGCGCGACCGCGATCAAGCCCGGGTCCATCGTGCTCATGCACGACATCCACCGCACCACGGTCGAGGCCGCCCCCCGGATCCTGAAGGAGCTCACCCGGCGGGGCTTCGCGTTCGTCACGGTCTCGGAGCTGTACGGCAGGCCGCTCCGCCCCGGCATGGACTACAGCGAGCGGGAACGCGACAAATGACCGTCCGCCGCTCGCAGCCGTCCGCACCGGCGGCCCGCCCGCGCCACCGGTGCGGACGGGCGCTTCACCGGCGCTCGACCTACCGGCGCTCGGCCCGCTAGCGCTCGATCACGCCGCAGGCGACGCGCCTGCCGGAGTCGCCGGCCTTGAGCGTCTCGGCGTCCGGCCCGGCCGGGTCCTTCCCGCTGCGATAGCGGTCGGGGATGTTGGCGTGGTTGTCGGACAGGGCGTGGATGACGACGGAGCTGCCGTCGGCGTCGAAGAGCTGCTGCACCCGGAAGCGGTCCGTCACCAGGGCGGCCCGGCCGGTGCCGTCCTGGCCGACCATGAGGTCCGGCAGGTCGCCGGAGTGGTACGGGTGGGCCTCCGAGTCCAGGTCGAAGTGCGGTCCCGCGCTGGCGAAGGGGCTGCCCGTCGCCGGATCGACCGACTTGGGGTCGCAGACGCCCTTGGCGTGGATGTGGAAGGCGTGCTGTCCAGGCGTCAGGTCCCTGACGACGACCACGACCCTGGGCTTGTCGGAGTCGGTCCCCGCGATGCGCAGCATGCCGACCGTCCGGCCGTCGGCGTCCTTGATGGTCGCGCCGACCTGCCCGCCGAACGGGCCCGCCGAGGGCTCGCCGGCCGGCCCGGACGGGCGCGCCGACGGCCCGTCGCCCGGCGGGCGGGGCGCGGGAGCGGCGGCTCCCACGGTCGCCGCGCCCGCCCCGAGCGCGAGGGCCAGCGTCAGATGGATTCCACGAAGCATGATCTCCCCCGAATTCGTCCGCTCCCCGCGGCGCGGGAAGCGCCCTGCGAGTCTCCTACCTCGAAGATCAGGTGACAATCACGCGGTGGGGAAAGGGAGGGGAAAGGACCGCGCCCCGCTCGCCGGGCGGGCGGCGGGCCCCATACCGGTCCGGGCGGGTCCGTCCCGGGTCCTGGCGATCCGGAGGGATCCGGAGGGGTTCTGAGGGATCCGGGGGTTCGGGAGAGGACGGCACGCCGCCCCGCCCGAGGGGGCGGGGCGGCGGAACCGGTCACCGTACCCGGTGTGGGCCGGGGGCGGGAGGGCTCAGCTGCCGCGCTTGGCGCGGGCGGCGGAACGGCCCCGGGTGGCGGCGTCAAGGACGACCTTGCGGATGCGCACCGCCTCGGGGGTGATCTCCACGCACTCGTCCTCGCGGATGAACTCCAGCGCCTGCTCCAGGGAGAGCTGCCGCGGCGGGATGACCTTCTCGGTCTCGTCCGCGGTGGAGGAGCGCATGTTGGTGAGCTTCTTCTCCTTGGTGATGTTCACGTCCATGTCGTCGGAGCGCGAGTTCTCACCGATGATCATGCCTTCGTAGACCTCGGTGGTCGGCGACACGAACAGCACGCCGCGCTCCTGGAGGTTCAGCATGGCGAACGCGGTCACCGGGCCCGAGCGGTCGGCGACCAGCGAGCCGTTGTTGCGGGTGCGCAGCTCGCCGAACCACGGCTCGTACGCCTCGAAGACGTGGTGCACCAGGCCGGTGCCCCGGGTCTCGGTCAGGAACTCGGTCCGGAAGCCGATCAGGCCGCGGGCCGGGACCACGAACTCCATCCGGATCCAGCCGGTGCCGTGGTTGGTCATGTGCTCCATGCGGCCCTTGCGGACGGCCAGGAGCTGGGTGACGGCCCCGAGGTACTCCTCAGGGCAGTCGACGGTCAGGCGCTCGACCGGCTCGTGCACCTTGCCGTCGACGACCCTGGTGACCACCTGCGGCTTGCCGACGGTCAGCTCGTAGCCCTCGCGGCGCATCTGCTCGACGAGGATGGCCAGCGCCAGCTCGCCTCGGCCCTGCACCTCCCAGGCGTCCGGGCGCTCGGTCGGCAGGACGCGCAGCGACACGTTGCCGACCAGCTCCTTGTCCAGGCGGTCCTTGACCATGCGGGCGGTGACCTTGGAACCCTTGACCTTGCCGACCAGCGGCGAGGTGTTGGTGCCGATGACCATCGAGATCGCGGGCTCGTCCACGGTGATCAGCGGCAGCGGGCGCGGGTCGTCGGGGTCGGCCAGGGTCTCGCCGATCATGATGTCCGGGATGCCGGCGATCGCGATGATGTCGCCGGGGCCGGCCTCGTCGGCGGCCCTGCGCTCCAGCGCCTCGGTCATCAGCAGCTCAGTGATCTTCACCCGCTGGATGCTGCCGTCGGTACGGCACCAGGCGACCTGCTGGCCCTTCTTGATGACGCCCTGGTGCACCCGGCACAGCGCGATCCGGCCGAGGTAGGACGAGGCGTCGAGGTTGGTGACGTGCGCCTGCAGCGGGGCGTCGGGGTCGTAGGTCGGGGCGGGGATCGTCTCCTTGATGACCTCGAACAGGGGCTCCAGGTCGTCGGAGTCGGGCATCCCGCCGTCCTCGGGACGGTTCAGCGAGGCGCGGCCGGCCTTGGCCGAGGCGTAGACGATCGGGAAGTCGATCTGCTCCTCGGTGGCGTCGAGGTCCATGAAGAGCTCGTAGACCTCGTCCACGACCTCCTTGATGCGGGCGTCGGGGCGGTCGACCTTGTTGATGCACAGGATGACCGGCATCTTCGCGGCGAACGCCTTGCGCAGCACGAACCTCGTCTGCGGCAGCGGGCCCTCGGAGGCGTCGACCAGCAGCACGACGCCGTCCACCATCGACAGGCCGCGCTCGACCTCGCCGCCGAAGTCGGCGTGGCCGGGGGTGTCGATGATGTTGAGGGTCATGCCGCCGTGCCGTACGGCGGTGTTCTTCGCGAGAATGGTGATGCCCTTCTCGCGCTCGAGGTCGTTGGAGTCCATTACACGGTCGTCGACGTCCTGGTTGGCCCGGAAGGCTCCGGACTGCCAGAGCATGGCATCCACGAGAGTGGTCTTGCCGTGGTCGACGTGCGCGATGATCGCGATGTTCCGCAGGTCGTCGCGGCTGTTCAAAGGCATGGTGGAGTCTCACTCTGTGATCGTGGAGGCTGGCCGCCGAACGTGCGGCCTTCCCATTTTAGGCGATGCCGCCAATCGCTCTCACGCCCACCGCGATGCTTCTCGGGAGTAGGGGCCCGGCCCGGTGGCCGGAAGACCGCTCCGACCGGCCGGGACTCGCGGGCGGCCGCGCCACGAACCCCCGGGAAGGAGGCGGGGAAGGGCCTTTCGGGAGGACGACGGCGACGCGGCCGGGGAGACGCCGGAAGACACCGGGGAGACGCCGGGGGACAGGGGGCCCCGCGGAAATGGTCAGCCGTCTGCATATTCCTGACCATGCGCGCCGGGACCCGAATTTCTATCGTGATCTCATGCCGACCTGGACCGATGTGGTGCTGACCGCCGCCGGACATCGCGGGGAGCGGCCCGCGGTCACCGACGCCGCCACCGGCGACGTCCTCTCCTACGCCGCGCTCGCCGGACGTGTCGGCCAGGCGACGGCGGAGCTGCGCGACCGCGGTGTCGGTCCCGGGGACCGGGTGGTCGTCCGCCTTCCCCCGGGGCCCGGTTTCCCCATCGCCGTGCACGCCGCCGCGGCGGCCGGGGCGCTGGTGGTCCCGCTCGCGGCCGATCTGGACCGCGACGTCTTCTACGAGTGCCTGTCGGCGAGTCACGCGCGGATGATGATCACCGACCGGGCGCAGGCCGAGCGGTCGATGAGGGTCGCCGGCGAGTCCCGCGTCCGGCAGATCCTCACCCTGGAGGCCCTGGAAACCCTGGAGACCCTGGAGGAGGTGGCGTCCCCCCGGCCGGACGGTCCGGGTCTCCCGTCGCGCCGCGGGCCCGTGGTCCCGCCGCAGCGCGATCCCGGCGTCCAGCCGCGGCGCGGGCCGAGTGTGCCGCCGCAGCGGGGGCCGAGCGCACCGCCGCGTCGCGGGCCTGGTCTCCCGCCCCGGCGTAGCGCGGCCGTCCGGTCGCGCGGCGGGGCCGAGGCGCCCGCGCTGACCTTCGACGGCAGGCGGGTGATCAGCCACGCCGGGGTGGTGGCCGAGCTGCTGCGGCTGGCCCCGGAGGCGATGCTCAGGGAGCGCGACCGCGTGCTCGTCGCCACCACCGAGCCGCGGGCCCAGACCGTCCTGTTCGACCTGGCGCTGATGGGCGGGGCGCACGTCGTCGCGGCCCCGGGCGCCACGCCGGGCGAGTGCCGGGCGCTCATCGAGGAGTACGGCGTCACCGTCGCCGCGGTGCCGCCGTGGGCGCTCACGCGGCCGGCCGGGAGCCGCTGGCCGCGGGTCACCGTGTCGGCGTACGGCCGGTCGACGGAGCTCGTCATCCCCCGGGGCTGACCCGGCCCCGGGATCGCGGCGCCCACCCCCGGCCGGCACCGGAGGGGCCGATCGGAGGGCCAGAGGACACCGGAGGCATCCGCGCCTCACCCCGGCTGCTGGATCCCCTGCGCCGCGGGGCCTCCCGCGTCCCGCGGCCCGTGGGATCCCGGTCGCGGGAAGGAGCCCTGACCTCACGTTCTAAGCTCGGAACATGTCTTTCGCGCCATCTTTCGCCGCGATGTTCATGACAGAGGACGACGTCCGGATCGACGCCGCGCACACGCCCTCGCGTGGCCCGGCGGACCTGGGCATCGTCGTGGCGCACGGGTTCACCGGCTCGCTCAGGGAGCTCACCACCCGGCGGATCACCCACGTGCTCAGCGAGTTCGGCGGCGTCGTGTCCTTCGACTTCCGCGGGCACGGCCGTTCCGGGGGCCTGTCGACGGTCGGCGACCTGGAGGTCCTCGACCTGGAGGCCGCCGTACGGCACGCCAGGATGATCGGGTACACCCGCGTGGCCACCGTCGGGTTCTCCATGGGCGCCGCCGTGGTCGTGCGGCACGCGGGGCTGCGCGGCGCGGCGCGCTCCGGCGGGACCGGCGGGGCGATGGTGGGCCCGGCCGGGGACGGGCTGCTGAGCGGCGCCGGCGGCGGCCTGAGCGCCGGCGCGGTGCTGAGCCCGGTCATGGACGGGCCGATGGACCCGGACGGCGGCGCGGTGGTCGCGGGCGGGGGCGGGCCGGGCCCGGACCTCGTGAACGCCGCGCTCACCGACGGGCGGGGACGGGTCGACGCCGTGATCTCGGTCAGCTCCCCGGCCCGGTGGTACTACCGCGGCACCAAGCCGATGCGGCAGGTGCACTGGGCGATCGAGCGGCGGCTGGGCCGGTGGGCCGCGCGGGTGGGCCGGGGCACCCGGATCCGCAAGGAAGGCTGGGACCCGGTGCCGCTGGCGCCCTACGAGGCCGCCGCGACGATCACGCCGACGCCGCTGCTGGTCGTGCACGGCGACGCCGACTCCTTCTTCCCGGTCGAGCACGCCCTCCAGCTGTACGGCGCCGCCCGCGACCCCAGGGAACTGTGGATCGAACCCGGGTTCGGCCACGCCGAGACGGCGGCCACGCCGGAGCTGATCCGCCGGATCGGCGCGTGGGTCAGCGCCAACACCTGATCACCGAGGGTGTTTACTCCTCTTACGAGTCTTACGGGTTCTACGGGCCGCGGGTCCTGAGGACCGCGGGCCACGAGGACCGCCGCCCACGGGTCCGACGGGTCCCACGGGCCTCACGGGTCCTGCGCGGCATCGCGCCGGAGGGAGGAGCGGGCGTCCATGCGGAGCATCTACGTGACCGGTCTGGGCCGCGGTGACGGCAGGCAGATCGTCGAGCTCGGCCTGATGGAGCTGCTCACCCGCCGGGTGGGCCGGGCCGGGGTCTTCCGGCCGATCTCCCGGGACGGCGAGGACCGGACCCTCGAACTGCTCACCGCCCGCTACAGCCCCGCGGTCTCGGCGGTCGGGATGACGGCCGCGGCCGCCGCCGAGGTCTACACCCGGCACGGCGCCGAGGAACTCGTCAGCCGGCTGGTCGGCCACTTCCACACGCTGGAGACGGAGTGCGACGCGCTGCTGGTGCTGGGCGCCTCGTTCGACACCGAGGCCCTGCCGCCCGCGACGGCGTTCAACGCGCGCCTGGCCGCGGAGTTCGGCGCGCCGGTGATCGTGGTGGTGGGCGCGCACGGCGACCGCTCCGACGAGGCCGAGATGGAGATGCGCACCGCCCACCAGGTCTTCTCCGACCTGGGCGGCACGGTGCTCGCGGTGGTCGCCAACCGGGTGCCCGAGGGGGTGACCGTACGGCCCGGCCTGCCCGTGCCCTGCTACGCCATCCCCGAGAACCCGTCGCTGTCGGCGCCGACCGTCGGCCAGGTGATGCTGGCCGTGGACGCCGAGCACGTCCAGGGCGACGACGACGGGCTGCGCCGCGACGTGTTCGGGTTCGTCTTCGGCGGCGCCATGCTGCCGCTGTTCCTGGAACACCTGGCCGACGGGGCGCTGACGATCACCCCGGGTGACCGCGCCGACCTGCTGCTCGCCTCGGCCGCGGCGGAGGCGGCGGGCACGGCCAGGCCGTCCGGCGTGGTGCTGACCCTGGGGGAGAGGCCGACCGAGGCGGTCAGGGACCTCACCGCCCGCCTCGCACCGGGACTTCCGGTGCTGTCGGCCGCCGCGGACAGTTTCACGGTCGCGACCGTGCTGGCCGGGCTGGAGGGCCGGCTCACCGCCGACAACCCCCGCAAGATCGATACGGCGCTCGGCCACTTCGAGGCCCACGTGGACACCGCCGACCTGGCCGACCGGATCGAGCTGGCCCGCTCCGAGCGGATCACGCCGATGATGTTCGAGCACACCCTGCTGGAGCGGGCCCGCGCCGACCGGCGGCACATCGTGCTCCCGGAGGGGGAGGAGGACCGCGTCCTGCGGGCCGCCGACGTCCTGCTGCGCCGCGGCATCGTGGACCTCACCCTGCTGGGGCGGGAGGAGGCGGTCAGAAGGCGCATCGGCGCCCTCGGCCTCGACCTGTCCGGCGTGACCGTCGTCGATCCGCTGACGTCCCCGCTGCGCGAGCCGTTCGCCGAGGAGTACGCGGCGCTGCGGGCGCACAAGGGGATGACCCTGGAACGGGCCCGCGACGTGGTCGGCGACGTCAACTTCTTCGGCACGATGATGCTGCACCGCGGCATGGTGGACGGCATGGTCTCCGGCGCCGCGCACACCACCGCGGCCACGATCCTGCCCGCCTTCCAGATCATCAGGACGGTCCCCGGCACCTCGATCGTCTCGTCGGTGTTCTTCATGTGCCTGGCCGACCGGGTGCTCGTCTACGGCGACTGCGCGATCAACCCCGACCCGGACGCCGGGCAGCTCGCCGACATCGCCGTCTCCTCGGCCCGTACGGCGGAGCGGTTCGGCGTCGAGCCGCGGGTGGCGATGCTGTCGTACTCCACCGGAGCCTCCGGCCGGGGCGCCGACGTGGACAAGGTCCGCGAGGCCACCGCCCTGGTGGCCCGGCGGGCGCCGGACCTGCTGGTGGAGGGGCCGATCCAGTACGACGCGGCCGTGGACCCCCGGGTCGCCGCGGCCAAGCTGCCCGGCTCCGAGGTCGCCGGGCGGGCCACCGTACTGATCTTCCCCGACCTCAACACCGGCAACAACACCTACAAGGCGGTGCAGCGCTCCGCCGGGGCCGTGGCGATCGGGCCGGTCCTGCAGGGGCTGCGCAAGCCGGTGAACGACCTGTCGCGGGGCGCGCTGGTCGCCGACATCGTCAGCACGGTCGCCATCACCGCCATCCAGGCGCAGGAGGGCGCCGGGTAGGCGCGTGGCGGGCCGTGGGCCGATGGGGACAGGCGGGGACAGGCGGGCGGAGCGGAGAGGGAAGAGGGAGCGGTGGGACGCGTACTGGTGGTCAACAGCGGATCCTCCTCGGTGAAGTACCGGCTGCTGGAGGGCGACGAGCGGCTGGCGTCCGGCACGGTGGAGCGGATCGGCGAGCCCGGCTCCCCGGTGCCCGACCACGAGGCGGCGCTGAAGCTGGTCGGCGCCGAGCTGGCCGAGCGGGGCCTGGGGATCGACTCACCGGAGCTGACCGCGGTCGGGCACCGGGTGGTGCACGGCGGCGTCACCTTCACCGAACCCACCCTGATCACCGACGAGGTGGTCAGGAAGATCGAGGAGCTGATCCCGCTCGCCCCGCTGCACAACCCGGCCGGTCTGGCCGGCATCGAGGCCGTGCGGCGGCTCCGACCGGACCTGCCGCAGGTCGCGGTCTTCGACACCGCCTTCCACGCCACGATCCCCCCGGCCGCCACGGCCTACGCGATCGACCGGGAGTTGGCCGAGCGGTGGAGGATCCGCCGCTACGGCTTCCACGGCACCTCGCACGCCTACGTCTCCCGCGAGGCGGCCCGCCTGGCGGGGACGCCGTCGGCCGGTGTGATCGTGCTGCACCTGGGCAACGGGGCCAGCGCCTCGGCGGTGTCCGGCGGGCGCTGCGTGGACACCTCGATGGGCATGACCCCGCTGGAGGGCCTGGTCATGGGCACCCGGAGCGGTGACATCGACCCGGGGGCGCTCCTCTACCTCACCCGGACCGCGGGGATGACCCCGGAGGAGATCGACACGCTGCTCAACCGGCGCTCCGGCCTGCTCGGATTGTGCGGCGACAACGACATGCGCGCGGTGCAGGAGCGGCTGACCGCCGGAGACCCGGCCGCCGAGCTGGCCATGTCGGTCTACTGCCACCGGCTGCGCAAGTACGTGGGCGCCTACTACGCGGTGCTCGGCACGGTGGACGTGATCGCGTTCACCGGCGGCGTGGGGGAGAACTCCGCGCCGGTCCGGGAACGGGCCCTGTCCGGGCTGGAGCGGCTGGGCATCGTGCTCGACCCCGGCCGCAACGCGCGCGGGGAGCGGATCGTCTCGGCAGACGGCTCCCCGGTGCGGGTGGCGGTGATCCCCACGGACGAGGAGCTGGAGATCGCCCGTCAGACCCTCGAGGTGGTCGAACGGCGCCGGTGAGGGTCCGTCCGGGACCCGCCGGAGACCTGTGAGGCGGGTCCGCCTGACCGCCTCGTCCGCCGGGCCGTGGCGGCCCGGCCCCTCCCCGGCTCCCGCTACCGGGCCGCGTCGGCCCGCCCGCCGCCGAACACCTCGGCGACGAGCCGCTGGAGCGCCTGCTGGAAGGCCGCACCCGTGGACATGGCGGCGTCGTCGACGTAGTTCAGCGCGGCGGTCAGGGTGGTGCCTCCGTCGGGCGTGCTGTACATCAGCGCCGCGTGGCCCGCCATGCCGCCGTTGTGGGTGATGACGGTGCCGCCGCCCGGCGCCTCCTGCACGAAGACCCCCAGGCCGTAGCCGGCCCTGGACTCCGGCGTGAACATCTCGGTCAGCAGCTCGGCCGGCAGGAGCCTGCCGCCCACCAGCGCGGAGATGAACGTGTGCAGGTCCCGGGGAGTGGAGATCATGTCGCCGCCGCTGGAGATCCACGAGGGGTTGTGGCGGGTGACGTCGACCGTCTCGGTTCGGCCCTCCTCCTCGTAGCGGTAGTAGGCGCGGGCGTGCGGGGCGGGGACGTCCTGCTCGGTGGTCGGCTGCAGGGTGCCCGACAGGCCGAGCGGCTCCAGGATCAGCCTCCGCATCTCCTCGGCGAGCGAGCGGCCGGTGACCTTCTCGATCAGCAGCCGGGCCAGCACGTAGTTGGTGTTGGAGTAGCTCCAGCCGGTGCCCGGCTCGAACCGCGACGGCTTCGACAGCGCCAGCTTCACCAGCTCCTCGGGCCGGTAGGTCTTGAACCGGCCCTCCACCCACTCCTTGCCGGCGGGGGTGGCGGGGATGCCCGGTGCGAACGTGCCGTCGTCGTAGTACTCGCCGGTGAAGTTGAACACCCCGCTGGTGTGCTGCAGCAGCATCCGCACCGTGATCCGGCGGTCCAGGCCGAACCCGGGCAGGTGGTCGTCCACCGCGTCGTCCAGTCCGAGCCCGCCCTCGGCCACCAGCTGCAGCACCACGGTCGCGACGAAGGTCTTGGTGTTGCTGCCGATGCGGACGTGCCCGTCGGCCGGCGGCGCTTCGGCGCCGCCCAGCTCACGTGTCCCGGCGACGGCGGCCCACTCGCCCCGCTCGTCGTGCACCCGCAGCGACACCCCGACGAAACCGGAGTCGACCATCTCCTGAATGATCTCGCGCAGTTCCGGGCGGTCCTGCTCGGCCGGGGTGAACCCGTCCTGGCCGGTGGGGATCGGGGCGGCGGTGTCGGACGTGTGCATCGTGCTCTCCCTCGTGCTTGCTGCCAGCTGTTTCGAACAACGGAAACGCTACGTTGCTTTCCATTTATACGCAACAAGATCTTTGCGTTGTAGCAGCGTTTATGCAGCTAGAATCGTGTTAATCGTTGCAGTCATCTGTCGATTAACGCAATCGTGAGGCCGTTGTTCGTTGCAACGAGTTGAAGGTGAACGCTATGGCGGAGGCGTCGGGCAACGCCGGACGGCCCCATGGGGCCGTCCACGGGGCGCGAGGGAGATCGCGATGCCGGCAGGGCGCCGCCGCACCGGATGCGGGTCCGCGGGACCGTTCCGGCGGGTCCGTAAAAAACTTTGCCGGATTCCCCGAACCAATCCCGGATGAATGACGTCTACCTAGAACGGATGGGTTGAACCCGCCGGGAGACGTCCAAGGGGTACGTGAACCCGCATGCCGGGACACGTGTGACAGGCTCCACCGCAGCGGCGGCGGTCCAGCGACGCGGGGGCGCGCTGGGCCGCCCATCCGTGCCTCCGGCCGCGCCGTACGGTCCTCCGCAGAGCCGTACGGCGCGGCCGGGTCGTTCCAGCCGGCGCCGGTTCAGCCCAGGCGGGCGATGGACTTGTACTCCAGGTAGGCCGCGAGGCCCTCCGGTCCCAGCTCCCGCCCGAGGCCGCTGCCCTTGTACCCGCCGAACGGCGAGCTGTTCTCGATCATCAGGAGGTTGACGCCGTAGGAGCCGGTGCGCACCCGGCGGGCGATCTCCATGCCGTGCTCGGCGTCGGCGGTCCACACCGTGCCGTGCAGGCCGTAGTCGCTGTCGTTGGCGATCCGGACGGCGTCGTCCTCGTTCTCGTACGGGATCACGGTCAGGACCGGTCCGAAGATCTCCTCGCGGGCGACGCGCATCTCGTTGGTGGCCCCGGCGAAGACCGTGGGGGCGACGTACCAGCCGCGGTCGCGGGGCCGCTCCAGGCCGCCGACGACGGGCTTGGCGCCCTCGTCGATGCCGATCCTGATGTAGTTCTCGACCCGCTCCCGCTGGCGTTCGGCGACCAGCGGGCCGATGCCGGTGGCGGGGTCGGCGGGGTCGCCGACCGGCATGGCGCGGACCATCCCGGCGACCGCCTCCACCACCTCGTCGTAGCGGGCCCGCGAGGCCAGGACGCGGGTCTGGGCCACGCACGCCTGGCCGTTGTTCATCAGCGTGGCGATGGACAGGAAGCCCATCGCCGAGGGCAGGTCGCAGTCGTCCAGGATGATCGCGGCGGACTTGCC
Source organism: Streptosporangium sp. NPDC053982 (assembly GCF_055585205.1). Lineage (NCBI taxonomy): Bacteria > Bacillati > Actinomycetota > Actinomycetes > Streptosporangiales > Streptosporangiaceae > Streptosporangium > Streptosporangium sp. NPDC053982. The sequence continues at coordinate 110,589 of NZ_JBVJKQ010000008.1, forward strand.
GCCGAGCTCCAGGGTGCACCGCTTGAGCTGCTCGCCGCAGATCGCGGCGATGCGCCGGCCGGCCGCGGTGGAGCCGGTGAAGGCGACCTTGTCCACGCCGGGGTGGGAGACGAGGTGCTCGCCGGCCTCGCGCCCGGCGGCGACGATGTTGACGACGCCGTCGGGGATGCCGGCCTCCTTGACCATCTCGGCCAGCAGGTAGGAGTCGAGCGGCGTCTCGGGGGCGGGCTTGACCACGACCGTGCAGCCCGCGACGAGCGCCGGGGCGAGCTTGATCATGATGACGAACTGCGGGACGTTCCACGGCACCACCGCGGCGACCACGCCGACCGGCTCGCGGCGCACGGTCACCGGGCCGAAGGTGCCCGGGCGCTCCTCCTCCACGGGGAACGTGCGGCCGAGCTCGGCGTAGTACTGCAGCATGCCGAGAGGCTGCGGGGCCTGCGCCATCCGGGAGAAGGTGATGGGCGAGCCCATCTCCATCGTGATGAGCTCGGCCATCTCCTCCTGCCGGGTCGCGTAGATCTCGGCGAGCCTGCCGACGACGGCGGCGCGCTCGGCCATCGTCATGCGCGGCCAGGGGCCGTGGTCGAACGCCTGCCGGGCGGCGGCCACCGCGCGGTCCATGTCGGCGGCGGTCCCGTCGGGGACGCGGCCGACGACCTCCTCGGTGTGGGGCGAGATGACGTCGATGGTCCCGGTGCCGGCGGGGGCCACCCAGTCGCCCCCGATGAACAGCGTGTCGTGCTGGCGCATGTCGTCCTGCCTCCTGTCGCCGAGGGCCCTTCCGGTGGTGAGACGGAATCATGTTCTGCCGTCGATGGCAAGGGGGACGGGGCGGCGGTGCGCCGTCGGGGCCGAGTTCGGTCGTTCCGGTGGCGGTTTACAAGATCATCTCCTATAGTTTCGCTCCGTCCGTGCGGCTCTGGAGGTGAGCGAAGCGTGAGACCGAGCCGCCCGGCCGTGCTCGTCCTCCTGCTCGCCACCCTGCTCCTGACACCCCTCCTGTCCGCCGGGGCCGCCGCCGGCCCGGCCGCCCGCACCGCCGCCAAGCCCGACCCCGAGGCCGAGCTGCGCAGGCTGACCCGGGAGGCCGACCGGCTCGACAAGGCGTACCGCGGCCAGGTGCAGAGCCTGGAGGACATCGGCGTGCGGGCGGGCAAGGCGACCACGAGCGTCAAGAGCCTGCGCAGGTCGCTGGAGGCCGCCCGGACCGACGTCGTGCGCTTCGCCCAGACCTCCTACATGGGCGCCCCGCTGGACGGCGGTACCCTGCTGAGCTTCCAGGGGGACGTCTCGGCCGCCCTGGGCGGCGCCGCCACCATGTCCTACCTCGCCAGCCTGCGGAGCAGCCAGCTCAGCCGGATCCAGGACCTGATCAAGAAGGCCGAGAAGGCCGAGAAGACCGCCGGCGAGAGGATCGCCGCGCTGAAGGCCGACATCGCCAGGCTGAAGAAGAACCGGGTCCGGATCGAGGGGCTGCTGGCCAAGTACGGCTTCGAGACCCCCTCCGGCAGTGACGGCCTCACCCCCCGCATGGTCGGCGTGCGCAACGAGGTGCTCCGGAACTTCCCGATGCCCTACAGCTACGGCTGCCTGCGCCCCGGCGACCCCGGCGACCACGGCAGCGGCCGGGCCTGCGACTTCATGATGAGCGGCGGCGGCCGGATGCCGTCCCCCGCGGACAAGGAGCGCGGCGACCGCCTGGCCCAGTGGGTCATCGACAACGGCCCGCGCCTCGGCGTGATGTACCTCATCTGGCAGCAGCGCTACTACGACGTCCGCTCGGGCGGCGGCTGGCGGATGATGTCCGACCGGGGCGGCGTCACCGCCAACCACTATGACCACGTCCACGTCTCGGTGTTCTGACCGCGCCCTCCGGCGTGTCCCCGGCCGGGCCCGCCGCGTGAGGCGGACGCGGACGGCCGCCTTCCGGGCGTGACCGGGCCCGGAGCCCGTCCGGGGCCTGGAGCCCGTCCGGGGCCTGGAGCCCGTCCGGGGCCTGGAGCCCGTCCGGGGCCTGGAGCCCGTCCGGGGTCCGGTCCGGGCCGGACACCGGGCCGGACCCCGCCGGGAGGCGGCCCCGTCCGCGTCGCCGTCAGACGTTGCGGATGTGGCCGTCGACGGCGCCGTCGTGGTCGTTGGCGCCCCACACGTCGTCGTGCTCCCACAGGTTGCTGCCGGTCTCCCTCTCCTGCTCCTCGCCCGCACCGGCCCCGCCCATGCCGCCCATGGGCGGCATGAACATGCCGCTGCCCGCCGCGCCCTCGGCGGCGTTCAGGGCGGCGGCGCGCATGCCGGCGGTGCCGTACGACCCGGAAGAGCCGGCCCCGCCACCGCCGCCGGTGCCCGGACCCGTGCCGGTGTTCGCCGGCGGGCCCGTGTGCGTGGGGGAGGTGCCGGTGGAGTTGTTCGGGCCGGTCAGGTTCGGGTTCCCGACGCCGTTGGCGTCGTAGCCCTGCGGGGGCTGGAACGACGACAGGTCGGTGGTCCGCGCGTTGGCGGGGTCGTACCCGGCGGGGTAGGTCAGGTTCCGGGACGGGTCCGTCAGGTTCCCGGAGGGGTCCGTCAGGTTCCCGGACGGGTCGTTCGGGCCGCCGGTGGGGCCGGCGCCGCTCCCGCCCGGCCCCCCGGGCATCCCCGATCCCGGGCCGTTCTGCCCCTGCGGGTTCCCGGTGCCGTCACCCAGGTAGCCGCCCGGAGGCAGGCCGTTGTTCCCGTTGGGGTTCGTCCCGTTGGGGTCGTTGGCGAAGGGATCGGTGCCGTACGGCCCGGTTCCGTTCGGGTCGATCCCGTACGGTCCCGTCCCGCCTGGGCCGTACGGTCCCGTCCCGCCTGGGCCGTACGGTCCCGTCCCGCCTGGGCCGTACGGTCCCGTCCCGCCTGGACCGTACGGCCCCGTGCCCGGCGGGTAGTTCACGTACGGGAAGTTCGGGTCGGGCCCGGTCGGCGGCTCGATCCTCGGCAGCTCCTTGCGCAGTGAGCCGGGGAGCAGGTCGTGCCACGTCTGGATCTCCGCGTTGAGCTTCTCCAGGTGCTCCTTGGCGAGCTGGTTCTGCGACCCCCACTGCACGCCGTCTTTCGTGTCGTAGAAGTCCGGGATGTCGTCTTCAAAGGTGAAGGTGTTCTCGCTCCACGAGGACGCGAACCCTCCCTCGCCGGTCTCCTTGTAGGCGGGGAGGGCGTTGCCGAGCGACTCCAGGGGGCGGCCCATCATGTTGCCCTTGCCGGACAGCTCGCGCGCCGTCGCGTGGATGTACCGCAGCGCGGTCTGCGCCTCGACCGACGCCTCGTCGTTCCAGCATTCGGCCAGGGTCTTGCTGACGTTCTCGACCGCGCGCTGGCACTCCGCCAGCAGGGAGCAGGCGTCGAGGTAGGCGGTCCCGGCGTTCTTGATGGAGTCGCCGTCCAGGGCGTCGATGATCTGCTTGACCCTGGCCACCGGCTGGTCGCCCCTGACGGTGAAGTCACCGCAGTAAGTCTTGATCATGTGGGTCTTCTTGGAGATGTCCATCCCGGCCCCTAGACGCTCTTCGTTCCGCCGTTGGCGTGGCCGGCGCCGCCATAGGTGGTGGCCCCGCTCTGGAGCAGCAGGATGGCGGCCTGGAGCTTCTGGATGACCTCCTGGTACACCTGGGTGAACTCCCGGTTGCCGTTCTCCAGGGTGTCACTGAGGATCTTGCCCGCCGGCCAGTCCTTGGCCACCGCGCTCAGCGTCATGACGTTCGTCTTGGCCGACACGGTGCCGAAGGAGCCCTTCTCGCTGCCCTGTAGACGCTCCAGGATGTCCTGGAGTTCCTTCACGCAGTTCTTGATCTTTGTGGGGTTGTGCTCGGTCTGGTCCTTCCTGATCTCCAGCCCGGGCCACCGGGACTCCAGCCAGCTGTGGTCCTCGGCCAGACGCTTGTCCGGATCCGCCATGGTGCACCTCCACACGACCGTCCTGGGCATGCGCGGCGGCGCGGGTTCGCCCAGCCCCCATCCCGGTGGTCTTCACGGGGCGCCTCCCGCGCCCGCGGCCCCGCGACACCGGTGATCACGGAGCCTACTCGAACGACCATGGGTCGTACAGAAAACACCTCTTTAGGCGGAGAAAAAGGGATATTTCCCCGAAGGGCTTGAGCTTCCGGGCCGCCTGGCGTCCCGGCCCTCACCGGGTTCGGGCGCCTGGAAACCCGGCCGCCGGCGTCCCGGTGCCCGGATGCTCGGCGGCGCCGACGCCTGGACGGCCGTCAAGGCTCCCGGAGGCGGCCGTCCACCCGCTCCCGCTCCGCCAGCAGCTCCCGGAACCAGTGGTAGGACGCCTTCGGCGTGCGCGTCCCGGTGGCGAAGTCGACGTGGACCAGCCCGAAGCGCTGGTGGTAGCCCTCGGCCCACTCGAAGTTGTCCAGCAGGGACCACACGTAGTAGCCGCGCACGTCCACGCCCTCGGCGCGCGCCCGGTCCAGCGCCGCGATGTGACCGTCGAGGTAGTCGATGCGGGCACGGTCGTCGACCGTGCCGTCCGGGCCCGGCTCGTCGTGCTGGGAGCAGCCGTTCTCGGTGACGTAGACGGGCGGCAGGGCGTCGCCGTACCGGGCCTTGAGGCCGGTCAGGAGCTCGTGCAGGCCGTCGGGGACGACGGGCCAGCCGAAGGCGGTGGTCGGATGCCCGGTGATCCCCGCGTCGGTGAACGGCAGGCCGTCGCCGGAGGGGGCGGCGATCCGGGTGGGGTTGTAGTAGTTGACCCCGAGGCCGTCGAGCGGGGCGGAGATCAGGTCGAGGTCGCCGTCCCGGACGCAGTCGAGCCGCACGCCGTACGCCGACATATCCGGATATTTGCCGAGAAGTACGGGGTCATTGAACAGGCGGTTGTGCAGCGTGTCGTAGGCGTGCGCGGCGGCCACGTCGGCCGGATCGGCGGAGGCCGCCCGGACGGGGGTGCAGTTGTTGGTGATCAGCACCCGGCCGGCGCCCCGCTCGCGCAGCGCGGCCGCGGCCAGGCCGTGCCCGAGGAGCTGGTGGTGGGCCACCGGCAGCGCGTCGAGGAACAGGGTCCTGCCGGGCGCGTGGGTCCCCATGGCGTAGCCGAAGACCATGTGCACGAAGGGCTCGTTCAGGGTGATCCACATCGGCACCCGGTCGGCCAGCCGGTCGGCCACGACGGCGGCGTACTCGGCGAACCGGTGGGCGGTGTCGCGGTCCAGCCAGCCGCCGCGGTCCTCCAGCGCCTGGGGCAGGTCCCAGTGGAACAGAGTGACCGCCGGGACGATGTCCCTGGCGCACAGGGCGTCCACCAGCCGGTCGTAGAAGTCCAGGCCGGCCTGGTTGACCGGCCCGGAGCCCGCGGGCTGGACGCGGGGCCAGGCGACGGAGAAGCGGTAGGAGCCCACTCCCAGCCCGGCCATCAGCTCGACGTCCTCGGCCCAGCGGTGGTAGTGGTCACAGGCGACCTCGCCGGTGTGCCCGTCCCGGACGCGACCGGGCTCGCGGGTGAAGGTGTCCCAGACCGAGGCGCCCCGGCCGTCCTCGGAGACGGCCCCCTCGATCTGGTAGGAAGCGGTGGCCGTACCCCAAAGGAACATCCTGACCTCCGAGTGGTATGAGTGCGGCTCATGTTAACCGCCGGTCCCCCCGCGTGCGAGATGATGGAGCGATGACGAATGTCGCCGGGGGAACGCTGCGCCGCCGTCCCGCCCAGCGGCGCAGCGCGGAACGCGTCGAGCGGATGCTCGACGAGTGCGCGCGGCTGCTGGACGAGGCGGGGTACGAGGCACTGACCACCAAGGAGGTCGCGCGCCGGGCCGGGGTGCCGATCGGAACCTTCTACCAGTTCTTCTCCGACAAGCAGGCGCTGGTGCGCGCGCTCGCACTGCGCAACCTGGAGGCATTCCTCGGCCGGATCGTGGCCCGCCTGTCGGCCGCCCCGCCGTCGGACTGGGCGGAGATGACCGATCTGGCGGTCGACGAGTTCGTGGCCATGAAGCGGACCACGCCGGGATTCGGCGTCGTGGACTTCGGCGAGGTGCTGTCCGCGCCCGGCGGCCCGGCGATCCGGGGGACCGAGCGGATGCTCGACGCGGCGCTGGAGAACAACGCCATCGTGGCCGACCGGCTCCGGGCCGTCGTCGTCGAGCAGGCCGGTGCCGCCGCCGGTCCGGGACTCGACCGCGCGCTCGTCGTCGCGGTCGAGGCGGCCGACGCCGTCCTCAAGCTCGCCTTCCGCACCCGGCCCGACGGCGACCCCGACCTGATCGCCGAGTGCAAGCTGCTGGTCCGCCGTTACCTCGCCGGTCTCCTGCCCCGGACCTGACCGCCCGTCCCGCCGGCGGTTCGGCCCGCTGCGTCGTACGGCGTCGGGTGGCCCGCCGTACGGGGAGGGCGGTGTCCGGGTGGCACGCCGTACGGGGTCGAGCGGGTCGCCGTACGGCGGCCGGGCCGCTCAGCGTGCGGCGTCCAGGCGGGCGCGCAGCTCGTCGTCGAGCTTGAGGTCCACCGCGCCGAGCGCCTCGTCGAGCTGGGACAGGGAGCTCACACCGATGATCGGGATCGTCGGGACGTCGCCGCCGATCAGCCAGGCCAGCACCACCTGGTTGACGGTCACGCCCAGCTCGGCGGCGGCCTCGCGCAGCACGGCGAGCCCCCGGGTGGTGCCCGGGTGGTCGTAGATCTCCGGGAGCGGCCGGTCGGGACGGGTGTACGCGCCGGCCATCAGCGTGTTGTACGCCCACAGGGTCAGCCCCGGCTCCGAGCGCAGGTAGTCCGTCATGTCGTCCTGGACCAGGACGTGCCCGCCCTCCGGCACCCGCGTCCCCGGACGGGGCCGGAGGTAGGTGTGGCGGAGCTGCACGTGGGTGTAGGCGGGCAGGCCGTGCGCCGCCGACACGGCGCGGGCGCGCTCCAGCCGCCAGGCCGTCAGGTTGCTCGCGCCGATCTCCCGGGCCTTGCCCGCCTCGACCAGTTCGGCGAACGCGCCCAGCGTCTCCTCCGGCGGCGCCGACCGGTCGTCGATGTGCGCCCAGTAGACGTCGATGCGGTCGGTGCCGAGCCGGCGCAGGCTGCCCTCGGCGGCCGAGTGGATCGCCGCCGCGGACAGGCCCTCGATCGAGTCGAGGGTGCGGTCGCCCGGGACGGTGGGACGCGCGCCGCACTTGGTGCTCAGCGTGATCCGGTCGCGGTTGCCCCGCGCGGCCAGCCAGCGGCCGATGGCCAGCTCGCTCTCGTCGCCGGTCGCGCCCTCCACCCAGAACGGGTAGTTGTTCGCGGTGTCCAGAATCGTGCCGCCGGCCTCACTGAACCGGTCGAGGATCTCGAAGGTCGCCCGGTCGTCCAGAGCGGTGCCGAAGGGAATCGTGCCCAGAGCAAAAGGGATCTGCGTCATGTGATCCACTGTGGAACCTGGAGCGGGCTCCAGGTCAAGTTCGGATTGTCGTGCTTGACGTGGAGTGGGCTCCAGGTGGGATGCTGCCGGGCGTGAGCGTGTACACACCGGGACAGGTGGCCGAGGAGACCGGGTTCAGCCTCGACACCCTGCGCTACTACGAGCGGATCGGGCTGCTGGCGTCGATCCGCCGCAACGCGGCCGGCCAGCGCAGGTTCAGCGAGGAGGACGTCGGCTGGCTCGGCATGGTGCGCTGCCTGCGCGACACCGGCATGCCGATCGCGGAGATGATCCGCTTCGCTGAGCTGACCAGGGCCGGGGACCACACGGTCCGCGACCGCATCGCGGTGCTGGAGGCCCACGACGAGCGAGTGGAGGCGCAGATCGCCATCCTCCAGAAGCAGCAGCGGGCCATCCGCGCCAAGATCGGCTACTACCGGTCCGTGGTGGACTAGAGCCCGTTCCCGCGGCCCCGGCCTTCCCACGGCCCCTCGGCCCTTTCCCGCAGCCCCCGCCCTTCCCGGCCCGGCTCCTCGCCCCGGCGGCGGAGCGCAAGCCGTACGGGCGCTTTGCCCCTGTGCGGCGGCCCCTTTCCGGTCTGACTGTTACACCGGGAAAGGGGATCGGGGGGAGGGCCATGAGGTCCGTGACGGTGCAGCGTGCGCGGCGGATGAACGCTCCGCTCGGACGCGTCGCCGTGGCGTGCGAGGTGATGCTGTTCGCGCTGCTCGTCAACACCACCTACATCCAGGCGTTCCGGGCCGACCGGCTCGCCGGGGACCCCCGCAACCGGCACGGCATGATCGAGCGCTTCGACGGCCCCCGGGGCGACATCGTGCTCCGCGACGAGACGGTGATCGCCACCAGCCGCAGGAGCGGCGACCGCACCTACCGGTACCGGCGCGTCTACCCCCAGGGGCCCCTGTACGCGCCGGTGACCGGCTACCTCTCCCTCTACGGATCCTCCGGCATCGAGGCGGCCGAGGACCCTGACCTGTCAGGGAGCGACCCCGGGGTCAGGGTGCGCTCGCTGATGGACGGCATCCGCAGCGGGGCCACCCTCAAGCTCACCCTCGACGGCCGTGCGCAGCGGGCCGCCTACCGGGCGCTGCGCGCCACCGGGAAGCCCGGGGCCGTCGTCGCGATCAACCCGAACACCGGCGCGATCCTGGCCATGGCCTCCTACCCCTCCTATGACCCGAACCTGTACACGGTCTTCGACACCGCCGCGCTCGACGCCGCCGACCGGCGGCTGCAGAGGGACCCCGGCCGGCCGCTGCTGAACCGGGCGATCCAGCGGACCTACCCGCCCGGCTCGGCTTTCAAGGTCGTCACGACCGCCGCCGCGCTCAGCTCCGAGCGGTACGGCCCGGCCACCGCCGTCAGCGCGCCCGCCTCGCTCCGCCTGCCCGGCACCCGCGTGCGCGTGCGCAACTCCGGCGGCGCGGCCTGCGGCGACGGCCACCCGTCACTGGCCTACGCGTTCAAGGTCTCCTGCAACACCCCGTTCGCGAAGATCGGCCTCGACCTCGGCCAGAACGCGCTGCGCGAGCAGGCCGAGGCGTTCGGGTTCGGCGCGGCCGACCTCGCCGTGCCCATGCCGGTGGCCGTGAGCGTCTACCCGGAGCGGATGAGCCGGGCACAGACCGCCATGTCGGCGCTGGGACAGTTCGACACCCGGGCCACCCCCCTGATGATCGCGATGTTCTCGGCCGCGGTCGCCGGTCACGGTGACCTGATGCGCCCCTACCTGGTGGAGGAGGTCCGCCTCGCCGACGGCACGGTGATCGGTAACGCCGAGCCGTCGAGGTATCGCCGGGTCCTCGGCGCCGACGAGGCCGACCGGCTCACCGCGATGATGGTCGCCGTCACCAGGCCCGGCGGGACCGGCGCGGCGGCGGCGATCCCGGGGATCGACGTCGCCGCCAAGACCGGCACCGCCGAGAACGCCCCGTCCCGGGAGAACCACGCGATCTTCACGGGGTTCGCCCCGGCCGACGCCCCCAGGGTCGCGGTGGGGGTCGTCGTGGAGCACGGCGGATTCGGCGGCGAGGTGGCGGCCCCGATCGCCAGGGCCGTCATGCGCGCCGTCCTTCCGTCCCCCGGCCGGGAGGAGCGGGCCGCCGAAGGGGAGGCTGAGGGGGAGACCGAGGGGGAGTAGGCCGGCCGGGACGCGGACCGGCTCGGACGCCGGCCGGCAGGGGGCAGGAGGGTAGGAGGAGCAGACCGGTCGGGGGACGGGGCGGCCCGGAGACCGGGCCGTGCCCGAGCGGGCCGTACCCGGGAGAGCGGGCCGGTCAGGGGGAGTAGGCGCGGGCCTGGAGGTTGTACAGCTCGGCGTACAGGCCGTCGAGCTCCATGAGCTCGGCGTGGGTGCCCTGCTCGACGACCTCGCCCCGGCTGAGGACGTAGATGCGGTCGGCGTGCCGGACGCTGGCCAGCCGGTGGGTGATCATCAGAACCGTGCGACCCTCGGCGTGCCGCCTGACCCGTTCGAAGAGGGCGTGCTCGGCCCGGGCGTCGAGTGCCGCGGTCGGTTCATCGCAGATCAGCAGCGGGGCGTCGCGATGGAAGCCGCGGGCCACCGCGATCCGCTGCCACTGGCCGCCCGACAGCTCCCTGCCGTCCTTGAACCGCCGGTCGAGCAGGGTGTCGTAGCCGCGCGGCAGCTCGGAGACGACCTCGTCGGCGCCCGCCACCTCGGAGGCCGAGACCAGCGCCGCCTCCCCCCTGCCGTCGCCCATGGTGATGTTGTGCCGGACGGTCAGCGGCCAGCGGCTGTGGTCCTGGGCGATCACCGCGACGCGGCGGCGCAGCGAGGCGGGATCGACCTCCGACAGGTCTGCGTCGTCCCAGCGGACACGGCCGCCACCGGGTTCGTAGAGCCCCGCCAGGATCTTGGACAGCGTGGTCTTGCCCGAGCCGTTCTCCCCGACGAGCGCCACGACCTCCCCGCGGTCGAGGCGGACGGAGACGCCGCACAGGGACGGACGGTCGGCCCCGGGGTAGGTGAAGACGACCTCCTCGGCGGTGATCCGCTCGAACCCCTCGGGGGCCGGGCGCTGGCGGGGCGGGGGCAGGTACCGCTCGGCCAGGGAGCAGAACTCCAGGAAGTCGGTGAAGTACAGGCCTCCCTCGTAGAGGCGGTTGACGGCGAACATGAGGTTCTCCAGCGATCCCTTGCCCGAGCGGATGGCGAGCACCGCCGTGCCCGCCACCGCCAGCGCGACGGTGCCGAGGGACAGCAGCACGCCCAGCGCCACGTACACCGTCAGGGTGCCGAGGCCGCCGAGCGCCTCCCCGATGACCCGGGTGAGGGCCCGGCGCCTGGCCAGGTCGAGCATGACCCGCTGCTCGGCCCGGGCCACCGCGTCGTACATCCGCATCAGGAAGCCGCGCATCGTGAACGACCGCACCTCCGCGGCCGTCTCCCGTTCGGCCATCAGGTCGGCGAGGATCCACTTGCGGCGGCGGGCCGAGATCAGCGAGTGGTCGGCGGCGTACCCCATCTTCGCGGCGCGCACCGCCGCCCAGGCGTCCGGCAGGACCGCCAGCACCAGCAGCGGCAGCAGCACCGGGTGGAGCACGCCGAGGACGCCCGCCGCGGCGGCGATGCCGATCAGGCCGGTGATCGTGTCGATGGTGCTGTCCACCATCACGCGCGCGGTGTCCATCCCGCGCGCCTGGGCCCGCTGCAGCGCGTCGTGGAACTCGGGGTCGTCGAAGGCGACCAGGTCGACCTGGCTGGTCAGGCCGTACAGCCGCTCCTCGGTGATCCGGCCGACCTGCGGGCGGAGCCGGCCCTGCACCCAGCCGGCGCCCGCCTGCAGCGCGGAGCGCAGGCAGGCGGCCCCGGCGACCAGCGCCAGGGAGGGCAGCGCCGCCCTGACCCGCTCGGGGGTGGGCCCGGCGCTGAACAGGGCGCTCAGCACACCGGTCGTGGCCAGCAGGCCGAAGGCGGTGAACACCCCGCCGAGCAGGCTGAGGACGACGGTGGCCGCCGTGTCGCGGGGGCTCGCCCGCCAGGCCATGCCCAGCGCCCGGCGGACCAGCGCGGGGAGCCGGCGGGCGACGGTCAGGAACCCGATCCCGGAGAGCCGCTCCGAGAAGGCGTACCAGTCGGGCGCGGTGAGCTCGCCGAGCTCCGTCAGGTCCGAAGGCTCCGCGAGATCGGGGGGGTCCGGGGGCCCCGCACGGCCGTCGCGCGGTGCCGGGGCGGAGGAGGCGGCGGTGGCTGGGGCTGGGGATTCGGCTGGCATGGTGACAGTGTGGAGTCGGGTACTGACAATCCGGTGAAGGGCGGCTGCCGATGGCCGGAGCCGGTCGCGTCCCGGGTCGGCCGGCGGCCCTCGTGCGGCTTGCCGCCGGGACGTGAGGGATGACCGTTATGTGGGCGGTTCGGTGGGATGCGGCCGTTGATCGTTACGCGGGTTCACCACCGGATGCCCCTTTCCCCGGCCGCGTCCCGTGACGGCGGCGACGGGGCCGTGAGGGGCGATCGGGGGCTCGTGAGGGGATACGGTCAGGTGATCCGGAGATCCGAAAAGGTGTTAAGCCTGGGCACGGCACGGTAATTGGTGTCACACTTTCCGTGACGGCCGCCCCGCGACGCACCACCGGATGCCATCGACCGCCGAGACCAGGACACCGCGACCAAGAGCCGATGACACAGGACACCGCGCACTCCTCCCTCACCGCGGGCAACCTGCCCCTCGAACCCAACGCCTTCATCGGCCGCGAGGCCGACGTGGAGGAGCTCGCCCATCTGCTCGGCGTCGCCCGGGTGGTGACGCTGTGCGGGGCGGGCGGCATCGGCAAGAGCAGGCTGGCGGTCCGGGTGGCCACCCAGGTGGCGGACGGCTTCCCGGGGGGCGTGTGGCTGGTGGAGCTGGCCGAGGCGGTGCCCGGCGACCAGATCGTGCCCCGGGTGGCCGCCGCGCTCGGCGTCGCCGCCGAGCCGTCGCGCCCGCTGGCCGAGACGCTGATCGACGCCCTCGCCGACCGGCGGCTGCTGCTCATCGTCGACAACTGCGAGTCGCTCGTCGAGGAGTGCGCCCGGTTCTGCCGCATGGTCCTCACCGTCTGTCCCGAGGTGCGGGTGCTCACCACCAGCCGCGAGCCGCTGCGGGTGGCGGGGGAGACGGTGTGGCGGGTGCCTCCGCTCTCGCTGCCGGGGGACGACGCCCAGAACCCGGCGGGCAGCGAGGCCGTACGGCTGTTCGTCGACCGGGCCGGCGCCGCCTCGCGCGGCTTCGCCGTCACCGACCAGAACGCCGCGGAGATCGCCAGCCTGTGCGAGGCGCTCGACGGGATGCCGCTCGCCATCGAGCTGGCCGCCGCCCTGTGCCGGGCGCTGACCGTGGAGCAGATCCACGCCCGCATCCGCGACCGCTTCCGGCTGCTGTCGGCCGGCGACCGCACCGCCCCCGCCAGGCACCAGACGCTCCGGGCCACCGTCGACTGGAGCTACCAGCAGCTCAAGGAACCCGAGCGGATCCTGCTGCGGCGGCTCGCGGTCTTCACCGGCGGCTGGACGCTCGACATGGCCGAGCAGGTCTGCTCCGGCAACGGACTGGGCGCCGAGGACATCCTCAGCGTGCTGTGCGGCCTGGTCGACAAGTCCCTGGTGCTGGCCGACGCGGCGGCCGCGGGCGAGACGCGCTACCGGATGCTGGAGACGATCCGCCAGTACGCCGCCGAGCAGCTCGACGCCTCGGGCGAGGAGTGCCCGCTGCGGCAGCGGCACCGCGACCACATGATCGGCATCGCCGACCGGGTTCACCGGCTGATCGTCCGCCACCCCCGCCCCACGTGGGAGGAGATCTGCCCGCAGCTCGTCCTGCTGGACGAGCTCCAGTCCAACATCTGGGCGGCGGTGCGATGGTCGGCCGACACCGGCGAACCCGAGAGCGCGCTGCGCCTGCTGGTGCTGCTGCGCTGGCCGACCATCGCCGGCGGCAGGTTCACCCCGGCCGACGAGTGGCTGGACCGCCTGCTGGAGACCGAGCCCGCGCTGCTGTCCCCGCGGGTGCGCGGCGACGCCCTCGTGCTGCGCGGCCAGGTGGCCTTCGGCCAGGGCGACCCCGACACCGCGCAGGTCGCCTGCGCGGCCGCCGCCGAGCTGTGCCGGGCGACGGGCCTGCACGGGCCGCTGAGCGGGGCGCTCGCCATCCTGGCCTGGGTGGCCATCTACCAGCGGCGGCCCGAGGCGGCCAGGGCCTGCCTGGACGAGGCGCTGGAGGCCGTGCGGAAGGTGGACGACCCCTGGCACGAGATGGTGATCCGCTCCATGGAGGGGACCCTCGCCCTGTCGGAGGGTCGTGCCAAGGAGTCGCAGCGGTCGTTCGAGGCGGCACTGGCCATCGCCCACGAGCTCGACAACCACTGGGCCGAGCCGGTCGCGCTCATCGGCCTGGCGCAGGTCGCCTGGCTGCGCAGCGACCTGGCCGAGGCCCGCGCCTACTACGAGCAGGCCCTCGACCTGCTGCAGGACATCACCTCGCACTGGCAGACGATCACCTGCCTGTCGGGGCTGGGCCGGATAGCCCTCGCCCAGGGCGACCTGGCGACCGCCCGCGCCCGGCTGGTGGAGAGCCTGCGGCTGTGCCTGGGCACCGGCCAGCGGCTCGGCGTCGCCCGGCGGATCGAGACGCTCGCGCAGCTCGCGCTGGCCGAGGAGGACGACCGCCGGGCCGTACGGCTGGCCGGCGCCTCCGCCGCGATCCGCGGCTCGATGTGCGGCGCCTTCCTGCCGTCGGGGTTCGGCGCCCGGATGGAGGAGCTGCTCCAGCCGGCCCGCACGCGTCTGGGCGACGCCCTCGTCGCCCAGCTCTGGGCGCACGGCCAGGAGATGACGCAGGAGCAGGCGATCCGCTACGCCCTCCAGGACGATGAGCCGGACGGCGAGCAGGCCGGGTTGCCGCCGCCGGCGGCCCGGGGCCCGGCGGCCACCCCGCTGACCACCCTCACCGGCCGCGAGTGGGAGATCGCCGAGCTGGTGGCCCGCGGCCTGAGCAACAAGGCCATCGCCGACGAACTGGTGATCAGCCCGGCGACCGCGGCCCGGCACGTGGCCAACATCCTGGCGAAGCTGGGGTTCTCCTCGCGCACCCAGGTCGCCACCTGGGTCATCGAGCACAACCGCGCCTGAAGGGGTCATCGAGCACGGCCACGCCTGAAAGGGTCATGGAGCACGATCGCGCCTGAAGGGTCATCGGGCCACGGCCGCGCCCGAGGGACGCGGCCCCGGCCGGAAAGGGGCGGATCGGGGCCCGGGGCCGCCGGGCCGTACGCGGCGCTCCTGAGGCGCTCCGGCGGGCGGGGAGCGCCGGCCGCCCGGCCTACACACCCCGGCGGCCGTACGGCTACACCTCGGGATACGCAGTTCGGCGCATGTGCGGCCCCGGGTGTCCGCCGTACGTTTCCCTCGTGTTCGGCCGGTGACGCCGGCCTTCCGCGCCGTCCCGCCCGGGGCGAGGGCCGCGGACGCGGCGGGCCCACACCATCCCCGGCGTCACGGCCGGGCACACCGGAGGCGTCGCGTGTCCCGCCCGTCGGCCGAGGTCTCCTCGGAGGGGTGGGGACTTCGGGGCCACGGGGCACGCGACAGCGGGTCCGAGCCGCGCAGGGCTCGGGCCCGCACCCCCGGAAAGGACGATCTCGAATACACACTCATCTACATACATCGAACGATGCCCCGGCCGTCAGAGCGGCCTTACGGTCGGCGCCATGAGACCGACCTCCTCCTCCATCAGGGGAACCGTCACCGAGGCGGTGTTCGGTCGCGCGTACGAACGGGGTGACCGGCCCGCGCTGATCGACCTCGGCGCCGGAGTCGTGTACGGCTACCGCCGCCTGGCCGGCGAGGTGACGCTGGGCGCCTCCGGTCTGGTCCGGCGGGGCGCCCGCAGGCGTCAGGTGGCCGGGATCCACGTCGGTGACGCCGCGGCGCAGACCCTCGCGGTGCACACCGTCATCGCGGCGGGGGGCGTGGCGGCCCCCGTCGACCCCGGAAGCGGGGAGGTCGGCACGCTGCTGGCCCGGTGGGACGCCCGGCTGCTCATCACGACCCCCGGGCTGGCGGAGGCGTCGCTGCGGGCGGCTGAGGCGTCCAGGGTCCGGCAGGTGATCACGTTCGGTCAGGCGCGGGACACCGTCGACTTCGCCGACCTGCTGCTGCTGGAGCCCGGGCCGCTGCCCCTGCTCGACCCGTCGGTCCAGCCCGCCCTGCTGACCCAGGACGCCGGGGTCTTCACCCACGAGGACCTCATCGGCCGGATGCACGTCCTCGACCGGCTCGTGGTCCTGGAGAAGTCGGACGTCCTGCTGGTGACGTGGTCCCTGACCTGCGTCCTGGCCATGACCACGCTGATCGGCCTGGCGCTCATGCGCGGCGCGCTGGTCGTGGTGGCCCCCGGCCTCTCCCCCGAGGAGCTGTCGGCGACCGTCCACGACTTCGGCGTCACCGTGATGGCACTGCCCGACGGCGCGATCCAGCGCGTCCAGGGGTGAACGGCGCGGCCCGCCACGACACAGGCGGGCGGCGCGGCCCCTGAGGCGCGCCTGGTGGGGGTCCCGCGGCGGGGCGGGGCCCCCACACCCTTCCCGTCACCCGCCCGCCGTCCCGGCGGGTCCGTTCCGGCGGCCATGCGTCCTGCCGGGCGGTTCTTCGCGCCCGGTCTCATGGCGGGGGCACCGAAGGGCTGACCAGCGCGTCGCCGAGCGCCGTGCGGTGGTAGAGCACGGCGCGGCCGGTACGGCACCGGGCCACCAGGCCCGCGCGCCGCAGTGCGCCCAGGTGGTCGCCGACGGTTCCCAGTCCCAGGCCGAGCAGTGCGACGAGATGGCTGGTGGTGGCCGGGACGGCCAGCTCCAGCAGGACCCGCGCCCTGGTCCGGCCGATCAGCCCGGTCAGGCCGTCCGGCGCCTCGTGCGGGATCCCGGCCCCGCGTGCCGGATAGGAGATCGCGTACGGCCAGGCGTCCTCCAGGTAGGAGCCCACCCCGGACGGGAAGGGGGAGGGCACGAACAGCAGGCCGCGCCCGCCGAGCCGGCGGGTCTCGCCGGGGCTCTCCGCCCGCACCTCGATCACCCCGTCGGGATGCCAGCGCACCCGCGGGCTGAGGTCGGCGAGCGCCGCCGCCCAGCCGTACGTCGCCAGGCGGCCGGACCGCTGGATCACGTCGCGTTCCAGGATCGCGTGGAAGCGGGGCCACGCGGGGGCGACGATCTCCTCCCAGAGGGCCTGGAGCGCGTCGGCGAAGAGCGTCACCACGTCGGGCGAGGACAGGACGTCCAGCACGGCGGCCGGCGGCCGGGGCATGCCGTCCAGGTTCCTGGCGATCTCCCGGTGCGCCTGGGCCGCGGAGGTGGCGCGCACCACCGCGAGCTCCGCCTCGAACGGGGTGCCCACCCCGGCCGGCGGCGGCGCGGCGAAGTCGACGTTGTAACTCCGGTCGCGGAACAGCGCCACCATCGCCCCGAGCCCCGGCCGCTCGGCCCGCAACCTCTCGTACGGCTTCCGCTGCCGGTCCGCCCAGGCCCGCCAGATCCCGGCCTGCTTCCTGCCGGACAGCACCCACAGGGCGAGCTTGGTGACGATGAGCGGGGAGACGGCGAACCTGGCGGCCACGACGTCTCCCGGGCTGACCTCGATCCTGATGGCCATGACGTCTCCCTGACGGTCCCGGCGCGGCGGGCCGCCCGGCGATCTTTCGGCGATTTCCGAAAGCCTATCCCCGGGCGGCGGGACGCCCCACCCTGACGGACATGACGATCACCTCGCGGGAACGGGCCGCGACCTACAGAGAGCTCTTCGCCGTCGCCGAGTTCCGGACGCTGTTCGCGAGCTTCGCCCTCCTGATCGCCGGGGACCAGGTCAAGGCGCTGGCCCTGTCGGCGCTGGTGTACGCGAGGACCGGCTCGCCCGGGCTGTCGGCCGCGGCCTACATGCTGGGTTTCCTGCCGTACGTCGTCGGCGGGACGTTCCTGCTCTCCCTGGCCGACCGCGTCCGGCCCCGCACGCTGATGATCGTCGGTGAGCTGGTCCGGGCGGTGACCTGCCTGCTGCTGGCCTTCGCCGGGCTGCCCGTCTGGGCGATGCTGGCGCTGGTACTGGCCGGTGGCCTGTTCTCGCCGGTCTTCATGGCGTCCCGCAACGCCCTGCTGCCCGCGTTGCTGCCCGGGGACGCGTTCGTCCTGGGCAGGTCCGTGCTGTCGGTGACGGCCGCGGGCGGGCAGATCGCCGGGCTGGCGGCCGGCGGCGGCGTGCTGGCCGCGGCCGGCCCCGCGGGCGCGCTGGCCGCCACCGCGGGACTGTCCGCCGTGGCCGCCGTGCTGCTCCGGCTCGGCCTGCCGGACGTACCGGCCCGTGCCGGGGGCGGAGGCGTGCGGGTCCGGGGTGAGGACGGGGCCGGCGCGCGGGCTCAGGACGGGGACGGACGCGAGGGCACGGGCGGTGCGCGGGCTCAGGGCGGAGAAGAGGGCGGGGCCGGCGCGCGGGCTCGGGGAGCGGGGGGCGGGGCCGTGCGGGAGACGCTGCGCGTCAACCGGGCGCTGCTGGCGGACCCCCGGGTGCGCGGGCTGCTGCTCGCCCAGTGGCTGCCGGTGTCGTTCGTGACGGCGGCCGAGGCGGTGCTCGTCCCCTACCTCGGCGACGCGGCCGGGGTGGCGCTCGCCGCGGCCTCGGCCGGGCTGGCGGCCGGCAACCTCGCGGTGGGACGGCTGACCTCCCCGTCCGGCCGGGAACGCCTGGCACTGCCGCTCGCGGCCCTGGCGGGTGTTCCGCTGCTCGGTTTCGTCCTCCGGCCGGGACTCGCGGTGGCCGCGCTCCTCGTCCTGCTGGCCACGATGGCCGGCGGCTCCTACGCGCTCGGGCTGCAACGTCGGTTCGTGGCGGCGGTGCCCGAAGCGGTCGCCGGACAGGCGTTCGGCCTGGCGGGTGCGGGAGCGATGACCGGTCAGGCGCTGGCCGCCGCCCTGGCGGGCGCGGTGGCCGAGGCGACCGCGCCGCACCTGGCGATCGTCCTGGCGGGGGTCGCGGTCATCGGCTGCTCGCTCGCGCTTCACCGTCACCTGAGCCCGGAGCCCGCCTGACCGCCGTCCGGGCGACCGGGCGTCGCCGCGTCATCCGGGAGGGGTGACGGAGCAGGCCGGGAACGTATAGGGGCGGCAAAGGCCCTGCCGTCGCCTGCCGTGCGGATGGCCCGTCCGGTGCCCCGTACCCGACCGGTGAATAAGTTCTAGGCATTTCGTGCGTATTGCGTGGTTTCCGACTTTACGTTCGTTTGTAACCCGCTGTGGATGATGGAAGGACCTGGTCGGCGACGGCGTGCTCCGCCGTACACCCCGGTCCGGTCACCGGGCGCCGGATCGTGCCGGAGCCGAGGCCCTGAGAACGGAGGCCACGCGTGAGCAGCGGAACCGTTCCGAAGCCCATAGCGAGCACGAGCAGCTTCCTGGACGATCGCCTGGGGGCGGGGAACTTCCTCCGGCGGAACCTACGGAAGATCTTTCCTGACCACTGGTCTTTCCTTCTGGGGGAGATCGCCCTCTACACGTTCGTCATCCTGCTGCTGACCGGCACGTTCCTGACGTTCTTCTTCAGACCCAGCATGCAGGAACTCGCCTACACCGGCTCCTACGAGCCGCTCAAGGGCGTCATGATGTCCGAGGCGTACGCCTCGACGCTGAACATCAGCTTCGACGTGCGCGGCGGCCTGCTGATGCGGCAGATGCACCACTGGGCGGCCCTGCTGTTCATCGGCGGCCTGATGATCCACATGCTCCGCGTGTTCTTCACCGGCGCCTACCGCAAGCCGCGCGAGCTGAACTGGCTGATCGGCGTCGCCCTGCTGCTGATCACCCTCGCCGAGGGCCTGACCGGCTACTCCCTGCCCGACGACCTGCTGTCCGGCGCCGGCCTGAGGATCACCGCGGGCATCGCCCAGATGATCCCGATCGTGGGCACCTGGTCCACCTTCCTGCTCTTCGGCGGGGAGTTCCCGGGTGAGGACATCGTCGCCCGGTTCTACTCGCTGCACATCCTGCTCATCCCGGGTGTGCTGCTGGCGCTGATCACCGCCCACCTCATCCTGATGTGGGTGCAGAAGCACACCCAGATGCCGGGCAAGGGCCGCACGAACATGAACGTGGTGGGCTCGCCGTTCTGGCCCGCCTTCATGATCAAGTCGGGCGCGTACTTCATGTTCGCCTTCGCCACCGTCGCGCTGCTGGGCGGCTTCGCGCAGATCAACCCGATCTGGCTGTTCGGCCCCTACAACCCGGCGAACATCTCGGCCGGCACCCAGCCCGACTTCTACATGGGGTTCCTGGACGGCGCGCTCCGGCTGATGCCCGGCTGGGAGATCGACTTCGCCGGCTACACGCTGACGCTGAGCGTGCTGATCCCGGCGCTGGTCCCGCTCATGATCATCGTGCTGGGCCTGGTCCTCTATCCGTTCCTGGAACGGTGGGTCACCGGCGACCGCAGCGAGCACCACATCGCCGACCGGCCCCGCAACAACCCGCACCGCACCTCGATCGGCATGGCGGCGGTCACCTTCTACGGCATCCTGTGGCTGGCCGCCTCCAACGACGTGATCGCCGCGTACTTCCACTTCTCGATGAACGACCTGATCTACATCGGCCGCGTCCTGATCTTCCTGGGGCCGGCTCTCGCGTACCTCGTCACCTACCGGATCTGCATCGGCCTGCAGCGCCGCGACTCCCAGATCCTCGCCCACGGCGTGGAGGCCGGAGTCATCAAGCGGCTGCCCAACGGCGAGTACGTCGAGGTGCACGCTCCGCCGACCCCGGACCTCGAGGACCGGGTCCGCGGCAAGGAACTGATCCCGGTCCTGCACGGGGCCGGAGACGGCCACGGGAACGGTCACGGGAACGGCGACGGGGAGGGCGCGGTCCCGCCCGAGGAGCTGCGCGGCCGGCTCGGCAGACTCCGGGCCAGGATGAGCCGGGCCTACGGCGGCGAGAAGGTGCCGCTGGAGGAGAGCCACGAGGAGTACCGCAGGCACGAGGAGGAGGAGCACGCGGTCATGGCCACCCGCGGAGCGGGCGGCCGGGGCGGCGGCGCGGGCCAGGGCGGTGGCGCGACCGGAAACGGCGGAAACGGCGGAACGGCCGGGAACGGCGGTCCCCGCTAGACGCGCCCCGCCCGGGAACCGGCCCCATCGGCCGGGCCGGCCCCGTGGGGGCCGGCCACGTCAGACGGGGACGGCCTCGCCGACCGGCACGTCCGGCACGTCCGGCACGTCCGGCGCGTCCGGCGTCCCCGGCGGCTCCTCCGACGGGTCCACGGGCCGCAGCTCATCGGCGTAGCTCACCGAGACGCGGCGCATGACCCCGCCCTCGTCGATCGAGTACTGCCCGAGACGCCACAGCGGCGGGGAGTAGGCGTGGATCGACACGCTGCCCTCCGCCGCCCCGCTCAGCCGGTGGATGTGGTCGGGACCGAACGAGAACGACTCCCCGGCCTCGATCAGCGTCTCCACGTGCTCGCCGCCGATCCTGGGGTTGCACTCCCGCAGCGCCCCGGCCACCACGCTGACGGCCCCGGAGGAGATGTCGTGGTCGTGCCAGCCGGTGTCGTCCCCGGGCCGCCAGCACAGCAGCCAGACGTCGACGTGCGAGTCGCGGTGCAGCGAGGCGTAGTGGCGGCCCCCCTCGGCGGGGAAGTCCACCTGACGCTCCCAGCGCGACGGGTCGGCGGCCAGCTCCTCGACGAGGGTGCGCAGCTCGCGCCGGTCGAGGGGGCGCGCGGGCAGGCTCTCGTAGCCCGTGCCGCCCGTGCCGTCCGTGCCCGGCCCCTGGGGGAGCGCGTGCCGCTCCCGGGCCGGGGCGATCACCTGGTTCATCTTCCGGTCTCCTTCCGGTTCAGCAGGCGGTTGGGATTGACCACCGTGACGGCGTGCCGGGCGGCCTCGCCGAGTGCGGGGTCGGGGGCCTCGGCGTAGGGACGGTCGGAACCGTTGACCACCACGTCGATACCGAGCTCGCGCACGATCGCGTCGATGGCGCGCGGGCCGTAGGAGGAGGTCTCCAGGAACACGTCGCGGTCCACCTCTCCCCGGCCGTCGCCGCCCCGGCGGGCCAGCCGCTCGGAGTGGAGCGGTGCCAGGCCCGCCAGCAGCGCGAAGCAGACGCGCAGTCCGGGGTGGCGGGGGCGGCCGAAGGCGGCGAAGGCGAACCAGGCGGCGTGCATCTGCTGCACGTACGGCACGACGGCCGGCCACCACCCGGGCGCGGCGGGCGCCCCGGGGCCCGCCGCCGGTACGGCGGGCGCGGCCGGGCCCGGGTGCACGAAGAGCGGCAGGTCCCGCTCGGCGAGCACGTCGAGCAGCGGGGCGACCCGCGCCAGGCCGGCGGCGTCTCCCACGGCCGTGGCGGGCAGCTGGAGCCCGGCCGCCCCCCGGTCGAGGGCTCCGGCGAGCGCGCCGGGGTCGATGTCGCTCAGGCAGGTCGCGGCCCAGGCGCCGAAGGGGGCGGGCAGGGCGAGGGCGTCCTCGTGGTAGGCGTCGATGATCGGCCAGGCGTCCTCGGGCGGCAGCGACTCCACGCCGAGCGGGCTGGACAGCGAGACCAGCGCCAGGTCGAGGCCGGGGTCGGCGGCCAGGCGCGTGGCCGGGTCGTGGTCGGCGGGGTTCACCTCGTAGGGAGGCTCGCCGTCCAGGTGGAGCGTCCAGCCGTCGAGGCGCGGCGCGGCCGTACGGCGTCGGAGCGCGTCGGTGAACGCGGGTGTCCACAGGTGCTGGTGCACGTCAACGGTCATCGGAACCTCCCTTCTGTTATTCCCTACCTAGAATACAGGTAATTGGGCGGCCCGCATCCTCGTTCTTGCGATGGCGTGTCGGACCGCCCCAGGTGACAGGCTGAAACAGCGGAATACCGCGCGGGAGACCCCTGCCGGGGCGGACCGCGACATACCCTGGGCTGGTGCCCCAGCCACGGAAACGAGCGACGATACGTGAGGTGGCGAAGGCCACCGGCCTGTCCCCTGCCTCGGTCTCGTACGCTCTGCGCGGGATGCAGGTGTCCGGCGAGACCATCGAGCGGGTACGGCGGGCCGCCGCCGAGCTCGGCTACGAGGCCGACCCCATCGCCCGCGCGCTGGCCAGCGGCCGGACCGGGATGATCGGCCTGCTCTGCGGATCCCTGGAGGACCTCTGGCAGCAGGCCCTGGCCGTCGGCATCGGCCGGGCGCTGAAGGACAACGACCGCTACGCGCTGATCCTCGACGCCGCGGGCGACCCGGCGCGGGAGCGCACGCTGGCCCGGCAGCTCCGGGACCAGCGGGTGGACGCCCTGATCGTGCAGCCGGTCGATCCGGCCGCGCCGTTCTGGGCCGAACTGTGCGAGAGCCTGCCGGTGGTGTCGATCGGCGACGCGCTGGCCGGGGCCCGTACGGCGGGGGAGGTCGTCTTCGACAACCGCGCGGGGGTGACCCTGGCACTGGAGCACCTGCGCGACCGGGGGCACCGGCGGCTGGCGGTCCTCACCCCAACCCGGGCCAGCACCCCCGACCGCCCCGCCGACGTGCACGTCCTGGCCGAGGCCGAACGGCTGGCGCTGGACATCGAAGTGATCACCGCACCGCAGTCCCCGGCCGCCGCCACCGGAGTCGCCCGGAGCGCGCTCGCCGCCGGGCACCGGGCGTTCTTCTGCTTCTCCGACTCGATCGCCTACGGCGTCTACGCCGCCTCCGTCGCGGACGGCCTGCGCATCCCGCTCGACGTCTCGGTGATGGGCTACGACGACCACCCGATGTCGGGGCTGCTCACCCCGCCGCTGACCACCGTCGACTGGGACATCGACCGCATCGTCCGGGCCGCCGTCGGCACGGTCGTGGACGCGGCGGACGGCGAGAGCCGCCACCGGCGCATCGTCCAGTCACCCCAGCTCCGCGGGCGGGGCTCGGTCGGCTGAGCCCCGCCCGCCGCGAGCGGCTCAGTCGCCGAGCACCAGGTCCAGCAGCCAGCTCACCAGGCCGATGATGATCGCGCCCCAGAACGCCGCCCAGAACCCGCTCACGTGGAAGGCCAGGTGGAACTGCTTGGCGAGCCAGCTCGTGAGCAGCAGCAGGCCGGCGTTGACCACCAGGGCGAACAACCCGAGGGTGAGCACGTAGAAGGCACAGCCGACGGTCTTGATGATCGGCTTGAGGACCGCGTTGACGACGCCGAAGACCAGGGCGACCGCGAGCAGCGTGCCGATCTCCGCGGCTGTGGTGGAGGCGGACACCTTGATGCCGTGCACGAGTTGGGTGGCCACCCACAGGGCGGCCGCCACGGCCACGATCTTGATGATGATTCTCACGCCTGGGCATCCTCGCAGGAGAGTCGGACGGACGGTAGGCCCGCCGCGCGGGCCTACCCGGACCCTAGCCACTTCGCGCCCGCGGCGGTGGTCACGGCGGCGCCGCCACGGGGGTGTCACCCACGGGGAACGGGCGTCGCCGCAGCCCGGGGCGGTGTGTTCGGTCACAGGGTGAGAGATCCGCCCGGATGTGGGGATGGTCCCGTTCGCCGGATGCGGAACGTCTCCGGTGAACGGACACGAAGGCCGAGGGGGCTTCACCATGGCAGACCAGACGTCCGGCGGCCCGCGGTTCGCGGGCGGCACGACATTCCGTGAGATCCGGCTCGCCTCGCGGCCCTCGGGGTGGCCGACCGAGGACGACTTCGAGATGGCCGACGCCGGGCCGCCCGACGTGCGCGACGGTCAGATCCTCGTCCGCAACCTCTTCATGAGCGTCGATCCGTACATGCGGGGCCGGATGAACGAGGGCGAGTCCTACGTCCCGCCGTTCGAGCTCGGCAAGGCCCTGGAGGGCGGCGCGGTCGGCGAGGTCGTGGAGTCGCGGACCGCCGGTCTGACGCGCGGCGACCTCGTCCTGCACGGGTACGGCTGGCGCGAGCACGCCGTCCTCGACGCCGGGCAGGCCCGCCGGCTCGATCCGGCGCCGGGGATCCCGCTGTCGGCCTACCTCGGTGTGCTCGGCATGCCCGGCCTCACCGCCTATGTCGGCCTGCTCGACATCGCCTCCTTCAAGGAGGGCGACGCGGTGTTCGTCTCCGGCGCGGCGGGGGCCGTGGGCAGCCTGGTCGGGCAGATCGCCCGTCTCAAGGGGGCCTCCCGGGTGGTGGGCAGCGCGGGCTCGGACGAGAAGGTCGCCTACCTGATCGAGGAGCTCGGGTTCGACGACGCCTTCAACTACAAGAAGGGCCGGGTCCACGACCTGCTCGCGCGGGCGGCCCCCGACGGCGTCGACGTCTACTTCGACAACGTCGGCGGCGACCACCTGGAGGCCGCCATCGGCGCGCTCCACACGCACGGCAGGGTCGCGATGTGCGGGGCGATCTCCGCCTACAACGCCCCCGAACCGCCTCCGGGGCCGCGGAACCTCTTCCTCGCCGTCGGCAAGCGGCTCACCCTGCGCGGGTTCATCGTCGGCGACCACTCCGGCCGCATGGGCGACATGCTCGCCGAGATGGGACCGTGGCTGGCGGAGGGCCGGCTCACCTTCCGGGAGACGGTCGTCGACGGCTTGGAGAACGCCCCCCGGGCCTTCATCGACATGCTGGGCGGCGCCAACGTCGGCAAGATGATCGTCCGCCTGGCGGCCGACCACGCATGATCAGTGTGATCGGAGGGCAGAAGGCGCGGTGAGGAGGTGGGACGGTTGGAAACGGACGAGTTGGAGGCGTTGCCGGCCCGGGAACTGCACGACCGCGCGGTCCGCTACGCGGTTCACCACGGGGATCTCGCGTTCCTGTGGGAGCTGCTCAAGGTGATTCCGGCGGCGGAGGCGTCCACGGGCAACGAGGAGGAGACGGCCAACGAGCTCAGCCGGGTCTCGGCCCTGCTCAGCGACGCGGTGGCCGCCGGCGAGGGCGAGCTGGGGGAGGCGCTGCGCCCGTTCTACATCGAGTACCTGACCAGGCACCCCGAAGCCTAGGTTCTGTTCCGTGGTTCGTCCCGCCCGCTCGACCGAGGCAGGCGGGACGAACCACGGAACGGAGGCTGGGTTCGGAGTCCGGGTTCCGGATCCGGGGCCCGCACCCCCGGCCCGTTTCGGTAGGGTGAGCGGCGTAACCGGGGAGGTGCGCCATGGCGCAGGTCAGTGTGGAGCGGACCGACGACGGGTTCGTGGCCCGCAACGATCGCGGGGCGGAGGTCGCCATGGGCGGCGCCGACGAGCAGGGGGTCTTCACCCCGGTCGAGCTGCTGCTCGCCGCACTCGGCGGCTGCAACATCGTCACCGTGGAGCCGCTCACCGCCCAGCGCGGCCACCGCCTGGTCCGGCTGGCCATGACCGTCCAGGCGGAGAAGGTCGAGCCCACGCTGCTCGGGCCGATCACCATCACCTACGACGTGGAGCTGCCCGAGGGTGACGAGAAGGCCGACGAGGTCTTCCGTGCGGTGGCCCGGCGCGTCGAGGACAGGTACTGCACGGTGAGCCGGGCACTGCGGGAGAAGAGCGAGGTCATCCTCGAACTGCCCGCCTGACGGGCCCCCGTGCTCGAACCGCCTGCCTGATGGGCTCTCTGCCTGACCCGCTCGCCTGACGGGCCCTCGTCCTCGAACCGCCCGCCTGACGGTCCGTCCCCGTGCCGTCTCCACGCCGGGGATCCCCGCGTCGCGGGGGCTCTCCGGCGGGTGGCCGAGCGCTCCGCCGGAGGGCGGGCGCACCCGTTCGGCTATACCGGGTCAAGTATGGATGTAGGCCCAAAAACGACCCGCGTATGACGTGCTTCTTACGTTCGATTCTGTACTGTTGTAGCAGGTCAAGGGGTTCTGCGAAGCCCGGGGGGAGCGTTGCAGAGACTTTTCACCGGATAAGGACGCGAGGGGGATCGCGTCCCCGAGCGGAGCCGCCGGAGTCTTGGGGGAGACGAAGGAGAGGCCCGCGAGGAGGCTGGGCTCGCGCAGTTGGGGGACTGCCCGCCCGGCCGACAGAAGGCCGGACAGTTGGGGGGCTGTCCGGCCTTCGCTCTGCCGGGGTCCGGCGGTCGGACGACCGCCGGACCCCGGCTTCTTCGACGGGAGACCGGGCGGCCGGGGGACCGCCCGGCCTCCCCCCTCACCGAAAGCCCCGGTCCGGACCGGATGACGCCCTCCGGCCTGGTCATCCGTACGGCGGGCCGTACCGTCCGCCCCCTCCCGGTTGATGTGCGTTGGCCCCGTGGCTGCTGCTACAGTTACGTCCGTCGCAAGCGCCGCTAGCTCAGTTGGTTAGAGCAGCTGACTCTTAATCAGCGGGTCCGGGGTTCGAGTCCCTGGCGGCGCACAGACAGCGAAGCCCAGGTCGGTTCTCCGACCTGGGCTTTCGTTTCTCATTGCGACGCTGCGCGT